>NZ_PQSQ01000007.1 GCF_002920575.1 Streptomyces sp. Ru73 | reverse complement strand
GGCCGGTTGTCGGCCATCCCGAAGTCGGTCGCGCGGTGCCGGGCGAACTCGTCCAGCTCGACGAAGGACCCTTCGTCCAGCAGCAGATCGATCCGCTCACGCGCGGTCAGCTTGCCCTTGGCATGCTGCTTCTCCACCGCACGCGCGGAACCGGCATGCGTGGCCTCTTCGATACGGCGCTGAAGATCCGCCAGCTTGCCCGCTGTGGTGTGCATGGTGGTGTCGCTCACTGGTTGTTCCATCCCGGGGCTCATCGCTTTCAGAAGGTGTCGTGCGGGACGTGTCCGCCCCGTACGTCGCGCGCCGTGCGGAGGGTGCCGGCGCCAACCAGTCCGTGGTGGCGCTCGTGGGGTTCCTGCGCCGTGCCGAAGCCGGCGTACTGCCGCATCGTCCACGGCCGGCCGGCGGTCATCGCCGGATGCACACCACGGGCGTACGGACATGCCCCCGGAGCGCCCGGCCCGGCGTCCGCGGCGAAGCCCTCCCGTACCGAGCCGTCACAGAGCGGCTGGATCGGCAGGACGGATTCGCTCTGCGCCATGGCACCCACGCCGGACTCCTTCTCGGTACTCGATATCACCATGACGGTACTCAGTACCGCCAGCGGGGGCAAGTGGCGTCCGGGGCCCGGAACAGGGAAGGATGGGCACTCATGAGCAAGCCACCTGCGCGGATCCGGCTCGCGGACGCCGCATTCGCCCTCTTCGACGAGCGCGGATATGAGCAGACGACGGTCGATGACATCGCCGAGCGGGCCGGGCTGGGGCGCACGACGTTCTTCCGGCACTACCGGTCCAAGGAAGAAGTGATCTTTCCCGATCACGACCGGCTGCTGGAACTGATCCGTGACCGGCTGGCCACCTCCAGCCACAGCACCGCCCTGGTCACCGTCTCCGACGCCGTCCGCCTGGTGCTGCTGCACTACATCGAGGAGGGCGACCTCGCGCGCCGGCGGTACGCGCTCACCAGCAAGGTCGCCGCGCTCCGCGATCGCGAGATCGCCAGCGTGGCCCGCTACCAGCGGCTCTTTCGTGAATTCATCGCGGACTGGATGGGCGACCCCACCGAGTCTGCGTCACTGCGGGCCGAGCTCATGGCGGCGAACGTGGTCGCCGCCCACAACCACGTACTGCGCCGGTGGCTCCGAGGGGAATCCGCCGACCCGGTCGCCGAGCTGGACCAGGCCATGCGCGAAGTGCTCGCCCTCTTCGCCGCACCGGGCGCCCCGCCGGAAGCCGACGGCGGCACCACGGTCATCGCCTTCAGGACCGGCCAGGACCTCGACGCCCTGCTCCCCTCACTCCGACGTCTCGTCGAGGACGGCCCCGAGAAATAGGCCACCGTCGATGTGTTCCGCGCCCGGGACCGGGCGCGGAACACATCGACGGTGCGTGGCGTGGTCGCGGGCGACCCATGCGTCCCCGGTGGTCGGCTTATCCGCGCCCGTCGCCGCCGCCGGGCCGGAGCGTGCCGGCCGCGGCGAAGGCGCCTGCGTGGTGGACGAGGCCGGTGGCTCCCTCGTCGCCACCTCCGCCGTCCACCTGCCCGACGACCAGCAGATGGTCGCCGATGGCCTGACGGCGTGTCACGCGGGCGGTGAGCCAGGCCGGGGCCTCGTCGAGTACGGGCAGGCCGTCGTCGGCCGCTGTCCAGGACACCCCGGCGAACCGGTCGATGCCGCTGCGCGCGAACTGCCGGGCGAGCGCGGCGTTCTGCGGGCCCAGGACGTGGACGGCGAAGCGGTCGGCCGCGCGTACCGCTGCGGCGGTGGATGCCGTGCGGCCCAGGTAGAAGGAGACCAGGGGCGGTTCGAGGGAGACCGAGGTGAAGGACGTGGCGGTGAAACCGGCCGGTCCCGGGACCGTGACCACGACGACACCTGCTGCGTGTCGGCGCAGTGTGCGGCGCAGTATTTCGGCCTCCGGGGCGTGCTCCGCCGCCTCGGTGCCAGGCAGGGGCCGCGGGCGGCCGTGGGTGGTGGCGGTCATGCCGGGGTCCTTCCGGTGGGGCCTTCGAGGGTGAGTACCGGGCGCAGGCCCGCACCGGTCCGCAGGCGTTCGAGCCAGAGCACGATCGTGGCGGCGGTGCTGCGGTGCGAGGCGTCGTTGAGTACGTCGTGCAGGCCCTCGTGGAGTACTCCGAGGGCGGCGTGCGGCAGCCGTGCCGCGAGGGCGCGTGCCTGCGCCAACGGGGTGAGGGGGTCGGCGGCCCCGTGCAGGACGAGGGCGGGCAGGTCCGTCGTCGCCTCGATGGTCAGGTGAGCCGGTACGGGGGCGGCGAGGGCGCCGCGGATCAAGGCGCGGTCGTCGGTGAGCCGTGCGCGGTGGGTCGGGCAGGCGGTGCGCGCAGCGAGTTCGGCGTCCCAGTCGTCCGCTCCGGGCGCGCCGGTGCGGGCTGTCCCGCCTGAGGCCGCGAGGCCGTCGGGTGCGGTGCCGGGTGCTTCGGTGCCGCTCGGCGCGATGCCGGTCAGGATCACTCCCGCGGGGGACAGTCCGTTGCGGCCGCCCTCGGCCGCCGCGTGGAGGGCCTGGAGGGCTCCGGTGTCGCTGCCGACGAGGACGAGCGGGCTTGTCGGGGCGGTGCCCGCCCCGGCGGTGACGGCAGCGCTGATCTCCTCGGCTGTCCGGTCCGGTGTGATGTCCAGGGCGTGCACGACGTAGCCGTCGGCGGCGAGGCGGCGGCCGAACCGCTCGTAGACGAGGCCGTGTTCGCCGCGGCCCGGCAGGACGGCGAGGGTGCCGCGCGGGGCGACGGGAGCCGGCGGGCGCCAGGTGGCGGTGGCCGTCGCGGGTGCGGGCGCGGTGTGGAGGTCGGTCATCGGGCGGTTCCTGCCGGGGTGCGGGCGCCCTGGGTGGCGGCGCGGTGGGCGAGTTCCTGGCGGACGAGCGGGAGGAGGTGGCGGCCGTAGTCGATGGCGTCGTCCAGTGGGTCGTAGCCGCGGATGAGGAGGGTGGTGACGCCGATGTCGACGTAGTCCAGGAGTGCCCGGGCCACGGTCTCGGGGGTGCCGACCAGGGCCGTGGTGTTGCCGCCCGCGCCGCTTGCCGTGGCGGTGGGCGTCCACAGGGCGCGGTCGTGCAGATCCTGCTTGGCGGCCGCGGCGAGCAGCCGCTGGGAGCCGACGTTGGCCGGGCTGTCGACGTTCTGGTGGTGGCGCGCCTGGTCGAAGAAGGGGCGGCCGGCACCGGACTTGATGGTGTCCAGGATGCGGTGCGCCCGCTCCCAGGCCAGTTCCTCGGTGGGGCCGAGGATGGGGCGGAAGGAGACGCTGATGCCGGGCGGTTCGGTGCGGCCCGCGGCCTCGGCGGCGGCGCGTACCGAGGCGATCTGCTCAGCGGTCTCGGCCAGCGGCTCGCCCCACAGTGCGAAGGTGTCGGCGTGCTTGGCGCCGACCCGGTACGCGGCCTCGGAGGAGCCGCCGAAGTAGAGGGGGATGCCGGACTCGCGGTGGGGCAGTACCTCGGAGCCGTAGTCCTCGAAGCGGTAGTGCCGCCCGGTGTGGTCGAACGGCTCCGCGGAGGCCCAGGCGCGGCGGAGGATGCCGAGGTATTCGTCGGTGCGGTCGTAGCGCTCGTCCTTGCTCAGGTAGTCGCCGTCCCGGCGCTGTTCGGCGTCGTTGCCGCCGGTGATGGTATGGACGGCGACGCGCCCCTTGGTGAACTGGTCGAGGGTGGCGAAGGTGCGGGCCGCGAGGGTGGGGGCGATGAAGCCGGGGCGGTGCGCGATGAGCAGGCCGAGGCGTTCGGTGCGGGCCGCGACGTGCGCGGCGACCTGGCCGCCGTCGGGGCGGCCCGAGCTGTAGCCGATGAGGATGCGGTCGAAGCCGGCGTCCTCGTGGGCGCGGGCGAAGCGGACGGTGTAGTCGGGGTCGATCGCGGGGCCGGTGGCGGGCCGGGTCTCGGAGGCGTCCCGGGTGCCGATCATGCCGATGAACTCGACGGAGGGGGTGGTCATGGGTGAGGCCTTTCTGCGGACCGGGCTCTCTGGGTACTGAGGCCCTCTGGGGTCGGGCTCTACGGAGTGGGCGTGGTGCGGCGGGCCAGTGCGGCCTTGCCGGCCGAGGCGAGCACGGCGTCGTCCTGCGGGGTGTGGACGCGGGAGCAGAGCACGTCGCGGTAGTGGCGCTGGAGCGGGTTGGCGCGGGCCAGGCCGTGGTTTCCGGTGAGGGCGACGGCCTGCTCCACGGATTCGATGGCGGCGCGGGTGCCCAGCACCTTGGCGCCGGCGGCCTGTTCGGCGGCTTCGGCGTCCCCTGCGTCGACGGCGGTGGCGAGGGCGCGCAGCAGGGTGCGGGCGCCGGTGAGGCGGGTGTCGATCTCGCCAACGGCGGTCTGGAAGCGCGGCAGGGTGGCGAGCGGTGCGCCGAGTCCGGTGGGGACGCGTTCGTGGAGGAAGCCGACGAGCCAGTCGCGGGCGGCTTCGGCGACGCCGAGGTAGAGGGAGGTCAGGCCCAGTGCGTTCCAGGCGCCGGTGACGGTGTCGGGACGGGCGCCGGGGACGTCGCCGGGCACGTCGAGGCCGATCACGTCGCCGCCGGGGACGCGTACGGCGTTCAGGACGACGTCGTCGCTGCGGCTGGCGCGCAGGCCGACGTGGTCCCAGGTCTCCTCGACGGCGAGCCCCGGGCTGCCGGCGCGGACGATGAAGGTGCCGACGCGTACGGGGTCCTCGTCGGTGCGGGCGAAGACCAGCAGGTGGCTGAGGCCGACGGCACCGGTGGAGTAGATCTTGCGGCCGGTGAGCAGCCAGTCCTCGCCGTCGCGGCGGGCGGTGGTGGCGGGCAGCCCGCCGCGGACCGGACTGCCGAGCTCGGGCTCCACGCGCAGCGCGTTGACCAGGGCCGGGCGCCGGGCCGATGCGGCGAGGAGTCCGGCGTAGGCGACGGGCGGCCAGCCGGGGGCGCGGGCCTCGCCCGCGTGGACGAAGAGGGTCATGGCGGTGATCAGCGCGACGGCCGGGTCGCCGGCGCCGAGTGCGTGCAGGATCCGTACGGTGTCGGCGAGGCCGGCGCCGGGTCCGCCGTGGCGGGTGCCGACGGTGGCGGTGAGCAGCCCGGCCTCGTGCACGAGGGCGAAGCCCTCGGTGGGGAAGGTGGCGTCGCGGTCGTGTGCGGCGGCGCGTGCGGCCAGGGCGCGGCGTACGTCGGGCAGACGGTCGTAGTCGGCACGTGGCAGGCCGGTTGCCGTGTGGTGTGGGGGTGTGGTGGTCACGGTGTCTCCGGCCGGTCGGTGCGGGCCGCCGCGCCCTGCGCGGTGGTGGCGCGGTCGAGCAGGGGTGGTGGCTGGTGGACGGTCACGGGTGGTGGTGCTCCTCGGTACTTCTCGGCCTCACCCAGGGTGTGTGGGCCGGTGCGGCCCTGCGTGAGGCGGAGCTGGGAAGGCCGGCGGTGAGGGTGTTGGGGTTGCCGTGGACGCACAGCGGCCGGCCGCCCGGGTCGTGGGGTACGGGGTCGAACCAGGCGCCGGTCGGCAGCCGCACCACGCCGGGGCGCAGCCCGTCGTGCAGGACGGCACCGGCGAGGACGGCACCGCGGTCGTTGAAGAGCCGTACGACGTCGCCGGTTTCGATGCCGCGGGCCACCGCGTCGCGGGGCGTCATGCCGGCACCTCCTCCCCCGCCCGCCGCGTCATCCGGTCGCGCCAGGCGGCGGCGTGGTGGCAGGCGACGAGGTGCGGGGAGTCCTCGGTGTGGCCGGGCACGGGCCCGGTGGTCGGTTCCGTACGGCATTCCGGTGTGGCGAAGCGGCAGCGGGGCGCGAAGACGCAGCCCTCGTCGTCGGGCCACGGTGCGCGGTCCTTCGGGGCGCGCAGATCGGCGGGGAGCAGCCGGGTCCCGCGCCGTACGCTCGGTGCCGAGGCGGTCAGCAGTGCGGTGTACGGGTGCCGGGGGTGCTCCAGCACCTCCCCGGCCGGGCCCTGTTCGACCAGGCGGCCGCGGTAGAGGACGACCACGCGGTCGGCGATGCCGGCGAGTGAGCCGAGGTCGTGGGAGATGACGACGACGGCGAGGTGCAGCTCGCGGCGGAGCCGGTCCAGGAGGCCCAGGACGAGGTTGCGGTGGGAGGCGTCCAGCGCGCTGACCGGTTCGTCGGTGATCAGCAGCCGGGGGCGGGTGACGACGGCGCGGGCCAGCGAGACCCGCTGCCGCTGTCCGCCGGAGAGCTGCCCCGGGGTGCGGTCGCCGAACAGCTCCGGGTCCAGCCCGACCAGGGCGAGCGCCTCGTCGGCCCGGGCGGCGCGTTCCTGGCGGCCGGGTGTCCCCACGGCGGCGAGCGGTTCGGCGACGATCCGACGCACCGTCAGGTCGGGGTCCTGGGACCGCAGCGGGTCCTGGAACATGTACTGCAGCTCGCCGGAGCGCCGGAATGAGCGCAGTTCGCGGGGGCGCAGCCGGGTCAGCTCGCGGCCCGCGAAGCTGATCCGTCCGGTGTCGGCCGGGACGAGTCCCACGGTGGCGCGGGCCAGCGTGGTCTTGCCGGAGCCGGTCTCGCCGATGATGCCGACGATCTGCCCGGCCCGTACGGCGAGGTGCGCTCCGGCGAGTACGCGGGTGGCGCCGGAGCGGGCGCGGCCGAAGGAGACGGAGAGGTCCACGATGTCCAGCAGCGGCGGTTCCCCGGCCGGGGTGGCAGAGGTGTCCTTCGCGGGGACCGGTGGGGTGGTCATACGGTCGCTCCTTCCGTGGCGGTCGTGCGGGCCACGGCGACGGATCGCGTGGGCAGGTCCCGGGCCGGTGGTCCGGCGGGGCGCAGGCAGCGGGCCCGGCGCCCCTCGCCCACGCTGCGCAGGGCCACCGGAGCGGCGGTGCACTCCGCGGTCGCGTACGCGCAGCGCTCGGCGAAGCGGCAGCCGGGCAGGGCGGCGCCGGTCTCGGGCGGCCGGCCGGGGATGACGGCCGGCTCCCACCGATCCCGGTCTCCGATCGCGGCGACCTTCAGCAGGGTTTCGGTGTAGGGGTGGGCGGGCGCGGCCAGCACCTCGGCGGTGGGGCCGTCCTCGACGATCTCCCCCGCGTACATCACGATGACGCGGTCGCAGTTCTCGGCGACGACGGCGAGGTCGTGGGTAACCAGGAGCAGGGTCAGGCCGCGGGACTCGCGCAGGTCCTGGAGGAGTTCGAGGATCTCGGCCTGGACGACGACGTCGAGTGCGGTGGTCGCCTCGTCGGCGATGAGCAGTTCGGGATCGCAGGAGACGGCGATGGCGATGAGGACGCGCTGGAGCATGCCGCCGGAGAGTTCGTGCGGGTAGTGGTGGTACAGCTCGGCGGGGCGGTGCAGGCCGACGGCGGTGAAGAGTGCGACGGCCCGGTCGTGCGCCTCGGTGCGCGACAGGCCGCGGCCGACTCGCAGTTGTTCGGCGAGCTGGCGGCCGACGGTGAGCGAGGGGTTGAGGTAGGAGGCGGGGTCCTGGAAGACGGCACCGATGCGGCGGCCGCGTACGGCGTCCCACTGCGGGCGGGTCAGGGCGGTCAGCTCGGCGGACGCACCGCCTTCGGGGTCCGCGAGGGTGATGCGCCCGGCGGAGACGGCGATGCCCGGCGGGAGTACGCCGAGGACGGAACGGCAGGTCAGGCTCTTGCCGCTGCCGGACTCCCCCACCAGCCCGACGGCTTCGCCGCGGCCGAGCGCGAAGGACACATCCCGTACGGCGGGGACCGCGCCGCCGATGGTGACGTCGAGGCCGGAGACGGTCAGCACCGGTGCGCGGTCGGGCTCGGACGTGGCGCGCGGGGTGTGCCGGGGGGCGTGTGCGGGGTCGTCGTACGGGTGGGCGCCCGTCGCCGTTCCGTCGGCGGGGTCGGTGCTGCCCGGCTGTTCAGCCAGCGGTGACACGGTGCTCGGCCTCCTCGGTACGTACGGTGGGCGTGCCGGCGTCGCCGGCGGCGGTGGAAGCGGCGAGGACATCGGCGGCGGTGGGCGCAGCGGTGCCGGTGACACTGCCGTCGGTGGGAGGCGGCGCACCCGGCAGCGCGGCGGTGCCGGTGCCCGCAGCAAGCGCCGCGGAGCCCGTGCCGCTGTCGCGGATCGCGTCGGCCAGCAGGTTGAGCGCGCCGACGGTGAGCATGATGGCGAGGCCCGGCAGGAGCGGGGCCCAGGGCTGCTGGGCGAGGTAGCCGAGGTCGGAGGCGAGCATGCCGCCCCAGGTGGGGGCGGGCGGCTGGACGCCGAGGCCGAGGAACGTCAGCGAGGAGACGACCAGCAGGGCCTGGCCGACCGCCTGGGCGGTGGTGACGGCGACCGTCGGCAGGATCTTGGCCCAGACGTGGGTGCGCAGGATCCACCATCGCGAGGCGCCCATCAGCTCGGCGGCCTCGACGTACTGCGCCTGCTTCAGTCCGAGGGCCGCGGCGCGGGTGATGCGGAAGTACAGGGGTGCGTAGAGCACGCCGAGGGCGAGCATCGCCTGGTGCATCCCGTTGCCCAGTGCGGCGACGACGGCGATGGCGAAGACCGTGAACGGCATGATCATCAGCGTGTCGGTGAGCCGCTGCAGGCTCCACTCCACGCTCTTGCCGAGCCAGACGGAGGCCAGGCCGGGCAGGACGCCGAGCAGCATCGCCGCGGCGACGGCCTCCAGCGCGCCGGCCACCGACAGTCCGGTGCCCGCCACCAGCCGGCTGAGGACGTCGCGGCCCAGGTAATCGGTGCCGAGCGGGTGTGCGGCGCTCGGTCCGCTCAGCATGTCGGTGGGGTGCTGGGCCAGCGGGTCGTGCGGGGCGAGCGCGCCGCCGGCGACGGCGAGCACGGCGACCAGGGCGAGGACGACGAGGGCGGGGCGGGCCGAGCGGAGCCGGACGGCGTGGCGCAGGGTCCTCATGCGGTGCTCCCTTCGGCGGTGGCCGGGCGGCGGCCCGTGGTGCGCCGGCGCGCTGCGGGGTCCAGGGCGGCCAGTGCCGCGTTGACGGCGATGTTGGCGGCCAGTACCACGCCGACGGTGACGAGCAGGGTGCCCTGTACGACGGGCACGTCGTGCTGCTCGGCGGACTGGAGCGAGAGCTGCGCGATGCCGGGCAGGTTGAAGATCTTCTCGGTGACGACGGCGCCGCCGATGATGAGCGGCACGCTCATGCCGAGGACGGTCAGTGCGGGACCTGCGGCGTTGCGCAGGACGTGCCCGAACAGCACCCGGCGGGCCGAGAAGCCGCGCATCTCGGCGCCGGTCACGTAGTTCTCGCGCAGCGCGCCGACGAGGGAGGTGCGCAGCTGGCGGGCGAGGGAGGCGGCGGCGTCCAGGCTGAGTGCGAAGGCCGGCAGGATCGCGTACCGGATCCACTCGCCCACGCCGTTGTTCAGCGGCTGGTAGCCGCCGGTGGGCAGCATGTCCAGCTGGACGGCGAAGACGACGATGAGGACGATGCCGATGAGGAACGGCGGCAGGGTGGCGAGGGTCGAGCAGACGACGGTGACGCCCCGGTCGATGCGCCCGCCGCGGTCGAGCGCGGCGGCGATGCCCGCGCCGCCGCCGAGGAGGACGGCGAGCAGCAGCGCGAGCCCGGCGATGGACAGGTCCACCGGAATGGCCTCGGCGATGCTGTCGGAAACCGGTATCCCGGTGAACCAGGAGGTGCCGAGGTCACCGGTGAGGGCGTTCCCGAGCCAGCTGAAGTACTGCTGGTACAGCGGCTGGTCGAGGCCGAACTGACGCTCCATGCGGGCGATGTCGGCGGGGGTGGCGAGGTCGCCGAGGACGGCAGCTGCCGGGTTGGCGTCGGACAGCGCGCCCAGCGCGAAGGTCAGGAGGGAGGCGAGGAGGAAGACGGTGACGGTGACGGCGAGCACGCGGCCGAGTGGGCGGGGCGCGGCGGCCAGCCGCCGGGCGAAGGGGGCGAACCGCGGTGGGCGGTGCGGCACTTCCGGCTGCTCGCGCCGGTCGCCGCCGGCGAGCGGGGGTGCGGTGGTCATGAGACGGTGACCCCCTCGAAGCGCTGGACCACGGCGTGGGCCGGTATCTCGGAGACCTTGGCGTTGCGGGCGAGGATGCGCGGGACGGTGTAGAGGAAGACGTTGGGCATGGTGCGTACGGCGATGCCGGTGGCCTGCTGCAGCACCTCGGCGTACTCGGGTGCGTCCAGCGGCGTGCGGCGCACCACGTCGAGGGCCTTCTCCAGCTCGGGCGAGGTGGTGCGGCCCGGGTTCATCAGGCCCTCCTTGCCGAAGAGCACCTGGAACGCCTGGGTGGCGGCGTCGCGCCCGGCGAACTGGTCGAAGTAGAGGGCCTTGCTGCGCTGGACGTAGACGATCTGGGTGGCCTGTGCGGCGGGGATGGTCTCGATCTTCGCGGTGATGCCGACCTTTTTCAGCTGCGCCTGGATCAACTCGGCGGCGCCCTCGGCCTGTTGTGTGGTGAGGGTGATCTCCAGACCGTCCGCGTGCCCGGCCTTCGCCAGCAGCTGCTTCGCCTTCTCCGGGTCGTAGGGGAAGAGCTTTTCGAGCTCTTCGTCGTGACCGGCGTAGCCCTTGGGGAAGAACTGCCGGGTCACCTCGCCGTGGCCGAAGGCCGCGGTCTTCAGCAGTTCCTCGCGGTCCACGGCGTACTTCAGGGCGAGCGCCACGTCGGGGTCGTTCAGCGGCTTCTTGCCGATGTGCACGTCCAGGACCCGGACCACCATGGAGGGGATCACCTGCACCTGGAGCCCGGCCGCACGCGCCGCCTCGACCTGGCTGCCGGGGATCTGGGCGACGTTGTACTGGCCCGAGGTGAGGGACGCGACGACGGTGGATTCCTCGGGCAGCGGGTACAGCTCGAAGTTCTCGACCTCGATGCTCCTGGCGTCCCAGTAGCGCGGATTGCGGCGGAGCAGCGCGCGGGAGTTCTGTACGTAGGAGGTGAGGGTGTACGGGCCCGAGCCGGCCGGCCGGGTCGCGAGGGCGCCGGCGTCCTTCTCGAAGACCTTCGGGTTCACGACCATGCCGGTCTTGCCGGCGAGCAGGGTGGGGAACTGGTAGTCGGGTTCGGCCAGTTGGAGTTCGACGGTGCGGGCGTCGTGCGCGAGGACCTGCCGGACGCCGACGAGCTGGGCGGCGATGAGCGACTTGGGCGCGTCGCGGCCGCGTTCGACGCTCTTCTTCACGGCGGTGGCGTCCAGGGGTGTCCCGTCGCTGAACGTCAGCCCTTCGCGGAGGGTGAAGGTGACGGCGGTGCCGTCGTCGTTGTACTGCCAGGACCGGGCCAGGGCCGGTACGGCGTTGCCCTTCTCGTCGAGCTTGGTCAGGCCCGAGTAGACCAGCGAGAGCGCATGGACGTCCCAGCCGGCGGAGGAGGTGACCGGATCCCAGGACGTCGGCAGGTCCCAGCCCCACTTCAAGGTGCCGGCCTCCCCCGCGGCCGCGGTGGTCGCACGGCCCCCGCAGGCAGTGAGCGCGAGCGCGGAGCCCGCGCCGAGGGCGAGCCCGAGGAAGGAACGGCGGCCCAGGACGGCCGGGCGGCCGGGCGGATCCGGGTGCTCGGAGGCGGGCGGGGAGGGGGAATGCGGCATGGTGGTGCACCTTTCTCGGCCGCGGCGGGCATGCGGGCACGCCGGCGGGCCACGGGGCTAGCCGTGGAGGGCCCGGGGCGAAGGAGTGTGGGTACGGAGAGGGGACGCACGCGCGCGGGGCGAGCACGGTCGGCGGGAGGACGGCGCGGGGGCGGGATGGCCGGGCACCGCGACGGTGGGGCACCGCAGGGCTCGTACGCCCCTATGCGCAGGCGGGGAAGGCGGGGCTGCGCCCGGCTCACGCGGAAGTGGCCGCGGCCGTATGTACTCCGCCGCACACCGATGCGCCTCGCGCCGCCGATGCGTGCCGGCCGTCGGCCGGCGCGCGCGGAACGCCTGGGGTCAGCGACAGAGAGCGCTGGAGGTACGCAGGTAGTCGACGTAACGACAGACCACGCCGGGGTGCGTCGGGTGCATGTTCCGTATCCTCACCGGACCGTCACCACGCTGTCAATGGACACCTGAAGGTGTCTCATTGCCCGAGACCTGAATGCCGGCACCTTTCACGGCCTCACTCGGCGGCGCGCGTCCGCGTCATCGGATGCGTGCGGGCCTCGTCCGGATGCAGCCAGACCGGGCCGTTGGCGGTGTCGACGCGCACGGCGCCGGCGGGCGGCGCCGGCGTACCGGCCAGGGCTGTCAGCTCGGGGCCGGTCAGGCTGCGCCAGCGGGCGAGGGCCACGTCGGGCGGCAGGAGCACGGGGCCGGGCAGCGGGGCGCCGGCGGCGGTACGGGCGGCGTCGAGGTACTCGGCGAACGCCCGGCGGCCCGGCACGACCACCCGGCCGCCCGCCCCTTCGAACAGCAGCGTCGGCAGCGCGTACCGGTGCCCGTCGTCCAGCTCCTTGGCCCGCCCCGGATGCGGCCCGGGGGCCTCCAGGTCCCACACCTCGGGCAGCGGTCTGCGGGTCTCGGCGTGGTCCGCGCACACCGCGGCCCGCACCCCCTCGGAGCCCAGGTCGCGCAGCAGCCGGCCGGTGTCGAGCCCGGGCACGCCGAGCACCGCCTCGCGCACGCCGTCGGCGGTGTCGGCCGGAGTACCGAGCACGAACGTCGTCTCGCGCAGCCGCCGCAGGACGCGCTGCGCGACCGCCTCCCCCTGTGCCCGCGCCGCCGTCACGGCCTGCGAAGCGGGCCGGCTCGTGCGCGTCAGCCAGTGCAGCCGGGGTGCGTACGGCGCGCCGGTGTGCGCGGCGACGTCCGCGATGAAACGCTCGTACCAGCGGGCCTCGGCGTCCGGGTCGGGCGCCGGATCGTCGTCCTCGTCGAAGAGGATGCCGAAGACCTGCCGCCACTGGGCTCGCTCGCCCAGCGTCTGGCGCAGCAGCCGGAAGTCCGGCTCGGCGCCCCAGGCCCAAGGGCAGGCCGCGTCGGTGAACTCCGTTACCCGCAGCGGTGGTTCATCGCGGGCGGCGTCCTGCTTGCGTGGCGGCCGCTGCCCGCTCATGCCGGTACGGCCGTCGTCGCGTCGCGCGCGGCGCCGCCCCGCGCGGCGAGCTGGGCGATCGTCGTGCGCCGCAGCAGCGCGTCGGCCACCGCGGCCACGTCGCGCCACAACTCGGAGACGCCCTGGGCGGCACCCGGGTGGCTCAGCGCCTCCGGGACCTCGCCGCGCACGGTGAACAGTTCACCGTCGACCGCCGTCATGGCCTCGGCGACGGTGATCGACGCGGCGTCCCGGCCGAGCCAGTAGCCGCCCTCGCAGCCGCGCTGGCTGCGCACCAGGCCGGCCGCGCGGAGGTCCC
The DNA here is from genome assembly GCF_002920575.1 of Streptomyces sp. Ru73. GTDB lineage: Bacteria > Actinomycetota > Actinomycetes > Streptomycetales > Streptomycetaceae > Streptomyces. The sequence goes on along the minus strand of NZ_PQSQ01000007.1, from coordinate 127,329 downwards.
GGAACACCGACTTAAGGAACCGGAACGGAATGTCCTGCGACGAGGCGATGCTTTCGCACGTCAGCGGCCGCGTGCTGTCCGCGGCGAGTTCGACGAGCGCCCGCACCGCGTAGTCGGCCTTGGCCGAGATCTGCATGTGCACCGTCTTCCGGGTGGTGGTTCGTTGCGTTCCGCGCCTGCCGCCCGCCCGGCAACCGGCCCTGGCGGCAATGGATACATCTTGACATCCTTTCGTCCGGCTCTCTACGGTCGGCGCCAGAAGACCGGCTCGCACCGACGGCCGGTGCCGTTCCGACCAGCAGGAACACCATGTCTGCTCAGACCGATCCCCCGGCCGGCACGACGCCGGCCAACGCCTCCGACGCCGCCACGGGTACCGAGTCCGGCACCGCGTCCGGGCACGACGCCTTCCACCCGGACCTGCCGCACCACCCGCACGGCCACGGCGACGACTCCGCACTGCCGCTGCGCGCCCGGCTGCACCACATCCGGGCGGACGCGCTGGACGGTGACACCGCGCAGACCGGCGGCATGCGGCGGTTCGCCGCGATCAGCGGCAACACCGTCGGTTCTGAGCGCATCTGGATGGGCCAGACCCACGTCGCCCCCGCCACCGCGTCCTCCAACCACCACCACGGCGCCTCCGAGACGGCCATCCACGTGGTCAAGGGCCACCCGGAATTCGTGTTCCTCGACGACTCGAGCGGGACTCCGGAGGAGGTCCGCATCCGCACCTCCCCCGGCGACTACATCTTCGTACCGCCCTACGTCCCGCACCGCGAGGAGAACCCCAGCCCCGACGACGAGGCGGTCGTCGTGATCGCCCGCAGCACCCAGGAAGCCATCGTCGTCAACCTCCCCGAGCTGTACGTCCTCGACAGCGAAAACCCACCGGCGGCGCCCGGCACGCACTGACACGTGCCGACTGCCGGGCACATGGCCGCGTGCCCGGCAGCCGGGCACTTGACCGTCGTGATGAACGATCTCTACCGCACCTGACGACGCGTCACCCGGAAGTCCGCGTGGAGTCGGCGGCGGTGGTCCACCGTGCGGACAGGGCCGGTGAGCCGGACCCGGGCCGTCAGGCGGGGGTCCGTACTGGAGGCGCTGAAGCGCAGTTCCAGGTCGCCCGGTTCGACGATGCGGTGTCCGTCGCGGCCGGTGAAGGACGCCAGGTCGGCGGGGACGGTCGCGTGCACCTGCGCCGCCTCGCCCGGCGCGAGGTCGAGGCGTACGTATCCGACGAGGCGCTGGACGGGCTGGACGACGGAGGCGACGGGGTCGTGCAGGTACAGCTGGACGACCTCGGTGCCCCGCCGCGTTCCGGTGTTGCGTACGGTGCAGGCCGCCTCGAACTCACCTCCGGTATCGGCCTCTTCGCGCGCGATGACGAGGTCGGACCAGTGGAACGTGGTGTACGTCAGTCCGTGGCCGAAGCCGAAGGCCGGGCTGGGGTCGACGTTGGAGACCTCGGTGGAGTGGCCCAGGCGGGGCGCGAGGTAGGTGGAGGGCTGCGCGTCCGGGAGCCGGGGCACGCTGACGGGGAGCCGGCCCGACGGGGCGACGCGGCCGCTCAGGACGGAGGCGAGGGCCGTCGTGCCCTCCTCACCGGGGAAGAACGTCTGGACGACGGCGGCGGCCTCGGACGCCGCGCGGCCCAGGGCGTACGGCCGGCCGGCCAGCAGGGTGACCACGAGCGGGGTTCCGGTGTCCAGCAACGTGTCGAGCAGCTGCTGCTGCACGCCGGGCAGGGCCAGGGAGCCGGCGTCGCACCCCTCACCGCTGCTGCCGCGGCCGAAGAGCCCGGCCCGGTCACCGAGCGCGGCGATCACCAGGTCGGCGCCGCGGGCCAGCTCGGCGGCCGCGGCGAAACCGTCGGTCCCGGCGCCCTCGATGTCGCATCCGGTGGCGGTGACGACCTCGCTCTCCGGGAATTCGACGGCGAGTGCCTCGTGGAGTGTGGGGAGTTCGATGCCCGCGGGTACGTGCGGGTGCTGGCTGCCGACGTGCACGGGGAAGGCGTAGCAGCCGAGTACCGCGGTGGGTGTGGCGGCGTTGGGTCCGATGAGGGCGATGCGTGCCGGGGTGCGGTCGTCCGCCAGGGGCAGTGTGCCGTCGTTGCGGAGCAGGATGACGGCCTGCTCCGCGATGCGGCGGGCCAGCGCGCGATTGTCCGCCGTGTCGAGGTCGACCGTGCCACGCAGGTCGGCGGTGGTCCGGAGAGCGGCTGTGTCAGGCGGCTCGGCCGTGGTCCGCCGGCCTGCTGCGGTGCGGAGGGCGCCCGTGTCACGCAGGTCGGCCGTGCCGTGCCCATCGGCCGCCGCCGCGTCCGTGGCGGCGAGTGCGGGCGGGGTAGGGTCCCAGTCGGCGTCGAGGAGGCCCAGCTGGGCCTTCTGTCTCAGGACCCGGCGTACGGCGCGGTCCACGACTGCCTCCGGGATCAGGCCCTCGGCGAGCGCCGCGCGCAGCGGCGCACCGAACGCCTTGACCGTGGGGAGTTCCACGTCGACACCCGCGGTGAGTGCCGCGGCGGCGGCTTCGCCGAGGCTGCCGGCGATGCCGTGCAGGGTCTGGAGGAAGGCGATGCCGAAGTAGTCGGCGACGACCGTGCCCTCGAAGCCCCAGGCGTCCCGGAGCAGGCCGGTGAGCAGCCGTTCGTCGGCCGCCGACGGGATGCCGTCGGTGTCGGTGTACGCGTGCATCACCGAGCGGACACCGCCCTCGCGCACGGCCATCTCGAACGGCGGCAGGATGACGTCGGCGCGTTCCCTGGCACCCATGCCGACGGGGGCCAGGTTGCGTCCCGCGCGGGAGGCGGAGTACCCGGCGAAGTGCTTGAGGGTGGCGACGACGCCGGCGGACTCCAGGCCCCGTACGTACGCGGTGCCGATGGTGCCCACGAGGTACGGATCCTCGCCGATGGTTTCCTCCACCCGCCCCCAGCGGGCATCGCGCACGACGTCCAGAACGGGCGCGAGTCCCTGGTGGACGCCGACCGCGCGCAGGTCACGGCCGATCGCCGCCGCCATCTCCTGGATGAGCCCCGGATTGAAGGTGGCGCCCCAGGAGAGGGGTACGGGGTAGGCGGTCGCGCCCCACGCGGCGAAGCCGGCGAGGCACTCCTCGTGTGCCAGTGCCGGGATGCCGAAGCGGTTCGCGGCGGCGATCCTGCGCTGGGTGCGGAGCAGCGACAGCGCGCCGAGCGCGGGGTCGACGGGGGTGGTCCCGAAGGGCCGGGTCAGCTGGCCGAGGCCGTGCGGCAGCAGGTCCTCCAGGGGGGCCGGTTCCTCCATGTCGTGCTGGTGCGGGGCGACTTCGGCCCCTTCCGCCGAGGCGCCGACCCAGACACCGAAGAGCTGGGCGGTCTTCTCCTCCAGTGTCATCTCCGCGAGCAGGGCGTCGGCCCGCTCCCCCGGGTCGCGGGCCGCGTCCCGCCACAACGGGACGCCGGTCGTTTCGGTGTGTTCGGTCTGTACGGACACGTGGCCGGTCACTTTCCTCCGACGCCCATCAGGCCCTGGACCAGGGCGCGGCGGGCGAACAGATAGACGAGCAGGATGGGGAGCATGGACAGGACGACCGCGGCGAGCAGGCCGGGGATGTCGACCCCGTGCTCGGTCTGGAAGTCGTAGAGGCCCATGGTGATGACCTTGGTGTCGGCGGACTGCGTGAGCACCAGGGGGAAGAGGAAGCCGTTCCATGCCTGCAGGGCGGAGAAGACGATGATGGTGGAGAGGCCGCTGCGGGAGAGCGGCAGGACCAGTTGGAAGAAGACCCGCCGGGAGGAGGCGCCGTCCATCGTCATCGCCTCGTACAGCTCCGGTGTGATGTCACGCATCACACCGCTGAGGATCAGGGCGCACACCGGCATGGCGAAGGCGGCGGTCGGCAGAATGACGCCGATGAGGTTGTCGTAGAGACCGGCCTCGCTCATCACGTAGAACATGGGCACGATGACGGCCTGGGAGGGGATGGCGAGGCCGAGCAGGAACAGCCGGAAGACCGTGTGCGTCAGCCTGCTGCGGCTGCGCACGATCGCGTACGACAACGGCGGTACGAGGAGCACGACGAGACCCACGACGCACACGGTGACGAGGGCGGTGTTGAGAAAGTACTGCCCGAATCCGCTGCGGAAGTCCTTGACGTAGTTGTCGAGCGTGAAGGTCTTCGGCAGGGCCAGCGGTCCGTTCGCCGCGTAGTCGGTACGGGACTGGAACGTCGCGACGAGCATCGCGTACAGCGGCAGTCCGACCAGGAAGAGCCAGATCAGCGAGCCGAAGCCGGCGAGGTGGTTGACGCGTCGCTTGCTCACAGGCCCTCCATCGTGCTGCGCATCCTGTCGTAGCCGGAGAGGCGCACCACGATCAGCGAGATGACCGTGGCGACCAGGACGAGCAGCACGCCGATCGCCGAGGCCGTCCCGTAGTCGAAGTTCTTGAAGGCCTTTTGGTACATGTAGTAGGCGCTGATCGTGGTGTCGGTGCCGGGGCCGCCCTGCGTGAGGATGAGGACGGTGTCGAAGGTCGTCAGGCCGCCCACCACCATCAGGATCGTGGACGTGATGATGCTGTTGCGCAGCTGCGGCAGGGTGATGTGGAAGAACTGCCGGACCCTGCCGGCGCCGTCGATCTGTGCCGCCTGGTAGAGGACGCGGGGTACCGCGCGGGCCGCGCCCTGGTAGATGAGTGTGTGCAGCGGGGTGAACTGCCAGGCGCTGACGAAGACGAGGACGCCGATGGCGCTGGTCTGCGCGCCGAAGAGGTTGCCGTCGCCGAACAGCCACTCGGCGTGTGCGGGCACACCGAAGTTGGGGTCGAGGACGGCGCGCCACAGCACGGAAACGGCCGCCGCCGACAGCAGCAGCGGGACGAAGTAGATGGCGGAGAGCACGGCCCGGTTGCGCTGGTGGCCCGCCGCCCAGACGCCCAGCAGGATGCTCAGCGGCGTCTGGACGGCGACGCCGAGCCCGGTGAGCAGGACGCTCAGCCAGAGGCTCTTGAGCATGACGGGGTCGTCGAACAGCTTGCTCCAGTTGTCGAGCCCGGTGAACTGCGGGGCGCTCAGCCCGTCCCAGTGGGCGAAGGAGAGCACGGCCACCAGGACGAGCGGGAGGAGCGCGAAGAGGCCGAAGAAGACGGCGGCCGGTGCCGCCCAGGCGAAGCCCGGCCGGCTGACGCCGGTGGCGGTGGGGGTCATGAGAGGGGATCCAAGTCGGGGTCGGCGTCGGCGCGGTCAGGAGGTGGGCAGGGCCTGCATGACTTTGATGAACCCGGCCTCGTCGAGCCCGCCGTTGAGGAACTGCTGGACGGCCTGGTACATGCCGACCGTCGCCGTCTGCGGGTACGCCTGGTCCCACGAGAGCTGGAAGGAGGGCGCCTTTTCGACCTTGTCGTACTGGTAGCGGGCGTAGTCCGGGTCGGCGGCGCTGCCGAGGAACTTGTCGGTGGTCGTGGTGGTGGGCACGTTGCCGATGCCGAGCTGCGCCTTGACGAACTCGTCGGAGTACTGGAGCTTCAGGAACTCCGCGACCGCCTCGGGGTGCTTGGTCTTCTTCAGCACCGAGTAGAAGTTGTTGGTGTTGCCGACGAGGTTGTCCGTATCGCCCTTGCCGCCGTCGACCGCCGGGAAGGTGCCGTAGCCGAGGTCGTGTGCGGCGAAGTCGGGGTGGCTGTCCTGCTGGGTGGAGTACTCCCACGAGCCCATCAGCTCGAATCCGGCCTTCCCCGTGGCGAGGAGGGTGGGCGAGCCCTGGTCGGTGAACTTCACCGAGTCGTAGTTCGTGCCGAAGGCCCCGGCGTCGACCAGGTCCTTGAGCATGCCGAGCGCCTTCCGGCTGTCGGCGCTCGCCCAGGCGTCCTTGTCCCCGTCCAGCGCCTTGCGGAACAGCCCGGGTCCTGCCACCCGGTCGTAGAGGTACTCGAACCACATGAGCGTGGGCCACTTGTCGCCGCCGCCCAGGGCGATCGGCGTGACGCCCGCCGCCTTGAGCTTCCGCACCGCCGCCAGCAGGTCGTCCCAGGTCCTGGGCGGTTCGACACCGGCGTCCCGGAGCACCTTCTTGTTGTGGAACAGCAGCACGGGCTGGGTGCCGCGCATGGGTATGCCGTACGGCTTGCCGTTCACCTCCGCGCTCTTGACCACGGAGGGGAGGAACTTGTCCTTCAGGCCCGGGTCCTTGGCGATGAAGTCGTCCAGCGGCATGAGGAGCCCGGCGTCGACGAACGGCTTGATGCTGCCGCCGCCCCAGTTGAAGAAGACGTCAGGGGCCTGCTTGCTGTTGATGACGGTCTGCAGCTTGGCCTGGTAGTCGGCGCCCGGGATGGTGTCCAGGACGGCCTTCACCTTGGAGGTCTTGTTGAAGGTGGCGATGATCCGCTTCTCCACCTTGTTCGCGCTGTCGCCGTAGACCAGGACGTGGATCCGGCCGTCGTCCGCACCCGCAGCGCCGGCGCCCCCGCCGCACGCCGACAGGGTGAGCGCCAGGCTCAGCACCGCACCGCCGACGGCGGCGTTTCTCAGGAACCGTGTACGACGTCTCATCGCCCCCACCTTTCGAAACTCTTTCGACACTAATTCCGAAACTTCACGCGTCGGGACGCTAGGGCTCCCCGCTCCGACGGGTCAACCCTCGGTCGACGAGTTATCAACTTGTGACGCTGCGCCCGGAGTTGCCGGTGCTCTATGCTCCTCACCATGCGCGATGACGAGGAGTCGAGCCGTGTCACCCTGGCCCAGGTGGCCAAGCAGGCCGGGGTATCCCTCTCGACAGTTTCGAAAGTCCTCAACGGGCGGCAGGACGTCGCCGCACCGACCAGGCTCAAGGTGGAACGCCTGCTGGAGGAGCACGCCTACCGGCGCACCACCCGCTCGGCTCAGGAGGCGCCCCTCATCGAGCTGGTCTTCCACGAGCTGGACAGCATCTGGGCGATGGAGCTGATCCGCGGGGTGGAGAACGTGGCCAAGGCCCACCGGGCCGGCGTCGTCCTCACCGAGAGCGGCACCCGGCAGGCCCCCGGACCCGACTGGATCGAAGGCGTACTGCAACGCCGCCCGCTCGGCGTGGTCCTGGTCTTCTCAGCACTGCCGGAGGAGGTCAAGCAGCAGCTGCGCTCGCGCGCCATCCCCTTCGTCATCATCGACCCCGCCGGCGATCCCGACCCCGACGTCCCGTCGGTGGGCTCGGCCAACTGGAGCGGCGGACTCGCGGCCACCCGCCATCTCATCGAGTGCGGGCACCGCCGCATCGGCATCATCACCGGCCCTGAGGACATGCTCTGCTCGCTGGCACGCCTGGACGGCTACCGTTCCGCGATGAGCATGGCGGGCCTGGAGATCGACCCCGATCTCGTCCTGTACGGCGACTTCCACGTCGAAGGCGGCTACGACGGCACCATGAAGCTGCTCTCGCTCCCCCGCCCGCCGACCGCGATCTTCTCCGGCAGCGACCTGCAGGCCCTCGGCGCGCTCGAGGCCGCACGCGTCAGCGGCCTGCGCGTCCCCCACGACCTGTCCGTGGTCGGCTACGACGACGTACCGGTGGCCCGCTGGTCCAGCCCCGCGCTGACCACGGTGCACCAGCCACTGCGCCGCATGGCCGAGGAGGCGACGGAAATGCTGCTGCGCATACGGGCAGCACAGGAGCCGGTCACGACGAGGCTCGAACTGGCCACCAGCCTCGTCGTGCGGAAGAGCACGGCTCCGCCACGCGACTGACGGGGCGGGGCCGTGTTGGCCTTTCCTCGGAATGTGTGCGGCGCTCCACCGCACCGAGCCCGCCGCCGCTGTCGCCCTGAAGGACAACACCAGCGGGCAGGTGCGGGTGGCGTCGGCCCCGCGAGCTCAGACCGCGAAGCCGCCGTCCACCGCCAGCTCCGCGCCCGTGACGTACCGGGCGCTCTCGCCGACCAGGTACGAAACGGCGTCCGCGACCTCCGCCGCCGTGCCGTAGCGGCCCAGCGCGGTGAAGCCGCGCTGGAAGTCGGCGGAATCGCCGTCGCCCGGGTTCATGTCGGTGTCGATCGGGCCCGGGTGGACCAGGTTGACGGTGACTCCGCGCGGGCCGAGCTCCCGGGCCATGCCCCTGGTGAAGCCGGTCAGCGCGGCCTTGCTGGTCGCGTAGAGCGCGCTTCCGCCGAAGGCCACGCGCTGGGCGATGCAGCTGCCGATGCTCACGATCCGTCCGCCCTCGGCCAGGTGCTCCACCGCTGCCTGGGTGTAGAGGTAGGGCGCGCGCACGTTCACCGTAAGCACCCGGTCGATGTCGTCGAGGCCCATCGCCTCGATCGGCCCGACGGCGCCGACACCCGCGTTGTTCACTAGGATGTCCAGCCGCCCGAACCGCTCGGCGACCGCCGCCACCGCACCGCGCACCGCCCCCGGGTCGGCGCTGTCCGCACGGACGGCCCAGCCGGTCCGCCCCATCGCGGTGATCTTGGCGGCCACCTCTTCGGCCCTCTCGGCCGAGCCCTGGTAGGTCAGCGCCACGTCTGCGCCGTCCTCGGCCAGCCGCAGCGCGACCGCTGCCCCGATCCCCCGGCTGCCGCCGGTCACCAACGCCACCTTGCCGTCGAGCGCCGTCCCACCGTTCATCGTCATCTCCGCAAAACTCCCTGTTCCAGTAGGGGACATGACGCAATCGTCGACCGGAACACCCTGCGGTTCCGGCGGTATTCAGACGTAGCGTTCAACCGACAGCGACGACTCCACGTACCCCGCGAGTACGCACCGACCGCGGCCGCCCGGTGCACTGCACACTTCGGTACGCCCGCCGGACCGGCAGCCGCGTGGGCGAAGAGTGGCTCGACCGGCCGACCGCCGCCGTCCATGACGTCCTCGCGCGGCAGCTGCGCCGCTGCGACGGCCGCCAGGGCGCGTGTCAGTGCACGTGTCAGAAGCAGGTAAGCCCTGAACCGAAGAGGTAATGGGCACGGGCTGGCTGCGCCCCTATACTCTGGCGGATGCAGCCCACGACGATCAGGCGTGCCGTCGCGCAAGACGCGCAGCGCCTCACCTCGCTGATCCAGCAGTCCAGCGCCTACCGGGGGCGGTACGCCTCGATCATCTCGGGCTACCGGGTCACAGCGGAGTACGTCGCCCGGCATCGGGTTTTCGTGGCCGTGGACGCATCCGATCAGATACGGGGCTTCTACTCGCTCGTGCTGGAGCCGCCGGAGCTGGACTTGGCATTCGTCGCGGATGAGGCGCAGGGGCTGGGCGTCGGCCGACATCTGATCGGGCACATGGCCGGTCAGGCCGCGGAAGCCGGAGTGACCAGCGTGCGCGTGGTGGCCCATCCGCCGGCGGAGAAGTTCTACCTGCGCATGGGCGCACAGCGCGTCGGGGCGGTTGCTCCATCACCGCCGAAGGTTGCCTGGGAACGCCCGGAGTTGCGGTTCACCATCCCGCCGGAACCGCGGGCGGTCGCAGCCACTCATTGACGGCCGCGACGAGGACGACGGATGCTCACCTCGTAGCGAACTGCGAGCTCGCCGTACCGCGCGGCCACGACCCGATGCGTTCTTGAGACGACTGCCCCGTACTCGACTGCCGCGTACTCGACTGCCGCGGGACCTTACTTCCTCCAGGACCGGTTCGCACGGCAGGCCGCCCCACCCCGCGTTCCCCCTCGGCGACCACGGGGACATCCGGACATCCGCTTCTGTCCCTGCTCGACGGCCGGCTGCAGCCCGGTACGCCCCGTGAGGTCTTCGCGCGGCGCCACGACACGAGATCGTTCCACGCCCGGGAGCCACTTCTGACGCACGCCCCAGCGGCCTTCGCACCATGGCCGCTGAGCTGAGCACGCTCACCTGCACCGGTCTGAGTACGAGAGCGGTTGCCCGCCGCGCGCGGTGCCGGAAAGCTCAACGCATGCGCCGACTGCTGCTGCTCGCCCCGCTGTTGCTGTTCACCGCCGGCTGCGGGCTGACGCAGCCCTCCGAGGGCGAGGCGGCGGACGCCGCACGGGAGAGGCACGATGGCGGCGGCCGCACCGACCGCAAGCCTCTCGTACCCGCAACGCGCCCCTGGCGACCGCCTCAAGAGCGATCGGGATGGACTCGCGGCGAGCGCAATCACTGTCACGATCCCACTGGAGCGAGAGCGGGCAACCACCCAGAGCACCACGGGGAAGCGAATCCGTCAGCACGAACGAGCGTCACCGTGAGCAGCGTGGTGCGCAGGCGGGTCTCCCCGCCGGGGACGGGGGCTCCTCGGCCGAAGTCGTCAGACCTCGTGACCGGCCAACGAGCCGCGCGGTCATCGGTACCGGCATCGGGGTCAGGGGGCACCGAGGAACTCTGAGCAGTGTATGCATCGCTTCGTCGCCCGGCGTGCAGTGTTGCCTGCCGAGGCCTGGAGCGGTGCTCCTTCGCTGATGCGAGTCCAGGTGGCCGCGTCCGCGCCGGAGACCCAACCCCACCCTGCTTCGTCGAGGGGGCCGTCGACGTAGTGCACGCAGGCGCCGGGGATGTGCGCCATGTCCGTAGGCGAGATGAGTACCTTGTCGAACGAGAAGTCCGGCCCTGCCGTCGGGCCTGTCCGGCGGGGGTCGAGCGCCTTCGGCGCACTTCCATCGGCCGGGCAGGAACAGCCCATCCCAATGGTCATCTCGCAGCGTTCGCACAGCTTCTCGGGCACGGTGCAATATTGCCACGGCACGGTGCAGACCGTGACACCTTGACTTCACGGTGACGTGACGGGGCGTAACGTGCGCCGGGCGGCCGGTGCCGGGCACGTACGGCCGCCCGTCGTGAGGCACAACACGAGCCGACTGTCCGTTTGGTGTCGGGGGCGCCAAACCGGTCAGCAAGGCGGGGAGCTTGCTGCAGGCGGTCGGTCGTAGCCGTCGGCGGCGAACACGTGCCGGGGTGATGGTGAGGGCTGCGCTGCGCAGGGGCTTGTCACCGGCCCGGGGCCTTGTCGGTCGACCGGTGGCGAATGCGCCGCGCAGGTCCAGCCCTGCTCCCAGTACGCTTCTGCGTTTCTTCGGCCGCCCATTGGTGTGTACGTGATGTGAGGGCCTGGGGCTCACGACGGTTGCTCTTCGAAGCTAGGGGGGTGTACGGCGACTGGAACAGGGCGCATCGAACTCATCCGTGCGCCCCGTCCCGCTCGCGCGTCCGCCTTCCGAAGCGCGCCACGACGGCCTCATGATGTGCGGATCGCCGGCGCCAACCTGCGGCTTGGTAGGCGCGGGGCTTGAGGTGCGGCGGCCCGGCTCGACGCCGATGTGTGCGGAAGTGCTGTGTCGGCAGGGGGCGGAAGGCCGTCGCGTCACACGGACGTTGCGCGGGGAGATACGAGCGGTCACATGGACAGAGTCGTCAGGGGGGCACATGCGATGGAGACAGCCGTCAGACGAGGTAATGGAGAAGCCGCAGAAGGACTGCGAACAACTGCAGCGCCTGGATGACCCGACGGTCGGGTTGGCCGCGTTGTCCAGGGAGATCACGCAGAGTCGCCTGAAGATCCAGGAGAACATCCAGACGGGAGTCACCGGGCTGCGCGAGGAGAATCGCGAGGTGCGCCGGCGCCAGGACCGGATGATCAGCGACCTGAACGAGACGCGGACTGAGCTGCGGCAGCTCTTGGCCCTCCTCGACGGGGTGAAGAAGGTGGCGCTTCCCCAAGCCGAGGGCCGGGACGGACAGGACCACGACGGGAAGGAGCCGCCTGAAGGCGCAGCCCACCGTGAACAGGTTGCAGGCGGCGCGCCTGCAGCTGAGGGTGCCGCAGCGGATCAGCAGGCCGGGAACGACAGCGACCAGCAGGGGGGCGTCATGGAGGACACCGCGCAGCAACCGGAGCCCCAGGACGAGGGCGGGCAGGAACGGGCGCTCAAGGCCACGATCGAGGCCGCTTACCGCGCCACACAGGTATCCGGACAGGCTGAACCCGCCACACCGAAGGGCTCCGAGGGCCGGTCCGAGGACCCGAGAGTCGCTCATGGCGTGCTGCTGCTCAAGGCCGCCGGCGTAGCCTCCGCCGAGCTCGTCGCCCATCGCGACACCTGGGAGTGGCTGGCCGCCCTGGCCGTGCGCCACTGCCACTTCCGCACCCCGCCGGCGGTGGAGGACATCGGGGAAGGGCGCATCCAGACCGTCCTGTCCGGACGCTCCCTGATCGCGCTGCTGATCGAGCTGTGGAACACCCGCTCCGCCGCCACGATGCTGGAGGCCGACTGGGCACTGGCCGCGACCGCGTACAGCCGCCTGGCGGCCGGACTCACCGACATCACCGGGCAGGGAAAGATGATCCGCATCGTCTTGGGCGACGGTCTTCCCCCAGACACCGACGTCTGAGCGCATCGCGGGAGGCGCGCTGGGCCGCCGACGGGCGGTCTCCAGTTTCCCGTCCCGAGCCTGCGGCAGCGGGCGCGGGCGACCGGCCGGTCGCCCGCGCCCGCTCCGTCGCTTCCGCCCTGGCGCTGGTTCCTTCTCCCTCGGTGAGAGGAAGCGCGCAGCCTTACGCGCATCAGCGCCAGGGGATGTTCAGCCAGGGGCTGGCGGGGTCGGTGGTGAGAATGCGGTGCACGGTGACCATGTCCTCGTACCAACTCCCGAAGTCCTCCTCGTCGAAGTGCAGGCAGCGTCCGAGGATGAAGGCGGCGGAGAAGTCCTCCCAGGAGCGGTAGTTGGCGGCCACCGCGCGGCCCGCCTGGACTACGGCGTGTTCCGCCTCGTCCAGTGTGCAGAAGCGAGCGGCCACACCCCAGCGGGCCATGCATGAGGCCCGCCCGAAGTCCCAGGCTTCCACTGTGCGCACAAAGCGGCCCTCGGCCAGCAGCCCGTCCGCCCGGAACCGGGCCTCGTACCGGGCGATCCGCCCGATCAGCCGCTGCACGCCCGCGATCTCGGCCGCCACGTCGGCTTCGTCGACCGGCTCGGCCTGGGTCACGCCCTCGGGGCTGATGCGGACCGCGGCGGCGCGTGCCTCGGCGTTGCGCCGGATAGTGCGTGCGGCCACCTGTTTCCAGTGGTCGACCTCCACCGGCCCGGCGAAGTCCAGCGCGAGGGAGCGCCGGATGCTGAGTGCGCACTCCCAGACGGCGCTGACCATGTCGGCGCGCAGCAGCCGGTTTTGTGCGTCCAGCCAGCCCGCTCGGTCGGTGATGCCCCACCATCGCGAAAGGCTCCGCTGTTCGGCCGCGTACCCCATCCCGTGGAAGGCCAGTGAGTTCCACAGCTGGCGATTGTTGACCATCAGGTGCGCTCCGCAGGCCAGCCCGAAGGCCACCGCGCCCTGGAGAGGCCCGCCCACCGACAGACCGCGCAGCGCGCGCTCGCGGTCGGGTGAGCCGACCACCGGTGCGGTGTGCCGCAGCCACAGTGCGCGGTTTTCGGATGCGGTGGGGAAGTACGCCTCGCAGGGGCTGCCGGGGTTGATGGCCATCCACTGCCCACGGCCCTCGTGCCAGGTCTCGGCGAACCACTCCAGAGGATCGGAATGGAAGACCAGATCCCCTCCATCGGGAGCGGGCAGCATGCCCTCGGTGTACAAGGCGAGGCACCGCGCCTGCAGCCGGGGATCCCAGTACGGGCTGAAGTGCACCCGTCCGGGGTGTGCGTCGACCCACGCACGAGACTCGGCGAAGTACAGATACGAACGCGCCAGCACATCGAAGTACGCGCCCCAGTCCCCCCGCAGCTTCGCGTCGTACAGCTGCTGCTCGATCCCGCTGGGCGCCTGCCAGCCCGTGCCCTGTGCCGGTAGCCCTTGTGGCCCGCCGTGCGCGCCGGACCAGGCTGCGGCCGGCGCGGCACCCTCCCCGTTCGTCCATGCCATGAACGGAAGCTTATCGATCACCTATGACGAGCAGCCGCGCAGGCGGCCGGCGCCACCTGCTCCCCATCTGCCTGCCGGAGGCGGCACACGCCAGGGCCAGAGCACGGGAGCAGGCGGCGCCGGTCCTGAGGGAACGGGACTGCACGGTCCCTTCGCCGCGGAGTGCGAGGACTGGGCCGGGCGTCCGGTCACCTTCGCTGTCACCACGCTCATACGCGAAGGGGGCAACGTGGTGACAGAAACCGCTCGCCGCGGTTGGGCCTGGTCGGGCCCGCTAGCCGGGACGGCGTACCCTGCACCGCTTCCCGCGTGCGTTATCGCATGTCGGCCGGGCGTTCCTCGCCCTCGAAGGGGAAGCGGCGGCGGAAGTCGTCGGCCGCGTCCTCCAGGGTGCAGAAGCTGACGCCCTCGTGGCCGGAGACGTAGGCGATGAAGCGCTCCAGCATCAGCAGGACCTGGGGGCGGCCGCTGACGTCTGGGTGGAGGGTGATGGGGATGACGGCGTAGTCCAACTCCCGGTGCACCCAGTCGAACTGGTCCTTCCAGTCCTGTTCCAGGGCGCGCGGGCTGACGTAGCCGTGGCTGTTGTGGCTGTGCTTGTTGAACATCATGGGCGGCAGGTCGTCGACGTACCAGTTGCCGCAGAACTCGACCAGGTCCACTTCGTGACCGTGCACGAGGGGCTTCATCCAGTCCTTGGCGTCGGCGGTGTAGTCGATCTTCGTCCAGCTGTCGCCGACGCGGGCGTAGAAGGGGGTGAAGTCCCGGTAGTTCTGGGAGTGGTCGTAGGAGAAGCCGTACTTGTGGAGCAGGGCCGCGGTGTGGGCGGACATCTCCCACCACGGGGCGACGTAGCCGCGCGGCTTGCGGCCGGTCCAGGACTCGATGAGTTCGACGCTCTTGGCGAGGACGTCCTCCTCCTGCTGCGGCGTCATCGCGATGGGGTTCTCGTGCGAGTAGCCGTGCGCGCCGATCTCGTGGCCCGCCGCGACGATCATCTCGGTCTGCTTGGGGAACGTCTCGATGGAGTGCCCCGGTATGAACCAGGAGGTACGGATGCCGTGCCGCTCGAAGAGCTTGAGCAGGCGCGGGGTGCCGATCTCGCCGGCGAAGACGCCGCGCTGGATGTCGTTCGGGGAGTCCTCGCCCCCGTAGGAGCCGAGCCAGCCGGCGACGGCATCCACGTCCACACCGAGTGCGATCTTGATGTCCTTGGTCATGTGCTGTCCTTCTGTCGTCTCGGCGAGTGGCCGGTGGGTCAGTGGGTGTCGAGGGCGGTCTGCAGACGGGCTACGGCGTCGGCCACGGCCGCCGTGTCGCGGCCGGTCCAGTCGCGTTCGGTCATGCTGTGTACGGAGACCCAGCCGGCCATGGCACCGTCGCGTTCCACGGGCGCCAGCAGCTGGGCGTTGACTCCGTACACGTCGATGAGCGCCTGCGGCGGACGCGGGTCGGCGCGGAAGTGGGACTGGACCAGTGGGGCGCGGTGGCGTTCCAGCCACTCCACGGTGTTGAGGCGGCGCTGGTCGAGGGAGGCGTCGCGGCGGATGGACCGTACGCCCTCCCCCAGCGCCTCGCCCGCGGTGAGGTTCACGTGCAGTCCGCGTGCGGGCAGGTCCACCCGGAAGGTGGTGCGGTCGGCTCCGGTGGCGGCGAGCAGCTCGGTGAGGGTTTCCTGGAAACGGGCGCGCAGGCTGCCGGAGCGCAACAGGTCGCCGTGACCGGTCAGCGCAGGGTGGGCACCCGCCAGGTCGAGGGCCTGCCACAGGGTGGCGGCGACCGAGTCGAACACCGGTATTCCCAGGGCCGGTTCGAGGTCGGCGGCGGGGCGGGCGCCGTACACATTGGTGCAGACGACGGCTACGGCGTGCACGGCCGCGTGTTTGTCCGCGCGCACGTTCCCGGCCGCGGCCTCGATCTGCCGGGCGACCT
The DNA here is from genome assembly GCF_002920575.1 of Streptomyces sp. Ru73. Classification (GTDB taxonomy): domain Bacteria; phylum Actinomycetota; class Actinomycetes; order Streptomycetales; family Streptomycetaceae; genus Streptomyces. The sequence goes on along the minus strand of NZ_PQSQ01000007.1, from coordinate 111,612 downwards.
CGGGCTGCGGGACGCGGGCGAAAGCCTCGTTCTCGCTGATGCCGAGCGGTTCGGCGAGCTCGCAGGCGATGCTTTCCTTAGCGTACGTCTGCACGATCCGCTCGGCGACCTCCGCCGTGTACGGCAGGGCGAGCCCGAGTCGGGTCACACCGTACGCGGCACACGCGTCGAGGAGCGCGAGTGTGGAGGTGGTGGCGGGGATGCCGGTCTCCGCGGTGATCGCCTCGCACAGCCCGCGGTCGCGGTCGACGCCGAGCCAGGAGCCTGAGGTGCCGTTCCACGCGATGACGTCGACGCGTGCGTCGGCGAGCTGCCGGGCCGCGGCGAGCATGGGTGCGGGATCGAACTGGGCGTCCGAGCCCGAATCGAGCGCGATCCGGGTGACGGGGACGCGCGCGAAGTGCGCGGTGGCCGCGCCGCTGTCGTGCAGCAGATCGTAAGTGACCGGCTCCAGACAGGTGTTGGAGGACGGGGTGAGCATCCCGATGCGTACCGCCCTGCTCATGCGTCCTGCCGTGCTCATGCGTCCTGCCGTGCTCAAGCGTCCTGCCGTGCTCAAGCGTCCTGCTGTGCTCGTGCGTACTGCTGCACTCCTGCTTGCCGCTGTGTGCGCCTGACGGGAAGTCATCGGACGGCCGGCCTCCTGCTGTAGTCGAGGGCGAGGGACGAGGCGGTGAAGAGGACTCCGGCGCCGACGAAGTAGAGGAGCGCCCAGGTGTAGGAGCCGGTGCCGCCGACGATGAAGCCGACGGCGATGGGGGTGACGATGCCCGCGATGTTTCCGGCGAGGTTCATGGCACCGCCCACGACGCCGGCGTTGGCGCGCCCGCCGAGGATGGACGGCAGCGACCAGAAGAGGCCCGCCCAGCGGAGGAAGAACAACACACCGGACAGCAGGAGTACGGCGGTCAGGGCGTCGGGGACGAGTACCACACCGAGCAGTCCGGCGACGACCGCGGCTCCGGCGACCCCCATGAGCGTACGCATGACCTTGTTGGCGCCCGCGCCCCTGGACCGCCAGTGGTCGGCGAGCCAGCCGCCGATGAGTTCGCCGGCGAAGCCCGAGCCGAAGATGGCCAGGGTCGACCAGCCGATGGTCTTGATGTCGAAGCCCTTGGATTCGGAGAGATAGAGCGGGCCCCAGGTGAGCAGGCCGTAGAAGACGCCGTTGAAGCCCATCCAGCCCAGGCACATCGCCCAGAACGAGCGGTGCTTGAGGTAGGGACGCAGACCGGCGCGTTCGTCGCTGCCGGGCGCCTCGGCGTCCTCCTCGGCGTGTGCGCGCTCGATGTACGCGGCTTCCGCCTCATTGACGCCGGGGTGGGCGCGCGGGGTGTTGCGGATGTACCAGTGGGCGAGGAGGCCCACAGCCACGGTGGCGACGCCCGCGATGACGAAACTGATCCGCCAGCTGCCGGTCCAGGCGATGAGGGCGGAGATGATGATGCCGCCGAGGGCAGCGCCGAGCGGGGCGCCGCCGTCCAGGAGCACGGCGCCGCGGCCGCGCTCCTTGGCGGGCAGCCACTGGGCGTTGAGCTTGCCGCCCGCGGGCATCACCGGTGCTTCCACGACGCCGAGCAGCAGCCGGTAGCCGAGCAGCGAGCCCGCCCCGGTGGAGGCGGCGGTGGCGGCCTGGGCGAGGCCCCAGCCGACGCAGGCGCCGGAGGCCATGACGCGCGGGCCGAACCGGTCGATGAGCCAGCCGGCGGGGATCTGCATCAGGGCGTACGTCCAGAAGAACGCGCTCAGCACGAAACCGGTGGTTTCCTTGCTCAGCCCCAGGTCATCGGTGATGAGGGGCAGGGCGACGGAGACCGAACCGCGGTCGATGTAGTTGAGTGCGACGACCCCGAGGAGGAGCAGGAACATCTTCCAGCGGACCCGGCTGGGCCGGCCTTCGCGGGTCTCTCTGCCGGGGGAAACGGCGGCCCGTCCGGCCGCGGGTGAACTCATGGTGACCCTCGATTCGGCATGGCGGGGTACAGCAGTTCAGGTAGCTTCACCACGCGCACGACCTCGGCGTTCCGCGCTATGGCATACCAAATGATGGGGACGCCTCAGAGGGCCGTCAAGGGTTTGGTATACCGTAATGAGGACTTAGGAGGGGCTCATGAGCCGGAACACCACGCAACCCGCCGCCTCTCTCACGGGGACGGCATGGTTGCGCGATCAGGTCTGCGAGGACCTGCGCGACCGCATCATCACCGGGCGCCTGGCACCGGGCGACCGGCTCGTCGAACGGGACCTGGCCGAGGAGTTCGGCGTCTCCCGGGTGCCGGTGCGCGAGGCCATCCGCATCCTGCTCAGCGAGGGTTTCCTCACCGCCGCCTCGCCGCGCCGCATCGTCGTCAAGAGCCATGACCGCAAGGACGTGGAGAACCTCTTCGACCTGCGCGAGGCGCTGGAGGTCCTGGCCGTCCGGCGAGCCGCCGAACGCGCCGACGCCGACGGGCTCGCCACGCTGGCCCGCCTGCTGGAGAACGCCCGCCGCGCCACCCTCTCCGGCAAACCGGAACGCATCTCGCGCGCCAACGCCGCCTTCCACCACCAGATCATGGAACTCGCCGACAACGAGCTGCTGGCCACCACCGTGGAACCCCTGGAGGGCCGGCTGCGCTGGCTCTTCCAGCAGATCGACGAGCCGGGCACCCTGTGGGAAGAGCACCGCCAGCTCCACGAGGCCATCGCCGCACACGACGCCGAGGCCGCAGCCGCCGCCTCATTGAGCCACGTACGGCACTACCGGGACGTGGCGCTGCGGATGCTGTTCGGGGGGTAGGGCGGGGCGGGCCCACGTTCGTAGGCCGGTTCACCACCGCAATGCCGCTGGTGGCCGGCCAGGGCCTTCGCCCGAGGGCCTGCGCACGCTTCACATGGGACTTCGACGTGCGCGCCGCGACATCACCCTGCTCCCCTCCTGGGTCATACCTGGTGGTGTCTTCGGGCAGACACAGGGCCGCGGTGCCCGGTCGCCGGTCCGTTGCCCCTCGCCGCCTGCAACGCACTTACAGGCTGGTTCACGGGGATGGCGGCACGCGCTTGTGCTCGATTCTGAACCAGCCCTCGGGAGTCACGCGGTAGTGGTCCCCGTCGTCCGCGTCCATCCGCGAGTGGCCGTGCACATGCACCACTTCCCCCTCGATGCCGTAGGTGAAGCCGCCCATCATGCCGACCACAGGGAAGAAGATCTTCATATTCAGCCCCTCCGTCAACGGCTCGAGCGGCGGCAACAGGTGCTCGATCTCCTCGAAGCAGCGGCCGGTCCGCTCCCGCAACAGTGCATGGAAGTGATGCTCCAGTGCCTGTGCAGGAGAGGGAAGCCGCCGCACCACGACCGGCTCCAAGAGATCCAGCAAATGCGTGTGCCCCTCCGCCCGTGCGATGTCCACCGCGCGCCGCCCGTCCCGGGTGCGCTGCGTACGCCAGGCACCGTGCGCGATCAGCCGGGAGACGACGGCGAAATCCGCGCCATGCCAGGCCGCCTGGTGCAGCGGGGCAAAGCCGGTACGGTTCCCGGGCCGGGGGAGGTTGACCCATCCCGGTTGCCTCTCCAACTCCTCGAAAAGGCCGTCCCAGTCGGCGTCCCTGGCCATGTCCGAGAAACGGTCCCGCTTCTCCCGGTACCACTCGCCGAAGCGCTCGCGGTCGGTGAGGCCATCCCATTCCATGCTGATCATTCATACACGCTAGCCGCCTTGGCCGCGACACCACGGCGGTCCGGCAGCGCCGGAAACACCGGGCGACGGGAGCCGTGCCATCCGGCAGGCCCAGTCGCAGCCAGTGCAGCAGAGTCGGAAGGAATTTATGGCCCGGCGTACAAGACGACGGGAGTGCACGCACGCAGCGTCCGCCCAGCGGGGCCTGGGCTCGGGTCGAAACTATGCCGTCCGCATCCTCACCCGGACCTGCGTCGTGGAGGAGCCCGAGCGGTGATCTCTGCGACAAGATGCCGCTTGTACCTGGCCGCTGACACCGGCCTTTGGGGCGTAGCCCCGCAGAGCCCCGGTTACGCGGTTCTGTGATCAGCGCGCGCTGGGGCTACTGCCGCGGGTTCGGAACGACCACGTCACGCTCGGTCAACCAGGCGGTCAGCTCTCCCAGCCGCAGGAGCGGGAGCTGGCCGGACCAGCGACTCCAATCCAGCCCGCCGCCCGCGTGATGTGTCAGGACGCCCAAGACCGCACCTCGTTCACCTCGCACCGTGAAGCTCACATCGCCGGGGCACATGCAGGTGAGGGGGGCGGCCGTGAGATCGACCTCCAGGAGACCGGCCACCTCGGCGATCTCCTCAGCGCTCCCCACCATGACCGACCGGCCGCTCGCCTCATGGTGCCGAGGGGCCACTTCGATCGAGCGGGCGGCCGCCCAGAGAGCGTCCACATGTCTCAGCGGCGCTGCGTCCACGCTTTACCCCTGTCTCAGGGCGACGGGTAGCGCGTCACCGATGCGATCTTGCACCGCATGCCCGTGCCGGCCTTCTGCAGACCTTGGGCTGTCGTCCGCGCCTTCTGCCCCGCCTTGAGGTTGTTCTCCGCGGCCAGCCCCGTACCGACCCGCGTACCGTCCGCCTCGACGAACTCAATGGTGGCCATGTAGTTCGACTCCTGGTCGGTGCGGTTCGTGATCGTCACCTTCGCGGCCGGCCACCCGGTCAGCGGATCGACCGCACATGAGTCGATCTTCACGTCCCCCTCAGCACCGGCCTCGGTCGCGGAAGGCTCCGGCGTGGCCGAGGGCGAAGGTGCCTCGGTGCTCGGCGTAGCGGAGTGGGACGGCGTGGCCCTGTGCGCCGTGTACCGGGAGCCGGATGTGCTCGGCAGCATGCAGCCGGTCAGTACGAACACCCCGGCCGCCACACCGACGGCAGCAAATCTTATACGCATGATCCCCCCACGGAACACACCAGATGAGGGAGTAACCGTACGAGCCGGACGGAGCGATGGGTAGAGGTGTGACTATGTCGTGATCATTCCGCCGCAGACCAGATGTCGGACACCTAACGGGCACTGGAGGTCGGTCTTCGCGCAGGGCTGCAACCGCGTCTTTCCGACAGGCTGCCTGTGGGGTGGTTTGCTGATGGTGACGAGGAGGCCGGGCAGGACTCATGAGAGGCGAGGAGTCCTACCTGCGGACCGCGGCACGTGGCGCGGGTGCTTGACCGCGGCCCTCTATCCGTGTCGTGCCACGGCGGGAACCGGCTATCTCGTGGCACGCACCACGTGGCGTCGCGTCGCTCCCCCGGCTGTGAGGGGGATGCAGAGCGGCCATCGGCCCAGCCTGAGCGAACCGCCCAGCCCCGAGCCGCCCTCATGCCCGGCCGGTCGGCAACAGCCCACTGACCCAGCAGCCGATAAAAAGGACCCCAAGTACCTCTCCCGCCCCAGGACTTCGTGGGATTATGTCAGGAGTGCGTGGGTGAAGGGCGAGGCCGGGGCGCGTGGTGGGGAGGCGGGGCGGGCGCGGGGCGGTGGGGCTGGTTTCGGGCACTAGGGGGAGGGTGACAGATTGGCCGTGCCGACGGAACGCCCGCAGGGCGTCAAGGACATCGTCCGTCTGTTCAACGAGTGCCGGGCGCGCGGGCAGGGTGACCGGGAGCTGCCCGTCCTCACGCTGCTCGGCAGGCGGGGCAGCGGCAAGACGACCACGCTGCGGTGGCTGGGGTATCTGGCCTCCAACAGGCCCAATGCCTTCTACGACTTCGCCTCGGCCGTGCCCAAGCGGCCGCATGAGGTCGCGGCCCGGCTCGCCCTCGGCCTGTCCTACCGCCTGCCCCGCCAGCCCGCCGTCCACTTCCCCCGGCTGGCGCTCGGGCTGCTCGTGGTGCGCGCCGGCCTCACGCTCGACAGCGCGGACGCGCGGCGCGCACGGGCCGAGCTGAAGCGGGCCCTGCGGCAGGCGAAGGAGAGCACCGAGGTCTACGAGAGGGCCAACGGGGTCATCGAGGGGGTCGGGCTCCTGCAGGACCTGAACGTGGTGCAGCTGCCCGGCCTCGACCTCGTGCTGAAGCTCGTCCAGTTCAGCCTGCCCAAGCTGCCCGTCACCGTGATGTGGCGTACCGGGCTGACCTGGTACAACGACAGCCCGAACCGGCCGGTCGACGCGCTCATGAAGCTCAACGAGCTGGCCGGGAGCGAGGCGCCGGCGGACGTGGCGGAGGTCGACCGGCTGCTGTGCGGTGCGTTCCTGGCGGATCTGCGTGATCACTACGCCCGGCATCAGCGCGACAAGGAGTGTGTCGTGCTGCTGGACAACATCGATGCGCCGCAGGGCCGTACCTTCCTCGACCTGCTGGTACGCATCCGTGAGGTGAACGCGTCGTCGGGCGTGGAAGGCGATCCGCTGCTCGTCGTCGCGACCGCGGCCAACGCGCTCAGCGTGCCCGCCCCGTACGCGCCGGGCTCCCCGGCCGAGCTGCGCATCCGCACCCCGGAACAGGCCTCGTACGCCGACTGGCAGGAGAGCATTCCGCGTCCCGCGTCGACCACCAAGTGGCGGTGGTATCCGGTCCAGCTGCGTGACCTCACCGAGCCCGAGGTCGCCACGCTGGCCGAGCAGGCGGCGTCCGCCGTGGTCCACGCGACACCGCTGATCCACCGTCTCTCCTACGGGCATCCCTGGAGCGCGCGGTGCCTGCTGGACACCACGTACGCGATCGTGGTCGAGCGCGGTGGCGGGGCCGCCGAGCTGCGCCACATCCTCGAGCACTCTCCACCGCTCCCCCGCGCGGACGGCACAACCGCGGGCAGCGGCACGGGGAGTTCGGCGGATGCGGGGGAGCACGCGGCGCTGGACGAGGCGGCCCGCCAGTACCTGCTGTGCGATCTGACCGAGGGTCAGCGGGCGGCGCTCGTGGTCTGCTCCGCCGGGCGCACCTTCGACTCCGCCGTGGACGCCGGACTCCTGGAGGAGTACGACCAGCTCACCAAGGACACGCTGCGCAGGGACATCGACGCCCGGCTCTGGCTGGTTCCGCCGGTCCCCGAGGACGCCAACACCCGAGGCGGCCAGGGCAGTGGTTACCTGGAGCACTGCCGGGCCCCGGAGGAGAGCGAGCCGACCGGTGTGCTCCATCCGTGGCTGCGGCTCGTACTGCTCCAGGCGCTGGCCCGGCACGACCCGGAGGGCCCCTCGGGCTGGGTCACCATCCACACGGCCCTGCGCGACTGGCACCGGCGCGAACCGCAGAACCGGCGGCACCGGCTCGACGCCCTCTACCACTCGCTGGCCCTCAACGACCTGGATCAGGTGGTCGCCCACCTCGCCGCGCAGTTCACGCGGCTGCCCAGCACCGACGAGTGGCTGTACGAGCTGTACGCCATCACCGCCGCGCCCATGCTCCTCCCGGTGGCCCCGCGGCAGGGCGGAGAGCGGGACTCCTCGCCCTCCGGCCGGGTCCGCGAACTGGCCAGGGACCTGGCGCCCGAAGCCTTCGTCACGCACTGGGCGCTGACCATGCTCGTGACCGCCCTGTGGCTGGCCGCCGATCCGCGCAACCGCGTGGCGCACACCACTCCCGAACTCAACTCCACCATCGCAGCCATGTTCCACACACTTGCCGCCCTGCCTCACAGCGGTGCCGCCGGGCTCCTCAGAGAGGCCGAGCGGTACGAACCACGGCCGTGACAGCGCGAGGTACGCACCACGGCACTGCCCACGTGAGGTACGGACCACGACCCCGACCAGTGAGGTACGAGCCCCGGCCCTGACAGCGTCCACCGGCCGAGACAGGAGACGACAGCACGATGGCGACGACGCACGTACAGGACCGGCCCGACGACACTCCCCCCGTTCCGCGGTGGCGGTACGTCGCCGCCGTGATCGCCGCCCTGCTCCTCGTCGGCGGGGGCACCCTGTTCTTCCTGCGGCCCGAACCCACCGACTGCGCCGAGGGCGTGAAGAAGTTCGAGGCCGCGGGCGGGACGCGGTGTGTCGGTCTCACCGACGGCAGCTTTGCCTTCACCGAGGACCTGCGCGAGGTGTCCCGCAGCATCGAGAAGGAGAACCGGTGGGTCGCCCGCGAAGCCGCCGAGCCGGACGGCACGCCCTACGTCAGCGTCGTGTACCTCGTGGGCATGGACCCGGGGAGGGGGGACAGCAACACCCCCGAGTCCGTACGCCATGAGCTGGAGGGGGCGTACACCGCTCAGTACGAGGTGAACCACCGCCGGGGCCACGGTCACACTCCCCGGATCAGACTCCTGCTCGGTGACACCGGGGACGAGAAGGCGCACCGCGACTACACCCTCGGCCAGGTCAAGGCACGCCGGGACACCGACCGCATCGTCGCGGCCGCCGGACTCGGCACCAGCCTCAAGGACACCAAGGCGATGATCTCCGAGCTGAGCAGGCTGGACATCGCGGCCTTCGGTTCCGTCATCACCTCCGACGAGCTGGAGAAGTCCGACGGTCTGGTGCGGGTCGCCGCGCCGAACGCCGACGAGGCGGCCGCCGCCGTACAGTTCCTCGATTCGAAGAAGTACCGCCGGAGCAAGGTGCTCATCGTCCAGGACGCCAACAAGGACGACCTCTACACCAAGACGCTCGCTGCCAGGTTCGGTGCGGAGCTGCCGAAGGACCGGCTCGTCGCTCCGGAGCCGATGCAGTTCGACTCCTCCAAGTCCCAGCTCGCCACCTACTTCAGCAACCAGATGGCCAATCTGTGCCTGGGACATCCCGGCATCGTCTACTTCGCCGGCCGCGGCCGCGATCTGCCGGACTTCCTCGCGCCGCTCGCCAACCGGCAGTGCAAGGCCGACCAGATCACCGTTCTGTCGGGTGACGATGTGTCACAGGCCGCGCAGTCGGCCGGCTTCAACGACGTCAAACAGGCGCTGCAGAACGGGAACATCAAGCTCCTGTTCACCGGGCTCGCCCACCCCGGGGCCTGGGCGAAGGCGCCGCAGTACTTCGTCAAGAACGCCATCGTGCCCTTCCAGGCGGGCGGCACCTTCACCACGACGTTCAAGGACGACAGCCTGGACGACGGGCAGGCCATCATGGGGTACGACGCCGTCCTCACCGCCGTCACCACGATCAGGAAGGCCGTTCCCCTGGAGAACTCCCACCAGGAGATCAAGCGCGATGCCGTGCTGCAGATGCTGACCACGCTCAACGGCACCAACGCGATTCCCGGGGCCAGCGGCTGGATCTCGCTGCAGAACAACGGCAGCCCCAAGAACAAGGCCATTCCCATCATAGAAATCGCCAGCAACGGCGAGACGCGGACCGTCGGCGTCACCTCCAGCGGCACCGGCGACGGCGGTCCGTACACCCCCGAGTGAGGCCCTGTGCCGGTGCGGCCCCGTTCCCGTCCGCCGGGAAGGGGGCCGCCGTACGCCGTCAGCGCGCAGCAGGCTGCCGCCGGGTCGACGCGCGCGGCCGGAAGCGGGCCTTGGTGCGCCGGGGCGCGACGGTGTCCTCCCCTGCGATGAGGGCCTGCAGGAGGTCCAGCAGGGCGCCCGCGCTCTCGACCGGGTTCAGCTCCAGCGCGGAGATCGCCGGCCGGCTGTTGCGTGCGTGCTCCGAGTCGGAACCGGCCGCCACCATCGTGTGCTCCGGCACCCGGACCCCTCGTGCCATCAGCCCCTGCTGCACTCCGGCCGCGTGCCGCCCGGTGAGGCAGAAGACGGCCTCCGGCACACCGTCGTCGACGATCCGCCCGGCCAGGGCCGCACCCCCGTCGACACCCGCGCGTTCGGGCAGTTCGTAGAGCCGGGGCGGGACGTGCCGCTCGGCGCACCACTGCAGGTAGACGTCCTGGTGGTCGAGGTTCCAGGCGTTGGGGTCGGTGCCGCGTACGAGGGCGATGCTGCGGGCGCCGGCGGCCTGCAGGTGGGAGAGGACCAGGCGCGCGGAGGCCGCGTCGTCCTCGGAGGCCCAGTGCCGGAAGTCCGGCCGGCCGGGGACGCCGCCGTACGTCACGTACCGGATGCCGCGCTGTTCCAGCAGGGCGATGACCGGGTCGTCGACGTGCGGGTTGGTGACGATGTAGCCGTCCATGGAGAAGGTCAGCGGCGGTACCGGCACCCGCGTCAGGTCCGGTACGAGCATCAGGCTCAGGCCGCGGGCCAGGGCCTGTGAGGCGGCCGCGCCCACGAACCGCTCGAAGACGTCCACGCCGGCCGGGGCGTAGTCGCCCAGCGCGTCCAGGGAGCGGAGCACCAGGCCGACCGCCCCCATCGTGGAGCTGCGCAGGCCGCGGGCGAGTGCGTCGGCCGTGTAGCCCATCTCGTCCGCGACACCGCGGATGTGCTCCCGGGTGGCCGCGCTCAGCGTGCCCTTGTCGTTGAGGGCGTGCGAGACCGCGGTGATCGAAACACCTGCTCTGCGCGCGACGTCCTTGATGGTGATGCCCCGCGTGCGTGCCATGGCGCCGCCCGAAGTCCGCAACGAATATGTCCGCCGGGCATTGTATAAAACGTTTTACCTTCCTAGCGTGATCCGCGCCGCGCCCCACTCGTGGGCAGCGGCACCGGGCGCCCACTCATCACCCCGCGCAGGACGCGGACACCGCGTACGCCGTGCAATCGGCGGGACCGCGTACGTCCGCGCGCCTGCAGCCTGGAAGGACACACGTGGAACTGCACACCCTCAAGACCGTGACGGTCGACCCGCGGGAGCGCGGAGCGCTGCTCGGCACCCGGTTCGGCGCCCAGGTCCGGCGCGTCGCGCAGCTGTACCTGGACCACTTCGCGGTGCTCGGCGTCCCGGCGGAACGGGTCCGCGAGCTCGCCGAACGCAGCCATGCGGCCCTGCGGGCGTGGGCGCCTGGCCTGGCCGAGGAGTCGGACGCCTGCGCCGACGCGGCAGACATCGAGCGCTGGCAGGTGGCCGCGGTCGGCGCCCGTACCGAAATCCTCGCCACCTGTCCGCCGGCCGGTGCGGGCGAGTGCTCGACCGCGGTGTTCGCACCCGTCGGGGCCGTGCCGGAGACGGTGCAGACCTGGGACTGGCACGACCTGCTCGTGCCCGAGGCGCTGCTGCACGAGCTGAGCCCGCGCGCGGGACGTACGGTGAAGCTCTTCACCGAGTTCGGTGCCGCGGGGAAGATCGGGGTGAACAGTGCCGGGCTCGGCGTGCACTTCAACATCCTCTTCCACGCCTCCGACGGTGCGTCAGGTACCGGCGGCGGGGTCCCCGTGCACGCGATCGCGCGCCGCATCCTCGATGCCGCTGACACCCTCGACGAGGCGCTGGCGGTGGCGTCATCGGCGCAGGTCAGCGCGTCGACCTCGCTCACCGTCGTCACCCGCGGCGGCGGTGCGGCGAGCCTCGAGCTCTCCCCCGCCGGGCTCGCGGTGGTCCCGGCCGACGCGCAGGGCTGGCTGCTGCACACCAACCACTTCCTCGACGCCGGGCTGGGCGCCGGTGACGTCTGCCCGGCCGACTCCTCGACCGCGGAACGCCACGCACATCTGCGTACGGTCCGCGCCGCGATGCCGGGGCTGGCGCCGGCCGAGCGGGCGAAGGCGCTGTGCGGTGACGCCGGCGCCGACGCGGTGGTCTGCATGCGGCCGGACGCGGCGAAGGCGCCGCACGAGCAGTGGGGCACGCTCCTCACCATCGGTCTCGACGTCGGCCGGTGCGCGATCGACTACCTGGCCGGCACGCCGGACGAAACCGCGAAGCGCGGCCTCGCGCGCTTCTGACCCTCACCGGCCACCGACCGGCCGGACCTCGCCCCCGCCTTCCCCTCCCCCGAAGGACCCGCCATGACGGACACGGCCCGCCCCGGCCAGGAAAGACCGACCGAGACCCGCACTACGACTCCCCTCACCACGGGCGCACGCGCCTTCTTCATCTCCGGTTTCGGGACGGCGCTGGAGTTCTACGACTTCATCATCTACGGCCTCGCGGCCGCGCTCGTCTTCCCGAAGCTCTTCTTCCCCGGCTTCGATCCCACGGTGGGCACCCTCGTGGCGTTCGCGGCCTTCGGCAGCGGATTCATCGCCCGCCCGCTCGGCGGCATCGTGATCGGCCACTTCGGCGACCGGATCGGCCGCAGGGCCATGCTGGTGCTCACACTGCTGGTCATGGGAGGCAGTACCTTCCTCATCGGCTGCCTGCCTACCTACCGGACCGTCGGCATCACCGCGCCGGCCATGCTCATCGCCCTGCGCCTCGTACAGGGCTTCGCGGCCGGCGGCGAGTGGGGCGGCGCCTCCCTCTTCGGCATCGAGAACGCACCGGAGGACCGGCGTGGCCTGTGGGGCAGTTTCACCAGCGCCGGAATCGGCATCGGCAGCCTCTTCGGCACGGGCGTGTTCTCACTGATCACGCTGCTGCCGCAGGACCAACTGGACGGCTGGGCATGGCGGTTGCCGTTCTGGCTGGGCGGCCTGCTGGTCCTGGTCGGCGTCGTGGCCCGCAGCCGCATGCCTCAGGAGGAACGCCGTACGGAGCCCGTGCCGCGGGTGCCGATCCTCGACTCCATCAAGCGGCACCCGCGCCGGATGCTGCTGGCCATCGGCGTGGCGTTCGGCTACAACACACTGGCCTACATCGGCACGATCTTCACCGTGACGTACGCCGAGGAGCGCGGCTACAGCCACACCGAGTCGCTGCTGCTCCAGGTCGCGGGTTCCCTGGCCTTCACCATCGCCGTACCGGTCATGGCCCTGCTCTCCGACCGGACCGGCCGCAAGCCGGTGGTGGTCCTCGGCACGCTCGCGTACGCGGCGTTCTTCTTCGCGTACTTCCCCATGGTCGACGGGCACGTCCTGCTGCTGGCCACCCTCGCCTATGTTCTGGTCAACGTGCTGATGGCCGCGCCGCAGGGCTGCATCCCGGCCTTCCTCGGCGAGCAGTTCCCGAGCACCACGCGCTACTCCTCCCTCTCCGCCACATACCAGACCGGCGCCGCCCTGGGCGGCGGCACGGCGGCCACCACCGCGACCGCCCTCTTCCTCGCCTTCGACGGCAACCCGATCGGCGTCGGCCTCTACTCCGCCGCGGCCGCTCTCGTCCTGACGCTCTGCGCGTGGGGCCTCCGCGAGACGCACCGACAGCCGACGGCCGAACTGGGCACACCCACGGGCCCGAGCGCGGCTCCGGGCAGGGGGAAACTGGCGGGTGACTGAGCGTCATACAGGGGCTGCGGACGCCGCGCCATCGGCTTGGTGGCGTGGCGGTCGGGGGCGACTTGCCGGCAACGACTGGCTCGTCACTCTCGTTTCCCTCCTTCGCCTTGACCCTGCGGCGCCTTGGCGTTGACGTTTTCCGCCAGGAGTTCGTTCATTTCGCCGTATGCCGTGGCGGCTGCTTTGTTGTTCGTGTCATGGAGGCGCAGGAGGTAGTTGTACATCACGCTCACGCACTTGTCGCGGCTGCGGTAGGCGGCATCGTCGGTGAGTCGCAGGTCCGGTGCGATTTCCCTGAGCGTGCCGTCGGGGTTGGTGTAGAGCGGGTGCCAGAGGATTTCGACGGCGGGGTTGAGTTTCTGGATGATGCGCAGCTGCGGGATTTCTTGTGCGATGAGGACGCTGTCCGGGTTGTAGGCCCGCAGGAAGACATGTACCGGGCCGGTCGCCCGCTCGACGAACGCGCGGGAGAGCACGTTCCACAGCGGGGCCTGCAGTTTCCAATTGGCGTGCAGTTCCAGCTGGTCGACGATCTTTCCGAGCCGGGTGAACTCCAGGGAGGTGTGGCCCTTCGCCTGGGCGTACTTGCTCACGTCGAAGCCACCCGACCAGAGCGCCATCGTGGGCGTGGTGACGCGAAGGTGGTCGCCGACGAGATTGACCAGTTCCCGGTACCAGGTGTTCGAGGCGCGGCGTGCGCGGCGTTCGGCGGGGTCGATGGACGTGTCGGCCGACTGCGTATTCAGCTGGTCTTGTTCGACGAGGCCGCCGAGAAGGAGTTGCCAGGCGCTTTCCGTGACGTCGGCCGGGAATCCGCCCTTGTCCATCATTTCTTGGAACAGCGGCCATTCAGGGTGGTCGGTGGCCTTGGTCGCGAAATGCTCTTTGGGGGCGTTCGCCGTGGGCTTGCGGCGCTGTACGGTGCGGGCCACCGCGGCATTTCCCGCCGATCGCTGCAATGACCTCACGGCGTCCGGCGTCAGGCCGGCCGGTAGCCCAGTGGCCTGCTCCGCCGCCCGTTCGTGTCCGTGCGGCCGGGCCCTGCGGGACGTCTTGGGCGCGCTTTCCCGCTTCGCCGCAGCGCTGATGCCTTGCTCCCGCTCCTGCACCCGATCACCTTCCGAGACGTTCTCCGTCCCGGCCTTCCTAACAGGGCCACCGGGAAGTGCCAAGGAGCGGAAGGGCATATCCGTCTGCCCGTTCGGCCCGTAGCCACGGAGCCGGGCCCACACGCGAGGGGGGGACGCATCCCCGAGGAGGACGCGAGCACCCACGGAGAGGAGATGCGCGCCCACGGGGACGGGCCTTCCGTGAATTCCCGGTGACGGGATCCCGCATCGCGTCACCTCTCGGACGTCCCCGCTCCGACTTGGGAGTATCCCTCAGCCTGACATCGCCGTGCGGTGGATTATCCGCTCTGGTGGCCATCTGATGCGGGGTTCCGGCATTGACGGGGGTCAGCCCGCTGCCTACCGTCTCGGCCCATGACTCCGCGAGCGAGCGCCGACATGATCGATGAGCTGGACCGCCGCATCATCGCCGCACTCCAGCTCAACGGGCGTGCGCCGTGGAGCAGGATCGCCCACTGGGCTGGCACGAGCGAGTCGACGGCGCAGCGCAGGTTCAACTCGCTGCGCGAGCGGCGGCTGGTGCATGTGGTCGGCGCCGTGGAGCTGGACCGGACGGGCTCTGCGTCCTCGATGCTGGTGCGGGCCCAGGCCCGCCCCGGCAAGGGCCTGGAGCTCGCGGAGCTGCTGGCCGAGCGCCCGGAGGTACGGTTTCTGGCGCTGGTCACGGGGGCCGCCGACCTGATCGTGGACTTCGTGGCGCGGGACAACGAGGAGCTGCTGCGGCTGCTGCACGCCGATCTGCCGGGCGCGGACCTCATCACCAGCACGGAACACGTCGCCGTGATCCGTACCTTCACCTCGGCGGCGCTGTGGGACGCCGGCCTGCTGCCGCCCGAGGCCGTCGCCGATCTGCGCCCCGCGCGCTCCCTGCCGTACGAACGGGCCGGCTGGGACCAGCCGCCGCGGCCGCTCTCCGCGCTGGAGAACGCCGTCGTCGGCGAGCTGGCCAAGGACGGGCGGCTGCCCGTCAGCACCCTTGCCCGGGTCCTCGGCCGGAACGAGTCCAGCGTGGCGCGGGCGCTGGACCGGCTGGTCGAGCGGGGCAGCCTGCGCTTCCGCACCCTGGTGGAGCCCGCGCTGCTGGGGTACGAGGCCGAGTTCATGCTCTGGCTGTCCATCGAGCCGGGGCGGCTGGAGGCGGCGGGACGGCAGCTCGCCGCGCATCCGGGCACCAAGTTCCTGGCCGCCGCGACGGGCCGCTTCAACCTGGTCGGGCACATGGTGCTACCGCGCCGCACCGATCTGTTCCGGTACACCGATGAGGTGATCGGGGCGCTCCCCGGCCTCGACGCCTCCGACATCACCCTGCACCTCGTGACGCTCAAGGGCGCGTGGACCCGCATGGACCAGTTCGTATGAGGCTGCCGCGCGCTGGACAGCTCCGTACGCCGGTCCGGGCCTCCATGCCTCCCTTCGACTCCTGTCCGTCCGTCTTCCCCCTCCTCCCCCTCTTCCTCCTCCCCCTCTTCCCCCTCCCCCTTTCATCCGCTCTCGTCCTGCCCAGCTCCCCCTACCGGAGAGGCACCATGTCGCATTCCGCTTCCAGCGCCCCCGTCTCCCACCCGTCCGAGCCCGACCCGTCGGTTCCCTCCTGGCAGTGGCCGGAAGCGGTGTGGCGCGGGCACGTCGAGGCGGTCCGCGCCGGGCGCCCGCTCACGCCGGCCGGCTGGCCCGGCGGTGCGCGGGTGGCCGTGGCGCTGTCCTTCGACTCCGACCACGAGACCATTCCGCTGCGCGACGGGGAGACCAGTCCCGGGCGGCTCGCGCAGGGTGAGTACGGCGCGCGGGTCGGTGCCGTACGCGTTCTGGAGCTGCTGGAACGCCGTGGTGTGCCCGCGACGTTCTTCATGCCCGCCGTCTCCGCACTGCTGCACCCCGAGGAGGTGCGCCAGTACGCCGAGGAGGGCCACGAAGTCGCCGTGCACGGGTGGATCCACGAACGCAACACACTGCTGTCGGCCGAGGACGAGCGCACCCTGATCTCCCGCGCGCTGGACACCCTCACCGAGCTGACCGGCACCCGGCCGACCGGCATCCGCACGCCGTCCTGGGACTTCTCCGACTCCACACTGCGGACGATCCTCGGCCTGGGCTTCGCCTACGACTCCTCCCTGATGGCCGACGACGAGCCGTACGAGGTGGTGGCCGAGGGCCGTGCCACGGGTCTGGTCGAGATCCCGGTGGACTGGATCAGGGACGACGCGCCCTACTTCACCATGGACCGTTACGCCGGGGTGCGCCCCTACACCCGGCCCCGCGACGTGCTGGAGATCTGGCGGGACGAGTTCGACGCGGCGTACCGGGAGGGCGGGGTCTTCCAGCTGACCCTGCATCCGCACGTCATCGGGCACCGTTCGCGCCTGGTGATCCTGCGCGAACTGCTGGATCACATCGGCGGCCACCCCGGCGTCTGGTACGCGACCCACGCGCAGCTCGCCGAAGCGGCCCGCGCGCAGCTCCTCCCCCGCACCGGCTCCGCGTCCCCGGAGGGCTCCCGATGAGACCCACTCCGACAGCGGCGAGGTCCGCCGCCTCCACCGCACCGCGCCGGAAGCTGACCCGCGCCCAGCGCAAGGCCATCGTCGCCGGCACCATCGGCAACACCGTCGAGTGGGTCGACTGGGCGCTGTACTCCATCTTCGCGAAGATCATCTCCGAGGTGTTCTTCGCGAAGTCCGAGGGCGCCGTCGCACTGCTCGCCACCCTCGCGGTCTTCGCCGTCGGTTTCGTGATGCGTCCGGTGGGTGCCGCCTTCCTCGGCGCGTACGCCGACCGGCACGGCCGCAAGAAGGGCCTCACCCTCACCATCGCACTGATGGCCGGGGCTTCCTTCGTCATCGCCCTCACCCCCGGTTACGGGACCGTGGGCATCGTCGCGCCCGTCGTCCTGCTGCTGGCGCGGCTGGTGCAGGGCTTCTCGGCGGGCGGTGAGTTCGGCTCGTCCTCGGCCTTCCTGGTCGAGTCCGCCGCGCGCGGGCGGCGGGCCTTCGCCGGGTCCTGGCAGCAGGTGTCGGTCGCCGGCGGCGTGCTGATCGCCTCGCTGCTGGGCACGCTCGTCACCTCCTTCCTCAGCGACGCGGCACTGCACTCGTGGGGCTGGCGGGCCGCGTTCGTCGCCGGCGGGCTGCTCGGGCTGCTGGGCCTGTGGCTGCGGGTGTCGGTGGAGGACACCGAGTCCTTCACCCGGGCGCGGGCGGCGGGCCGGGCCCGGGTGAACCCGCTCAAGGCCATGTTCGTCGAGCACCCGGCCGCCGCGCTGCGGGTCGCGGGCATCACCGTCGCCGGCACGCTCACGTACTACATCTGGGTCAACTACCTTCCCACCTACGCCAATCTGGCCACCGGCATTCCGCTCAACAAGGCCCTGCTGTCGCAGACCCTGTGCCTGGTCGTCTTCGTGGTGCTGCTGCCCTTCGCCGGGCTGCTCTCCGACCGCTTCGGGCGCAAGCCGACCCTGTCGGTCTTCGCCGCCGGGTTCGCCGTACTGGCCTGGCCGCTGCTGCACCTGATGAGCGGCAGCTTCCTCAGCCTCTTCCTGGTCCAGCTGGCGGGGATGCTGCTGATCCTCGGTTACTCCGCCAACTGTGCGGTCATCATGGCCGAGCAGTTCCCGCCGGAGGTCCGCGCGACCGGCATCGCCCTGCCGTACGCGCTGGCGGTCGCCCTGTTCGGCGGTACCGCGCCCTACGTCACCACCTGGCTCAACGAGGCCGGGCACCGCGACTGGCTGTGGCTGTACGTCGCCGTCGCCTCGCTGGTCTCCCTCGTCGTCTATCTGACGATGCCGGAGACGAAGGACAAGGAGTTCGACTGATGACAGCGGCTCATGTGCTGATCACCGGTGCGGCGCGCGGTATCGGCCGGGCCGTCGCCGAGGAGTACGCCCGTACCTGGAACGCCCGGGACGGGGCGAGTCCCGGCGAGGGCACGCTGACGCTGGTGGACCGGGACGCCGAGCCGCTGGCCCGTACGGCGGACGGGCTGCGGGAACGGTATGGCGTACGGGTGGCGACCCAGGTCGTGGATCTGGCCGGGCCCGATGCGCCGGCCACGGCGGTGGCGGCCGCCTGGGAGACGGACGGTCCGCTGGACGTGCTGGTCAATGCCGCGGGTGCCTACCCCTCGATCGACATGCTGGACGTGACCGCCGCCGGCTGGGACCGCTTGTTCGCGCTCAACACCCGCGCTCCGGTGCTGGCCACCGCCGAGCTCGGCCGCCGTGCCATCGAGGCGGGCCGTGCCGCCTCCGTCGTGAACATCTCCTCCGGCGCCGCGTTGCGTTCCCGTCCCGGCGGCGGCCCGTACGCGGCGACCAAGGCGGCGCTGGAGATGGCGACGCGGGCCGCCGCTCTCGAACTCGGCCCGCACGGCATCCGTGTGAACGCCGTCAGCCCCGGTTTCGTGCCGGTCGACAGTGACGTCAACCCCGTGGCGCCCGAGTACGCGGCGATCGTCTCCCGCAACCCGTTGGGCCGGCCCGGCACGCCGGCCGACATCGCCCGGGCGGTGCGCTGGATCGCCGGGCCGGAGGCGGAGTGGATCACCGGCGAGGTGCTGCGCGTGGACGGCGGATCCCACGCCGGGGCCGCCCACCTGCCCCGCCTGGGCCCCGCATCCTCCTAGCCGGTCCCGCCCTCACGCCCCTGCCCCCCTCACAACCTTTAAGGACGTCTCATGACCGTGGAGCCCCTGCGGGTCCGCACCGTGGTCGGCGGTGGCGCCATCGGCGGCACCCTCGCGTACGCGCTGGCGCGCGCCGGACACCCCGTCACCCTCGTCGACAGCGACCGGGCCCACGTCGCCGCCCTCCGCGCGCACGGGCTGCGGGTGCTGCGCCGCGACGGCAGCACCGACACCGTCCGGATACCGGCGTGTACGCCCGAGGAGTTCGAAGGCCCTCTGCACGAGGTGCTGTTGGCGGTGAAGGCCCAGGCCACCGGGGCAGCCATCCGCTGGATCACGCCCCGCCTCGCGGACGACGGCTTCGTCGTCTCCGTACAGAACGGCTTCAACGAGCCGCTGATCGCCGAGCACATCGGTGCCGCACGCACCGTACCGGCCTTCGTGAACATCTTCGCCGACGTCGCCGAGCCCGGTGTGATCCGGGACGGCGGCCCCGGCGCCCTCGTCATCGGCACACCGGCCGGCGCACCCGCCGACGACGACCGGGTCCGCGCGCTGATCGCCGCTCTGCACCCCGGTACGGGCGCCGTGGCCTGCGACAACGTCGAGGGGTACCTGTGGGCCAAGGCCGGGTTCGGGGCCATGCTGGCGGCGACCGCGCTCGCCGACGACGCGATGGCCGACCTCATCGACCGGCACCCCGCCGCCATGCATGCCGTGGCCGCCGAGGTCTTCGACGTGGCCGACGCGCTCGGCGTACGGCTGGAGCCGTTCGACGCCTTCGACGCCCCCGCCTTCCGGCGCTCCGCCGACCCCGCCGTACGGGCCGAGGCCACCGCGCGGCTCACCGCGTGGCTGCGCACCCAGCCCAAGAACCGCAGCGGCATCTGGCGGGACCTGGCCGTACGCCACCGTCCCGTGGAGGTCACCACCCACTACGAGACCGTCTTCGCGCAGGCGGACCGGGCCGGGCTGGCCACGCCCGTACTGCACGCGGTGATCGGCGGCCTCAAGGAGCTGGAGGGGGCTCCGGAGCGGATGAGCGAAGCCCGGCTGGACGCCCTGGACGCGCTCGCCGAGGGCCGTACGCAGCAGCCCGCGGCGGCGCTGCCCGCGCAACCGGCCCTCACCCCGGAACAGACCCGCGCGGCGCACACCTGGCTGACGAAGCATCAGGAGGACATGGTCGCCGACCTCGCTGCTTACACCCGCCTGGAGAGCCCCAGCGACGACCCCGCGGCACTGCGGACCTGTGTGCGGTGGCTGCGGCAGTGGCTCGACGCGGCCCTCGGCACTCCCGACGCCGAGGAACTGCTGCCCCGCGAGGGCGCGGGGGACGTCCTGATCCGCCGGTACGCCGCCACCGGCCCGGCACTCGGCGGCGACCCGCGGCCGCTGCTGCTCCTGTGCCACTACGACACCGTGTGGCCCGCCGGGACGCTCGCGCAGTGGCCCTTCCACCGCGACGGCGACCTGGTCACCGGACCCGGGGTCTTCGACATGAAGGCCGGACTGGTCCAGGCCGTATGGGCACTGCGCGCGCTGGAAGCGCTGGGACTGCCGCGGCCCGCCTGCACGCTGCTGCTCAACGGCGACGAAGAGACCGGGAGCCTCGCCTCCCGCGACACCATCAGCGCCGAAGCCCGCGCCTCCCGTGCCGCGTTGGTCTTCGAGGCGAGCGCGGACGGCGCCCTGAAGACCGCGCGCAAGGGCGTCGGCCTCTTCCGTCTCACGGTCCAGGGCCAGGAGGCACACGCGGGGCTGGACCCCACCGCCGGAGCCAGCGCCGTGCACGAGGCCGCCCACCAGATCCTCGGTCTGGCCGCGCTCGCCGACCACACTGCCGGGACGAGTGTCAACGTCGGTGTGGTGCACGGCGGGACGCGCAGCAACGTCACCGCCGGACAGGCGGTCGCCGACCTGGACGTACGGGTGGCCACGGCGGCCGAACAACAGCGCATCACCGCCGCGCTCACGGCACGGGAACCGGCGCACCCGGGCACCGCGGTACGGGTGACCGGTGACTGGAACCGCCCCGTCATGGAACGGACGCGTGAGGTCGCCGGCCTCTACTCCCTGGCCCGCGCCTGCGCCGTCCCGCTCGGCCTCGACCTGCGCGAGGCCGCCGTCGGCGGCGCCAGCGACGGCAACTTCGTGCAGGCCGCCGGTACCCCGGTGCTCGACGGGCTGGGCGCCGTCGGCGGTGGTGCGCACGCCCGCTCGGAGCACGCCACCGTCTCCGGCATGACCATGCGCGCCGCCCTCGCCGCGTCCCTCATGGCCTCCTTCACCTCCTGACCCCCTACGGACGAGTGGTCCGGGCCCTCCCCACATGGGCAGGGCCCGGACCACTCGCGGCCGGAGCGCCGTCAGGACCGGGGAAGCGGGTGGCGGGTCCTGTGTCAGCAGGCGCCCGGCGCTCGCGTCAGCAGGAACCGAGGTCCTGCCACACGCCCCACTCCCCCGTCGTGCCGGGCTCCTCGCCCGTCGTCCACCACTTGGCCTTCCAGGTGTGTCCCTTGTGGGAGACCTGCTGGCCGCCGGTGTACACCGTGTCCTTGGCCCACGGGGCCGCCGTGCACTGGCTGCCGCTGCCGCCCGTGACGGTCAGTGCGTACGTCGCCGAGTGGCTGCCGGAGGCGCTCGTACCGGTGACGGTGAGGTGGTACGTGCCCGAGGCGGCGGCCGAGGTCGTGGCCAGGGTGAGCGTGGCGGAGCCGCCGGCCGTCACGGAGGCCGGGCTGAGGGAGGCGGTGACGCCCGCCGGCGCGCCGCTGACGGCGAGCTTCACCGGCTGGGCCTCCCCGGCCGTCACGGCCGTCTTCACCGTCGCGGTGGCCGTACTGCCCGCCGTCACGGTCCCGGCGGCCGGGCTGAGCGCGACGGAGAAGTCATTGGCCGGCTGGGTGCTGCCGCCACTGGTGAAGGGCGCGAAGATGCGGGTGAAGTCCCAGGTGTTCTGCTGGATGCCCGAGCAGTTGTCCGCGGCGGCGCCGCCCGGGCACGAGCCGTTGTCGCGCTGGAGCGCCCACATGGAGAGGGTGTTGATGCCCTTGGCGACCGCCCAGTCGTACACCGTGCGGGCGTTGGCCAGGGTGAAGGTCTCGGCGGGCCCGAAGTCGTCGACGCCGGGCATCTCGGTGACCCCGGCCATGCCCCACAGTTGCGCCGTGGTCTTGCCCGGGTAGAGCTGGGCGAGGGTGTCGACCAGGCCCTGGGCCGCGGTCTGGGTGTCCTTCGCCATGTCGTGGGGCTGGTTGTCGTAGTAGTCGAACGTCATGAGGTTCACGACGTCCACGCGGGCGCCGTTCTTCACCGCGTTCCGCAGCAGGGCGACGCCGCTCTCCGAGGGGCCGTGGGTGGTCGTGGGCAGGGTGTAGGAGATCTCCACCTTGCGCCCGTTGGCGGCCGCCCAGTCCTGGACCAGCTTGATCGCCTTGTTGCGCCGGTCGATGCCGGCGGTGTTGTCCAGCGAGTCGACCTCGATGTCCATGTCCAGCCGCGAGACGTCGTAGGTGGTGATGACCTTCTCGTACGCGGCGGCGATCTGCTGCACGTCGGTGCAGCTGTCGGCGATCTCGGTGCCGGTGGTGTCGGCGGTGTAGCCGCCGAACGACGGGATGACGTCACCGCCGTTGGACTGGAGGGTCTTGATGTCTCCGCCGAAGGTGGAAGCGGCGACCGGCATGTCGGTGTCGCCGTTCCAGTACGGCGTGCAGGAGCCCTTCGACGCCGTCTGCAGGAACGCCATCGTCAGGTGCTTGGTGCCCGACTGGGCGGCCAGTGCGGCGGGGCTCTCGCCGGTCCAGGCCTCGAAGTAGGGGGCGAAGACGTGGGCGGGCAGCGGGGTCGCCGCCTGCGCCGTGCCGGTGCCCGTCAGGGCGAGGCCCACCGCTGCCGCCGTGGTGGCGGCAGCGGTGAGGGCCGCGCGTAAGCGCGAGGAACGCAGGGATCTCATGTCAGTCCCGGTGTGAGGAGGGGTGTCCGCCATGTCCGTTGCGGCGGTGCGGAGTTGATGCGTATGGGATAGCGTCCGCCGACACGCCGGGTCAATGGTCTGGACCAAAAAGGGACTAGACCAATATCTTGGGACTGCGGGTCCCCTGCCTGCACAGGGACGGTGACGGCCGACTGGACCACCTACGAAGAGGACGGTGACGGCCGACTGCACCACCTACGAAGGGGCTCGTCCGCGGCCACCTCTCATGGCGCGTCCGCAGCCTCGGACTCCGCGCGTGATACCGGCTCAGCGGGTGGCTCCGGATCAGCGGCCGACAGCGGGGAGCGGGCCCGGTGCTCCTGGGCGTACGCGTACGCCATCAGGCCGAACAGGACGGCCAGCAGCAGGGCGGACGAACCGGCGGTGCCCAGGTCCAGGCCGCCCTTGGCCACCGGCTTCGTGAAGAAGTCCCCTGCGGTGGCGCCCAGTGGGCGGGTGAGGACGAAGGCGATCCAGAACAGCAGCACGTTGGGCACCGCCGGCACGCCCATCAGGGCGACGAGGACGGCGAGCACGCCGATGACGAGCAGCGCGCCGCCCGCGTAGCCGAGGCCCGAGCTGTCGGAGAGGAAGTCCCCCATCGAGGTGCCGAGTGTGTTGGAGACCAGGATCGCGGACCAGAACAGCGCCTCACCCCGGAAGGTGACGATGTCGCGGATCTGGAACGTCATGCCGCCGGCCTTCCACACCGCGAAGACGACCAGCAGGATCGAGATCAGGATGGCCGCACCGGCCGGGTAGCCCAGACCGATGCCCTGGGGGCCCCAGCCGAGCGAAGTGGCGCCGCCCGTCAGGTACTTGGCGCTGGCGTCCCGGTTCATGAAGTCGGACATGGTGGTGCCGGCCATGCTGGTCGACAGGATCACCGTCCAATAGCAGAACGGGTTGTAGCGGCGCGAGCGCAGCTGCACGACCAGGGTCACCACGAAGATCAGGAACAGTGCGATCGTGGTGAGGAAGTAGCCGAGCTTGAGGGTCTGAGCGAAGAGGTCGCCGGCCGTCTCGCCCAGGGTCGTGGCGGCGATCTTCATGATCCAGAAGGCCAGTGTGGCCTCGGGGAGTTTCTTCATCACTGTCGTGGTCGTGCCCGCGATGCCACGGTCACCGAGGACTTCCGTGCTCTCCAACGTCAATACTCCGGTCGTTCATGGGACAGGGCGCCCCGTCGGCCGGTAGGAGCCGTGAGCGCCCGCTGACCGGGGACGCGCGCACGCGGCCCCGTGGTACCGGACCCTGGCAGCAGCAGCCTGAAAACATCCTGAACGGCTGCGGGGCGCATGGTCAGGCGGCATGGCCGCGTGCCGCCGGCGCTTCGGACACGTCCCTGCGTGTCACCGCCAGGTAGACGACCAGGCCGAGGATGACCGTGAGGAACAGCGCGCTGGTCACGACGGTGCCCAGGCCGAGGCCACCGCCGCCGGCCGGCTGGGAGAGGTGGTCGCCGATGGAGGCGCCCAGCGGGCGGGTGAGGACGAAGGCGATCCAGAAGCCCTACACCGCGTTCAGCCCGAGGGTGCGGCGGGCGACGGCGACCGCGGCGATGGCCAGGGCGAACAGGACGGCGGAGAGCCAGTATCCGAGGCCCATGCGCTCGGCCACGAGGTCGCCCGCCGCGGTGCCCAGTGCGAAGGTGAAGAGCACGGCCGGCCAGTAGCAGGACTCGCGGTGGTGGTGTCGATGCTGTGGGTGGAGAGGGTCCGCTTCCGCCGGTGCCAGACCACGAACACCACCGCGAGGAGGAGCGCGAAAACGGTCGTGCTCAGCTCCAGTGGCAGGCCCATGTTGTCCGTGAGGTTGTCGCTGATCAGCGTGCCAACATGAACGCATCCTGACTGCGGCGCGGTTCCCCGGCGTTGTGCCCCGTGCCGCGCCTGCGGCAGGTGGACCATGTGTCCGTGCCCACCCCCTTTCCGTACCGCCGTGCCGCCGTTGTACGTCCTGCCGCGCGTGCGACCGGCTGGCTGCGGCGCCGGCTCGGCCGCGCCGTCGTCCTGTCCTACGCGGCCGCGCTCCTGCTGCCGGGGCCGGGGCTCTGGCTGCGGCGGTCGCACGGCCTGCCCATGGGCGGCGCGCTCCACCCCTCGCTGCACACTGCCCCCGCCCTGCTTTCGCTGGTGCTGTTCTCGGCCGGGCTGCAGGTTCCCGTGACCGCGCTCGGCCGTCTGCTGCGCCGGCCGAGCGCCTTGGTGGCCGGGCTCGTGCTGCACCTGGCCATTCCCCTGCTGGTCATTCCGTGCCTCGCGGCCGTACTGCAGCAGGCGCCCGACGCGGACGGCGGCAGCGGCCTGGTCACCGCGATGATGCTCATCGTGGCCATGCCCGTCGCCGCCGGGGCCACCGTATGGACCGGCAAGGGCACCGGTGACCAGCCGACGATGGTGGGGCTCGTGCTCGCCTCCACCCTCTCCAGCCCGCTGACCATTCCGCTGACGCTCCAGCTCCTCGCGCCGCTGCTCAGCCTCCGCTACGCGCACTCCCTCGCCGCGGCCGGTCACGCGGCAGGCAGTGGATTCGCCCTCGTCGGCGTGGTGTTGCCGTGTGCGGCGGGTCTCGTCTGCCGGCTCGCGGTGCCCGCGTCGTGGCTGCCCCGTGTACTGGGCGTCGTCGTCCCCGCTGCCCTGCTGGGCTCGCTCGTCCTGACGTACGTCAACGCCAGTGGTGCGCTGGGGTCCTTCTTCGCCCGGCCGCGTCCGCTGCTGTTCTGCGCGGCGCTCGGCGTGGCGGTGCTGGTGTGCCTGTCGTCCTTCGTCCTCGGCCGGGTGGCGGCGCGTTGCCTGCGGCTGGACGCCCCGGCGGCGTCGTCCCTCACCCTCGCGTGCGGCATGAGCAACAGCAGTGCGAGTGCGGTCCTGATCAGCACCGCACTGCCCGACAAGCCGCATCTGCTGCTGCCCGTACTGGCCTACGGGCTGCTGCAGAAGACCGCGGCGAGTCGCGTCGTACGCAGCGCCCGCCGCCGCACACCGCGTACGGCACCGGCCCCGGTCTGCACTTCCTGACACCGGGAGCCGGACGTCGGGAGCCGGCGCCGCGCGAGGGCCACGCCATCCGCCGTACGCGTCAACGTGCCGGTGCGTGGGAACTCATCGGCAGGGTGATCAGGAAGCGGGCTCCCGGGCCGTGGTCCGGGTCGTGGGTCACGTCGCCGCCGGCGGAGCGCGCCAGGCGCCGGGCGAGCGGCAGGCCGAGGCCCGCTCCGCTGTGCCCGTCGCCGGGGTCGGCGCGCCGGCCGGGCTGGAAGAGCCGGCCGGCGAAGGAGGGTGGTACTCCGGGGCCGTCGTCGGTGACCGCGATGCACACGCCACCGGGCTCCTGGCTGGTCAGCACGGTGACGGTGGAGCGTGCGTACCGGTGGGCGTTGGCGAGTACGGGGCAGACGATGCGTTCGAGCAGCGCGGGCATGACTTCGGCCAGTACGGGCCGGCCGGGGTCGGTCAGGGTGGTCGTCACATGGGCCGGGGCCGGCAGTGCTTCGGTGAGACGGCGCAGGGTGGGCAGGACGTCCGCGGTGCCGGGTGCGGTGGTGGCGTTGTCCCGCGCGTCCCGCAGCAGTGTGTCGCAGATGGTGTGCATGGACCGGGCGGCGTCGGCGATGGTGTCGTGGACGGCCCGGGTCTCGGTCGCGGAGCGCGGGCGCATCTGCCACCAGTCCAGTTCGGCGATGATCCGGCTGAGGGGCGTGCGCAGTTCGTGCGAGAGCTCCCCGGTCAGTCGCCGTTCGTGGCGCAGCACCGCGCGGGTGCGGTCCAGGAGGGCGTCCAGCGAGGCGCCCAGCCGGGCGAGTTCGAGGGGCCGGTCCAGGGCGCCGAAGCGCTCCTGCGAAGCCACCGCGCTCCACTGGGTGGCCTGGTCCGACATGGTGCTCACCGGCCGCAGCGCGCGCCCGACCGCCTGCTGCGTGATGAGGTACGTACCGAGGAGCATCACGGCGTCGAGCACGAGCGAGGCCAGGAGCAGGGTGCCGGCCGAACTCTCGTAGGGCGACAGGGAGAGCGCGGTGACGACGGTGACCACGCTCCCGTGCGCGCGTCCGGCCCGGACGCAGAGCCGTACGGGGTCGTCCCCGCCCGCGGTCACGCAGCGCCGGCCGCCCTGCCGGGCGAGGGTGGCGGCGGTGCGTGTCAGCGGGCTGGTCGCCGAGGAGGGCGGTTGTTCGAGGAGACGGTCGTCGGCATAGATCCAGGCGTTGGTGTCGAGCAGGGTGTCGTCGGGGACTTCGAGGACGCGCGGGGCGGGGCCGCGGGTGTCGACGGTCGCGGCGACGGCGGTGGCGCGGGCGCGCAGCTCGTCGTCCGCCTGGCGTTGCAGGTGCTGGCGTACCACGGTGTTGAACGCCACGGTGAGGAGCAGCATCACCAGTGCTGCCGTGGTGAGCGCCGCCAGGGAGAGCCGGCCGCGCAGGGTGCGCGGCGCCGGCGGGAGCAGGCGGGGCCGCCGCGCGGGGAACTTCATGACAGCCGGTGCCCGACCCCGCGGGCGGTGCTCAGTGTCAGCCCTGCGCCCGCGTCGCGCAGTTTGCGGCGCAGTCTGGTCAGGTACTGGTCGAGGGTGTTGTCGCTGACCCGGGCGCCTTCGGGCCATGCCGCGCGGGTGAGGTCCCGGCGGCGCACGAGGTCGCCGGAGGCCGCGATGAGCGCGGCCAGCAGGCGGAATTCGGTGGGGGTGAGGTCGACCCGGGTGCCGTGGACGAGGAAGCCGTGCCGGGCCGGGTCGAGGACGAGGTCGCCGGCCTCGGCGGTGGGGCGGGGCCCCGCGCGTTTGATGGCTGCCCGGAGGCGTGCGGCGAGTTCGACGAGGTGGAACGGTTTCGGCAGGTAGTCGTCGCCGCCGGCGGAGAACCCGGCCAGCCGGTCGGTGAGCCGGTCGTGTGCGGTCAGGAAGACGACGGGCGCGAGGAACCCGCCCGCCCGCATCGCCTGGCACACGTCCCGGCCGTCCGCGTCGGGCAGCCCGACGTCGAGTACGGCAGCGGCCACGCCGCCGGTGGCCAGCCGCAGGGCGGTGGCACCGTCCGGTGCGGTCAGGGTGTCGAAGTCTTCGTCGCGCAGGCCGCGCACGAGGACGTCACGCAGCGCGTGATCGTCCTCGACGACCAGGATCGTGTGGCGCATCGTCGCTCACGTGCCTTGCATCTCGCTCAGGTGCCTTCGGGCGGGGGCTGTGGTGCGGTGGGTGCAGAAGATCTGGTGGGTCCGGTGGGTGTTGAACGGCGCAGGTGGAGGGCGGTGCCGCAGGTCCACGGCCCGAGCCGGCCGAGGGCGAAGATCCATCCGAGGGCGAAGAGCCAGCCGCCGATGACATCGCTCGGCCAGTGCACACCGAGGTGGACACGGGTCAGGCCGACCAGCCCGGCCCAGCAGCAGACGAGGACGGCGAGCGGGGTTCTGCCGCGGTGGACGCGCAGGATGGCGGCGAGGAGGAGCAGTTCGGCGGTGAGGGCCGCCGTCGTGGTGTGTCCGGAGGGGAAGGCCCAGCCCGAGGCGTGCGTCGCGCAGGCCCGGTGGGGCGGGCGGGGCCGGGCGAGAAGTGTCATCAGGCCGTACCGCGCGGCCTGCCCGGCGCCGAGGTGGGCCGGGCAGCAGACGGCCGCGAGCAGCCGCTGCCGCACGGTGCGGCCGATGACGAGCGCCGCGAGCAGGGGCGAGGACGTACGGGCGGGCGCCCGTCGCGGTGTCGGTGAGTGCCCGGGCCGCCGTCAGTGCGGTGGGCGGGCGGTGTGCCGCCGACCAGTCCAGCAGGGCCCGGTCGCCGGGGAGCGGCGCACCGCCCCCGCCGGCCATGACGAGGGCCGTCGCACCGAACGCCGCCAGTGCCGCGAGCCCCGTCCGGCCCGCGCGGGCGGCGGCGTCCGCGGGGTTCACGACGCCAGCAGGAATGGCCGCAGCCGGGTGGCGGTGATGCGCTGGATCAGGGCTGTCGGCCCGCGGCGCAGCGCGAGGCCGGCGAGCAGGGCGAGGAAGGCACCGACCAGGGCCCCTGCGAGGGCGTCGTGCGGATAGTGTGCGCCGACCCAGACGCGGGAGGCCGTCATCGCGCAGGCGGCGATCACGGCGACGGCGCCGAGCCGGCGGGAGACGTACAGCAGGATGACGGCGGCCGCCGCGGCGATGGCGGCGTGGTTGCTGGGGAAGGACCAGTCCCCGGGAGCCGGGCACGCCTCCAGCGTGATGACGTGCAGGGACTGGCAGGGCCGGTCCTCCCGCACGATCAGCTTCAGCCCTGAGTTCACCGCGTACGCCATGGCCACGACCGCGGGTGCGGCCAGGGCCGTCAGCGCGGCCGCCGCGCTCCGGTACCGTGCGCGCCACCAGCCCACGGCCATCAGGACGAGGAAGAGCAGCAGGCCGTACGTCGACCAGACCGTGACCGCCGTGTCGAGCCAGGCGGGCGAGTGCTGTGCGAGTCCCACCACGTCCGTGTAGGCCGGGCCGTCGATGACGGCGCCGTTGAAGCCGGGGCTCATCCGCGCGCCTCCTCGGCCGGTGCCTGCGTGGCCTGCGCCGCCTGCGTCCGCGCCGGTACGCCCAGGGCGCCCGCCATGGGGTTGGGCACGGTACGCACGACCGGCACGAACCGCGCGAGCACGATGGCCTTGGCGTGCCCGTAGCGTGCCAGCAGTTCTTCCGCCCGGCGTGCTCCTTCGCGCAGCCGGGGCGACCGGCTGCGGGCCGGCAGGGCGCCGCCCGCCTTGCGGTCCAGCAGGTAGCCGCACTGCGAGCCGGCGAGGGTGCCGGCCGCTGCGGTGACGAGCAGGGGGACGAGCGCCGGCTGCGTTCCGCTGCCGGCGGCCCCGCTGCACAGCAGTCCCGCGGTGAACAGCAGGGAGTCGCCCGGCAGGAAGAAGCCGATGAGCAGGCCGGTCTCGGCGAACAGCACCACACCGACGCCGAGCACGCCGAAGGCGGTCAGCAGGGACCGTACGTCGAGCAGGTTGACGGCGAGCTGCGATGCCAGATGTACGGGTGGGGTCATCGCCGAGGTTTCCTTGCTTCCTGGACGATCGGATGTGAGGGCTGACATCCGACGACCGACTACAATGATGTAGACGGTCTACTGAGCTGTAGACGATAGCAGAGCGAAGGACGTTTCCATGACCGGAGCGAAGGACGAACGCCGGCCGGCCGGTGAGCTGGAGGCCGCCGTCATGGCCGCCCTGTGGGCGACCGGCACCCCGCTCACCCCCGCGCAGGTGCAGGCCGAGCTGGCGTCCGGACTGGCCCGCACGACGGTGACGACGATCCTGTCCCGCCTGCACGACAAGGGCATCGTCCGCCGTCAGCGGCAGGGCCGCGGCTACGCCTACTCCCCCGTCCAGGACGGCCCCGGCCTGACCGCCCGGCGCATGCACTCCGAGCTGGCCCGCGACACCGACCGGGAGACCGTCCTCGCCCGCTTCGTCGCACAGCTCAGCACCGACGACGAGCAGCTGCTGCGCCGGCTCCTGGAGGAGAACGGCCAATGACCACCGCCCTGCTCCTCCTGCCCCTGCTGCTCCCCTTCGCCCTCCGGCCGCTGACCCGGCGCGTCCTGGACCGCCTCGCGCCGACCGCGGCGCTGTGGGCGCTGACCTGCGCGGCGCTCACCCTGTCCGGCTGCTCCCTGGCCGCGCTCGGCGCCTTCGTCCTGACCGGCCTGCTGAAGCTGCCGTTCTTCGCGGCACTCGGCAAACTGATCCACCCCCTGCACACCGCCTCCGACCTGGTCGTCGTCCCGGCGGCCGCGCTGTCCGCCGGCGCGCTGACCCTCTGCACCTGGTCCCTCGCCCGCTGGGGACTGCGCCAGACCCGGGCCTTCCGCACCGCGCGGGCCGAGGCCGGCGTCCGCCCCGCCGCCGGTGACCTGTGCGTCGTGCAGTCGCCCCACCCCGACGCGTACGCGCTGCCCGGCCGGCCGCACCGCATCGTCGTCACCACCGGCATGCTCCGCAGCCTCTCCGCCGCCGAACGCCAGGCGCTCTTCGCCCACGAACGCGCCCACAACCGCGGCGGTCACCACTACTTCCTGGCCGCCGCCGACCTCGCAGCCCACTGCCACCCCGCACTGCGTGCCACCCGCGACGCGATCCGGCTGGCGGCGGAGCGCGCGGCCGATGAAGCGGCGGCCCGCACCGTCGGCGACCGGCGCCTGACCGCGCAGGCGATCGGCCGGGCCGCGCTCGCCACCCGGCAGGGCCGTACCGAGCGGCCGTCCTTCACCCCCGCCGCCACGGCCGGCCCGGTCCCCCAGCGCGTCGCTGCCCTGCTGTCCGCTCCGCGCGCACCCCGCATCGCCTCGTGGGTCTGCCTCCTGCTCCTGGCCTGCACGGCCATCTCGGCCACCACCGCGGCCACCGGTGTGCTCGACTTCCACCACGACGTGGAAGTGGCCCAGGGCGAAACTCGCTGAACCGCGGAAACGCCTGGTGAACGGCGGCTTCAGTCGCTACGGAAGTGCCGTACGACCTGGCTCGCGACGGCCCGCGCCGCGCGGGAGGGGTGGCGGCGGCGATGGCGTGCCAGGTGGATGGAGACATCCGGGAGGGCGGGGCCCGGTACTACGGTGAGGCGGCCGTCGCGCAGCGCCTCGGCGACATTGGCGCGCGGCAGAACGGTGAGGCCCAGTCCGGCCGCCACGCACGAGCGGGTGGCTTCGATGCCGCCGAAACGGGTCAGGCGGGGCCTGGCCCCGGCGACGGCCAGCAGGCGTTGGGCGAGCCAGTCGCTGTACGAGCACCCCTCTTCGTGGAGGAAGAAGCTCTCACGCGCCAACTCCCGCCAGGAGACGGGCTTTTCACGGCCGGCGAGGGGATGTCCGGGGGCGCACAACAGGACCAGCGACTGAGCGGCGATGCGCTGAGCTGCCACGTCCGGATGGTCGACCCGTTCCTCCAGCAGCAGAGCGCAGTCCAGCCGTCCCGCCCGCAGCCCCTCCAGTGCGGAGGCGGTGCTGCACGGCTGCAGATGCACCTCCACCTCCGGGTGGCGGGTGCGCAGCGCGGTGATCACGGCGGGCAGGTGGGCCGAGCACAGGGTCTCCCCCGCCCCCACCACCACCGTCCCCGTCACGGGGCCGTCCTCGGCGGCGGCCGCGAACAACCGTGACTCGGCCTCCAGGACCTCCTCGGCCAGGGTCAGCATCCGCCGGCCCGCCTCGGTGAGCCGTGCGCCCTTGGTGAGCCGGTCGAAGAGCCGGGCACCCAGCGCCTTTTCGAGGGCCTTGATCTGCACCGTGACCGTGGACTGCGCGAGCTGCAGCTCAGCGGCCGCACCGGTGAAGCTGCCGGTCCTGGCGAGTGCGGTGAAGGTCTGCAGCAGCCGGGTGTCCATGCCCGGACACTAGCAAGCCATTACGGTATTCGATGACTCTCATCCAAAACCATCGTTGGCCATGATGCGGTGCGGGGCGGGAGCATGACGGCATGACGTCCTCCACGACCGTTACCGTCCTGCGCTACGCGGCGTTCACCTCTCACCCCGGCGGCGGGAACCCGGCCGGCGTCGTCCTCGATGCGGCGGCACTCACCGACGAGGAGATGCCGGCCATCGCCGCCGACGTCGGGTACTCCGAGACCGCGTTCCTCACCTCCCGCGACGACCAGCGGCGCCGGTTCACGCTCCGCTACTTCAGCCCGCTCGCCGAGGTCGCCTTCTGCGGCCATGCCACCGTCGCCACGGCGGTGGCCCTCGCCGGCTGCATCGGCCCCGGTGACTTGACCTTCGACACCCCGGCCGGCGAGATCGACGTCCACACAGCGGCCGATGAGCAGGGCGCCGTGCGGGCGACGCTCACCAGCGTCCCCACCCACTCCCGTCCGGCACGGACCGCCGAGCTGGACGCCACCCTCGCGGCGTTGCGATGGGACTACGCCGACCTCGACCCGGCACTGCCGCCGCACGTGGCCTTCGGCGGCAACGAGCACCTGATCCTCGCGGCCCGTTCCCGCGCCCGGCTGGCGGAGCTCGACTACGACTTCGAGGCCCTGGCCGGCATCATGCGGGACCACGGCTGGACGACGGTGCACCTGGTCCGGCGCGAGAGCGACAGCCGCTTCCACGCCCGGGACCCGTTCCCCGTCGGCGGTGTCGTCGAGGACCCCGCGACCGGCGCTGCGGCCGCCGCGTTCGGCGGCTACCTGCGCACACTCGGCCTGGTGCCCACGGCCGGTGCGCTCACCGTCCGCCAGGGCGAGGACATGGGCCGGCCCAGCGATCTCCTCGTCGAGGTCGCCCCGGACGACGCCCGCGTGCGCGTCACGGGCCACGCCGTGCCGATCACCGAATGACCGCGACGGGACGCGGCTGAGCGGGGCAGGCGCGTTCCGCGGCAGTCGGGGCTATGATCGGTACGAATCTTGTTGAACATGCAACATTATGGTGTCGGGAGGCGAGACGTGGTGAGCAACGTCGAGGCGGAGCGCGCCGGATTGCGC
Organism: Streptomyces sp. Ru73; assembly: GCF_002920575.1. Lineage (GTDB taxonomy): Bacteria > Actinomycetota > Actinomycetes > Streptomycetales > Streptomycetaceae > Streptomyces. Next base: position 78,372 of record NZ_PQSQ01000007.1, on the reverse strand, counting down.
CGCGGGGCGCCGAGCGGTGACAGCCCGGGGCCCGAGGTGGAAGTCCTCTCCCCGCGTGCCGTCCCCCTGGGCGGCCCCCGGGCGATGACGGTACGCCGTACGCTGCCGCAGCGCGCCCGGACACTCATCGGCGCCTGGTGCTTCGCCGACCACTACGGCCCCGACGACGTCGCCGAGACGGGCGGCATGGTCGTCGCGCCGCATCCGCACACCGGGCTGCAGACGGTGAGCTGGCTGTTCAGCGGGGAGATCGAGCACCGCGACAGCCTGGGCAGCCACGCGTTCGTACGGCCGGGCGAGCTGAACCTCATGACGGGCGGACACGGGATCAGCCATTCGGAGGTCTCCACCGCACGCACCACCGTCCTGCACGGCGTGCAGCTGTGGGTGGCACTGCCCGGCGAACACCGGGACGCCGCACGGGACTTCCAGCACTACGTGCCTGCTCCCGTACCGGTCGGCGGGGCCGAGATCAGGGTGTTCCTCGGCTCGCTCGCCGGTGCCGCTTCCCCGGTACGGACGTTCACACCGCTGCTCGGCGCCGAGATCACCCTCGCACCGCACAGCACGACCACCCTCGCCGTCGGCCCCGCCTTCGAGCACGGCCTCCTCGTCGACCAGGGTGAGGTGCGTCTGGCCGGCCGCCCGCTCCGCCCTGCGGAACTGGGGTACGTCACCACCGGCCACACCACCCTGACACTGGAGAACGCCTCGGACGACACCGCCCGGACGGTGCTGCTCGGCGGAGTGCCGTTCGAGGAGGAGATCGTCATGTGGTGGAACTTCATCGGCGGCAGCCACGAGGACATCGTCCGGGCGCGGGAGGAGTGGCAGGCCGCCTCCGACCGCTTCGGCACCGTCGACGGCTACGAGGGGGAACGCCTCCCCGCTCCCGCCCTGCCCAACGCGACCCTCGCCCCGCGCGCCAACCCGCCACGCCGCTGATCCACTGCCCCGCTGACGTACCGTCCCAGTGCTCCAGTGCCCACCGAAAGGCAGCATCCCGTGACCCAGCCTGACGACACTCCCACCGTCGAGCGGAACGACGCCGCGCACCGGTACGACATCCTGCTCGGCGGCACGGCCGTGGGCTACGCCGAGTACCGCGACCGCGGCGACCAGCGAATCTTCCACCACACCGTCATCGACGACGCCTTCGCCGGCCGGGGCCTCGCGTCCCTGCTCGTGCGCCAGGCCCTCACCGACGTACACGCCGCCGGCAAGCGCATCGTGCCGGTGTGCCCGTACGTGGCCAAGTACCTCGGCAAGCACGACGAGTTCAACGACATCACCGACCCGGTGACGCGTGACGTCCTGGAGTGGCTCAAGGCGGAACTCGCCTGAGGGACGCGCTCACCGGAGCGGGCCGTGGACGGCTCGCTCCGGTGGGGAGTCCCGGCGTTCCGGCCCTGTCAGTGCTGCTGGCCGGCCACTGCCCTGGCCTCGTCGGAGGCGGCCGGTGCCGTCGGCTGCGCGCCGTCGGCCGTGCCCGTCCTCCGCCAGAGCGGCTCGAGCCGGTACGTGAGCAGGTAGATGAGCGAGCCCGCCGCGGCCGCGACGAACATGCTCAGGTCGCCGGCGCCCGGGAACGCCTTGGCGAACGGGCCGGTGAAGAGGTTGGACTGCCAGAAGGGCACCGAAGCGGCGACGCCGCCGACCCAGGCCACGAAGCCCCAGTCCAGCACCCGGGACCGGTCGTACAGCTCGGGGATGCGGCTGGTGTCGGAACGGCCGCCCAGGTAGTAGTCGAGCAGGAGCACCGCGGCGAACGGCGCGATGAAGTACGCCGTCAGGTTCAGGAAGACCTTGAACTTGTCCTCCGTACCGGACGCGCCCCACAGGCTGATGACGTACGCCAGCGCGCAGATGCCGATGACCGCCTGGGAGCGGGTGACGGGCACCTTCAGGGTCTGGATGGAGATGGCGCCGCCGTAGACGTTGAGGAAGTTCTGCGCCAGTGCGGAGAGGCCGACCGCGAGCAGTGCGGGGACGGCGAACGGGCCTGCCAGCTCGTGGAGGGCCGTGATGGTGTCGGAGCTGTTGGCGCTGCCGCCGACGACCACGCCGAGGATGCCCAGCCAGCACAGGGTGACGAAGTTGCCGAGGCCGGTGTACCAGGCGGTGCGGGAGACGACGCGCGGGGTGTCGGGCAGGTAGCGGGAGTAGTCCGAGGCGAAGGGCGCCCAGGCGACGAGGAAGGAGAGGAACCAGCCGCCGAAGGTGATCAGACCGCCGGTGCTGCCGATGAAGCCCTGCGCGTGGGGGTTGGCCTCGAAGAGCCGGCCGCCGCGGATCACGGCGACCACGGTGATCAGCGCGAAGAGCGGGGTCAGGACGTAGGTCAGCGCCTTCTGCAGGAAGTTGATCATGTTGTAGCCGTAGACGGCCACCACCATCTCGATCAGTGTCAGCACCGCAGCGCACAGCCAGAACGGCAGGTGGGTCAGCTCCGCGAAGGCCTTGCCGCCGAGGATGACGGTCACGGCCGCCCAGCCGACTCCGGCGAAGACGTTGATGTAGGCGACGGGCAGGAAGTTCCCGAAGAAGCCCAGCGGTCCCCTGGCCTGGATCTGCTGTGGTACGCCGAGCCGGACGCCCATCCGGGACATGACGGCCATGAGGAGGCAGCCGATTCCGGACCCCACGACGATGGCGACGACGGCGGCGGGGAAGCTCAGTCCGAACGAGGCCGCGTTGAAGCCGAGCAGGATGATGGGGAAGTTCAGCCCGGCGGCGAACCAGACGAAGAACTGTGAGCTGGGTTTCCCGTGCCGCTCATTGGCGGGGATGTGGTCGACGCCGAAGGGCTCGACCTTGGTGACCGAACTGCCGTAGACCGGGGCGGCCGATTCGGGCGGCGGGGAGTCATGGGTCATGCCGTACTCCTGACTGGGCGAGGGTGGGAAGGGGTCACCACGGCACCGCGGCCGTGTGCGAGGTAGCGAAGAAGCCGCCGGCCGTCCACGGGACCCTCGGCGGACTCGGCGTCGGCATCGCTGCGCCGGCCCACGCCGCCCGAGCGGATCGCCGGGCGCTCGCCCGTCCCGCCAAGGTCCTGGACCTCGGCGGGCCAGCGGGGAAGTCTCTCACATCCGCAGGCGGGGTGAGCGCGGGAGAGGCGGTCTGCAGGAGTGACGGTGCGTTCGAGAGTGCGGCTCATCACGATCCCATCAGCGAAGCTCTTGCATGGCAGAGGACCGTAGATACGCAGCCAGGTAGTGTCAACACCTCGCGCTGGAGAACTTCACGCCCTGCAGGTCAGGGCGTGTACATACAGGTCAGCACACATCCGCCCAGGTGATGCTTGACGCGCCTTGTTCGGCGAACCTAGCCTCTCTTGCATGGCACAGCCAGCCAGGACGAAAGGACGGCTGATGAGGTTCTCGATCGCTCACCACCTGGGAGCCCCCGGGCGGCCCTGTGCGTACGCCCGAGCCGTGGACGGCATCACGACCGCGGGCCGGCACGGGTCCCGGACCGCCGCGCGTACGGCGCACCACTTCGGCGCGCTGCCGGAGTCCGCCTCATGACCGGCCTCGTGCGGAAGGTGGTGACCGTCGTCGACGAGGTCCTGCTGGAGCTCGGGCGCCCGGTCGCCACGCCGGTGAAACGCGTCGCGGCCGCCGCGGTGATCCGCAACCCGTGGTCCGGGCGCGGCTTCGTCGCCGACCTGCAGCCCGAGGTCGAGGATGTCGCCCCGGGACTGGGCAGGCTGCTCACCGGAAAGCTCATCGAGACCCTGGGCGGCGTCGACCGGATCGAGGCCTTCGGCAAGGCCGCCGTGGTCGGTCTGGACGGGGAGATCGAGCACGGCGGCGCGCTGATCCATACGCCGTACTTCGGCAACGTCCTGCGCGAACTGACCGAGGGCACCTCGATCATCGTCTTCAGCGACGACCGGCTGCCCGCGGGCCAGCCCCTCACCGTGCCGCTGTGGCACAAGACGGCCGCCGCGACCCGCTCGCACTACCAGACCGTCCAGATCCGGATTCCCGACGCTCCCCGCGCCGACGAGATCGTCGTGATCGCCGCCGCTTCGTCCGGGCCGCGCCCCAACGCGCGCATCGGAGACCGCCGCACCGACCCCGCCGTCCGCCTCGCCGACCTGGAGGACGCAGCCCGATGACCGTCCGGAAGATCATCACGCTCACCGAGGACATCCACTCCGAAGGCGGCAGGCCCGTCGACCCGCCGGCCCGGACAGCGGTGGTACTCGCCGTGATGGAGAACCCGTGGGCGGGACAGGGCTTCGTGGCGGACCTCCTCCCGGGGATCGACGAAGTCGCGCCCGGGCTCGGCGAGTTGCTGGCACCACGGGTGGTCGAGGCGCTGGGCGCGCCGGTCGAGGCGTACGGCAAGGCCGCGATCGTGGGCCTGGACGGCGAGATCGAGCACGGCAGCGCGCTCATCCACACGCTCAAGTTCGGCGATCACTTCCGCAGGGCGGCGGACGCCACCACACTGCTGCCCGCGGTGGAGAAGCGGGCGGCGGCCGGCAGCGTCTTCGACATCCCGCTCAAGCACATCACCGATGCGACCATTCGCTCGCACCACCAGACGATCGAGGCACGGGTGCCGGACGGTCCCCGGCCGGACGAGATCGTGATCGGACTCGCGGCGGCCTCCCGCGGGCGCCCGCAGGCCCGGCCGGCGCCGCTGTCGACGGAGCGGTGACGGCCGGCTGAGGAGGCGGCACCGCGAGGCCGCGAAGCGGTGCGGCCAACACGGCATCGCCCCGGAGGGACCCACGGTGGGCCTTCCGGGGCGCTCGTGTGCGAAGGGCGCTGCCCCGTCTTCGCGTGACACCGTACTCCGCTGACACCCTGCTTGTATGGCAGTGACGCCGCCAGGGAGCAGTTGACGCGCAAAGCATGGGCGCACTAGCGTCTTGTGCCATGCAAGAATCCACGGGGTCGGCCAAGCGTCTGCACCGCACGAGCATGCAGGCGCGCGTAGCCGGAGAGCTGCGCGAGATGATCATCAGTGGTGAGCTGCAGCCCGGTGCCGGCCTCTCCGAGATGGCACTCTCGGAGACGTTCGGCGTCAGCCGGACTCCCATCCGCGAGGCGCTCAAGCAACTCCAGATCGAAGGTCTGGTGGAGGTGCGGCCGCGGGTCGGCACCTTCGTGGCCGAGCCGTCGCGGCGGGAGATCACCGAGCTGTTCCAGATGAAGGAGCTGCTGGAGGGCGCCGCCGCCCGGCTGCTGGCCCTCCGCGGCCGGGTACCGGAAGTGGACCGGCTCGAGGACACCATGCGCCAGGCCGACGAGGCGGTGCACGCCGGTGACGCCGACCGGTACGCGGAGCTGGTACACGAATTCCACGAGCTGATCGTCATCGGTGCGGACAACAGCAAGCTCGACGCGCACTACCGCACCCTGATGAACCAGCTGGCCTACACCCGGCTGGTCCGTACGTCGCTGATGCAGCCCGGCCGGCTGAGCGAGTCCGACCACGAGCACCACCGCGTCCTGGACCTCATCCTCGCCAAGGACGGCGACGGAGCCGAGCGCGTGATGCGCGAGCACGTACGCCGCAGCCACCAAGCGGTCATGGCCGGCCTGGACGACTCGAAGCGCGGCTGACGAGGGCTGCAGCGTCCCGCTGCATATCCGAGTGCCCCCGCTGAAGACCCGAACGTCCCGCTGAAGGCCCGAGCGCTCCGCCGCGAACCGAAGCGCTCCGGAACCACAACGGCCTGCTCCCCGCACGGCCGGCGGGGAACAGGCGAAGGGTTGGCGGTCCGAGGGCGACGCCGCGCCACGGGGCGTCAGCGGCTCAGCGGCTCAGCGGTTCACTGGAAAGCGGGCACGACTTCCTTGATGAACAGCTCCAGGGAGGCGCGCTTCTCCTCGTGCGAGAGGCTGTTGTCGATCCAGAAGCTGTACTCGTCGACGCCCAGCTCCTCGTACGTGCGCAGCCGCTCGATGACCTCGGCCGGGGTGCCGATCACCGCCGTCCTGTGCAGCGACTCCGGCGAGAACTCCGGCCGCTCGGCGAACTTGGACTCCGGGCTGGGCTCGAGGAACCCGTTCACCGGGGTGGTCTTGTTGCCGAACCACGCGTCGAAGGTGCGGTAGTAGCGGTTGATGCCCTCAGCGGCCGGGCGCCAGCCCTCCGGGTCGTCGGGCGAGTGGACGTGGGTGTGGCGCAGCACCATCAGCTGGGGACGCGGCACCTCGGGGTGGTTGGCCACCGCGGTGTCGAACTTCCGCTTGAGGTCGACGACTTCCTCGTCGCCCTTCATCAGCGGGGTGACCATGACGTTGCAGCCCTGGGCCACCGCGAAGTCGTGCGAGGCGGGGTCGCGCGCCGCGATCCACATGGGCGGCGTGGGCTGCTGCACCGGCTTGGGCACACTGGTCGACGTGGGGAACTTCCAGATCTCGCCGTCATGGGCGTAGTCGCCCTGCCAGAGCGCGCGGACGGCGGGTACGAGCTCGCGCAGGTGCTTGCCGCCCTCGGCGGCCGGCAGCCCGTCCGCCATCCGGTCGAACTCGAACTGCTGGGCGCCGCGGGCCAGTCCGACCTCCATGCGGCCGTTGCTGATGACGTCGAGCAGTGCGCATTCGCCGGCGACCCGGAGCGGGTGCCAGAAGGGGGCCACGATGGTTCCGGCGCCCAGGCGGATGGTCGAGGTCTGCGCGGCCAGGTGGGCCAGCAGCGGCATCGGGCTCGGGGAGATCACGTACTCCATCGCGTGGTGCTCACCGATCCACACGGTGCTGAACCCGCCGGCCTCGGCCATCAGGGTCAGCTCGGAGAGGTTCTCGAAGAGCTGCCGGTGGCTTTCCGTCTCGTCCCAGCGCTCCATGTGCACGAACAGGGAAAATCGCATGGTTGGTCCTCGTGATGTCTACGGGAGCGGCCGGCTGCCGGGCGCGGCGTGCTGGTCGCTGTGGTTCTCGGTGGTCACGCCGGCCTGCGGCGCGCCTGCATCGAATTCGGCGAGGGTGACGTCACCGGTGGCCCAGTGCGTCCGGGGCACCTCGTGGACGACGACGCGGATGTGTTCGGGCCGGGTGTTCACGGTGCGCAGGACCGCGGCGTGCACCTCGTGCATCATGGTGCGGAGCTGCTCCGGGGTGCGGCCCTCGGCGATGGTGATCGCTACCTGGGGCATGTCAGCTCCGCATCGTGAACGGATCGGCCACGGGCTCCTCGCTCGTGTTGATCCAGACGCTCTTGAGCCGGGTGTACTCCTTGATGGTCTCGGTGCCGTGCTCGACGCCGGCGCCGCTGGTCTTGAAGCCCTGCCGCGGGGACATCGGCGACATGGCCCGGTAGGTGTTCACCCAGACCGTTCCCGCGTCCAGCCGCGCCGCCATCCGGTGGGCCCGCGAGAGGTTCTGCGTCCAGACGCCGGCCGCGAGCCCGTACTCGGTGTCGTTCGCGAGGCGGACGACCTCCTCCTCGGTGTCGAACGGCATGACAGCGACGACGGGCCCGAAGATCTCCTCGCGCACGACGCGCATGCTGTTGTCGACGTCCACCAGGACGGTGGGCTCGTAGAAGTAGCCGCCGAGGCCGCCGTCGGTGGGGCTGCCGCCGGTCAGTACGCGGGCGCCCTCGCTGCGCCCGAGGTCGACGTAGCCGGCGACCTTGTTGCGCTGCTCGGCGAAGGCCAGCGGGCCGAGTTCGGTCGTGTCGTCCAGCGGGTCGCCGATGCGGATGCTCTTGGCGCGTTCGCAGACGCGCTCCAGCAGCTCGTCGTGGACGGAGCGGTGGGCGAAGACCCGGCTGCCGGCGATGCAGGTCTGCCCGGCGGCGGCGAAGATGCCGGCGATCACGCCCATCGCGGCGTTGGCGATGTTGGCGTCCTCGAAGACGATGTTGGGTGACTTGCCGCCGAGTTCAAGGGTCGAGCCGATGAAGCGGCTCGCGGCCGCCGCGGCGATGCGCGATCCGGTGGCGGTGCTGCCGGTGAAGGAGATCTTCGCGAGGTCGCGATGGTCGACCAGGGCCTGGCCTGCCTCGGCGCCGAAGCCGGTGACGACGTTCACCGCGCCGGGCGGGAACCCCGCCTCCAGCGCCAGTTCGGCCAGCTTGAGGACCGTGGCCGAGGTGTACTCCGAGGGCTTGATCACGACGGTGTTGCCCGCGCAGAGCGCGGGTGCCAGCTTGCTGCTGGTGAGCGTGAGCGGCGAGTTCCAGGGTGTGATCGCGCCGACGACGCCCAGCGGCTCCCGCGCCGTGTAGTTCAGCACCTGGCGGTCGGAGGTGGGGATGAAGTCCCCGTGGATCTTGTCCGCCAGCCCCGCGTAGTAGTGGTAGTACTCCGGCAGGGTGGCCAGCTGTCCGCGCATCTCGCGCAGCAGCTTGCCGTTGTCCTGCGTCTCCATGCGGGCGAGTTCTTCGGCGTTCTCGGCGATCAGGTCGCCGAGCCGGCGCAGCAGGTGGCCGCGGCGCGTCTGGCTGAGGTCGCGCCAGCGCGGGTCCTCGTACGCGTTCCGCGCTGCGGCCACGGCCCGCTCGACGTCGGCGGCGTTGCCGCGGGCCGCCCGGTAGAGCGTCTCGCGGGTGGCCGGGTTGGTGCTCTCGAAGTACTCGCCGGACGCGGGCTCGACCGGGGTCCCGCCGATGAAGTGCTCCAGCGTGGTGAGGTCAGGCATGTGCGCACTCTCCGATGAAGGTGGTGAGGCAGTCGGCGAAGGCCTCGGGGCGCTCGACGGGCAGCATGTGCCGCGCCGCGGGGATGACCACCGCACGGCAGTCGGGCAGCGCCGCGGCGAGCCGGTGGGTCATCTCGGGAGTGGATCCGGGATCGTTCTCCCCGGTGACGGCCAGCGCCGGCCGGGTGATCCGGTCCAGGTGCGGTGCGATCTCGGCGTCCGCTGTGGCGAAGACGCGGTAGCAGTTGAGGAAGGACGAGACGTCGTTGGCCCGCAGTGTCGCGGCGGTGCGGGCGACCTGGGCGGGGTCGACGTCGGTGCCGGCGTACCAGCGCTCCAGGGACGCCTCCGTGCTCGCGGTGAAGTCGGCCTGCGCGCACCGCAGCCGGGCGAGGACGGCCGCCCGCTCCTCCAGCGTCCGCCGGCACACCGAGCTGACCGAGGTCAGTGTGGCCACCAGATCGGGGCGGTGCAGCGCCAGGTGCTGGGCCACGAGCGCGCCCAGCGAGAATCCGACCAGGTGCGAGCCCGCCGGGATCTGACCGGCGACCCCGCGGGCCAGGTCGGCGAGCGTCACGCCGTCGGCCGCCGGCGGGCGGCTGCCGTGGCCCGGCAGGTCGGGGGTGAGCACGGTGAAGCGGTCGGCCAGGAGCGTGGCGGCGGGCTCCCACATGGTGTGGTCGAGCCCGACACCGTGCAGCAGTACGACGGTCGGCTTGCTCATGGCCGCCTACTGTTCGGTCGAGAGCGCCGCCAGGCGCTGCTGGGGGCGGCCCTGCGCGGCGGCGGCGAGCGCGACGACGATTTCGCCGGGGCGCGGGGCGTCGCCGATCCGGGCCTCGACGGTCTGGTGGTGGGACCGGATGGTGGCGTCGGTGATGTGCTTCAGCGGGATGTCGAAGACGGTGCCGGCGTCCGCGCGCTTCTCGACGGCGGGCAGCAGGGTGGTGGCGTTGGCGGCCTTGCGGAAGTGGTCGCCGAACTTGAGCGTGTGGATGAGGGCCGAGCCGTGCTCGATCTCGCCGTCCAGGCCGACGATGGCCGCCTTGCCGTACGCCTCGGCGGGGGCGCCGAGGGCGTCCAGGACCGCGGGGGCCAGCAGCGCGCCGAGGTCGGAGGCGGTGGCGTCGATGCCCGGCGCGAGGTCCTCGACGAATCCCTGGCCGGCCCACGGGTTCTCGATCACCGCTGCGACGACGGCGACCCGGGCGGCGGGGGTGACCTCACGGCCGCCTTCGGTGCGGACCTCCTCGACGGTGGTCACGATCTTACGGACGTTCATGGCAGGACTTCCTTCAGTAGGGCAACGGTGACGGCGGGGCCGGCCGTACGGGTCCCGGTGCGCGGGACGGTCGAGGCATCGTCGGCGGGGCGGTGCCGGTGACGGCTGCCGGAGGCGGTGGGTGGTGCGAGGCAGCGCGAGTCGCCGGTGTGCGGTGTGCCGGAGCGGTGCGGGCACCGTTTCCGCCTCGGGAGCGTCGGTGCGCGTACACCTGTCCGCAGAAGGTCCGGGGAAGCCACCACGACGGGTGAAGCACCTCGTACGCCGGCACGATCCGCGATGCGCTCTTGCATGGCACAGACCGTAGACATCGCGCTTGTATGGGTCAAGAGGATGAGGCACGGGATTTCTCCACGCCGTCGCAATGCCCCCTCCCCCGCCTGCACGTGCACCAACTGACCTGCCTCTTTACCGGCCTGCGCAGGTGGGGACGCAGTCCGTTCGCGGTGGACCCTTGACACTCAACTCGTCAGCGGTCTTACTACTTCTTGTATGCCAGACCGGCGGCCCGAGGACCGCCGTGGAGCCGGCTGCACCTGCCAGCACCCCGTATCACCACGCGCGCCTTTCTCCGTGCTCTCCACCGGCCTGACGGTGCCCCTTCTGGAAAGAGCCGGGCGCAGACCGAAAGGAGAACGAACGATGTCGACCACTGAAGCGCGTCGCACGCTCATCGAGCAGGTATGGGCCGCTGCCTGGGGCCAGGGGGACGTCGACGCGCTCGACCAGCTGCTCAGCCCGGACTACCGGCGGCACAGCGCGGAGGGGGACCCGCAGGACCTGAGCGCCTTCAAGACCTCCGTCCTCGCCACCCGCTCGGCCTTTCCCGACCTGGTCACCACCATCGACGACATCGTGGTCGACGGTGACCGGGCGGCGATCCGCTGGCACAGCAACGGAACCCACGAGAACTCCCTCCTCGGCGTTCCGGCCACCCAGCGGCGGGTCGAGGTGGGCGGCGCCACCTTCGCCCGCTTCGAGGGCGACACCGTCGCCGAGGAGTTCGTGACGTGGGACCCCCGGGCGCTGCTCTCGGCGCTGGGGATCATCCGGGTGGGACAGGACTGAACGATCACCATGACGAGGAGCAGTGTTATGCCCGCGCTTTCCGCACAGCCCGACATGGACCTGATGAAGCAGGTCAACCGGCAGTTCATCACCGGCGTCACGGTCGTCACCACGAGGGACGCGGGCACCCCCAAGGGGCTGGCCGTCAATGCGTTCTCCAGCATCTCGCTCGATCCCGCCACGGTGATGGTGTGCGTCCAGCACACCTCGTCCACGCACGACTGCCTCTTCCGGGCCGACCACCTGGCGATCAACATCCTCTCCACGGACCAGCTCGACGTCGTCACCACCTTCGCGAGGAAGTCCGACGACAAGTTCGCCGACCTGGAGTGGGAGCCGGGGCCGTACGGAAGCCCGCTGATCGCCCGCAGCAGCGCGCAGATGGAGGTCGAGATCCGCGAGCGGCTGCAGGCCAGCACGCACACCGTCTTCATCTGCCGGGTCGTCCATGCCGCGGTCACCGAGAACCCCCCGATGGTCTACGCCTCGGGCAAGTTCTTCGACGGCGGCGCCCTCGCACCGCTGGGATGACCGGCGGGCGACGGCAGGGACGAGAGGAAGGCCGGCAGCCGGTGAATCTCAGCACGAGCGGCTCGCGCAACGGGTCGATGCAGGTCACGGTCACCGCTGAGATGCGGCGCCGCATCATCGAGGGTGACATCGAACCCGGCGCACCGCTCTCCGAGCTCGCCCTCGCGGAGGAGTTCGGAGTCAGCCGTACACCGGCCCGCGAGGCCCTCAAGCAGCTCGCGGCCGAGGGGCTGGTCGAGATCCGGCCGCGCGTCGGCACCTTCGTCACCACCCCGTCCCGCCGTGAGATCACCGAGCTCTTCGAGATGAAGGAGCTCATCGAGGGGGCGGCCGCGCGACTCCTCGCGAAGCGCGGCCGCGTGGCGGAGATCGGCCTGCTCGAACGGAACCTGCGCGAGGCCGACGAGGCGGTGGCGCGGGGCGACCGGAAGCGGCACGCCGAACTGGTCCAGGAATTCCATGACGTGCTCATCACCGGCGCCGACAACAGCAAGCTGGAGGGCCACTACCGGATGCTGATGAACCAATTGGCCTACGGCCGGCTGGTCAAGACGTCGTTGAGCCAGCCGGGGCGCGCCCTGGAATCGGACCGCGAGCACCATCTCGTCCTGGAGCTGATCCTCGAGAAGGACGCCGACAGCGTCGAACACGTCATGCGCGAGCACGTGCGGGCCAGCCGGCGCGCCTTGCTGGCGGGCCTCCCCACCAGCCGGCACGAGAAGACACTCTCCGCCTGATGCGGCCCCAGGTGGCCGGGACGCGGTCGGGGCCGGCCGGGAGGTGTTCGGCAGCCGGCCGCGTCCCGGCCGGAACCACCCCAGGACAGGACGACAGGACCGTGAGGAAGACCATGAGCGACGTGTACGCCCCCAGTCCGGCCCTCCGCGCGCAGGCGTCCCCGCTCCCCCGCACCGTGGTGGCGGTGGTCCTCTCCTGGCGCGGGCGCGTCGGCCTGTTCAAGCGCAGCCGCCACGTCGGACACGACGCGGGCCTGTGGCACTGCGTCACCGGCTTCCTCGACGCCGACGGCAGCGCACACGCCCAGGCGCTGCTGGAGCTGTACGAGGAGACCGGGCTCACGGCCGCCGACCTCACCGGCTTCCGCGCCGGACCGGTCCTGGAGCCGGCCGACGCCCACGGCGGCCACTGGCAGGTGCACACCTTCCACGCCGAGACCACACGCAGGAAACTGCGGCTGAACCGGGAGCACGACGCATACCGCTGGGTGCGCCCGCAGTCCGTACCCCGCTTCGACGGCCAAGTCCCCTGGCTGCGCGACGTACTGACCACACTGCCGGACTAGTTGGCGCCTCCTGCGCAGGCCCCGGAGGCTACTTGCCCGCCATCTCGCGGCGTGACAGGCGGCCGCCGGAGCGCAGCCATTCGACACGTCCGCCCGCGCCGCGCACGAAGTCGACCCGGGTGTGGGTGTCCTCGCCGTCCGGAGTCAGGGCGAGCGCGTGGTCGGGACGGTAGAACGCCAGCCGGCCCACGGGCTTGGCCTCGACCGTGGCCACGAGCCCGCCCTTCTCGGCGAAGACTTCCTCCTGTTCGAGGGTGACCAACTGACCTGCCTCGTCGACCTCCTGCCGGGTGTAGCGGCCCTCGTACCGGGCCAGCTCCCGCCGGGACAGCGCATGCGGGCGGGCCGGAAGGTTGCTGAGGCCGGCGAAGCGGCGCAGCGCCCAGTCGTCGGCGAAGAGGTCGAGCACCAGGCGGGCGCCGCCCTCGGAGTTGGTGAGCAGGGTGAAGGCGAAGCCGCGGTCGGGCACCAGCAGGAAGCCGGAGTGCTGGCCGGGTGTGTCCCCGCCGTGTTGCACGATGCGGACGCCCTGTGCGCTCGGCCGCAGCATCCAGGTGACGCCCACGCCGTCGATCTCGACGTACAGCGTGCCGCCCGGCCCGGGGTGCGCGCGCATCGCCACGAGGGACCGGCGGGTGAGGAGCCGGGTGCGGCTGCCGGGTACGGTGCCGTCGCCGAGGTGGAAGCGGGCCCAGCGCAGCTGGTCGCGGGCGCTGGAGATCAGGCCGCCGGCGGCGGCGAGACTCCGCGGGAGGGCGAAGTCCGACGGGGCGACCACCGGCTTGCCGTCCGCCACGCGGTGGGAAGCGGCCACGTTCAGCCCGATGACCTCGTTCACGAAGTACCGGCTGTGGGTCATCCCCAGCGGGTCGATGAGCAGGTCGCGCACCGCCGACTCGTACGGCCCGCCGGTGACCCTCTCGACGACCCGGCCGGCCAGCTCCACCGCGGCGTTGTTGTAGGCGAACACCGCGCCGGGCGGGGAAAGTTGAGGGAGGCGTACCATGCCCGCCACGTACTGCGCTGCCGCGTCGTCCCCCGCGCCGGTGTCCTGGTAGTCGTCGCCCAGCCAGCCCGCCGTGTGGTTGAGCACCTGGCGCAGGGTGACCCGGGATGCCACGGACGGTTCGGCGGTGCGGAATTCCGGCAGGTAGCGGCGCACTGGCGCGTCCAGCGCGAGCCGGCCGCCTTCCACCAGCCGCATCACGGTGGTGCCGGTGAACGTCTTCGTCGTGGAGCCGATGCGGAACACGGTGTCGCCGTCGACCGGCACCGGGTAGTCGACGTTGGTCACCCCGTACCCCTTGACGTACTCCGTGCCCCGGTACAGCACGCCCACCGCCGCTCCGGGGATGCCGTACGCGGCCATGCCCGCCCTGATCTTCTTGTCCAGCTCCCGGAACAGCGGGTCGGTGCGTCCGGGGGCGGCCGCGGGCCGGGGCCGGGGCGGCGCCGGGGTGGCCGGCGTCGACGGTCCGAGCACCGGGACGGCCGCCGCCGTCGCCGCGGACACCGTGGCGGCTCGGAGCAGGGTACGACGCGTGACGCAAGAGGTGGCTCCGGGCATGGTCTTCCTCCAGTCGCGTGCCGTCGGGGGCAGTCGTGGGAGGTGCGTGAGCGGACCGGATGGCAGAGCACCCGCAGTATGCCGCCGCCACGGGCCCGGCGCGGCGGCGCGAACCGGCCGTCCTGCGAGTCGACGCGATGCCGCCCGCGTGCCGGCCGCCGCACGCGACGGGGAGCGGCCGGCGTCCGGGCAGGGCGGCCGTGCGGTGCGCTCGCCATCGAGGAACGCGTGATCAGCGCTCTCCCGGAGGACCGCCTGGCGGCCCGGCTCGCCGATCTCGACGCCATGGCCGAGGCGCTCGGCGAGTGACAGCGGCGGGACGACGGCGGACGAAAGTGGCCGAAGCCTGCAAATAGTTACCGAACCTTCACGCGCGGCAACCGGTAATCCCCACCAGGGCGGCAACCCGATCCTTTGGTGACAGAGGGGAGATGACCGTGGTGATCGCTATCGCCATTTCGCTCCTGCCGGTCTTGGTAGTGCTGCTGTATACGACGGATCGCCTGGAGGACTGGCTTCTCGGCCAGTCACCGACGGCCCGTCAGGCACGGGGCCGACACCTGGAGTTGGTGCACAGCAACGACGCGGCGGACGGCCGACGTACCGGACGGCGCACAGACCGCTCCGGTACCGAGCACACTCAGCAGTCCGATGCTGCGTGAGGCGGACTTTCCACAGGCGGAAAACTCAGCTGAACCCACAGTGCTGCCGGCCGAACCGCCCGGCAGCACCAACTGATCCACTCGGCCGGCGCCAGTGGCCCCGGCTAGCGGAGAGGCTGCCCCGGGCTCGGCGGCGTGCCGTCTCCCCCATCGCCGGCACTCCCCAGCTCGCACAGTTCGGCGACGAGCCCCCGCGCGTACCCCTCGTCCGTCTCCGGGATCGAGAAGACCACCCGGAAGTACAGCGGAGCGACCACGCGGTCCAGCACCCGCTCCAGTGACGGCGTCTCCTCCCCCCGCCGCGCAGCGGCCTCCAGCGGCTCCTGAAAGCGCGCGCTCACCCGCTCCAGGCACTCACGCAGCCCGGCCCGGCGGTCGTCCACGTCCGGTGCCACTTCGGCGCGGAAGAACGCCACGCCGCCGGGGCGGGACAGATCGGTAAGGGTCCACACCGCCGCCTGCTCCAGGTCCGCCCGCAGGTCACCGAGCAGTTCCGGTGCCGCCTCGTCCTTGCGCTGCGCGGCCACGTCCGCCAGGAGGGCGGACGTCGTTCCCCAACGGCGGTAGACGGAACTGGGGTTGACACCGGCGCGGCGCGCCACCGCGGGGACGGTCACCTTGTCGGCGCCGATTTCCTGCACCAGGTCGACCGTCGCCCGGTGCACGGCGGCACGTACGCGCGCACTGCGGCCGCCGGGCCGGCTGTCTTTGCTTTTGGCGGGCATTCCTCCACCTTAAAGCAAAGAGTTGCGCTTTAGCGATCGCTCCGCCTAAGTTGCTTAAAGCACAGACCAATGCTTTTAGGGCTCTCATGGAGGTTCCCATGTCCCAGTACGAAGCCGCCCACCAGCTCGGCAAGGAGTTCCACGGTTACCTCACCGCAGGTGACTGGGACGGCATCCGGACGCTGCTCACGGACGACGCCACGTGGACGCTCCCCGGCGACAACACCATCTCCGGTACGGCGGTGGGCGCCGACGCGATCGTGGAGCGGGCGAAGAAGATCGCGTCCTACGGGCTGCGCTTCGAGCTGCTGCACATCCTGGTCAGCCGCGAGAACATGGCCCTTTCCCTGCACAACACGGCCCGTCGCGGCGAGCTCCGGCTGGACGAGCACCTGTCCACGGTCTGCCGGCTGCGCGACGGCAGGATCGCCGGCATCGAGACCTATCTGTCCGACGTCACCGGCATGAACGCGTTCTTCGTCTGAGGACGGCAACGCGACGTTTTCCCCGGCGCCCGCCCGGCCCGGCGCACCCGTACGTCAGGGTGCGCCCCGCCGCGGGCGCCGTTCCGCATGCCCGCACGTCACGCCTGGCGGGCAGCCCCCTGCAGCTGCTCGACCGCCTCGACCAGGGGCGCGAGCACCGGATCGGCGGCGGCCTGGTCCAGGGCCTCGCGCAGGGCCGTGTTGTGAGTGGGACGGGCCTCTTCCAGGAGGCGCAGGCCGGCGTCGGTGACGTTGGTGTAGATGCCGCGGCGGTCGGTGGGGCACAGGTAGCGCGAGAGCAGGCCGCGGTCCTCCAGCCGGGTCACCAGCCGCGTGGTGGCGCTCTGACTGAGGACGACGGCGTCGGCGACCTGCCGCATCTGCAGGTGGCCGCCCTCGCCGTCGTGCTGGCGACTCAGCACGTCCAGCAGCGAGTACTCGCGCGCGCTCAGCTTGTGCGCGGCCTGCAGCGCACGTTCGACCTGGCTCTCGATGCGTCCGTGGAGCAGTGAGAGGGCCGACCAGCTGTGCGCCAGTGCGGTCATCGCCGGGTCGGTGGCGGTCATGAGCAGCTCCCTCATTCGGGTCGTGCGAGCGGAGGCGCCGACGGGCGGCCCGCCCCGGTATCACGCACTTCACTATACCCGCATTTGCCATTAGCCCGCGCGTGCAATTATTGTCGACGCTTGTAAGGCGCTCTTGCCCGTAAGGCGCTGGCGCAACTTCGCTCCGTGCGGCTCTGCCCGTACGGTTCCGCACCTCAAAGGACCCTCGTCATGCCGCTCGCACTGCTGGCCCTGGCCATAGGGGCCTTCGGAATCGGCACCACGGAATTCGTGATCATGGGGCTGCTGCCCCAGGTCGGCGCGGACCTCGGTGTGTCCGTCCCGACGGCCGGCTTCCTGGTCACCGGCTACGCCCTCGGCGTCATGATCGGCGCTCCGATCATGACCGTCCTCGGCACGAAGATCTCCCGCAAGAACATGCTCATGCTGCTCATGGGCCTGTTCATCCTCGGCAACGTCATCTCCGCCGTCGCCCCGGTGTTCGCCGTCATGCTGATCGGCCGCGTGGTGGCCTCGCTGGCCCACGGCGCCTTCTTCGGCATCGGCTCCGTCGTCGCCGCCGAACTGGTGGCGCCGGAGAAGAAGGCCGGCGCCATCTCCATGATGTTCACCGGCCTCACCGTGGCCAACGTCGTCGGCGTGCCCCTGGGCACGTTCGTGGGTCAGAGCGCCGGCTGGCGCGTGACCTTCTTCATCGTCGCCGCCCTCGGCGTACTGGGCCTGGCCGGCGTCGCCAAGCTCGTGCCGGACGTCCCCAAGCCGGCCGGCGTGCAGCTGCGGCACGAGGTCGCCGCCTTCAAGAACACGCAGGTCGTCCTGGCCATGGCCATGACGGTCCTCGGCTTCGGTGGTGTGTTCGCCGCGATCACCTACATCGCGCCGATGATGACCGAGGTCAGCGGCTTCGCCGAGTCCTCCGTCACCTGGCTGATGGTGATCTTCGGGCTGGGCATGGTGGCGGGCAACCTCATCGGCGGCCGGTTCGCCGACCGCAAGCTCATGCCGATGCTCTACACCGCGCTGGGCGGCCTGGCGCTGGTCCTGCTGCTGTTCACCTTCCTGGCCTCGGGCAAGGCCGCGTCCGTCGTGGCCGTCTTCCTCATCGGCGCGCTCGGCTTCGCCACCGTCCCGCCGCTGCAGAAGCGCGTACTGGACCACGCACACGGTGCCCCGACGCTGGCCTCGGCGGCCAACATCGGCGCCTTCAACCTGGGCAACGCGCTGTCCGCCTGGCTCGGCGGCCTGGTGATCTCCGCCGGGCTCGGCTACACCGCGCCCAACGCCGTCGGTGCCGTCCTGGCCGCCGCCGCCCTGGTGCTGGCCGTCATCTCCCACCGGCTCGAACTGCGGCCCGCCCGTACCGCCGGGGCTTCCGCACCGGCGGACCTCGGTCCGGCCGCGACGAAGCCCGGCTCCGCCCGTACCCGCGTCGGCTCCGGCCCGGCGCGCCCCGACCTCGCGGCGGCCGCCGACCCCGGCACCACTCCCGCCGCGGCGGAAGCCGCCCGCTCCTGACCGCCGTACGTGCGGCACCCTCCCCCGGCCCCCGCGGGCTCCCACCCCACCACGCAAGGAAAGTCCCCATGAGCACCACCACCGTCACCCCGCTGACCACCGCCGACGCCGAGACCCTCGTCAACGCCGCGCGCCGCGCCGCCGACGAGGCGGGCGTCCCCGTCAGCATCACCGTCCTCGACGCCGGCGGGCACCTGCTGGCCTTCCGCCGCGACGAGCGCGCCGTCCTCATCTCCGGTGAGACCAGCACGGCGAAGGCGTACACCGCGCTGCAGCTCAACGCGCCGACGGCCGACCTGGCCGACCTGGTGAAGCCGGACGGCCCGTTCCACTCCCTGCCCACCGCGCTGGACAAGCCCCTGCTGTTCATCGCCGGCGGTGTGCCGGTCCACCGCGACGGCCGGCTCATCGGCGCCCTCGGCCTCGGCGGCGGCGCCCCCGAGCAGGACCACGGCTTCGCGCAGGCCGCCCTCCAGGCGCTCTGACCAGCTCCGCCCCTCGGCGGGCCGCGGAGCCGCACACCGGCCCGCCGCCCACTCCCCCGCCCTCCCTCGCGCAGCAACAGCAACAGCAACAACAACAACAGCACCACCGAAAGGACCCCCGATGACTTCCGTACCGAACGTGTCGAACGTGCCGAACGTGCCGCTCAACAACGGTGTGACCATGCCCCAGCTGGGCTTCGGCGTCTTCCAGGTCCCCGACGAGGAGACCACCGCCGCGGTCACCAGCGCCTTGGAGGCCGGTTACCGCAGCATCGACACGGCCGCGATCTACGGCAACGAGCGCGGCGTCGGCAAGGCCATCGCCGCCTCCGGCCTCGCCCGCGAGGAGCTGTTCGTCACGACCAAGCTGTGGAACGAGGACCAGGGTTACGACCGCACCCTGGCCGCGTTCGACGCCTCCCTGGAGAAGCTCGGCCTCGACCACGTCGACCTCTACCTCATCCACTGGCCCACCCCGGCCCGTGACCTGTACGTGGAGACCTACAAGGCGCTGGAGAAGATCCTCGCCGACGGGCGGACCCGCGCCATCGGCGTCTCCAACTTCCAGATCCCGCACCTGCAGCGGCTCATGGAGCACACCGGCATCACCCCGGCGGTCAACCAGGTGGAGCTGCACCCCGGCCTCCAGCAGGCCGAGCTGCGTGCCTTCCACGCCGAGCACGGCATCGCGACCGAGGCCTGGAGCCCCCTGGCCCAGGGTGCCGTCCTCGGCGACGAGGCGGTCGTACGGACCGCCGAGGCGCACGGCGTCACCCCGGCGCAGGCCGTACTGCGCTGGCACCTGCAGACCGGCAACGTCGTGATCCCGAAGTCCGTCACCCCGGCCCGCATCCGGCAGAACCTCGACGTCTTCGGCTTCGAGCTGACCGACGCCGACATGGCGGCGCTCGCGGGCCTGGACCGCGGGCTGCGCACCGGCCCGGACCCCGACACGCTCAACTGACCGCCCCCGGACGCCTCCGAACGCCCCACAGCCTCGACGAGAGGAACCCACCATGCAGATCGACCTCTCCGGCCGCACCGCCCTGGTCACCGGCTCCACCCAGGGCATCGGCCTCGCCATCGCCACCGGCCTGGCCCGCGCGGGAGCGCGCGTCGTCGTCAACGGCCGCGGCGCGGAGCGCGTCGCGGACGCCGTCCGCACCGTACGCGCCGACACCGGCAGCGACGACGTCTCCGGCGCCGTGGGCGACCTGGCGACGGAGGAGGGCGCCGCGGCCGTACTGGAGGCCGTGCCCTCGGTCGACATCCTGGTCAACAACCTCGGCGTCTTCGGCTCCGCCGATCCACTGGAGATCGGCGACGCCGAGTGGCGCCGCTACTTCGAGGTCAACGTCCTCTCCGCCGTCCGGCTCATCCGCGCCTACCTGCCCGGGATGAAGGAGCGGGGCTGGGGCCGCGTCCTCAACATCGCCAGCGACTCGGCCGTGGTGATCCCCGCCGAGATGATCCACTACGGCATGACGAAGACCTCGCTGCTGGCCGTGAGCCGTGGGTTCGCCAAGGATGCCGCCGGCACCGGCGTCACCGTCAACTCCGTCATCGCCGGGCCGACCCACACCGGCGGCGTCGAGGGATTCGTCCGCGAGCTGGTCGGCGACGAGCTGCCCTGGGACGAGGCGCAGCGCGAGTTCATGGTCAAGTACCGCCCGCAGTCGCTGCTGCAGCGCCTCATCGAGCCCGAGGAGATCGCCAACCTGGTCGTCTACCTCGCCTCGCCGTACGCCTCCGCCACGACCGGCGGCGCCGTACGCGTCGACGGCGGTTACGTCGACTCGATCCTGCCGTGATCCCGGCGCCTCGGCCCGCCACCTGATCCCGCCGTCGGCCACGGCACCCCGCACGACGGCCCCCCACACGTACGAAAGAGAACGACTGATGAGCCTCACCCACCTGCTGCCCGGTTCGCTGGGCTTCGGTACCGCCCCGATGGGCAACATGTTCCGCGCCATCCCCGAGGACGAGGCGCAGGCCACCCTGCAGGCCGCCTGGGACCAGGGCATCCGGTACTACGACACCGCCCCGATCTACGGCGCGGGCCTGGCCGAGATGCGGCTCGGCGAGATGCTGTCCCGGCATCCGCGTGACTCCTTCGTCCTGTCCACGAAGGTCGGCCGGATCATCCACGACGAGGTGGAGGACCCCGCCACCCGCGACCTGGGCGAGAAGGGCGGCCTCTTCGAGCACGGCCGTCCCAACAAGGTGACGGACGACTACAGCGCCGACGCCACCAAGCGCTCCATCGAGGACAGCCTCGAGCGGCTGAACACCGACCGGCTGGACATCGTCTGGGTGCACGACGTCGCCCAGGACTTCCACGGCGACCGCTGGCTCGCCCAGTTCGAGACCGCCCGCACCGGCGCCTTCCGGGTCCTGGACGACCTGCGCGACCAGGGCGTCATCAGGGCCTGGGGCCTGGGCGTCAACCGCGTCGAGCCCATCGAGCTCACCCTGTCCCTGGACGAACCCCGCCCCGACGGATTCCTCCTCGCCGGCCGCTACACCCTCCTCGACCACCGCCAGGCGCTGCAGCGGCTGCTGCCCGCAGCGCAGGAGCAGGGCGTCGACATGGTCGTCGGCGGCCCGTACAGCTCCGGTGTCCTGGCCGGCGGTACCCACTTCGAGTACCAGGAGGCCCCGGCGCACATCGTGGAGACCGTGCGGCGCATCCGGGAGCTGACCGACCGGCACGGTGTGTCCATCAAGGCCGCGGCCCTGCAGTTCGCGCTCGCGCACCCGGTGACCGCCGCCGCGATTCCCGGTGCCTCCCGGCCCTCCCGCATCGCCGAGGACCTCGGCGCCCTCGGCGAGGAGATCCCCGCGGCCTTCTGGCAGGACCTGCGGGAGACCGGCCTGCTCGACCCGGCGGCGCCGCTCCCGGCCGGCGCCTGACACCCACGCCCCGGCAAGCGGAGCCCCGGCCGATCCGACGATCGGCCGGGGCTCCGCTCGTTCAGTACCGACAGCCGTTCAGTACCGACAACCGGTCGGCTTTGACGATCGTTCAGTGTCGACGGTCGTTAAGTATTGACGACCTCTGTTTGGCATGACTTAATTCCGGTACCCGAGAGAGGGGCAGGAACCGTGGCCGACAGCGCTCAGCCGGAAGAACCGGCCGCCGACGATCCGGCCCAGCAGGTGGGGGCCGAGATCAAGCGCATGCGTACCGAACGCGGCCTGACACTGCGGGACCTGGCGGAACGCTGTGGGCTCTCCGCCGGTTTCCTCTCGCTGGCCGAGCGCGGCATCAACGCGATCTCGCTGACCTCGCTCTTCGCGCTGGCCAACGCGCTGGAGGTGGACGCCGTCGAACTGCTGGGCGCGGCCGGGCGGCGGAGCCGGCACGAGTACGCGGTCACCCGGCACGACGACCCGCACGCCACGACGGTGGCGATGGGCGAGCGTACGCACCGCGTGCTGACCGCTGACCTGCCGGACCAGGGCATCGAAGTACTGGCCACGACGGTGCGGCCGACCGCCGAGCCGTCACCGGTCACGCAGCACGACGGCGAGGAGTTCTGCTACGTGCTGCGGGGTGAGCTGACGTTCCTGCTGCCGGACGAGACGGCCGTGCTCACCGCGGGCGACTCGATCCACTTCAAGTCCCGGATTCCGCACGCCATTCACAACCGCGGCACCGACACAGCGGAGGTGCTCTGGACGGTCGACCGCCCGCTGCTGCGGCGACCCGACGGCACGCTCTGCTGACCGCGTTCCACCTGTTGCCGGTGCACGCCACTCACGGAGAGGCGGCCATGAGCGAACCGACGAAGGACGTCCCGAAGAGAGAGCACCCACCGAGCGGCCGCGGCCGAGCAGGCGACCGCGGTTTCTTCGGCCAGCCCCGCGCCCTGGCCACGCTGTTCTTCCTGGAGATGTGGGAGCGCTTCTCGTACTACGGGATGTCCGCGATCCTGTTGTACTACCTCTACGACCGGACCTCCGACGGCGGCCTCGGGCTGGACAAGCCGACCTCGTCCGCGCTGGTCTCGGTCTACGGCGCGCTGGTGTTCATGTCCGGCATCCTGGGCGGCTGGCTGGCCGACCGGCTGCTGGGCATGCGCCGCGCGGTCCTGCTGGGCGGCGTCCTGATCATGTGCGGTCACCTGGCGCTGGCGGTGCCCGGCGGGCTGCCCGCACTGCTGGTGTCGATGCTGCTCATCGTGGCCGGCACCGGGCTCCTGAAGCCCAACGTGTCCAGTCTGGTGGGCGAGTTGTACTCGGCGGCCGACACCCGCCGCGACGCCGGGTTCTCCCTCTTCTACATGGGCATCAACCTCGGAGCCTTCATCGCTCCGTACCTGGTGGGCACCCTCGGCCAGCAGGTCGACTACCACCTCGGCTTCGGTCTCGCGGCCGTCGGCATGGCCGCGGGGCTGGTGGTGTACGTCCGGGGGCGGGCCCGGCTGGGCCGGGCCGGGGAGTCGCCGACGCATCCGCTCCTCCCCGGGGAACGGCGCCGCGCTGCGGTACGCGCCGCCACCGGTGCCGCGGTACTGGCGGTGGTGGTCGTGCTCCTCGGCGTCACCGGAAACCTGACCGTACGGGTGCTGATCAACGCCGTGTCGGTGCTCGCGGTGCTGCTGCCGGCGTCGTACGTGGTCATGATGGTGCGCAGCCCGCACACCGATGCCGTGGAGCGGTCCCGGCTGCTCGCCTACGTTCCGCTGTTCATCGGCGCGGTGTGTTATTGGGTGGTCAACGAGCAGACCGGCTCGGTGCTCGCGCAGTTCGCCGACACCCGGACCGACCTGGAGGTCTTCGGCCATGCCGTGCCGTCCTCGTGGTTCCAGTCGCTGAACCCGATCGCCACGCTCGTCCTGGCCCCGGCCTTCGCCTGGCTGTGGATCAGGTGGGGTGACCGGCAGCCCACCACACCGCGCAAGTTCGCCACCGGACTGCTGCTCGGCGGGGCCTCGTTCGTGCTGATGGCCGGGCCCGGCCTGCTGCACGGCGTGACGGCGAAGGCCAGTCCGTGGTGGCTCGTGGCGAGCTACTTCGTGGTGATCTGCGGGTCGATGTGTCTGTCGCCGGTGGGGCTCTCGGCCACCACCAAGCTCGCGCCGCGTGCCTTCCTCGCCCAGATGATGAGCTTGTGGTTCCTGGCCTCAGCGGCGGCGGGCGGCATCAACGCGCAGTTGGTGCAGCTGTACCGCCCGGAGACCGAGGTCGGCTACTTCGCCGGGGTCGGCGCCGCGGTGATGGCGACCGGCGTTGTCATGCACCTGCTCTCGCCCTGGGTGCAGCGGCACATGGGCGGTGTGCGGTGAGCGGAAGTCCGTCGAAGTCGAAACAGAAGGAGCGAGGCATGCGAGTGGTGGTCGTCGGCAGCGGTATCGTCGGTGCGGCAGCCGGTTACGAACTGACGCGGGCCGGGGTGGACGTGGTCCTGGTGGACTCGTGCGCCGAGGGCCGCGCGACATCGGCCGGCGCGGGCATCATCTGCCCGTGGTCGTCCCAGGTGGACGACCCGGACTGGTACCGGTTCGCGGTCGCCGGCGCGGAACACTACCCGGAGCTGCTGGCCGCGCTGGCCGCCGACGGGGAGACCGAGTTCGGCTACCGGCGGGTCGGCTCACTGCGGCTGGTCACCGAGGCCGAGGCCGACGACGCGCTGCGGCGCGTGGCAGCACGTGCAGCGGAGTCCCCGATGGCCGGCGAGGTGGAGCTGATCGGTGCGGAACGGGCCCGCGCGCTCTTCCCGCCCCTCGGCCACGACGGCCCGGCGGTCCACATCCCCGGTGCCGCGCGGCTGGACGGCCGCCTGGTCCGCGACGCGATGCTCCGCGCTGCGGCCCGGCGGGGCGCCCGGATCGTCAGTGGTGCGGCCGCGATCGTCGCCGAGGACACGGTCAGCGGTGTGCGGGTCGACGGGGAGTTCCTCGCGGCCGACGCCGTGATCGCGGCGGCCGGTGCCTGGTCGCCGCGGCTGCTCGAACCGCTCGGCGTCCGGGTACGCATCGCACCGCAGCGCGGCCAGATCATGCATCTGCGGCTGCCGGGCGTGGACACCGCCGACTGGCCCGTCGTACTGCCGCGTTCGCGCCACTACCTCCTGGCCTTCGACGACTCGCGCGTCGTGGTGGGCGCGACCCGTGAGGACGGTACCGGCTTCGACCACCGGGTGACCGCGGCCGGCATGGCGGAGGTACTGCGTGAAGCGCTGTCGGTGGCCCCGGGGCTGGCCGACGCCACGCATGTGGAGACCCGCATCGGCTTCCGCCCGGTGGGCCCCGACATCCGGCCCATGCTCGGCACGGTTCCCCAGGTGGCCGGGCTGATCGTGGTCAACGGGCTGGGCGCGTCAGGGCTGACGATGGGCCCCTACGCGGGCGCGGTCGCGGCACGGCTGGCCCGCCGAGCGGCTCCGGGCATCGACCTGTCGCCGTACGACCCACTGCGCTGAGCGGTCGGTCCGGACCCCAGTGTGGCCCGGACCGGGGCCCCTGAGGCCCTCTCACCTGAAGCGCCGTCACCTTGCGCGCGAGCGGGTGCGGACGGCGGCGGCGATGAGGAGGGCGAGGCCCGCGACGGCGGCACCGGCGGCCAGCAGGAGCGGTGTCTTCGTGTCCTGATCAGCGGTCGTCGCGGTGCTGACGGACGGACCGGCGGAAGGGTCACCGGAGTGGCTGGTGGAGCCGTCCGCCGTTCCGTTGCTCTCCGCCCCGTTGTCACCTCGGTGCGCCGAGCCCTTCGCACCGTGGGCGGAGTCCGCATCGTGCGCGGAGCCTGTGGGGCCGGACGCCGCCGGGCGGGCCTTGCCGTCCTCGGCATGTCCGCCGCCCTTCGCGGCGCCGGCGCCCGGGTCAGCGGTGCCGGCGGGAGCCTTCCCGCCGCTCCCGCCGGTGCTTCCACCGTTGTCCCCGGAGGGCTCTGAGCCGGACGGTGTGCCCGCGCGGGTGATGTCGAAGGAGGCCAGTACCGGGTTCTGCCCGGGGTCGAGTGTGCACGGTACGTCGGTACGGCCCGGGTTCACCTTGCCGTTCGCGTCCCTCGGCACGACGTGCAGCACGAGGTCGCCCACGCTGATCTCCGCCTTTCCCGGGTGGTGGAAGGTACGCGACGGCGCGGTGCCGGTGCCCTTGACGTCGAACGGGCCGGACTCCGGCACACGGGTCCTGGGCACAGTGAACGGCACGGTGAGACGAGCGCCGTCCTGACCCGCGGTCACCCGCACGTCCGCGTCCACCGTGCCTTCGACGGTCTTGACGCCGATCCAGTTCAGGCCGGTCGTTCCGGCGTCACTGACCTGGGACGTCGCATGGATGGCGAAGCGCCGGGTGGGCTTGCCGACCACGGCCGACCGGGAGACGTCCGCGTCGATGGTGACCGCGGCCCGCTGGCTGACGGCCTGTACCGAGCAGGTGTAGTTCAGCGTGCGGGACACCGGGGCCGCGGCGGCCGAGCCCGCTCCCGGCCCTGCCACCAGTCCCCCGGCGGCCGCCGCCACGCCCGCAACGGTCGCCACCCCCGCGGCTCTACGGGCCACGCGTCCGTGCGGAGCCGTACGGTTCGTCCCGCGCCGGTGGTGCATGCGCTTGTCCGTCATCATCCGACCTCCCCCGTTGCTCTTGTGGGCTTGTGAAACAGGATGCAGCCGGGGTGTCCGGGGTTTGTCACTGTTCTGGCCCAGCTTCATCACTGGAGCGGGCGGGGCGGGAGGCACGCGTCAACACGGTTGATTTGGCTGGGGCGTTGGGGCCTCCCCCCGCGTTCGGTGCCGCCGAGCAGTTCTGTGCCAGGTGGTCGCGGAGTTCGGCGTGGCGGAACTGGTAGACCGCACCGGCCCGGCGCAGGATGCCTCGCTCGCAGGCGTCGTCCAGGAAGGCGATCAGCGCCCAGGGCAGCCGGCCGGTCAGCGGCAGCCAGATGCGCGACAGTGCCACCCACTGACCCCACGCGGTGAAGCTCAGCCCGTATCCGAAGCCGCCGCCGAACGCCGCCTCGACGGCGAACACCAGACCGGCCAGGAGCCCCACCACGGGGCCGTCCATCAGTCCGGGCACGGGATCGTCCATGAGCCCGATGCCGATCGCGGACGGGACTCCGAACACGAGCCCGGACACCAGCATCTGGACGAACACGTTCCTGCGGTTCTCGTCGAGCAGGACGACGGGACTGACGGTGTGGGTGATCTTGCTCGGCACTTCCAGCCAGGCCATGATTCCCAGCACCAGCCCGATCCCGAGCCCGACCATGGGAACGAACAGGACCGCGCCCGCGAGTCCGCCGTCGAGCCCGTCCCCCAGCCCGATCGGCTCGACCACGCCCCGGTCCACGAGTACCAGCGCGAGCGCGGCCGGGGTGCCGAACGCGACTCCGACCTTGAAGCGCGGAAGGAAGCTCCCGCGCTGCTCCCGCGTCCTGCTGAAGATCTTCACGCGGACGCGCGAGGGCTCCGCCTCGCCACGGGAGACCACCGCGTACAGGATGCCGAAGCCGACACCGGCCACGAGCCCGTGCAGGAGCCCGACGACGAGCCCGCGTTGGACCGCGAATCCGAGTCCGTACGGCGTCGCGATCAGGTCGACGGGCAGATTGCCGATCGCGGTCGGCAGTCCGAAGGACAGTCCGGCGAGGAAGGCGACCATGAGGATGCGGGCGGCACGGCTCATGGTGGTACCCAGCTGCCACCAGGCCAGGTTGTGCGTGTTGCGTTGGACGAGGTGGGTGGCGAGGTAGCCGAGCCAGTGCTGGGCGCGCTCGGGGTCCCACTGGCGTCGGCGGGGGTCGTCGGGGACGCCGGTGGTGTCCTCGGGCAGGACGTCGTACGCGGCGGGCGTGAAGGCGGTCAGCAGGTGTTTCCGCAGGGCATCGGCGTCCGCGAAGCGGGCCGTGTCCAGCAGCTTCGACGGGTCGCGGCCGGCGGTGTCGCTGTAGATGGTGCGTGCCATGGCCACCATCAGCGGGGTGGTGAACACCTCGGCGAGGTGGTCGGCGCCGCGGCTCCGCGGGCGTGCGCGCAGCTCGGCCATCACGGGCCCCCACACCGTGCTGTCCAGGCCGCCGCCCTGCCCCGGCCTGCTGGCGCGGGACAGGTAGTCCCCCACGGCGCTCAGGCTGAGGTCGTCCAGCTCCACGACGGCGGCACCGGTGAGCACGTCGGAGCCGGTGTACTCACCGGTCCCGGCCGGACCGTCGGAGCCGTTCACGGCACGGGCGTACTCCTCGGGGCGGCTGGTGAGCAGGTACGGCAGCTTCGTCCGGTTGAGGGAGATGAGCGCCGTGCCCTGCAGGCCCACCGCGATCTCGTCGAACCCGTCGAGGACGGGGAGGAGCCAGTCGGCGTCGATCAGTGCGCGGGCCAGGTTGCGGCCGGGCGCTTCCGGGTCAGGGGCCGCGAGGCCGGGGTGGTCGCGTACCAGCTGTCCGCACATCCAGTCGCGGAGCGAGGTGGTCGTCGGGTCCCATGAACCGAGGCCGAAGATCACCGGTATGCGGCCGGGTACGCCCTTCTCCAGCCAGTCGAGGACGAAGCGGAGGGTCAGGATCGTCTTGCCGGAGCCGGCCGCGCCGAGCACCACCAGCCGGCCGGACGGGATGGAGCGGTACTTGGGCACGATCCCGCCGAGCCAGCCGGCCAGCGGGAGGGGGCCGGGGTCCGTGCCGGGCGGTGCGTTGCGGATGTTGGCCCACTGGTCGGACACCGGCCTGCTGGTGAGGCGGTAGCGCACGCCGAGCGGGAGCGGGTCGTGCACCCTGCGGCGCCGCTCCTCGTCGTCCCACTGGCGGTGCACCGCTTCGACGAACAGCGCGGCTGCCTTGTGGAGTTGCGGTTTCCCGGCGGCGCCCGGCAGCTCCGGCAGGCCGACGGGGCGCTGCGCGGGCGGTGCGGTACGCGGCAGTGCGTCGAGACCGCCGGGGGTGGGCGGCAGGCCGGTCAGCCCGGCCAGCTCGTCGACCGCCTCCGGCGGCAGGGATGTGTACCAGAGGTGCACGGGGCTGGCCGTGAGCGCGCCGAGTCCGTCGGAGGGCTGATCCTCGGTGATGATGCCGATCAGGCAGCCGCCGCTCCACACGGCGGCCCCCGACATGCCCTCCCACGGCGAGCGTTGCGGGTCGGGGTCGCGCGCCGGGGCCTGCAGCCTGGCGATCTCCAGGGTGCCCCGGCGCAGGGACGACAGCGGGTCGGCCAGACCGAGTGCGTGGTGGGTGTCCCGGTAGGAGGTGAGGACGTCGCTGCCGGGCGATGCGACGCCACGGCGCAGCCGGAACCGCGGGAAGCCGAGTGCTTCGCAGTCCACCGCACGCGTGACGCGGGCGAACCGCACCGGTGACACCTCGGTGGCGTACGGACCGCCGGCGCCGGGTCCGCCCGCGATCCTGAGGAGCGCCACGTCCGCCGCGGGGTTGGCCCAGACCGGCTCGCCGGCCGTCTCCCGTACGCCGCCGTCCGCGGTGACGAACCGCACCTGCACCGAGACCGCGTCACCCACCACATGGGCGGCCGTGAGCACCACGTCGGCGGTCACGCGGTACCCGGAGCCGCGCCGGCCCGCGCCCGTACGGCGTGTGGTGAGGATCTGGACCGCCCGGCCGGGGTCGAGCCCCGCCGGCTGCGCGGCCCAGGTCACGGCCTGGTTCACTGCTCGTCGGCCTCGGCCAGCGCGCCGACGTACGGTGAGTCGTCCGATCCCCTCAGGGTCGGCTGCAGCGTGAGTTTGATGTGCTGGGTCGAGACCGTGCCCCGCGTGGCCTCCGCGCCGGACTCCACCACCCAGAACCGCACTTTGGCCCCCGCGTGTCCCGTGCGCTCCAGCGCGACCGACATCTCCAGCTCGATCGGACCCAGTGCGAAGCGGAGCTGTTCGCCTTCCGCCGCGGTGACCGCCTGCTCCAGTTCCTGCCGTAGATTCCTGATCACATTGGCCAACTCGATCACGACCAGCCCCTTTGCCGTTCGCCCGTCACCGGTTACCCAGGACTGTAAGCGAACGGTGTGCCCTGAGTATCGAGTTGACACAGATGAGGAGGGAATGGCGTTGGAACGACGGCAGGTGCCGCTGCCCCGTGGGCGGCACGGCCTCAGCCGTGCGGAGGTGGTGGCGTCGCAGCGGATGCGCATGCTGACCGCCACGGCGGAGGCGATGAGGGACCTGGGCTACGCGCGGACGTCGGTCGCGGAGGTCATCCGGCGTGCCGGGGTGTCACGGGAGACGTTCTACCAGCAGTTCCGGTCCAAGGAGGACTGCTTCGTGCAGGCCCTGGACGCCGCCACCGAGCAGCTGGCGGGCCTGCTGGAAGAAGCCTGGCGGCCGGCCGGCTCCCCCGAGGAGGGCCGGCCGGCCGCCCCGGCGGACGTCTTCCGCCGGCTGGTGCACCTCTACCTCCGCACGCTCGCGGAGCACTCCGCCTTCGCGCGGCTGTTCCTCGTCGAGGTGTACGCGGCCGGACCCGCGGCGATGGACCGCCGTATGGAGTGGCAGCGGCGGTTCGCCGACGCCATCGCCGAGATCTTCCGGACGGCGGAGGAGGAGCAGCAGCCAGGCGTTGACGCGCCTTCAGGTTCCGGTGCGGACGAGCGGCGCTTCCACTGCGAGGCGCTGGTCGCGGCCGCCGCACAGCTGGTCACGGCGCGCCTGGTCGCGGACGACCTGGACGGCCTGTGCGCGCTGGAAGATCCCCTCGTCCGCCTCGCGGCCCGCCTCCTCGGCTGAGGGCCGGTGCCGCCGGCCGGTCACGCCGGTGCCACCGACCGGTCACGCCGAAGCCGCCTGCCGGTCCCGCTGACCCGTTGGGCCCGTTACGGCAGCCAGGGGAAGTGCGCCAGCTGACCGCGTACGGGAGCGGGCAGCAGCGGCGCGATCAGCGCGCGGTACCCGGCCGCCCGCTGCGACGCCGACGTCGCTTCCCCCTTTGACGGAGCGTCGCTTGACGGTGCGTCGGACACCTCGGCCGGGCCGCGGACCGGCTGTCCCGCGCCGCAGAGCGGAACCTTGGGCGCCTGGCGGTTGAGCTGGTCGCCACCGCCCGAGACGGCGTACGGGTTGATGTCGTAGCCGTGGTCACCGGTGAAGTAGCCGGCCACCCCGTTGGCGAAGCAGGCCGGGTTCTTGATGACGTTCTCGGAGTAGCAGATGCCGTCGTTGGTGTTGCAGATCTCCTTGACGGTCAGGTCGCCGAAGCCGCGCGGCCCCTTCATCGTCATGCCCGGCAGGATGGTCGGCAGGTTGGTCTCGATGCCGCCGGGGCCGCCGTCCGCGCCGGGCCGCCGGGGGTCGCCGTAGAGCACGCCGTTGATCCGGTCGTGCGGTACGGCGTCGCTCTCGGAGAGTGCGGCCAGCTCATCGCCCGCGACGATGGCGCCTTGCGAGTACCCGGCAATGGTGAGGTGGCTGTCGGCGCACGTGCCGTGGAACTCCTTGACCGCCGCGTCGAGCTTGGCGATGCCCTCGGCCACCGAGTCGTCCAGTGTCTTGGTGTCGCCGGGGTACGGGGCGATGGACGCCGAGTAGTGGATCTTCGTGAACGCCACGCCGGCGGGCAGCGTGGCGTTGCTGGCGTCATACACCGTGGCATCACCGTCGAGGTGGCCGCCGACCTCGAAGATCATGGTCTCCGGGCAGTCGGCCGGGGCCCCCGCCTGCTGCTGCGCCGGCCCCTGTGCCGGGGCCGCGACGGCCTGCGGCGCGCTCAGCCCCAGGGCGGGCAGCGCCACGCACAATGCCAGTAACGTCCGTGCCTTTCTCATCTGCACCTCGTCTCAATCGCCGTACGAGGAACGGCAGTTCCGCCCCCGTGCGACGTTCAAGCTAGCGGTGCGGGTGTTCTGCGAACAGAGGTGTTCGTGAAAACAGCGGTGTGGCTGTGGTGAAGCACTTGTGTGGCTGCCGTGACGACCGGGAGGGGTGGGCGAGGCACCAACGAGGCGCCGCCCACGCGTACGGGTCGTGGGCGGCGCCGATGCCGTGTGCCGTGTGCGGCGGCCGGGCGGTCAGGTCCGGGCGGCCTGGATCTTCCAGTCGGCCACGTTGCCGGTGCGGTTGTAGTAGGCGTTGACGCAGACGTCGTACTTGCCTTCGGCCGGGCCCGCGCCGTTGGTCTCCAGGAAGCCGCCGTGGTCCCCGTAGGTGTTCCACAGCAGGACGGTGTCGCCGAAGCGGACCTGCTGGTCGGCCGGCGAGGAGGTCTGGGCGAAGATACGCCACCGCCCGGTGCCCGTGGCGCGGTCCTTGGCCTGCGAGGTGGTCACGTCCCAGCGCGCACCGGCCTGCTGCTGTCCGTCGGTGGCGGCACTGTTGGTGTCGAGGTAGCCGCCGTCGCCGCCGTAGAGGTTGCGCAGGTAGATCAGGTCGCCGCTGCGCACCGGCTGGCCGCTGGCCTTGCCCGAGGCGGACAGGATCTCCCAGGTGCCGGTGCCCTTGGCGCGGTTGGGGGAATCCGCCGTGGAGACCCCGTACTTGGCTCCGGCGTAACCGGCGTTGCCATTGCTGTCGAGATAGCCGCCCTGGCCGTTCTGGTAACCGTTCTGCAGGTGGATGCGGTCGCCGTACTTCAGCTCGTTCGCCATCGGACCCTCTCGTTCATCAGACGCGGCCGCGCCGGCCCGGTGCCTCCGCGCGACACGCCTACGGGGAATCAGCGAGAGCACGCTACGGCCGCACGAGAGACCGCAAAAAGCAGCTATCAGGACAACAGTGTGATCTCTGGCGGATTACTCGGATCGGGGCATTTTGCACAGTGCAAACACGCGTGTCGCGGTACGGGGCCGGGGCGGCCGCGGTAGTCCTCGTACGTCCTCGACCACCCACCCCGCCGTGGAGGCAGCTGATGGCCCGGCGCCGCACTCGCTTCAAGGAGCGCAAGACCTGGCTCGGCATCGGCGCGGTGCTGGTCCTCGCCGCGTTCAACGCGCCGGCGGCCACCGGATTCGCTGAGCGGGTCTACCACGACTACGCGATCAACCGGGACGCGTACAAGGCGGAGAACGGGCACTGGGACGTCCTCGACGTCCCGCCGGAATTCCGCCAGAACACCATTCACGCGGCCCTGCTCCGCACCGGCAAGGTCCTGCTGGTGGCCGGCTCCGGGAACAACGTCAAGAACTTTGACGCCAAGCGCTTCACCAGTGTGCTGTGGGACCCGGTCAGGAACTCGTTCAAGAAGATCCACACCCCGAACGACCTCTTCTGCACCGGGCACATCCACCTGGCCGACGGCAAGCTGCTGTTCGCGGGCGGCACCAAGCGCTACGAAAAGCTCAAGGGTGATGTCACCAAGGCCGGCGGCCTGATGATCGTCCACAACGAGAATCCGAACGAGCCTGTCAGACTGCCTGCCGGCACCGTCTTCACCGGCAGGAGGAACCACAGGACGTTCGTCGCCAAGGACCCCATCCGCATCCGGCCGGCGAAGAAGGTATTCGACAAGGAGACCGGCCGGTTCCTGCGTACCGAGGCGAGCGTGGACCGCATTTACGTCGAGGCCCGCAAGAAGGGCAGACAGTACGAGGCCGGCGCCCAGGACAACTACCGGGTACGGGGGCTGACCCGTGCCAGGGCACACAACGTCTACGGCATCGCCACCAAGCTCGGCCTGGACAAGAAGGACTTCCAGGGAATCCACGATGCCTACGAATTCGATCCCCTGGCCGAGAAGTTCACCAAGGTGCAGTCGATGCACGAGGCGCGCTGGTACCCGACCCTGGTGCGCCTCTCGGACGGCCGCGTTCTGGCACTGTCCGGTCTCGACGACATCGGCCAGGTGGTGCCCGGCAAGAGCGAGATCTACGACCCGAAGAGCCGGACATGGGCGTACAGCGGAAAGGTGCGGCAATTCCCCACCTACCCGGCGGTCTTCCCGCTGTCCGACGGCACACTCTTCTACTCCGGCTCGAATGCGGGATACGGTCCTGCCGATGTCGGCCGCACGCCGGGCATCTGGCATTTCCGCACCAACACCTTCACCAAGCTGCCCGGCCTGGACGACGCCGGCCTGATGGAGACCTCGGGCACGGTACTGCTGCCGCCGGCGCAGCGGCAGAAGTTCATGGTGGTCGGCGGCGGGGGCATCGGCGAGTCCGCCAAGTCCTCGAAGAAGACCCGGCTCATCGACCTCACGCAGCCGCACCCGTCCTTCCACGACGGCCCGTCACTCGACGAGGGCACCCGCTACCCGATCCTGTCCGTCCTGCCGGACGACACCGTGCTGGTCACCGGGGGCTCGAAGGACTACCGGGGCCCGGTGGCCGAGAACATCCTCCAGGCCCGCCTCTACGATGCGCGCTCCGGCACGATGCGCCGCGTCGCCGACCCGCAGGTGGGCCGCAACTACCACTCCGGAGCGATCCTGCTGCCCGACGGCCGGGTCCTCACCTTCGGCGGTGACTCCCTCTTCGCCGACAAGGCCAAGACGCAGACGGGCACCTTCGAGCAGCGCTTGGAGGTCTACACGCCGCCCTACCTGTACCGGGGCGCGCGGCCCGCGCTCTCCCACGGACCCACCACCGTCGGACGCGGCGCCACCGCGGTCTTCCGCACCAAGGACGCCGCCGCGGTCAAAACGGCCCGGCTGCTCCATCCCAGCTCCACCACGCACGTGACGGACGTCGAACAGCGCTCCGTCGCGCTGGACTTCACGAGGACGAAGAGCGGCGACGGCATCGAGGTCACCCTCCCGAAGAACCGCAACCTGGTCCCGTCCGGCTGGTACATGCTCTTCGTGACGAACCGTCAGGGCACGCCGTCCACGGCTCGGTGGGTGAAGGTGCCGTGACGCCTCCGACGACCGGCCCTCCGCCGCGTTCCGGTATCACCGCGGGGGGCAGCGCGTACGGACGCCCCACGGCGCCCACCCCCGCGTACGCACCACCGTCAGGGCGCGTCGGTCCAGCCGAGCGGGTACATCTCGTGGACCGCGGTGAGGGCGGCCGGTTCCGTGTCCGCAGCGGGCGCCGCCGGCTCGCCGGCCGCTTCGGTGAACGCGGTGAGCGCGGTCACCATCGCGGCGCGCTGCGCGGGCTCCATGCGCTCGACGATCTCGGCGATCGCCGCCCGGCGCCGGGCCGTGACCGCTGCCACGATGCGGCGTCCCTCGTCGGTCAGCCGCAGCAGCGTCTCGCGGCGGTTGCCGGGGTTGAGCTGCCGGTCGGCGAGGCCCGCCGCGATCAGCCGGTCGACCATGCGCATCGCCGTGGACGGATTGACGCGCAGCAGGTCGGCGAGGGCCACGAGCTTGGCCGTTCCGTGCACGGACAGGACGACGAGCAGCCGGAACTGCGGCAGGGTCACCCGGTCCTCGACCGCCGCCAGCGAGCGCGCCGAGACGCCGACCAGCACCCTCGACGCGGTCAGTGCCGCCCGCGTCACCGCGTCCACGTCGTCCCGGGCAGCCTTCCCCGCACCCTCGTCCATGCAGCCTTTTTACCTCACATGACCTTCCCTTTGACGACGTTTGCGCAAGGCGATACCGCGGACGGGAACCAGCGCTTCACCGGCCCGGGCCGGCCCGGGCTGCCGGATGACGGGATGGACCCGCGTGGTACCGGCGGTCACTCCGCCGGCGGGCGGGCCGCCGCCAGGTCCCGGGCGTAGGTGACGGACCGGCGTTCCACCGCGAAGCCCGTGTCCTCGTAGAAGCCCAGCGCACCGGAGGGGTTGGCGGTGTCCACGGTCAGCGACACGGTGTCGTACCCGGCGTCGCGCGCCGCTCCCAGTACGTCCCGCAGCAGTGCGGGCGCCGCGCCCCGGCCGCGGAAGGCGCGCCGGGTCCCCAGGTACGCGACGTGGCAGTCCCGGCTGCCCGTCGCGGCCGTCTCCGCCGCGCTCTCCTCGACCAGGAGGTAGGCGGCCACCTCGTCGCCCGCGACCAGCAGCCGGGACATCGCGGGTTGGAACGTCCCGGCCCCGATGACCCAGGTCCGCCAGTCGGTCTCGTCGAGCACGGTGAAGTTCCAGTGGTCGCGGAACGCGTCGTTGTGCGCGAGCCGGGTGGCCTCGGCGTACGACGCGTCGAAGGGCACGATACGGGTGCCCTCGGGCGCGGGGCGGGGCTCCGGGCGGCTGCCGGCCAGTGACTGCTTCATGTCGAACCACCAGCGGCACGGCGTGAACCCGCGCCGCTCGGCCAGTTCCGCCAGGTCCCGCTGGTCCGCCATGCCGTTGAGCAGCAGCTCACCCGGCAGCTTCGACAGTTCCCCGTCCAGCGCGTGCCGGACCTGCGCGCGGTCCTCCAGCCAGGTGACGAGCCGGGTCCCGATGCCGCGCCGCCGCCAGTCGGGGTGCACTGCCGCGTCCGCGGAGAAGCGGGCCGCGTCCACCGCTCCGTGCGGCGTGTGCAGCACGGCGTACGCGACGAGGTGCGGGCCGTCCCACAGCCCCAGGCTGTCCCGCTCCGGGTCCAGCTTGGGGTCGGCCAGCACCTCCGTGAGGTCTCCGGCGTCCAGGTGCTCGCCGGTGTCGTCGACGTGCTCGACGGCCTGGTGGAGCTGCAGCCAGGCCGGTACGGACTCGTTGCTCAGCGGCCGGGCCTCCAGGCGCTCCGTGGGAAGCCGTTCTCCCATGTCAGCCGTTCCTCTCACCTGGTCGCACCTGCCGATGACCTCACTCTCGCAAGGTCCGCCGTCCGGCGCGACCGGTAGTCACCCGCCCCGGCCGCCGACCAGCCCGTTCGTCCCCTCTTCCGGGTGGCGCGCCTTGATCGCGGACGGCGGGATTGACGGGGCGTTTCGGGGTACTCGGCGTCGCGAACCGAGCGTGTACGGAACAGTGGGGAGGCGTCTGTGGGCGTCCAGGCCGACGCGGCAGACGTGCCGGAAAGGAGCCACCGATGAGTACCGAGAACCCGCAGGCCGACAGCGCGACGCCGGAGGAACTGCGCGAGCAGGCCGAGCGCACCCGCGAGGAGCTGGGCGACAGCGTGGCGGCACTGACGAAGAGGACCGACGTCAGGGCCCAGGTCATGCAGAAGTCGGCCGCCGTGAAGGAGCAGGTGGGCGAGAAGGCCGCCCGGGCGGCGGAGGCGGTGAAGGACAAGGCCCCCGAGCCGGTCGGTGACGCGACGGTCGAGGTCGTACGCGCGGTCCGGACCCGGCGCACCCCGCTGCTGGCCGCAGGCGCCGCCGTACTGGTGACGCTGGTGGTCATCGGTCGCCGCCGGCGTCGCCGCTGACGTTCGACCGCGCTGCCCACGTCGGCGGGGCCTGCGGCAGTACGGCAGGCCCCGCCGGTCTCGTTCCCTCGCTCACGGAGAAGCAGTGTCCGCTCACCAGACCCTCTGCGCGATCACCGGCGCCACCGTCACCGCCGCCGTCCTGCTCGCCCGCTGGCGCGTCACCGAACACCGCCCGCCGCGTGCCTGGCCCGGCGGACACGACAGCCTGAGCCTGAGCGAACTGACCGCACCGCACGTCACACGGTCCGGCCCGGCCGCCCCGCCCCTGCAGGAGGAACCGGGCGCCGAGGTCCGGCAGGGCCGGCAGCACTGACGGCCCTGCCCGGCCGGCGGCACCACGACTCGGGCCGGGCCGGGGCCGGGCTCACAGGCGGTGGTACTCCTGTTCCGGGCGGCCGGCGGCGCCGTAGCGCAGCCGCATGCGCAGACGGCCGCGCGTGACGAGGTCGGCGAGGTAGCGCTGTGCCGTGGCGCGCGAGACACCGATCCGCTCGGCGACCTCACCGGCGGAGAGCGGGGCGTCCGAGCCGTCCACGGCGGCCAGGACCAGTTCCCGCGTCACGGTCTGCGCGGCGGCCTGCCGGCTGCGGCTCGCGCGCGGGCTCCGGAGCGCGTCGAAGGCGTTGTCGATCACGGTCTGGTCGAGGATGTCCGCCTCCGTGAGCTGCCGGAACCGCGCGTACCCGCGCAGCTTCTCGGACAGCAGCCGCGGCGGGAACGGCTTGATCAGGTACGCGAGCGCACCCGCCGACAGCGCCCTGCGTACGGTCGCGCCCTCGGCAGCGGCGCTGAGGACGAAGACGTCGCAGGGCAGCTCGGCGATGAGCCCGATGCCGGAGCGGTCGGGGAGGTAGAGGTCGACCAGCGCGAGGTCGACGGGGTGCGCGGCCACGTGGTCCAGCGCGGCCCGCGCGGAGTGTGCCGTCCCCACGACGGTGAAGCCGGGGGTGCCGGCCACCTGCGAGGCGTGCAGGTCGGCGACGCGGAAGTCGTCGTCGACGACCAGCACGGAGAGGGAGCCGTCGGGTTCGTGCTGCCGCTGAGGGTCGTGGCCTCCTGATGGCCTGTCAGCCTCTGTGTCCTGTCGGGACCCTGAGGGCGACTCAAGTCCTGCACCGTCTTCGCGTCGTTCGTGATGGTCGGGCATTCCTGGTCTTTCACGGTGTGGTGTCGGGGTTGCGTACGACGTTGGGCAGTCGGGCCACGAAGACGGCGCCGCCGGTGACCCGGTCGGACTCGCCGAACGGTTCCGCGGAATCGGCGCCGGTCCCGGGCCCGGTGGGGTCGGCGGGCGGTCCTCCGGGGTCGGTGAGGCGGATGTCCCCGCCGCGGCCCCGGGCGATGCGCCGGATGAGGGAGAGGCCCACGCCCCGTCCGCCCGGCGCCGACGCATGGTCCTTCGTGGAAACCCCCTCCTCGAACAGGGTGTCGGCCAGCCCGGCCGGTACGCCGTCGCCGCTGTCCGCCACCGTGAGGTGCAGGTCCGACTCCACCGCCATCAGCTCCACCTCGACACGCGGCGGACGGCGGGTCCCGTCACGGGCGGCGTCCAGGGCATTGTCGATCAGGTTGCCGAGCACCGTGGTGACATCGACGCGTGCCGTCACCGGCGCGTCGACCCAGGTGGCGCCGCCGAGCAGCAGGGTCACCCCGAGTTCGCGCGCCTGCGCCGCCTTCGCCGACAGGATGGCGCTCAGGTACGGGTCCTTGACCGTCTCCAGGCCGGGCAGCGCGGC
Source organism: Streptomyces sp. Ru73 (assembly GCF_002920575.1). Classification (GTDB taxonomy): domain Bacteria; phylum Actinomycetota; class Actinomycetes; order Streptomycetales; family Streptomycetaceae; genus Streptomyces. Next base: position 39,703 of record NZ_PQSQ01000007.1, on the reverse strand, counting down.
GCCGGACGCTGCCGACGGATCGCCGCCACCGGTACCGGGCAGGGTGCCGGCCGTACCGAGCAGGGTGTCGATGTAGTCCGCCGCCTGCTCGGTGTGTCCCTGGTGCAGCAGCCCGGAGAGGACGTGCAGACGGTTGGCGAACTCGTGCCGCTGGGCGCGCAGCGCGGAGCTCATCGTCTGTACGGCGTCGAGCTGGCGCGTGAGGGACTCCACGTCGGTGCGGTCCTTGACGGTCAGCAGTGTGCCGAGGTCGAGGCCGTCCCGCTCGACCCGGCGGGCCGACACCACCAGCACCCGCTTCCCCACCCCGGCCATGACGGGCCGTCCCTCGGCCGCGCCGACCACTTCCCGGACGCGCGGGGTCAGGCCCAGCGCGTCGAGTGGGGTGCCCGGCTCGGCCGGCGTGCCCAGCAGGCGGCGCACCTCGTCGTTGGCGACGGTCACCCGACCGTGGCCGTCGACGGCGAGCACGCCCTCGCCGATGCCGTGCACCACCGCCTCCTGCTCCTGGACCAGGCCCGCGAGCTCTTCGGGTTCCAGGCCGAGGGTGAGCCGCTTCCAGCGCCGGGCCAGGAGTACCGAGGCACCGATGCCCAGCAGCAGCGCGGCCACCAGCCAGCCGACCCCGCCCCACAGCACCCGTGCGGCCTGGGCGCGGACGGCCGCCGCCGAGACGCCGACGTTCGCCTCGCCGACGACGCGGTCCGAGCCGGGCGCGCGTACCGGCACCTTGGCGACCACCTCCTCGCCCAAGTGCGCACGGTGCAGGGCGAGTTCTTCGTGCCCGGAGAGCGCCCGGCTGGGGTCGGTGCTGACCTTCTTGCCCAGCTGGGAGACGTCGGGGTGGGCCAGCCGGATGCCCCGGTCGTCGGTGACCACGACGAACAGCGAGCCGGTTTCCTTCCTGACGGTCTCGGCCCGCCGTCGTACCGCGGTGGCGGCGAGCGCCGTGCTGCTTTCGTGCGCGGCACCGTGTCCCGGGCGGTCGTTGGCCGCGGAGTAGCGGGCGGCCGCGGCGCGCACGGCAGGCTCCGAGGCGACGGTACGGGAGATGGCGAGGGCGCGCTGCTGGTACTCGTGGACGAGCCGCTGGTCGGTGTCGTACGCGAAGGCGCCGAAGGCCGAGACGAGCACGGCCACGACGATCACGCACTGCAGGAGCAGCGTCCGGGTCCGCAGCCGTACGCGCGGTCTCCTGCGACCGGGACCCGGCACGGCTGACCTGGGCCGGAGGCGGGTGCGGCGGGACGGGTAGGGCTTCACAGGGCCCACGGTAGACGCGAGCGGAACGCGCACGTCCGAGGGGCGCGGGCTCCCACCGGTTGGCGCGGCGGGCTGTCGCTGGGGGGACGGTGGGCGGCATCACGGATTCCTGCCAGTGACGCGGCGGGCGACACCACGGGCTGCCGTCGGTGGCACGGCGGACGGCACCACGGGCTGCCGTCGGTGGCATGCGGACGGCGTGTGCACACAATGAGCAGAAGTCGCAGAACGCGGCTATCGCGGGTTGTGCACGAATGCTGGAGCGCCGCTCCGGGCTGCGGATAGCTTCCCGCAGGTCCGACCGAGCCGCGATCAGCTGGAGAAGCGAATGACCACACGCCGCGCAGAGCCGCGCGCGAGCGCTGTACGCGCCCACGCCGAGGGGGCGCAGAGAAGGTGACGACGCATACCTGGACGCTGCTGATCACGCTGGCAGGTGCCATCGCGGCCCTGATCGTGCTGATCAATTCCCGGCTGAAGTTCCACCCGTTCATCGCGCTGATGCTGGTCTCCATCGTGGTGGCCGTGGTGTCCGGCGAGTCCACCGAGCAGATCGCCGAGTCCATCGAGAAGGGCGCCGGCGGCATCCTCGGCGACGTCGGCATCACCCTCGCCTTCGGCGCGATGCTCGGCAAACTGCTCGCGGGCTCGGGCGCGACGGACCGGATCGCCCGGGCCATCATCGACCGCGCGGGCGAGCGCGCGCTCCCCTGGTACATGGCGGGCGCCGCGTTCGTCATCGGCATCCCGATGTTCTTCGAGATCGGGCTCATCGTGCTGCTGCCGCTCATCTTCAGCGTGGCCCAGCGGCTGCGCGACAGCGGGAAGCACACCGGCTCGCCCTACGTACTGCTGGCCACCCCGGCCATCGCGGCCCTCGCCACACTGCACGGGATGGTGCCGCCGCACCCGGGCCCGCTGATCGCCGTGGAGGGCCTGCACGCCGGCCTCGGTACGACCATCCTCGTCGGCCTCGTGTGCGCGGTACCGACCGTCGTCCTGGCGGGCCCGGTGTACGGACGGTGGATCGCACCGCGCCTGGCGGTGTACCCGGACCGGGAGCTGGTCGCCCAGTTCGCCGGCGGACGACAGGCCGCGGACGGCGACGAGCGGGCCGCGCGTACCGATGGGCAGTCCGCGAGCGGGGCCACCTCCGCACCCGCCCGCTCCGAGCAGTCCCCCACCCGCTCCGAGCAGTCCTCCTCCCCGCGGACCGGCGTCCCCGTCGGCCGGGCGCTGGCGGCCGTGCTCCTGCCGGCCGTCCTGATGCTGCTCCGCACGCTCGGCGAACTCACCCTCGGCGAGTCCGGCGCGCTCCGTCACGTGCTGGACTTCGTGGGCGAGCCGGTGATCGCGATGTTCGCCGGCTTCCTCTTCGCGCTGTTCGTACTCGGATACCGCCGCGGTACATCGCCGGAGGCCACCCGGCAGGCACTCACCGACAGCATCAAATCCGTGGCGAGCATCCTGCTGATCATCGCCGGTGGCGGCACGTTCAACCAGGTACTGGAGGACTCCGGCATCGGCAAGGCCATCGAGTCCGTCGCCTCCGGCGCGCACCTGAACCTGCTCGTCCTGGGCTGGCTCCTGGCCCTGGTGCTGTCGTTCACCACGGGCTCAGCGACCGTGGGCATCGTGGCGGCGACCGGCATCCTGGCACCGATGGCACAGCACACGGGCAGCATCGAGACCTCGCTGCTCGTCGTGGCGATCGGCGCCGGCTCGATCGGCCTGAACTACGTGAACCACGCGGGTTTCTGGCTGGTCAAGGAGTCCTTCGGCATGACCCTCGGCCAGGCGACGAAGTCGCACACCATGATCCAGACACTGGTCAGTGTCTGCGGTCTGCTGATGGCCCTGCTCCTCTCCGCGTTCGTCTGACCCGAACAGTGGTCTTCGCGCGGCCCGGGCGGGGGCATACCGCCCGGGCCGTGGGCATGCCGTCCGGGCCGCAGGCATGCAGCGCGGCCACCGGCACGGACCGAGCATGCCTCGCAGAACCTGTCGCCGCGCTGACCACGCTGAACACCGCCCTGCTCACCGCGCGCAACCACGCGCTGACAGCGGGCGCGGAGATCGTGCTGTCCGCCGTGCCCGCCAACACACTGCGCATCCTCGGCATCGGCGGCACCGGCAGCGGCACGCTCACGACACACTGACCGGCGGGACACACTCACGTCCGCGACACACTGACAGTCGCAACGCACTGACGCCGCGACGCACTGTGTCTGGCGGTCCCGACACACCGGCGGCCGTCGGGCGGCGCCCGCCATGCCGCGTACGCATACCGGAACCGGTGGCCACACCGCACGCGGCACCGCACCACACCGCACTGGTCACGCCCTCTCAGGACGAGTTCACACTTCTGGCCTGAACAGGGTGCATGAGGTCGAGCAGCCCGGGCACTCGCCGCGACGTAAGGCACTACGCACGACGAGATGGAGGTAGCTCCTCATGGCTGCGACCAACAACTCGGGCAACTTCGCCGACGACCGCGAGCGCGCGGCTGAGGCCGGCCAGAAGGGCGGCCACGAGAGCGGCGGCAACTTCGCCAACGACCCGCAGCGCGCCTCCGAAGCCGGCCAGAAGGGCGGCCAGGAAAGCGGCGGCAACTTCGCCAACGACCGCGAACGTGCCTCTGAGGCCGGCCAGAAGGGCGGCCAGGAAAGCGGCGGCAACTTCGCCAACGACCGCGAGCGCGCGTCCGAGGCCGGCCAGAAGGGCGGCCGGCGGTAACACTCCGCTGCCGAACGTCGATGGGGCCCGGCAGGCACGTACCTGCCGGGCCCCACGGCTCGCCCCCCACACAACGACGTCTCATGACTCGCTCCCCCGCACAACGAAGTCCCACCTCTCGCGCCCCCGCACAACGAAGCCTCACGGCTCGTTCCCGCTCCGCACAACGAAAGGACGCCTGTTGCTGACGTCGCATCACGCCACCGTGCGGCAGTTGCTGGCCCGGTACGCAACGGCCCGGCTGGCCCAGGAGGAGAAACCCACTCCCGAGCACCGCGCCGAGCTCACGGCCGCCTCCTCCGCACTGTGCGCGGCCACCGGATGCGCCCGCCTCGACGAGGCGCTGGCGGCCGCGGACCGCATCGTGCAGCAGCACGCGACCCCGTGCACGGCGTCCGTGGAACACCCCTGCCAGGTGTGAACCCCGGCTTCGGCATCTCTTGCCCCCAGCGGCGCCCGCATGAGGCAAGGTGTCCTCATGCTGACCGATCATCAGGAGTGCCGCGTCACCGTGACGGCGGTGGCTCCCGTCGGAGTCCTGGTCGATGCCGACGGCGACGAGGGCTTCATCGACCAGGCGAAACTGCCGTCGTGGTGGTCCGACGTGCCTCATGTCTCGGTCGGCGACCGGCTGCGCGCGGTGGTGCTGGACGCCTCGAGGACACCACCGCGGCTCAGTGCCCTGCCCGGTGACATGCGCAGAGCCGAAACCCTGCGGCGAACGGGGCAGTGAGAGGCGGCGTCGTCCGCCGCGCATGGCCGCCGCGCCGCCCGGTATTCTTGCTCCGACACCATCCGGAGGGGAAGCGAACCATGGCACGGCGGCCGACCGTCACGAGCGTGCAGATCGCCCGTGAGGCGGGTGTGGCCCAGTCGACCGTGTCCCGCGTCCTCAACGGCGGGAGCGTGTCCGACGAGACCCGCCGCCGGGTGCTGGAGGTGGTCGCCAAGTACGACTTCCAGCCCAGCCAGGCGGCCCGCAGTCTGGTGGGTGCCCGCTCGGGGCTCATCGGTGTGGTCATCCGGGACCTGACGAACCCCTTCTATCCGGTGATGGTCAAGGCGATGGAGCGGGTGCTGCACGGGCAGGGCCTGCGGCTGTCGCTGGTCACGGACGTGATGACGGCCGACGAGGGCCTGGCGTTGCTGCGGCGCGAGGGCGTGGACGGAGTCGTGTTCACCTCGGCCGTGCAGGACGAGCCGCTGGCACACCGCATCCGGGGACACGGCATTCCCGTGGTGTTGTGTCACCGCACCCTGGAAGGTTTCCCGGTCGACCAGGTGGAGGCCGACAACGTCACCGCCGGCCGGCTGGCGGCCGACCACCTGCTGGAGCTGGGACACCGCCGCATGGCGATGGTGTGCGGCCTGGCCGGCGCGAGTACCGCGGAACAGCGCGGCCGCGGTTTCCGCGAAGGAGTGCGCGCCGCCGAGGCACGGACCGGAGAGGCCGTCGCCCTCACGGAGGTGGACGGCGCGTACGACTACGGCACCGCCTACGACGCGGTGCGCACACTGCTCGCCGACACCGAACCGCCCACGGCACTGTTCTGCCAGAACGACGTCATGGCGTACGCGGCCCTCAACGCGGCCGCCGCGGCGGGCGTGTCGGTACCGCGTGAGCTGAGCGTGGTGGGCTGCGACGACGTACCACTGTCGGCGTGGGAGCGCATCGACCTGACGACGGTGCGTCAGCCACTGGAGCGGATCGCGCAGGTCGGCGTGGAACTGCTGCTGGAGCGGCTGGCCGATCCGGACGCGCCGCCCCGCCACGAGGTGCTGCCGGTGGAGTTCGTCGGCCGCACCACCACAGCCCCGGCCTGAGCCCGCACGTCCGCCTCACCGGCTCAGCAGCGGACACACCACTGCATTCCTCCCCGAGGCACCCGGTACGGGCCGCCGCGCCCGCACGCCCCGAAACCGGGACACACTCCCCGCCCGTCCCGCGATGCGGACACGCACCCCTCTCCGCCCGAGAACCCCGGCACATACCCCTTGACCGCCTCACGGTCCGTCTCGCATTCTTTGGATACGCATCCAATGGATACGTATCCAACACGAGCAAAGGAGCTGGGCGTGTCCCGCACCATCAAGGCCGCCACCACCGCGACCACCGCCCCTTCCGGCAACGACACGGTCGGGCAGGCCGTCCGCGAGCTGATCGCCGACGTCCGGGGGCGCGGCGATGCCGCCGTCCGCGAGCTGTCGGCGCGCTTCGACCGCTGGGAGCCGGAGTCCTTCCGGCTCGGCGAGGAACAGCTCGCCGAGATCATCGGCTCGCTCGACCCGCAGGTCATCGAGGACATCAAGACGGTCCAGGCCAACGTCCGCCGCTTCGCCGAGGCGCAGCGCGAGTCGCTGTCGGAGATCGAGATCGAGACCGCGCCCGGCGTCTTCCTCGGCCACCGTCACGTGCCGATCCAGTCCGTCGGCGCCTACATCCCCGGCGGCCGCTACCCCCTGACCGCCTCGGCCCACATGACGATCGTGACCGCCAAGGCCGCCGGCGTACCCCGCGTGGTCGCCTGCACCCCGCCGATCCGCGGCGAGATCCCCGCCGCGACCGTCGCCGCGATGCACTTCGCCGGCGCGGACGAGATCTACCTCCTCGGCGGCGTCCAGGCGATCGCCGCGATGAGTGTCGGCACGGAGACGATCGCGCCGGTCAACATGCTGGCCGGCCCGGGCAACGCCTATGTGGCCGAGGCCAAGCGGCAGTTGTTCGGCGAGGTCGGCATCGACCTGTTCGCCGGTCCCACCGAGATCCTGATCGTCGCCGACGACACCGCCGACCCGTTCGTCGTCGCCGTCGACCTGCTCTCGCAGGCCGAGCACGGCCCCGACTCCCCCGCCGTGCTGGTGACCACCAGCGAGCGCGTCGCCACCGAGGCCGCGCGGCACATCGACGAGATCCTGCCCGGCATGCCGACCGGTGACATCGCGGGCCCGGCCTGGCGGGACCACGGTCAGATCATCCTGGCCGACGACCTGGACGAGGCGTACCGCGTCGCCGACGAGTTCGCCTACGAGCACGTGCAGATCCTCACCGAGCACCCGCGCGAGGCGCTGGACAGGATGCACGCCTACGGTGCGCTGTTCCTCGGCGAGGGCACCTGCGTCTCGTACGGTGACAAGGTGATCGGCACCAACCACGTGCTGCCGACGCGTGGCGCTGCGCGGTACACCGGCGGCCTGTGGGTGGGCATGTACCTGCGCACCGTCACCTACCAGGAGGTGCGCGACCAGCAGTCGTCGGCCGACCTCGGGGTGCTGTGCGGACGGGCGGCGCGTGTCGAACTGTTCGAGGGCCACGCGCGTTCCGGTGACGTTCGGGCGGCCAAGTACGCCGGCGTCCCGCTGTCCTGGACCGGCCACTTCGAGGCCGCCAACGCCTGACCGCCGCCGACGCCCGACCGCGTACGGCCGCCCGACGGCCGCCGCCCCGCCCCACCCCCGATCAACGGAGATCCCATGGCCACCGCCGCCACCCTGACGCCGGATCAGGTCCGCCGTCGCTCACTGCAGTCCGGCACCATCGGCGCGATCGTCGAGTGGTACGAGTACACGGTCTACGGAGTCACCGCCGCGCTGGTGTTCGGGCAGTTGTTCTTCCCGAACCTCTCCCCCGGCATCGGTCAGATCGTCTCGCTCGCCTCGTTCGGCGTGGGCTTCCTGGCCCGCCCGATCGGCGCGTTCGTGGCCGGGCACCTCGGGGACCGGATCGGACGCAAGTCCACACTGATCCTCACGTTCTCGATCATGACGGTGGCCACCACGGCGATCGGCGTCATGCCGACCTACCACAGCATCGGCGTGGCGGCACCGCTGCTGCTGTGCGTGCTGCGGCTGGCACAGGGCTTCGCGGTCGGCGGCGAGTGGGGCGGGGCGGCCGTCGTGGCGGTGGAGAACGCACCGCGGGCCCGGCGCGGGTACTTCGGTTCCTGGCCGCAGATCGGGGTCTCGGCGGGGCTCCTGCTGGGTACGGCCGCGGTGTCGTTCGCGTCGTGGATCTCGGGCGGCGCCTTCGACGAGTGGGGCTGGCGGGTGCCGTTCCTGCTCAGCTTCCTGCTCGCGTCCGTCGGCTTCTTCATCCGGCTGCGTGCCACCGAGAGCCCGGCCTTCCTCGCCGAGAAGGCCAAGATGGACGCCGAGCTCGAAGACCGCAAGGCGCCCGCCGCTGTCGTGTTCCGCGACCACCGCAGGCCACTGCTGATCACCATCTTCGGCCGGTTCGCCGAGGCCGGGAACTACTACCTCTTCACCACGTTCATCCTGTCGTACGTCACCTCCACGCTCGGCGTGCCGAAGGGCTACGGACTGACGGCGTCGATGATCGGTGCGGCGGTGAACATCGTGATGATCCCGGTGTTCGGCGCGCTGTCCGACCGTATCGGCAGAGTACGCACCTTCCTCGCCGGCGGAGCGCTGATCGTGGTCACCACCTGGCCGGTCTTCGCGCTGGTGCACACCGGACAGCTGTGGGCGATCGTGGCGGGCGTGGTGCTGTTCCTCGCCCTCGGTCATGCCATGGTCTACGCTCCGCTGCCCGCGCTGTACTGCGAGATGTTCCCCACCGCCGTGCGGTTCTCGGGCATCTCGATCGGGTACCAGATGGCATCGATCCTGCTCGCGAGCTTCACCCCGGCGCTGGCCAGTGCGATGGTCATGTGGGCCGGCGGCAGCCTGTGGATGGTCATCGCCTTCGCGATCGTGACCACGCTCATCGCGATGGCGGCGATCGCCTTCGCGCCCGACCACCGCGACCGCGAACTGGACGAGATCGGCACCGCACCCGAGCGCGCCGAGGGTGCTGACGCGCCGTCACCCCTCCCTCGCTGAGCCGCGTACGCCCGGCCGCCGATACCGCGCCGCCTGTCCGGCCCTGGACCACCAGGATCGGGTGGGCGGCGCCGTCGTATCTCCTTACGGGCCGACCGGCCGGTGACGAGCCGGGCGATGCCGGCAGCCGCCGACGGCTCAGCTCCGCTCGCCCTTCCCGCACTGTTCGAGCAACCAGGCGCAGTCCTGGGCGAGTTGCATCACCGTCAGGCGGATCGCCCGGTCGCCGGCGGGGGTCGGAGCGGCGACGCGTCGTTTGATCACATCGAGCTGGCAGGCCATGAGTGACCATTCGGGGCTGCCGCGCCAGAGGCCGTCGATCTTCCGGCGGAGCTGCGGCACGAGGTAGGCGATGTGGTCCCGCAGCCGGATGTCGAGTGTGACCCGGTCGATGTCCTCGGAGATGTCCTTCTTGCCGAGGCCGCGGGCGACGTTCTCCGCGATGACGCGGACGTCGGTCTCTCTGATGGGAGCTGTCATGACGTGGGAAAATCGTTCTTGCAGAGACGCGGAAGATACCAGGGAAATAGCGGGTGGCCGGTCATGAAGCGGACGTTACCCGGATGCTTTGCGCATGATGCTCGAACAGCGGGATATCCCCGGGTTCGACCGTGCTGCTGAAGCGGCATGGGGGTGGCCTCCACCTCACACTGGTCGCGGCGACTCGTTCGGCCGTCGAACGGGTATGCCAGCCGTTCACGCGGTGCGGCTGACAAGGGCATCGGGGTCGACCTCCTTCGGAAGAGGGCGGTTCGCGGGCGTCAGAAGGCGGCTGTGCGCAGCGTGGCCCACACCATGTTGCCGCCGGTGCGGGCCGAAGGGACGGTTCCCCAGTCGGCTGCCAGTTCCTGGACGAGGTACAGGCCGCGGCCGCTCTCGCAATCGGGCCCTGCCGAGCGGCGGATCGGCCCCCCGCGCACCGATCCCTGGTCGTGCACCTCGATGCGGAGCCGGCCGTCGGCGACGAGGCCGAAACCGCACAAGAATCTGGTTCCGCGCGCGTGTATGACGACGTTCGTCACCAATTCGGACGTCAACAGCAGCGCGTCATCGCACACTTCTTCGGAAACGTGCCAACTCCTCAACCGCTCCCCCACGATGCGGCGCACGATTTTCACATTGGCCCGGCTCGTGGGGAGTTCGACCCAGTGCGCCTGACGCAGGCCGGCGTCTACGAGCTGGGGGGCGGGGGTGGCGTGGGGGGACACTGTGATCGCCTTCCATCGGAGGACGGTCGCGGCGGAGAGGCTGACGGACGGTAACCACGGCCGACCGCAGAGGCCCGTGCGGATCTCACCCCACCGCAGGCCAGCAGCCGTCGGTAATCACCTCGAGAACCTCAACTTCGCTGTTCGCAAGGCATGCTGGCGCAACGACGCGAACCGTTCCCGGTAGTGCCGCCGCACAAATAACTATGACGCCAGGTCAGTTCACGTTGCAACCGACTCCCTGATAATTTCAGGAAGCAGTCGTCATCCTGGCGTCATCAAGCTTCAGCCGTCACACTCGTACTGGTTCCACAGATCACAGGAGGTAGGGCGTGAGCGAGCGTTCGGGCGCCGGCAGCAATGCACCCACCGTTCTTCGCATGATCCTCGGCCGCCGGCTGCACGACATGCGTCAGAACGCGGGCGTGTCGCTGGAGGACGCCGCGAAGGCGCTGCGCGTCACACCGCTGACGATCCGCCGCCTGGAAAAGGCGGAGGTCGCGCTCAAACCCCTGTACGTGGAGAAGCTCCTGGCGACCTACGGGCGCGACGCCCAGGAGACCGAGGAGTTCGTCACCCTCGCGGAACGCGCCAACGAGCCCGGCTGGTGGCATGCCTACCGTGACGTGCTGCCCAGCTGGTTCACCGCGTTCGTCAGCCTGGAGACCGGCGCCAAGACCCTGCGCACCTACGAACCGCACTACGTCACGGGCCTGCTGCAGACCTACGGGTACGCACGCGCCGTACTGAGCGGGGGCTTCCCCCAGGACACGGATGAAGACCTCGAACGGCGGGTGCACCTGCGGCTGCGCCGCCAGAGCCTGCTGGAGAAGCCGGACGCACCCACTCTCTGGGTCGTCATGGAAGAGGCCGTGCTGCACCGTGTGGTCGGCGGCCCCGAAATCATGCGCGAGCAGATAGACCGACTGCTCGAAGTCTCGGAACTGGACCACGTCAGCCTGGACATCGTGCCCTTCACCGCAGGTGCACACGTCGGCGCGTGCGCTCCCTTCACTTATTTCCGGTTCGAGGAGCCCGAGCTGCCGGATGTCGTCTACAGCGAGATCCTGTCCGCCTCGATGTACCTGGACCAGCGCTCGGACGTCGTCGCCCATCTGGAAGCACACAACCGGATGTCGCTGATGACCTCTTCCGCGGACAGCAAGGCGCTCTTGAACCGCATGCGCAAGGAGTACTCATGACCGCTCACTTCAGTGTCTACAACGGGATGCCGGCCTCCGACCTGGGAGAACACGGCTGGGAGTGCCCGTGGAGCGGCCCCAACGGGGGGCAGTGCGTGGAGACGAAGCGGCTCGCCGACGGCCGCGTCGCGCTCCGGCAGTCGACGGATCCGGCGGGACCCGCGCTGATCTACACGGTCGACGAAATCAAGGCGTTCGTCGTGGGTGTCAAGAAAGGCCTCGCGGACCACTTGACGGTCGCGTGACCCACGACGTGAACGGGGGCTTGGCAGGACGGCACGGGCTGTGGTGCAACCCGGATTGCCGCAACACACCGCTGAAGGGGAGAATATGAGCAAGACCGGAGCCGCTCGGGGTATCGACACCAGCAGGCCGCATTCCGCTCGCATGTACGACTACTATCTCGGCGGCAAGGACCACTACGAGATCGACAAGCAGGCCGCCGAGAACGTCGCATCGGCCTACCCCGGCATCTTCGTCTGTGCTCGTGAGAACCGTGCGTTCATGCACCGCGCCACCCGCGTCCTCGCGGCGGAGCACGGCATCCGCCAGTGGCTGGACATCGGCACCGGCATCCCCACCGAGCCGAACCTGCACCAGGTCGCCCAGTCCGTTGTCCCCGAAGCGCGGGTCGTCTACGCGGACAACGACCCCCTCGTCCTCAAGTACGCCGAGCGTCTGATGCGGAGCACGCCGCAGGGCCGTACCACCTACATCGAGGCGGACGTCAACGACCCCGAGACGATCCTGGATTCGCCGGCGCTGCGGGAGGTCCTGGACCTGGACCAGCCGGTGGCGCTGTCCCTGAACGCGCTGATGCACTTCATCACCGACGCGCACGACCCGTACGGCATCGTCAACCGGCTGCTCGACATCTTCCCCTCGGGCAGCGCGCTGGCGCTCAGCCACTGCACACCGGACTTCGACCCGTCCACCTGGGAAAAGGTCACCGAGATCTACACCAACGCCGGCACGCCCGTGCAGTTCCGCTCCCGTGAGGCGGTCACGCGCTTCTTCGACGGGCTCGAACTCCTCGACCCCGGTGTGACCATCGGACACCGCTGGCGTCCCGCCGAGACGGACGGCGGCGCGCTCCCCACCGACGCGGAAGTCAGCCTCTGGGCGGGCGTGGGCATCAAGCCGTGACACCGGAGCGCGTCCTCGCGCTCGCTGCGATGTCGCTGCCGGCCATCGCGGTCCCCGGGCCCAGTGGCAGTGTTCCTGGGCGTGAAGCAGGCCGGTGCGGCGTACCTCGTGCACCTGGGCGTACAGGCGTTCCGGCACCGCAAGGAGCTGCGCGCGGCGGACATGGCGGCACCGGTGTCCGCCGAGCGGCGTGGTGATCTGCGTACGGTGCTGGGCGGCGCGTTCGTGGGCGTCACCAATCCGAAGGGGCTCGTCTTCTTCGCGGCGGTGCTGCCGCAGTTCGTCGACCACGCCGCGGGCCGCGTCCCCGTACAGATGATGGTGCTGGGTCTGGTCCCGGTCGCCATCGGGCTGGTCACGGACACGCTGTGGGGGCTGGGCGCGTCGGCCGCCCGGGCCTGGTTCGCGCGGTCCGACCGGCGCCTGTCGCTGATCGGCGGGGCCGGCGGTTTCGCGATGATCGGCCTGGGCGTGACGGTGGCGGCGACGGGCCGGAGCGACGGAGGCGACAGCGAGGTGACGGCTCGTCAGGCGCCCCACTCCCCCGGCCCCGTCGTCACCCGTGCGCGGTCGTCGTGCTCGCGGTGGGTGGCGCTTCGTCCGGTGCGGTGTCCGGGCGGTGTCGCCGTACCGCGCGGGCGGCCGACACGGCCAGGGCGAGCGCGCCGGCTCCGAAGAGGACGTTGCCGGCCAGGCCGATGACCGGCGGGAGGCCCATCTCCGCCGCGTGGACGACGCCCACCCAGACGTACGTCAGCAGAGCGCCTACGGCCACGGCGACGTGGTGTGCGGCTCCCCAGCCATGACGCCGCGACCAGCGCACCCCGAGGGCCGTGGCGAGGGCGGCCAGTGCGAACCAGAAAGCCACCACGGCCCAGTCCGGGATGTGGTCCCGCAGGAGTTGCTGACCCGCCCAGTAGGCGCTGGTCAGGGCGAAGGCGGCACAGCCCGTCCGCCATGGGCGAGGGGCGGTGGCATCAGTGGTACGGATGGTCGGCTGCGGGTTCCGGCCGGGCCCGAAGGCGGCGAAGGCGGTGAGGATCAGCGCGGCGATCATGACGGCGCCCACGGCCCACTGCCACGCCGAGGCCATGAAGCGGCCGTTGTCGGTGTACTGCGAGGCGGCCAGGAAGAGTGAGCCCGTCACGAACACCAATGCGGTGACGCTCAGGCCCGGCCGGCCGAGCCAGGGCCGCCGCTGGTCCCGGCTGAAGGCTTCGACGAGGGCGATCGGCACGCAGATGCTCCAGACCATGTGCATCGACACCACGTCCTGCAGCAGGGCGACGCTGGTGCCGAGCACGGGTAGGTGTGTTCCTGCGTAGAGCAGGCCGAAGTCAAAGCCGCCGTAGTGGGGGTTCCACAGCATCTGGTCGACCGGGCCCTCCTCGAACAGCCCGTAGGCCGCACCGAGCAGCAGCATCGTCGGCCGGCCACGTCCGGTGTGCCGTGCGGCCTCCCGGACGAGCAGGGCCCCGCAGCCGTACAGGGGAACGAGGAGGGGCAGCGAGCCGAGCGCGGTGACCGGCGCGTTGCCCAGCAGGAACTCGCCCACCAGCGGGGCCAGCAGGAGCAGGGCGATGACCGACCGCCACCGGTGCGGGGTCCTGCGTACGTGGTTCATTTCTCCGATGCTAGGAACGCGCCGCACCCGCCGCATCGGCCGACCGGCCAGGCCCGCAGGCCACCTGGCCAGGACTCACCCGGCCGGGCGTCCGACCCGGCGGCCACCACGCCGCCCGCCCCGCAGCGCCCCGGTCATTCGCCCTGTGCGTCGTGGGCCAGCAGGGCCAGCTGGATGCGGTTGTCCAGGTCCAGCTTGGTCAGCGCGCTCGACAGGTGGGCCTTGACGGTGCCGGTGGAGAGGTGCAGCCGCTGCCCGATCTCGGCGTTGGACAGCCCTTCGGCCACCGCGGCGGCGATCTCGCGTTCCCGATCGGAGAGCGCGGCCAGTGTGCGCCGCGCCTGCTCGGTACGGCTGCCGGCACCGGTCGCGGCATGCTCGATCAGGGTGCGTGCCGCCGCCGGGGAGAGCACCGGCTCACCGCGCGCCGCGCGGCGCACCGCCTCGACGATCTCCTCGGGTTCGGTGTGTTTGAGCAGGTAGCCCGCGGCCCCGGCCCGCATCGCGCCCAGGATCAGGCCGTCCGCGTCGAAGGTGGTCAGCACGATCACCTGCGGCGCGCGGTCGCCGCGTGCCACCGTGCGGGTCGCGGCGAGCCCGTCCATGACCGGCATCCGGATGTCCATCAGCACGACGTCGGGGGTGTGCCGCCGGACGGCGTCGGCCACGCCCTCGCCGTCGGCGACCTCGCCGACGACCTCGATGTCGCCCGCGCCGCGCAGCATCATCCTCAGCCCGGCCCGAACCAGCGGATCGTCGTCGACCAGCAGCACCCGGATCATCGCCGTCACTCCGCGGCCCAGGGCAGGGCGGCCCGCAGTGTGAAGGTCCCGTCGGCCGTGCCGTGTGACAGCCGGCCGCCGTCGAGCCGTACCCGCTCGGCCAGCCCGGTGAGGCCGGCGCCGGTCCCCGGGATGTCCGGTGCGGGCGCGCCGGTGGGCACCTGGTTGGCGATCTCGATCGTGAGGTCCGAGCCCGGCCTGCCGGCCAGCCGTACGGTCACCTTGGCTCCCGGGGCGTGTTTGCGCGCGTTGGTCAGGCCCTCCTGGACCACCCGGTACACCGTACGCTGCAGCTGTGGCCGCGGCGGTTGCGCGTCGGTGCCGAGGCCGTCGTGGAACTCCACCGTCTGCCCCGCTGCCCCGGCCTCCACGACGAGCTCGGGCAGGCCGGCCAGGAGCGGCTGCGGGGTGGTGCGTTCGCCGTCGTCGGTGCGCAGGACGCGCAGGACGTCGTGCAACTCGCCGAGTGCCTGGTGGGCGTTGTCGCGGATGACCCGTGCGCTCTCGGAGATCTCGGTGCCGTCGAGACCGGGTCCGCGGCCGGCTGCTGACTGCTCGGCCCGGTAGGCCAGCGCACCGGCGTGCACCGACAGCAGGGAGATGCGGTGGGCCAGTACGTCGTGCATCTCCCGGGCGATGGCCTCGCGCTCGGTGCGGCGGGTGTCGGCGAGCCGCCGGGCGTGGGCCGCGCGTTCCAGGTCGGCCTCCCGGCGTACCGCGAGCACCCACAGCCGCCGGGCCCGCAGTGTGCTGCCGCACGCGAAGGCGGTCAGGTAGTACGCGAGCGCGAAGGCCACACCGGACACACCGTCGGCGTCGAATCCCTGGAGGAGCAGGGTGCCGAGCAGGCTCGCCGCCACGTAGAGGCCGAGCACGAGGAGCGAACGCCGCCAGGGCAGCCGCAGCGCCAGGTTCGCGGTGAGGACGAAGACCGCGGGGAGCGCACTGCTGGAGACGGCCACCGCGGGCAGCGCGAGCAGCGCGACCAGCAGGGGGTGCCTCCGGCGCCACCACAACGACAGACAGGCCGGCGCGCCCAGCAGCAGGTCGAGCGCGATCTGCCAGTCCGGCGGGTGGTCGTACCGCTGGACGATGCCGCTGGCCACGAGGCCCAGCAGCACCGCGACGCCGAAGGTCACGGCGTCGGCCGTCCAGTCCCGCGGGGTGCGGCGGGCGGGCGTACCGTCGCCACCGGCCAGGAATTCACCGGGCAGCAGCCATCGCGGTACCCGGCCCGGTACGGCCCTGCGCACGTCTTCCCTGTGCTCCACGGTGCTCACGATAAGAGTCCGCGCCGGGCTTCGGCCGGTTCAGCTCGGCTCGGCCCGGCTCGGTTCGGGCAGGTTCGGCGTTGTTTCGCTGCCGGTCGCCCGCGGCCGGGGCCGCCGGGCGCGTGCGGTCTGTGCCGTCGGTGCGGTGAGGACGGCCAGGCAGCCGACGACCAAGGCGATGCCGGCCCAGCCGACGGCGGGGAGGCGTTCGCCGACGACCAGCACGGCGAGTACGGCCGCGACGGCCGGTTCGAGCAGGGACAGCGTGGTCGCCGTACTCGCCGGGACGTGCGCCAGGCCCCAGCCGAAGAGGAGGTATCCGGCGAACATGGGGACCAGCGCCATGTACGCGCCCACGGCCGCGTTGGTTCCGGAGCTGAGGAGCGGCGCGCCGGTGGCGAGCAGGACGGGCACGAGCAGCAGCCCGCCCAGCCCGAAGACCGCGCCCATCGCCGCGCGGGAGCCGGTTCCGTGGCTGATCAGCCGGTGTGCTGCCCAGGAGTACAGCGCGTAGGTCGCCGCGGCGACCAGGCCCAGCCCCACGCCGAGCACGGTGGCACCCGTGGAGACGGTGTGCGGGGTGTCGTGTGCCCGGGCCGCTTCCGCCACGCACAGGAGTACCGTGCCCAGCACGCCGAGGGCCGCGCCCAGCTTCCAGCGGCGGGTGAGCCGTCGCCGGTCGGCGACGCGCTCGATCAGGGCCGACGCCAGCGGAGCCGTACCGATGGACACCACCGTGCCGACGGCCACGCCGGCCAGATGCATCGAGCTGTAGAACGCCAGGGGGTAGACCGCCACCGCGACCGCGCCCAGCAGCACGGTACCGCGCTGCGTACCCAACTGGCGTGCTTGGCGGGCCATTTGGGGTGCGGCGAGCAGGGCCTGGAGCAGTCCGCCCAGCCCCATCGCCACGGCGCCGATCGCCAGCGGGCCCACCGCAGGGGCGAAGGTCGCCGCGGTCCCGGTGGTGCCCCACAGTACGGACGCCGCGAGGACGCAGAGCGAACCCGCACCCACCGAGCGGGCCGGGTGTCCCGCGGGCCGGCTCACAGCCGGTCCAGGAGGCCGGCGGCCATCGCGCGGGCGTGCTGGATGCGCGTGTCGTCGCCCTCCAGACCTGCCCGCGCCATCGCGCCTTCCAGCAGGAACGCCAACTGCTCCGCCGTCGCCCGGGCGTCCTCGGGCCGGCCGGGCAGCAGTGCTTCGAGGTGGCCGGCGAGCAGGCCCTCGACCTCCTCCTTGTGGCGGCGCACCATGGCCCGCCCCTCGTCACCCGCGGGCAGCTCGGCGGCCGCGTTCAGCAGGCCGCAGCCGCGGAACCCCTGCTCGTAGACGTCCGCCGCATGATCGGCGTAGGCGTCGAACACCGCGAGCACGCCCTCGCGCGGACCCTCGGCCCGCGCCAGGCGGCGGCGGTACAGGCCCAGCCACTCCTCGTGCCGCGCCTCCAGGTAGGCCCGCACCAGGTCGGCCTTGGAGGCGAAGTTGTTGTACAGGCTCTTGCGGGCCACGCCTGCCTCGGCCGTGATCGTGTCGATGCCGGTCGCCGCGACGCCGTCGGCGTAGAAGCGGCGTGCCGCGGCGGCCAGCAGCCGCTCCCGGGCCACCCGCCGTCTGGTGGGTCCCGCGGCCCCTCGCTCGGTGGCGGCCATCGCACTCCCTTAAGTAGGTAGATCGGGCTACCTACTATAACCACCGTCGGGTTCGGTGGCTGCCGGTGCGGGGCGGCGGTGCAGGAGGCCGAAGCGGCCCCACTGCGTCTCGGCGCGCTCGACGGCCGCGCCGGTACGTGCCGGATCGACCGCGGCGAGCTGCGCGACCAGGGCCTGGACGACGGCCATGCCCGCGGTGAGCGAGGGGAAGAAGGCCACGCCTTCGGCGGGCACGATCAGCACCTGTTCGGCCGCCTCGGCCAGGGCCGGACTCGCCGCGTCGGTGATCGCGAACACCCGGGCGCCCCGGGCCCGCGCCTCGTCGGCGGCGATGACCGTACTCTCGTAGAGCCGCCAGAAGCTGATGGCGATGAGCACGTCCTCCTCGCCCAACCACGCCATGGTGTTGGCGAGTTCGGCGTCCCCGTGGGTCACCGACACCACGTCGTAGCCGGCGATGCGGGCGTTGTGCGACAGAGCCGTGCCCACCGCGGCGTAACTGCCGTCCGCGATCACCACCGTACGGCGGGCAGCGGCGACGGCATCCGCGATGGTGCGGACGGCCTCTTCGTCGAAGCGCCGGTCGAGCAGGGCGAGGCTGTCCAGGTCGCGCCGGAGGGAGGCCGAGGCCGGCGAATCGACGCCGCGGTGCTCGGCGGCCACCTGGGGCGCACTGAGCGAGGACAGATAGCGGGCACGCAGCTCCTGCTGGAGCGCCGGCCACCCGGCGAAGCCCAGGGCCTGCGCGGTCCGCGTCACCGTGGCGACGTTGATGCCCGCGAGCTGCGCGAGTTCCACGGTCGAGGCGTACGAGGCCCGCCGCGGCTGCGACAGCAGCACTTCCAGTACGGCGGCGGCCTTGGGGCTCAGCCCCCGCTCGGGCACGTGCCCCCGCAGCCACTCCTCGAACCCGTCCGCTTCCCGCTGTGCGGCGGCATCTGTGGTGGCGGCCCGCTTCGTCACATGTCCCTCCCAAGGTCGGACGACACGCTAGCGCGATCCTCCTTCTGCAAAGGCTATTGCAGAATCAAGAAATCGGGGGTTACTTTGCTGGCCGTCTCCACCACTGCTCGTCGCTGCTCTCCATTTCTCCTCACTGCTCTCCGTTCTCCTCACTGCTGGCCACCGGGAAGGTGCGGCATGACGCTGTTGGCACGACTGGACCGGCTCCCGCTGAGCCGTCCGCACTACGCCCTGTTGTTGATCGGCGGCCTCGGCTACACCTTCGACGGCATGGACTCGGCCGTGGTCGCCTTCCTGCTGCCGAGCGCGCAGGCGGCCTGGGGCCTCGACAACGGCCGTCTCGGGCTGATCGGCTCGGCGGCGCCCTTCGGTTTCCTGTTCGGCGCGGTGATCGCCGGCCTGCTGGGCGACCGCATCGGCCGCAAGAAGGTCATGATGTACGCGCTGGCCTTCTACGCGGTGTTCTCGGTCGCCGCCGCGTTCGCCCCCAACTACGAGGTCTTCCTGCCGGCCCGGGTCCTCGCCGGCGCGGGAGCGGGCGCCGAGAGCGCGATCATCGCGCCGTTCCTCTCGGAGTTCGTCCCGGCGAAGCGGCGGGGCTGGTTCGTGGGCGCGCTGGCCGGGTTCTTCTCGTTCGGCTTCGTCGCCGCCGCGCTGCTGGGCCGGTTCGTCGTACCGACCGTGCCCGAGGGGTGGCGCGTCGCGCAGGTCATCACCGCGCTGCCGATCGTGCTGCTGCTGTGGTGGCGGCGCTCCCTGCCCGAGTCGCCGCGCTTCCTGCTGACGCACGGCCGCCACGCGGAGGCCGAGGAGGTCGTCGCCGATCTGGAGCGCAGGGTGGAGACCGCCACCGGCCGGCCGCTGCCGCCGGTTCCCGAGGCCGCGGCCGGACCCGCCACGGTCACCCCCAAGGTCAATCTGCTCAGCGCACTGAGGTTCCTGTGGAGCCCCGCGATGGCGCGGCGCACGGCCATCATCTGGCTGATCTGGTTCGTGGTCACCTTCTCGTACTACGGGTTCTTCTCCTGGATCCCGACGCTGCTCGTGCAGCGCGGCATCACGGTGACCAAGAGCTTCGAGTTCTCGCTCATCATCTACCTGGCGCAGGTCCCCGGGTACTTCTCGGCCGCGTGGCTGTCGGAGCGGCTGGACCGCAAGAACACCATCGCGCTGTACCTGGCGGGGTCGGCCCTCAGCGCGTTCTGGCTGAGCCGGATGAGCGATCCGGTGATGATCACGCTCGCGGGTGCCGTGCTGTCGTTCTTCCTCAACGGCACCTACGCGGGCGTGTACTCGTACACCCCCGAGGTCTTCCCGACCTGGATCCGGGCCAGCGGAACCGGCCTGTCCAGCGCCTTCGGCCGCATCGGCAGCATCCTCGCGCCCACGATCATCGGCCTCTCCGCCGCCTCCCTCGGCTTCGCCGGCGTGTTCGGGCTGACCACCGCGGTACTCGTCCTCGGAGTGGTGTGCGTGGTCGTCTTCGGCCTGTCCACGGCGGGCCGTTCGCTGGAGGACCTCACCGAAGGCGGCGAACCCACCGAAACGGCCAAGGAAATGGCGACGTGACCACTGCCGTCCGGCCCACCTCGCTCACCCCGCACTCCCCCGCCCCCCTTTCTCACCAGTCCGGAGGCCAGGCATGACCGATTCCCTGCTGCTGCGCAACGCCACCCTGCTCGACGTGGTCAGCGGCGAGTACACGGAGGGTGACCTCCGCTGCGCCGACGGGCGGATCGTGGAGACCGGACGCGGGCTGACGGCACCCGACGCCCGGACGCTCGACCTGAACGGGGCCTTCGTACTGCCCGGCCTGATCGACGCGCACGTACACGTCACCGCGCTCACCGCGGGCCTGGGCCAACTGCCCGAGCTGGCACCCTCCTACGTGGCGGCGCACAGCGCACGCACCATGGGGCAGATGCTGGACCGCGGCTTCACCACGGTCCGGGACGCCTCCGGAGCCGACTACGGACTGGCCGACGCGCAGGCCGAAGGGCTCATCCGCGGACCCCGACTGCTGTTCTGCGGGCGGGCGTTGAGCCAGACCGGCGGGCACGGTGACGTCCGGGGCCGCGGTACGCACCGGCACGACGACCACCCCTGCTGCGCCGGCCTCGGCCGGATCGCGGACGGCGTCGACGCGGTACGGGCCGCCGCGCGCGACGAGCTCCGCAAGGGCGCCCACCACATCAAGGTCATGGCCTCCGGCGGTGTCGCCTCGCCCACCGACCGCATCGACTCCACCCAGTACTCCGACGACGAACTGCGCGCTGTCGTGGACGAGGCACACGCCGCCAACCGCTACGTGGCGGCCCACGCCTACACCGCGCGGGCCGTCAACCGCGCCCTCGAAGCAGGCGTCCGCTCCATCGAACACGGCAATCTGCTCGACGACCGCAGTGTGGAACTGCTGCGGGAGCACGACGCGTACCTCGTGCCGACCCTGGTCACGTACTGGGCGCTCAAGGAGGAAGGCAGGGCGCACGGTCTGCCGGAGGCCAGCTGGCGCAAGGTGGACGAGGTGCTGGGCGCCGGCCTCGCCGCCCTCGAACGTGCCGCACGCGGCGGCGTGAATCTGGTGTACGGGACCGACCTGCTCGGCGGCATGCACCGGCACCAGAACGAGGAGTTCCGGCTGCGCCGCGAGGTCCAGGACCCGATCGAGGTCGTCCGGGCGGCCACGGTGAACGCGGCCGCCCTCGTCAACATGACCGGGGAGATCGGCACCCTCGAACCGGGCGCCCACGCCGACCTCGTCGTGCTCGACGGCGACCCGCTGGCCGACATCGGCGCCCTCGCCGACCCCCAGCACATCCGGTACGTCGTGCAGGGCGGCGAGGTGGTCACCGGCTGAGGGGCCGGCCGGTGACCGGTGCCGGGCAGGGGCTCGACTCAGCAGCTGAGGTTGCCGCCGGGTTCGACGCCGAGGATCTGGGTGAAGCGCTGGTAGTTGTCGATCCGGCTCTGCACCTGCCCCGGGTTGCCGCCGTTGCACTCCAGGCTGCCGTTGATGGCGCGGATGGTCTCGCCGAACCCGGCGCCGTTCACCATGGCGTCGTGCGGCGTCATGGTGCCGGGCCCCTTCTGGGTGTTCCAGTACCACAGGCCGGTCTTCCAGGAGACGGCCGCGTCGTTCTGCACGAGGTCGGGGTTGTTGAGCAGGTCGATGCCGAGCGCGTCGCCCGCCGCCTTGTAGTTGAAGTTCCAGCTCAGCTGGATGGGGCCGCGGCCGTAGTACTTGTCGTTGCCGGCCGGGCAGCCGTACGGCTGGGTGGTGTCGCAGTAGTGCGGATAGTTGGCCTGGTTCTGCTCGACGACGTGGACGAGCCCGCCCGTCTCGTGGCTGACGTTGGCGAGGAAGGCGGCGGCCTCCTGCTTCTTCACCGTGTCACTGCCGGTGTTGCTGAAGCCGGGGTACGCGCTGAGGGCCGCGGTGAGGCCGTTGTACGTGTAGAAGGAGTTCCGGTTCGGGAACATCTGGTTGAACTGCGCCTCGCTGACCACGAATCCGGCGGCCGCCGTGTCCTTGGCGGCCTTCTGGGCCGAGGCGGTCGGGGCGAGCGTCAGGGTGCAGAGGGCGACGGCCGCGCCGGTGGCGGTCAGCAGTCCGAGTATGCGGCGGTGCACAGTGTCGACTCCTGAGGGATGAGGGGGGTGGGGGACCGGACGGTGCGTCAGCCGCCGACGTTGACGTCGATGCAGGCGTAGAAGGCGTTGCTGGTGTCGGCCACGTTCCAGACGGCCAGCACCTTCTGCTTGCCGGTGAGGCCGCCGAAGTCGACCTGGTGGTTCACGACCTCGCCAGGCTTGGCGCCGCCGTCGTCGAAGAGGGCGATCCGCTTGCCGCCGACGTAGTACTCCCAGGTGCTGGTGGCGTGGCGCGCGGTGAGCTTCCAGGAGAACGTCGTGTTCTTCGGCACCGGCGTGACGGTCCAGCCCTTGCTGTCGTCGTCCAGTTCGGCGAAGCGGCTGTTGCCGCCGCTGCAGCTGGTCAGCCCCTTGGGGCCCTCGACGCTCTGCGGTTCGTACGTGATGTCCCCGCAGGACACCGTGCCGGCGGCGCACTGCGCCTGGCGGCTGGGCGGATCGGAGATGTATCCGTGGGCGCTCGCCGGGCCGGCGGGGAGGGTCAGGGCGAGCACGGGGGCGAGGGCGGCGCCGACGAGGGCAGCCGTCTTCCTGATGGTACGCATGGCGGTACTCCTTCACATCAGGCCGTCCCGGGTACGCACGGCCGTGTGGGGGGACGCATGCGAGGGGGCGGCCTCTCACGGGTGGGGCCAAGAGGCGCGAAGGTGACGCGCTCCCGCCGTCCGCGCGGGGCGGGACCGCCTTCTCAGGGCAGGACCACTCCCACGCGGATCAACTTCCAAGCGGAAGCGGCGAGTTCGTTGGACTAGACCATACAAGCGGCGGTCGTGGCCGTGTCAAGGGTGGGACACGGCGGTGTCCATGAGGCGTACTGGCCGTCCGTGCGGCAGTCCCCTGTAAGGCACAGCGCGGCCCCGCGGCGGTGTGACCGGCGCGGGGCCGCGGGGTGCGGTGTCACTCAGGAATCGAGGCGGGCGGCGACACTCAGGAGGACCGGCGCAGCCAGTCGTCGAAGCGGATGCGGCCCGGCCGGGCGCGGCCGTCGTCGGGGACGAGGCTGCGCTCCGCCAACTCGGACCCGAAGTAGCGCGCGTGCGGGTCGGGGACGACCGTGCGCGGATCGTGCCAGGCACGCAGCGCCCTGGCGACGAGTTCGTCGAAGCGGAACGTCTCGGGCCCGGCCACCTCGGTGATGATCTTCTGCGGGGTCTCCACGGCCGCCCTGGCCAGCGCCTCGGCGACGTCGTCGGCCGCCACGGGCTGGAAGAGCACGGGCGGTACGCGCACGGTGTCGCCGTCGGTGGCGTTGTCGGCGATGCCCTTGACGAACTCGTAGAACTGCGTCGCGCGGACGATCGAGTACGGCACCGGCCCCTGCTTGATCAGCCGCTCCTGTGCCACCTTCGCCCGGAAGTAGCCGTTGCCGGGCAGGCCGTCGACGCCGACGATCGACAGCGCCAGGTGGTGCCACACGCCCGCCTCCTCCTCGGCGGCCAGGAGGTTGCGGGTGGAGGTGGTGAAGAACTCCAGCACCGCCGCGTCCTCGAAGGAGGGCGAGTTGCTGACGTCCACCACCACCTCGGCGCCGGCCAGCGCCGCGGCGAGGCCCTCGCCGGTGAGGGTGTTGACGCCCGTACTGGGCGCGGCGGGCACCGCCTCGTGCCCGCGGTCGTTGAGCTTCCCGACCACCTTGCCGCCGATGAGGCCGGTGCCTCCGATGACCACGATCCGCACGTCACGTACTCCTTTTCCGGGAACGGTCCGGAGGTCTCCCGGGCAGCCGAGGTGCCCGTACGGCGGCCTCAGGGCCGGCGGGGCGCGCGCAGGTGCGCACGCTGCTTCAGTTCGTCGTCGTCGACCAGGACGAGCATGGGCTGCCCCGGTACGCAGAGCATGGTGACGAGGAAACGCAGGCGCGTATCGGTGCTGGCGTTGCCGTCCTGGTAGTGGATGACGTCCCCGCCGGGCTCCCAGAACGTCTCCCCGGCGCGGACAATCCGCTCCGGCTGTCCTTCCAGCTCGAAGCGCATCTCCCCCTCCAGTACGTAGCCGAAGGCCGGTCCGGAGTGCCGGTGCGGTGGCGTGCCGGGGTCACCGGGCGGGAACTCCACCCGGACGGTCATCGCGTGTGTGCCTTCCGGGATCGCGGGCGGCGTGGCCTCCTGCAGCACGGTGAGCGCGGTCTTCCAGGCTTCCGAGCGCGGTGCGCCGGTGTCGGGCATGGCGGCTTCCTCCTGCGGTGCCGATGACCTCGGTCGTGCCCGGGGAGGTACGGGGTCGCATGTCGCGCCGTTGCGTGTCCCAACGCCATGGATCGACAGACCGTACGTCGCGAGCGGGCCTCCATTCTTCAAAGCCCCGGTGCGCCCGGTGAGCGCCGAACCGGACACATTGCCCGTGCAGACCGAGCACCGCCCGCACGGAATGACGAAGCGGCCCGCCGCTCCCCCACCCGACGGGAAGGGGGAGCGACGGGCCGCGGCCGGGACCCGTACATAGCCGGTGGGCTCCGGCGAGCGGGCTACTGGTAGGGGCCCGCGGGCTGCGGTGCGTGCGGTGCGTCGGCGCGGAGCACGATCACACTGGCGATCTTGTCGGCGAAGGTCTGGTGCCGGATGTCCCAGATGGCCCACCACCAGCCGAGACCGACGATGGCGTAGTTGAGGAACTGGAGCAGCCGGCGGCCGAGGGCCAGGCCGAAGCCGAGCATCCGGCCGTCGCGCTCGCGGACGGCGCGGATGCCGAGGGCCTTCTTGCCCACGGTCTGTCCCGTCCGGCCCTCGCGGCGGAGCTGGTAGACGACGGCCGCGATCATCGCGAGGACACCGATCCACGACACGACGTTCGCGAGTACTTCGCCGCTCTCGCCGGAGCTCTCCTCGATCCCGGCCCCGATGCCCGTCAGCACCCAGAACGGCCCGAAGTTGATCAGCGCGTCCAGGAGGAAGGCACCCGCGCGCTGCATCCAGCCGGCGTACGGCGGCTGCGCCCCGTCCGGCGCCCAGGGCTGCTGCTGGGCGTACGGCATACCGGCCGGCTGCTGGGGCGGGTAACCGTAACCCGGCTGCTGGGGCGGGTAGCCGTAGCCCTGTTGCGACGGGTACCCGTAGGCCGGCTGCTGTGTCGGCGGTTGCTGCTGCGGGTAGCCGTACGGCGACTGCGGCGGCCCGGGGTGGGTCACTGCGCAACACTCCTCGATGGCGTGGCGGGAAAGCTGTGCTTGGCGAAGCACACGGTATGGCATCGCCACGCACAGTCGCCATCCGCCCCTGACGTGGGCGGATGGCCCCACGGCCGCCCGGAGTTCCACCGCCGCGGTCGGGCAGGCGACGCCTACTCGTGCGCGCTGATCACACCGCCGGCGCTGAGCACGATGTACACGCCGTTGGCGTCGAGCCCCGCGTCGTGCTCGTTCGCCTGCATCGTGCCGTACACCGCGCCGTCCCGGCCGAGGATCTGCGCGCGGTACCGGAGGTCGCCGGCCTTCGTGACCTTGGCCGTCCAGCCGCCCGCGAGCTTGAACGTGCCCGGTCCCTGGTGGCCGCCGCCCATCCAGGAGTGGACCTCGCCGCCCAGCGTGAGCACGACGAACATGTCGTTCGCGTCGAGCCCGGCGTCGTGTCCCTTCGTCTCCAACTCGGCCAGGACCGCACCATCGTTGACGATCTTGGCGAGGTAGTGCTGTTCGCCGAGCCGGTAGATCTTCGCCTTGCTGCCGTCCGCCAGGGTCTCGGTGCGTACCGGGGTCCCCGTCTTGGCCGTGCCGGCGTGCGCGCTGCCCGACTGCGTGTTCGTGGCGCCCGACTGCTTGTCGGCGGTGCCCGACTGCTGGTCCGCCGCGCCCGCCTTGGTGTCGACCTCGGTGGCGGCCTTGCCCGTGTCAGCGGCGTGGCTCGCGGGCTTCGTGCCGGCGGCGTCCGAGCCGGAGCAGGCGGTCAGGCCGAGACCGGCGGCGGCGACCAGGGCCGCTGCGGCAATGCGCAGAGTGCGGCGGCGGGCGGTGCGGACGGTGGTGCTGGAGCTCATTGCGGATCCCCCGGTGTGGTCCGTGTCGTTGTCTGCTCGGTACGTCACCCACTCTGATCGGGACCACTACCGCGCGACTGTCGTTCCACTAACACCTGGCTAATGAGCGATACGGGGTGGGCCCGCCGCCACCGTGGCCGGCTCACCCGCCCGCCAGCCGGTCGCCCAACGGGCTGCGGCGGTACAGGACTTGGCGGCCGTGCCGGGTGCGGGTGACGAGGCCCGTGGCGTGGAGGACGCGCAGGTGTTGTGACACGGCGCTGGGGGTGACCCGGAGGCGGCGGGCGAGTTCGACGGTGGGCAGCGGTTCTCCGAGGAGGCCCAGCAGCCTCGCGCGCGGTGCGCCGAGCAGGGACACCAGTGCGGACGGGTCGGCCGCCGGCGGCAGTTCCCACAGCGTCGCGACGCCTCGGCTCGGATAGACCAGCATCGGTGCCTCGTCCGGGCTGAGCGGCGGTGCGGGCTTGTGCGCGAACACGGAGGGGATGAGCAGCAGTCCGCGGCCGGCCGCCGTCACGCGGTGGCTGCTGAGCATCTGCGCGATGTGCAGCGCGCCGTCCTGCCACCGCAGGTTCGGGTGCATGTCGGCGAAGAGGCCGCGTGCGCCGCCCATGGACAGTTGCCGGCCCCGGTGGGTCATGTCGGCCTCCAGCAGCAGCCGCATCTGCGGCCACATCGGCTCGACGGCGATCTCCCAGTACTGCCGCAGCACGTCGCAGATGGCGTCCCGGAGTCCGGCGACCGGTCCGTCGCCGGGAGCGGTGGCCGCGCGCAGGGGTTCTGGCACCGGGTCCGGTGCGTGGGTGGCCAGCAGGTCGCGGCGTACCGTACCGGGGGCGGTCCGGCGGACGACGGCCAGTTCCTCCTCGAAGGAGGGAGCGAAGCCCGCGGGCCGCGGGGTGAGGAAGTCGGGGAGGGTGCGTCGCCTGGCGACCAGCGACAACAGCAGGTCGGTGTCGAGCGCGCCGAGCCGGCCGAGTACGGACCTGCGCCAGGGCAGATGCACGACGGAGAGCCCGGGATCGCGCAGCACCCGCAGGCTCACCACGGTTTCGTGCAGGGGCGAGACGGCGAACCGGGTGTCCGCCAGGTCCTCGATGCCGAGCACAAAGCTGATCATTAAGCCGTACGCTACATCGATTGGCGGCGACCCGGTGCTGCCGTGAACTGCCCCGCATGACCACTGCGACGCACCGCACAGCAACACACCGCACGCTGAACCGGCCAATGACGCTGATCCTGGCCCTGACCTGCGCGGTGGCCGTGGGCAACGTCTACTTTCCGCAGGCGGTCGTCCCGTTGGCCGCCGCCGGGCTGGGGGTCCCGCCCGAGTCGGCCAGCCTCGCCGTGACCGCCACCCAGGCCGGGTACACGGCCGGCATGTTCCTGCTGGTGCCGCTCGGCGACCGGCTCCCCCACCGCGCGTTCCTGGTCGCCCTGCTCGGCCTGACGGGCCTGGGACTGTGCGCGGCGGGGTGCGCCCCCAGCCTGCCGGTCCTCGTCGCTGCCAGTGCGTTCACCGGTTTCACCACCGTCGCCGCACAGGTCGTCGGTCCCCTGGCGGCCGGACTGGTGGCCCCCGACCGGCGCGGAGCCGTCATCGGCACCCTGCTGAGCGGGTCGATCGGCGGCATGCTGCTGGCCCGCACGTTCAGCGGAACGCTCGGCGAGTGGCTCGGCTGGCGAGCCCCCTATCTGGTGGCAGCGGCCCTCGTCCTCCTCCTCGCGGCCGCCCTCGCCCGTACGGTGCCTGTCACGGCCCCGTCGTCACGGCAGCCGTATCCGGCGCTCCTCGCCGAACCACTGCGCCTCCTGCGCACCGAGCCGGCCCTGCGCCGCTCCTGCTTCTACCAGGCGACCGTCTTCGCCGGTTTCTCGGCCGTGTGGACGGGCGTGGCGCTCCTCCTCACCGGCCCCTCCTACGGCCTGGGCGCCCAGGCCGTAGGGCTGCTCGCGCTGGTCGGCGGGCCCACCATGTTCTGCACACCGTTCGCCGGGCGCCTGGTGGACCGTCGCGGGCCGGACCCGGTGAACCTCGTCTGCCTGCTCGGCGTCCTCGCCTCCGCGCCGGTCATGGCCGTGGGCGCCTCGGGCGGCGCGCTCGGGCCGGCCGCCCTGGTCCTCGGCACACTGCTGCTCGACGTCGCGATGCAGTCCGGCATGGTCGCCAATCAGGCCCGGGTCTACGCCGTGCGTCCCGACGCCCGCAGCCGGCTCAACACCGCGTACATGACCTGCGCTTACGTGGGCGGCAGCGCGGGCTCGTGGATCGGGGTGCGGGCGTACGGCCGGGCCGGGTGGTGGGGCGTGTGCGCACTGGTCGCGCTGCTCGCCGCGCTCGCCCTCGCCCGGCACCTCGCGGCGCTGTACGGCCGGGCACCCGTCGGCAAGCGGCTGCCACCGCCTTCGTAGGCCGCGCGCGCAGCCCGGCTCGTGGCGGGGCGGCGTCCGGGCCGGGCGGTCTCGGCGGGGCGAAGCGGCCGGGGACGACGTACGCCGTACCGGAAGCCGCGGGTCGGATGCCGAGCGGTGCGGAACGGCTGGTCGGGCCGTACGGCTGCGTGACACTGCGGCGGCGGCACCGCGCTGCCCGCGCCCGGCCGGCCACCACCGCGCCCCCTCGTCTGCGCATATGGCGGGATGACGTACCCGGATCGGGATCGGGCCGGGTGTTCAATGCGCTCTGAAGTCCGCGCTGCCGCCGCCCGCATGCGGCGGCAGCGCGGCCTTCGCGCGGGGCACCCGTCTTGGTTCCCGCGCCCGTGCCTCCCGTTCGAGGAGGAAGTCCTATGCACGTCACCCAGTCCGCCTTCCCGCGGAAGCTGCGCCGCAGCGCCACGGCTCTCGCCGCGACCGTCCTGCTGTCGTGGGCCGGTGCCGGTCACGCGGACGCCGCCCAGCAGGCACCACCGGGTGGTTCCGCCACCGCGACCGACGCGGTGAACGCGTACGTGTACGGCTATCCGCTGGTCCTGATGCAGGCCACCCAGCAGGTCTCCACCAACGTCGCCCGCCCGAGGGCCACCACCATCCAGGCGCCGGTGAACCAGTTCGCCACCGCGCGGGACGTGCCCGGCGCGGGCTTCAAGACCGTGGTCTCGCCGAACGTCGACACGCTCTACAGCTCGGCCTGGCTGGATTTGAAGGCCGAGCCGGTGGTCCTGCACGTGCCCGACACGCACGGCCGCTACTACCTCATGCCGATCCTCAGCGCATGGACGGACGTCATCGCCTCTCCGGGCAAGCGCACCACGGGTACCGGTGCGGGTGACTTCGCGATCACCGGCCCGGGCTGGCGCGGCACCCTGCCCGCCGGGGTGAAGCGGATCAAGTCCCCGACCGACATGGCCTGGATCGTGGGGCGCACCCAGCTCAACGGCCCGGGCGACCTGCCCGCGGTGCACGCGCTGACCGCGCAGTACTCCCTGACCCCGCTCAGCAAGTACGGCCGCGCGTACACCCCGCCGCGTGGCCGGGTCCGCGCCGACGTGCCCGCCACGCCGCCGGCCGAGCGGGTGGCCCGGATGGACGCGACGACGTTCTTCTCCCGGCTCGCCTCCGCCATGGCGGCCAATCCGCCCAGCCCGGCGGACGCTCCGATGGTCGCCACCCTGAAGCGGCTCGGCATCAGCCCGGGCAAGCCGTTCGACATCGACGCCAAGGGCACGGCCACCGCCCGGGCGCTGCGCCACGCGGTCACCGCGGGCCAGCAGAAGATCCAGCAGGCGGTCCCGGCCCTGGGGAAGAACGTCAACGGCTGGCGGGTCGCGCTCGACCTCGGCCGCTACGGCACCGACTACCTGCGCCGGGCCGCCACGGCCTGGCAGGGGCTCGGCGCCAACCTGCCGCAGGACGCCGTCTACCCGGTCGTCTTCACCGACAGCCACGGCCGGCAGCTGACCGGCGCTCGTCAGTACACGATCCACTTCCCGCCGGGCCGGATACCGCCGGCGCATGCCTTCTGGTCCCTCACCATGTACGACCAGCAGGGCTTCCTCGTACCCAACCCGATCAACCGTTACGAGGTCGGCCACACGGTCAGGCCCAGGCTCAACAGCGACGGGTCCCTGGACATCTACGTCCAGCACGCTCCGCCGGCGGCGGCCAAGCGGTCCAACTGGCTGCCCGCGCCCACCGGGCAGTTCAACGTGATGCTCCGCATGTACTGGCCGCGGCAGGCCGTGCTCAACGGCACCTGGTCCCCGCCCCCGGTCACCGTCACGAGCGGTTCCCCCGGGTCTGACGAACTGGCCAGGACCGGTGACCGCGAACTCGCTGCGCTCGCCGTCGGCGCCGCGCTGTGCCTGGCCACCGGCGGCACGATGATCGCACTGGCCCGCCGGCACAGGAGGGCCGCACGTCCGTGACGGTGCGCCACGGCCCGCTGCTCCCTTGAGCTCTGTGGCCGCTTCGGAAGCGTTCCCGCTTCTCGTCCGAGCGGCCACTGATGCATATTTCTGAATGCCCAAGAGGTGTCCGGTGGCCTGATCCGGGGCATCGGAGAGATCAGGCCGACGTCCGGGTCTGCAGGCCGGACTCCAGCCAGGGCGCCTCGGTTCGGACCAGGAGCAGGGTCGCCTGCTGTGCTCCATGACCGCTCAGCCAGTCGGTCATGGAGCACAGTCGTCTTCCCGAAGGGGGCCGACCCGGTCTCTGGCCGCCCGGCGGCCGTGGGATGCTGGCCATCCGTCGCGCACCGGCCACGGAGGATCCGCTCGCCGCACGCCCGGGGTCTCTCCCCGGGCCGCCTCCTGGCCAAGGAGGAGCCGGTCGGCGAAAATCGGAACGATGCGTTCCGCGCGAGCGCGGCGCCGCAGGCCGAGGGAAGGGGGCCATGGTGAGAACGGGCAGCACCGGCACGTCGACCCGGGTACGGTCCGGAAGCAGCTACGCACTGTGGAGCACGGCCGACGACGCCCGGCAGCACGCCGAGCAGTTGGCCGCGCGCTCCTTCAGCGTCCTGGAACGGTCCCGGCGGACGCGGGCCGAGGCGCAGCTGATCCGGCAGCGGGCCCGGCGGACGCGTGGCCTTCCGGTCCCGGTGCCGTCCTCCGACGGTGCGGGCGCCGGCGCACCTCCCGCCGGCACCGGCCGGATATCCGGCAACCGGCAGCCGGTGATGGCCGACTGCCTGCCAGGATTCAAGCTCGACTGCCCGCCGCTGGAAGTGTGCGCCCGGGTGCTGGGGCTGGACGGGCTGGCGCTGCTCCTCTCGCCCGGGCGCGGCCTGCCCGAGCTGGTGCACTGCAGCGGGCAGCTCGGCCGGCGGCTGGAGGACCTGCAGATGGTGCACGGGCAGGGGCCCACCTACGACGCGGCCGAGGACTCGGCCCACGTCGCCGTGCCGGACCTCGCCGCGTCCGGCCCGGCGCGCTGGCCCGGGCTCCCGCCGGCCCTCCGTTCCCTGGGCGTACGTGCGGTGTTCGCCTTCCCGGTGAGCCTCGGCAGCCGGGCCCTGGGCGTACTGTCCGGCCACCGCCGGGCCCCCGGCGACCTGACACCCGACCGGTACGGCGACGCACAGGACCTGGCCGACACCATCGCCCTGGCCATCGCGCACGATCCCCACTGGCTCGCGGCCCAGGACGCCCTCCCCTTCGCCCCGGTCCACCAGGCCACCGGCGCGCTGGCCGCGCGCCTCGGCATCTCCCCCGACGAAGCGCTGTCCCGCCTGCGGGCCCACGCGCTCAGCCATGACCGCTCGGCGCTGAGCACCGCCCGTGCCGTACTCCACCACCAACTGCTGCTGGACGGCGAGGCCGACGCCCACTCGTGAGCCGTCCCGACGAACCGGGCACGGGCATCCGCCGGTCCCCGCCGACTACGGCCGTGCGTCCTTCAGGATCAGCAACTCACCCTTGCCGACCGGCGAAAGGGAGGTGAGAAAGCCTTCCGTAGCCGCGACCAGCCGCCGGAATTCTTCGAGCTGGTGCGCGTGGGAGACGGCGTTGTCCACCACGAGCAGACAGCCGTCGGCGAGTGTCCGCCGCAGCGCGGGCCACCATGCGGCGTACTGGCCGCGGTCGCTGTCCAGGAAGATGAAGTCGTACTCGCCGTCGGCGCGCGAGGCGAGGAACGGTCCGGCCTCGCCCGCGATCTGCCGGATGCGCGGGCGGAACCCGGCACGCGCGAAGTTCCGCTCCGCCATCGTGACTTTGTGAGGTGCCCGCTCGACGGTGGTGACCGCTCCCGCCTCACCCACGGCATCGGCGAGCCACAGCGTCGAGTAGCCGTTCGACGTCCCGATCTCCAGCACGTGCCTGGCCCGCGTCGCCTTGACGAGGAGCGCGAGGAAGACGCCGGTGTCATGGGTGATGTTCAGCAGCTTCCGGCTCCGGTCGTCCGTCGCCGCATCGCCGGTCCTGCCGAATTCCTCCAGCTCACGCAGGAGTGCAGCGAGACTGTCGTCCACGGTCCGGCCTCCAGGATCGGCGATGCGGATGCTCACCCGGACAGGGTTCTACCCGCCCAGTGGTACGTCCTTACCGCTCAGGTCCGCGCGAATGCCGTCCTCGGTGACCGAAATGCCGCGGAGGCGCAGGTCGCCCGGCAGGTCGTTGGGCAGCTGGGCCGAGAACTCCATCTTCTCCGCCTCCTTCGGCTCCCCGGCCTTCTGCAGGCCACGGATCAGCGCCGGGTCGATGCCGGTGGGCTTCAGCAGCGCCGGGTGGTCGACCAGTGCGTCCAGCGCCCTGCCCTTCATCAGCCGGTCCGGCCGGATCCGCTCACCGGTCGCCTGCTGGAGAGCGCCGTCGTCCACCTTGTCGGCGGTGGGCGGGGTCAGCTGGAGGCCGCCGCCCTTGCCCGGGGTGTAGGTGAGCAGGCCGGGTACGACCAGCCGGGTGTCCTCGACGGTCATCGTCAGGCCGCGGTCCCCGGTGCGCTGCAGGTGTGCCCGCGACCGGATCTCGGCGTGCGTGCCGCCCACCGGCACGGCGCCGTGGGCCACGACGCTGTTCTCCTGGGGCCCGGGCTCCAACCGCACCTGTGAGGCGGCGACTTCCCGGTTCAGGTCGTCGAAGTCGAGGAACACCTGGCCGTGGACCCGGCTCAGGACCGCGCCCTGCACCGAGGTGGGGAGGTCGCCGACGACCCGGATGTCGTCCACCGTCCCCTTCACCTGCGCAATGGAGACCCGCCCGGCGGGCACGTCGGGGACGTTGGCCTCGACATGGTCCACGTGCCCCGTGGCGAGCTGCGTGAGGAAGGGGAAGCCGCCGATGTGCACCTCGGGCGCGGCCCGCAGCTTCAGGGCGTCCTGCACCTTCTGTGCCGCCAGGTTCTCGGCGTAGAGCACGGCCCAGCGGTCGCCGAGGGCGAGGAAGGCGAGCAGTACGACCAGGGCGACGACCGTCTTCGTCACCCTGCGGACGAGGCGCCTGCGCGGTGTGCGGCTTCCGGGAGGCGTCGCGGCCCCGCCCTCCCCGTCCGGTCCCTCGTGGGCAGTGGGGGCGGTACGCGCCGCCGGGATCTGTGCCGCGGTGTCCGCGGGAGGTCCGTTCGAAGTCACCGCCACATGCGATCACACGGCGGCCGCTCCCGTCCAAGCCGGCCGCCCTTCTCATGGCCGGGCGCCGGCCTGGTCCGGTCCACGGGAGCCGTCGCTCGTGTACTCACCGGCGACGGCGGACGAGGCAGAAGGGATGCCCGGCGGGGTCGGTCAGGACCCGCCACCTGTCGCCGCCCGGCTGGTACGCCGGCCTGGCCGCGCCCCACTCCAGCAGCGCCTTCTCGGTTTCGTCGAGATCGTCGGTCGCGAAGTCGAAGTGCGCCTGCTGCGGCACTTCTTGCTCGGGCCAGCGCGGCGCCCGGTAGCCGTCGACCCGCTGGAAGCCGAGGTCGACCCCGTCGCCGCCGGTGAGTGCCGCGAAGTCGGCGCCGGAAGCGGGGTGCAGTGCGAGCCCGGTGGCCCGGCCGTAGAACTCGGCCAGCGCCAGGGGGTCCGGGCAGTCCAGTGTGATCGCCGTGAGTCTCATCCGCTGCCCGGTCATGGCGCCTCCGTGGTGGCTGTGGTCATCGCAGCTGCGCGTTCGGGACACCTCATCCCGCCGTGGGCGTTCCCTCCGACGTGTCCTGTCGCCCCGATGACGAATTCTGATGATGGTCATATGATCCCTGGTCGTCGGCATGCGTCCGCATCCGTCGGCCGGCTGCACGCGGACGCGACCGCCCGTACCGCCCGCACCATCAACTGCGCTGCCCGCACCACCCGTACGACCGCTCCGTAGCCACCACTTCGGGAGGGCATGTGAGAAGACACCGCGCGGCCGGCTGGGCCGCCTCAGCACTCGTGAGCGCCCTGGCGCTGACCGGCACGCTCACCGGGCCCGCGGCCGCGGTGCCCGCCGCGGCCCCCGCCGCGCCCACGGCCGCGGGCGAGCACGCGGTGGCCACCGCCACCACGCCCGTCACGCACGACGAGAACGACCGCGTGCCGAAGGGCGCGGTCTGGACGCAGCACTACTTCCCGTCGTCGGACGGTTCCGGCACCGAGCTGCATGCCGACGCCCTGCTGCCCGAAGGGCTGCGGAAGGGGCAGAAGGTCCCCGTCATCCTGTCCGTCGGCCCGTACTTCGGGCATTCGGGGCAGACCGACGTGGAGGGCTGGAAGCACACCGGGCCGTCGGCCCGCTTCCAGGACTTCATCGAGGGCTCGGACCTGTTCCGGCGCGGCTATGCGTTCGTCATGGTGGACCTGCGCGGCTTCGGCGGCTCCACCGGCTGCCTCGACTGGGCCGGCCCCGGCGAACAGGCCGACGTGAAGGCCGCGATCGACTGGGCGGCGAAGCAGCCGTGGTCGACGGGTGCCGTGGGCATGTACGGCAAGTCCTACGACGCCGTCACCGGCCTCATCGGCAACAACCTGGACCAGCGCGCGCTCAAGGCCGTCGTCGCGCAAGAGCCCGTCTGGGACATGTACCAGTACATATACTCGAACGGCGTGCCCCGCCCGAACGTCACCGGCACCGCCAACGCGTACAACTCCATCGCCACGCTCGACCAGATGGCCGACGACGACGCGCGCTACCGGGCCAACTCCCAGTACGAGAAGGCCCATCCGGAATGCCTCACGGAGAACTCCGCCGGGTACCGCATAGCCGACCAGTGGGACGAGCACTGGACCTCCCGCGACCTGGCGAAGATGGCCAAGGGCACCGACACCCCGCTGTTCGTCACCCAGGGCTTCATCGAGAACAACACCAAGCCCGAGGAGATGCAGGAGTACCTCGACAACCACAAGGGCCCGGAGCGCGGGTGGCTGGGCCAGTGGGAGCACGTACGCGGCGGTGACCGCACCAGCGACGGGCGCCTGGCCATGGGGCGCGAGGGCTGGTACGACGAGACGCTGTCCTTCTACGACCAGTACCTCAAGGGCAGCAAGCCGAAGGTCCGTTACCCGGCCTACGCCGTCGAGGACTCCACCGGCGCCTGGCGCGCCCAGAAGACGTGGCCGGTCGTGGAGCGCCCCGTCACCCTCCGGCTCGGCGGCGGTGCGTACGTGGACGACGGCGGCGCCTCGGCGCACGCGGCGCTGGCGGAGTCCGGTACGGCGACCACGCCCACGACGCTCGGCAAGCCGTCGCCGAACGGCACGTGGGACATGGAGCACGCGCCCCGCACCGACCCCGTCGCCCCGAAGGGCCTGGCCAGGGAGCAGGTGAAGCGGCAGCAGGCCGGTGACACCACGTCGAGCTTCTTCGTGTGGTCCGAGCCGGTCGAGGAAGCGGTACGGATCACCGGTACGCCGCGGATCTCGCTGAACGCACAGGGCAAGGGCAACGTCATGGTCAAGCTGTACGACGTGGCCCGCGACGGCAAGGCCGTCATGTTCGACGAGCAGGTCTCGCTGCTGGACTCGGGCCGGCTGTCCGTCGACCTCAAGGCGACCGACTGGACGCTGCGGGCCGGGCACGTGCTGGCCGTGGAGATCGGCTCCATCCAGACCGGTTCGTGGCGCGACACCCCGTCCGGGGAGACCATCACGGTCAAGAACGCACAGCTGAAGCTGGCCCTGGACGACCCGGCCGATGACGTCGCCACCGCGGGCGACCGGTCACCGTTCCTGGACACGTACCTGAAGCAGTACACCGTGGAACTGCCGGCCGGACGGCCGTCGTTCACGGTGGTTCCCGGCGGACACCTCTGATTCCGGGGCGCCGGCTCCTCCCCTGCCCCGCGCCGCCGATGCGCACGCGGGGCAGGGGTCATGGCTTCCGCCACACCGAGACGTGTGACCGGCTGTCCCCGGTGAACGGCGTCCCGGCCCAGTCGGCCCACCGCTCGGCCAGTTCCAGCCCGGCAATCTTCGCCATCAGGTCCAGTTCGGCGGGCCAGACGAAGCGGTGGTACGAGCGGAGGACGGTGGCCCGGCCGTCAGCGATCGTGTAGTGGTGCGAGACGAGACGCTGGTCGGCCAGGTCGTACGTGTCGAAGCCGACGTGCCGGTCGCCGATGTGGAACGGGCGCGCGGTCTCGCCGGGCGGCAGCCGCTGCAGATCGGGGACGCCCACCTCGATGACGAACCGGCCGCCCGGTTCGAGGTGTTCGGCGGCATTGCGGAAGCACGCGACCTGTTCGTCCTGCGAGAGCAGGTTCGTGATGGTGTTGTACACGAGGTAGACCAGGGAGAACGCGCCGGGCACACGGGTGGACGCCATGTCCCCGATGGTCACGGGCACGTCGGCACCGCCGGGCTTCTTGGCCAGCTCGCGGGCCATCGGCTCGGACTTCTCGATCCCGGCGACGCGTACGCCTCGCGCGCTGAGCGGAAGCGCGACCCGTCCGGTCCCCACCGCGAACTCCAGGGCGGCACCCCGGCCCGCGCGGCGCTCCAGGAAGTCCACCGCGGGGTCCAGGACCTCCGGTGCGTACATGTACGCGGATGACTCGTCGTACGCCTGCGCCACCTGCGCGTTCCATACGTCTTCGGTCATGACGCCGAACGCTGCCACAGTGCCGTGCCGCCGTGCCACTGGGTTTCGCGTGAGGCACGGTGGGGGGCATGCGGATCGCGACCGGGGGAAACGCCGAGTGGCCGGCCCGGTGCCGTCAGCACCGGGCCGGCCACTCCCACGAGCCCCGGGGGTCAGTCCGTGCCGGACTCCATCGCGGCGCGGTCCAGCGCCTCGTCCTCGCCGGAGACCTCGCCACGGGAGGCGATGGCCTCGGCGCCGCCCTCCGGCAGGGCGCCGATCAGGCCGGTCGCGGCCGCCTGGGCGGCACCGACGGCCGGGTCGGCCGTGCCGATCAGGCCGAGCCCCGCGTACTGCTCCAGCTTGGCGCGCGAGTCGGCGATGTCGAGGTTGCGCATGGTGAGCTGGCCGATCCGGTCGACCGGGCCGAACGCCGAGTCCTCGGTGCGCTCCATGGACAGCTTGTCCGGGTGGTAGCTGAAGGCCGGGCCGGTCGTGTCGAGGATCGAGTAGTCCTCACCGCGCCGCAGCCGCAGGGTGACCTCACCGGTGACCGCCGCGCCGACCCAGCGCTGCAGCGACTCGCGGACCATCAGCGCCTGCGGGTCCAGCCAGCGGCCCTCGTACATCAGCCGCCCGAGGCGCCGGCCCTCGTTGTGGTACTGGGCGAGGGTGTCCTCGTTGTGGATCGCGTTGACCAGGCGCTCGTACGCGGCGTGCAGCAGGGCCATGCCGGGCGCCTCGTAGATGCCGCGGCTCTTGGCCTCGATGATCCGGTTCTCGATCTGGTCCGACATGCCCATGCCGTGGCGGCCGCCGATGGCGTTGGCCTCCATCACCAGGTCGACCGCGGAGGCGAACTCCTTGCCGTTGATCGTCACCGGGCGGCCCTGGTCGAAGCCGATCGTGACGTCCTCGGTGGCGATCTCGACGTTCGGGTCCCAGAACCGCACGCCCATGATCGGCTCAACGGTCTCCACCCCGGTGTCCAGGTGCTCCAGGGTCTTGGCCTCGTGGGTGGCGCCCCAGATGTTGGCATCGGTGGAGTACGCCTTCTCCGTGCTGTCGCGGTAGGGCAGGTCGTGGGCGAGCAGCCACTCCGACATTTCCTTCCGGCCGCCCAGCTCGGTCACGAAGGCGGAGTCCAGCCAGGGCTTGTAGATCCGCAGGTGCGGGTTGGCGAGCAGGCCGTACCGGTAGAACCGCTCGATGTCGTTGCCCTTGAAGGTCGAGCCGTCGCCCCAGATCTGGACGTCGTCCTCCAGCATCGCCCGGACCAGGAGGGTGCCGGTGACGGCACGGCCCAGCGGGGTGGTGTTGAAGTACGCGCGACCGCCGGAGCGGATGTGGAACGCGCCGCAGGTCAGCGCGGCCAGGCCCTCTTCGACCAGTGCCGCGCGGCAGTCCACGAGGCGGGCGATCTCGGCACCGTAGGTCTTCGCACGGCCGGGCACCGAGGCGATGTCGGGCTCGTCGTACTGACCGATGTCGGCGGTGTAGGTGCACGGGACGGCGCCCTTGTCGCGCATCCACGCGACCGCGACGGAGGTGTCGAGGCCGCCCGAGAAGGCGATGCCGACGCGCTCGCCGGCGGGAAGGGAGGTGAGGACCTTAGACATAGGAAGAGTATGCATCATCGCGTATGTCCATGCAAAGCCGGGGTGGAACGGCCGTGCCGTCGCACCCCCGCCCGGCCCTCGGCACAAAGCTGCCCGGCATCCGCCGTCCGGGTGACGGAAGGCGGATGCCGGGCCTGTGCGGCTACTGGATGGGGCGGTATTGGCGCAGGTCAGCCGCGGGGGAACGGTGGGGCCGTCGTCCCGGGCCCGCCCGCGTCACTGGGGCGGGCGGTCCTGGCCCTGGTCCCTTCCGAACTGGTCCTTGAGCTTGTCCTGAGCGGTGTCGACGTGACGGCTGTACTTGCCCTGAGTCCGCTCGTCGAGGAGGTCACCGCCCTTGTCGATGCCCTTGCCGGCTTGGTCCTCGTGGCCTTTCAGCATCTGCTTGAGCTTGTCCATCACAGACATGTGGGCCCTCCTTCCAGGTTTCCCTTCCTTCTCAGGGTCGTGGACCGACGCGCAGGCCGCATCTCTGCCGCCGGCTCGCGCGTGTCAGCGGGCCCGCGTACGAAGACCGGGGAGCAGCGGCGCGAAGTACCCGCCGTACTCATCGCCCCCGGTGTGGCCGGTCTCGGCGGTGTCGTCCCCGGGCAGCGGGTTCTCCGGCACTCCTCGCATCAGTGCAGCAGCTTGAGGCCCACCACGCCCGCGATGATCAGCAGCAGGCACACCAGGCGGGCGGCCGTCACCGGGTCGCCGAGCGCGACCATGCCGTAGACGGCCGTGCCCACCGCGCCGATGCCCACCCACACGCCGTAAGCGGTACCCAGCGGAATGTGGTTCACCGCGTACGACAGGCCGCCCATGCTGAGGGCGAGCGCGCCGATGAAGAGCACGGACGGCCACAGCCGGGAGAAGTTCTTGG
>NZ_PQSQ01000006.1 GCF_002920575.1 Streptomyces sp. Ru73 | reverse complement strand
GAGGGCTCAGCCCCCGCGAGGGCACCGCCCCCTTGACACCGCAGCCCCCTCAGCACCCCCGGTTCTTCACATACAGCGCGCGAGGGTCTCGGTCCGTGCCGTAGCGGACGTTCTTCGTGGCGCCCTTTTTGAGGCGACCGTGGGGATCGGGGCGCCAGGGGACGACGATCGTGTAGCAGGCGGTGCGCTTGG
Organism: Streptomyces sp. Ru73; assembly: GCF_002920575.1. GTDB lineage: Bacteria > Actinomycetota > Actinomycetes > Streptomycetales > Streptomycetaceae > Streptomyces. The sequence continues at coordinate 147,712 of NZ_PQSQ01000006.1, read as the reverse complement.
TGCAGAGGTTCGTCAGCCGGACGTAGCGCTTGTGCTTCTTCGTGTAGTACTTCACGACTTTGACGCACTGGGGTGTCCGGTAGTGCCGGGACGCGGCGGAGGCGGTCTCGGCCGACGCGATGCCGAGCGTGCCGCTCAGTATGGCCGCGGTGATGACTATGGCCAGGTATCTACGCATGGGTCCCCCCGTGATCGGTCCACTTGACTATCGCATTTTCCGCGAGACGGACAAGAGGCACCCCTCGCGTACACGGAAGCACGCCGGAGGCCCAGGGGGCACGCCGGGGCGCCTGCGAGGGGAGCGCGATGCGCGTGGTGCTCCCGCCGCGCTCCGGGGCCTCCGGAACCTCCGGAAGCTCCGGAGAGGCCCCTGCCGCAGCCTCTGGAAAGGCGCCGAAGAGGCCCGCCTTCCCTGAAGGGGCCCACGCCCCCCGAAGGAGCCCGTGCTGAGGGCCCCCACAGAGGGCCGGGGGACACAGACGGACACAGACGGACTCCGGCAAACACCGGCGGACACAGATGGACTCCGGCAAACGGCCGGCAAGCGCCGGCCCGGACGCGATCAATTCTTCACGAGTAAAACACCTGCTAATATTTATGTATGGGCAAGCACGCTGGACCTACGCGACTGGGGCGAAAGAAGACGAAGACGATCAGTACCGGGGCAGGAAACACGATCCGGACCCGGCCGCTCCCGCTCAGGAGCACCGTGCGGCTGCGGCGGCCCGCGGAGGCCCGGCACTGGCACAAGCCCGCCTTCAGCGCGGCCGTCGCCATCGGCCTGCCCGACCTGGCGCTGCTGGCCCTGGACCGGATGGACCTGGTCCTCTACACCTCGGCCGGCGCGATGTGCGCGCTCTACGGGCACAACAAGCCGTACGCGGCGCGCGCCCGGACCGTCGCGTGGGTGATCCTCGGCATGATCGCCAGCCTGGCCGTCGGCCTGGTCAGCTCCTCGTTCCTCGACAGCACCGTGCTGCTGGTGCTGATCGCCTCGGCGCTCGCCGCGGTGCACAAGATGATGTGCGACGCGGTCCGTATCGGGCCGCCCGGCAACCTCATCATCACCTTCATCTCGGCCTCGGCCTTCTTCGTACCGCAGCGGCCCGGCGACATCCCCGTCCATCTGCTGCTGGCCGTCGCGGGCGGCGCCGTCGCCTGGCTCGTGTGCATGGCGCCCTGGCTCGTCCGGCCCGAGGGGCCGCAGCGCATCGCCACCGCACGGGCGCTGGAGGCCGCCGCCGGGCTGCTGCGGGCCGCGCCCGACGCGGCCGTGGGGCCCCGGCACGCCACCGCCGCCGCGGTGAACGCCGCCTGGCAGACGATCTTCCTCGTACCGGCCCGCAGCGCGGCGAAGTACGCGGCTCGGGCCCGCCTGGAGCGGCTTCTCGTACGGGCCGAGTCCGCGCTGGCCGTGGCCGACGTACCGGCCGAGGAGCACGCGGCGGAGGCCGAGCGCTTCGCCGGCTGGGCGCGGGACCTGCGTCGCGGCAGGCCGCTGCCCGAGGTGACGCTGGACGCCGGGCAGACCGCCGAGCTGGCCGGCATCGCCGCCGACCAGGAGGGCACCGCGCTGGACCTGCGCCGCCCCTCCCCCGACCACCCGCGCGGCTTCCGCGCCGTCCTGCGGCAGCTGCGGCCCGGTTCGCCGCTGCTGCCGCTCGGGGCGCGGGTGCTGATCGGCTGTACGTTGGCGGGCTGGGCCTCCATGGCCATCGGGTCCGAGCACCCGTACTGGGCGGTCGTCACCGCGGCCTCCGTCTTCCAGGCCAACACCACGCTCTCGTGGCAGCGCGCCGTGCAGCGGGCCCTCGGCAACCTCCTCGGGCTGCTGCTCTTCACCGCGCTGCTGCCGGTGATCCACACCGGACACCTCGCGATGGTGCTGCTGGTGATCCTCTTCCAGATCGGCGCTGAGGCGTGGATTCCGCGCAACTACTGGCTCGGCTCGGTGTGCGTGACCCCGATGGCGCTGCTGCTGACCTCGTTCGGCAACGCCATGCCGGCGGGCGTCCTCGTGCGCGACCGCTGGGTGGACACGGTGGTCGGCGGGATCATCGGGCTGGTCTGCTGCGTCCTGGTGACGAACCGGCGGGCCACCGACCGCATCGAGGCCGCGATGGGCCACGTCGCGGCGGCGCGGGAAGCGGCGGCCGCGGTGCTCGCCGCGGACCGGCCGGACGACCTGGAGGCGGGCTGGGCCCGCGACCGGCTCGCCGCGGCGCTCGTCGAGCTGCGGGAGGCCGTCGAGGTCGCCTCCGGTGAGTGGTGGCAGCGGGCCCTGCCCGCCGAGCGCGTCGCGCTCGCCGAACGCGACGGCCACCGCACCCTCGCCCGTCTCGTCCGGCACCTCAGTGCGCCGGCGCTGGCGGCTTAGCGGGGCGGCTCGGCAGGCGGCGCCGCCGGCTCGGCGGGGCCGCCGGTGGGGCGGCGAGCAGGGCGCGAGTGGGCAGAATGGGCGCGGAAGAACGGCCGGACGAAGGAGTGCTGAGCGTGGCCGAGGACATCGTCGCAGGGGTGCTGCGGCAGTGGCAGCAGGTGCACCCCGGTCTCGACACCGGGCCGATGGCGGTGATCGGCCGGCTCAACCGCTGCTCGGCGCTGCTCCAGCAGGCGGTGGACGCGCCGCTCGTACAGGAGGGGCTGACGCGGGCCGAATTCGACATCCTCGGCACCCTGCGGCGTACGGGGCGTGAGCTCACGCCGGGCCAGCTCGCCCGCGAGACCTTCGCCTCGGGCGCGGCCGTGACGAAGCGGCTGCGGCTGCTGGAGGAGCGCGGGCTGGTCGCCCGGCGCGCCGACGCGCGCGACCGGCGGGTCGCGCACCTGAGCCTCACCGACGAGGGGCGGGAGCTGATCGACCGGCTGCTGCCCGATCAGCTGTCGTTCGAGTCGAGCCTGCTGTCCGGGCTGTCCGGGGAGGAGCTGGGGAACCTCTCCACGGCCCTCTCCGACCTGCTGCTGCACCTGGAGGGCCGGCTGGGCGCCCCACGGGCCTGAGGGCCCGGCCGAGGCGGGCGCGTGTGCGGCTTCGGCGCGCCGAATCGCGGGGTACGGCGCCGCTTCCTAGAGTGAGCGGTGAAGGCCCAGGGGCTTGTCCGCCAGTGAGGAGCGATCCATGGACCAGCAGGAGATCCTCGCGCGCATTTCGGCGATGGTGGAGACCGAGAGGGCGCTGCGTGAACGCATCGCCGCCGAGGAAACCGGCGGTGACGAGGAGCGTGCGCAGCTGGCCGCGCTGGAACGCGAGCTGAACCAGTGCTGGGACCTGCTGCGGCAGCGGCGCGCCAAGAGCGAGTTCGGGCAGAACCCGGACGAGGCGGCCGTCCGCCCGTCGTCCCAGGTGGAGCAGTACCGGTCGTAGGAAGCGGCTCGGCGGGGCTCCGCCGGAGCCGCACACGCAACGCGGGCGCAGATCCGCCGGTGCCGCACACGCAACGCGGGCGCAGATCCGCCGGTGCCGCACACGCGCCGCGGTACGCACCGCGGTACGGCTCCGCCGGTTCCGCGCACGTACGGCGTTGCGCCCCAGCCGTCCGTCCGTATGGCGTACTCGGCCCTCGTACGGGAGTCGACGCCGGCTACCGAGGCCGGCCGAGTACGTCTCCGTACCGCTCCCGCTGAGCGCCGCGGGACCGCCCCCGGGTGGCCCGTCAGGCGCCCGGCAGAAGGCCGTCGGGCGTCCGCCGGCGGCCCGTCGGGGGCCCGTGACGCAGCTCACGCGGAAATCCGGTGCACTGCCGTAACGATGCCGCCGTCCTAGATGTCGTAGAGGCAAGGAACCGTCACCGGACACCAGGGAGCCGACGATGCCGGACATCATCGACCACGCTGTTCAGGCCGGCCTCATCGCGACGGCATCGCAGTCGCGCGCCGTCCTCGCTCGGCTGCGCTACAAGAGCAGCGATCCGTTCGCCGTCCAGGCGATCTTCCCGGCCACTGCCTCCCTGGACGGCGCCGAGGTCCGGTGGACGTTCGGCCGCGAGCTGCTCGCGCAGGGGATGCGGGAGCCGGCCGGGGACGGTGACGTGCGCGCCTGGCCGCACGGTCCGCGCCACACGATGCTGGAATTCCACGCCTCGGAAGGCATGGCGGTGGTCCGGTTCGCCTCCGCCGACCTGCGGCGGTTCCTTTCGAGTACGTACCTGGTGGTGCCGCGGGGCGACGAGCCCCGTCTCCTGGACGTGGACGCCGACCTCGCGGCGCTGCTCCGCGAGGCGTGAGGAACGGCCGCGTCCGCGTCCCCGCAGACCTCCCGTCCGTTACGCGTAAACCGCCCCGGAGGCCCGGGAAGCCCGAAAAGCGCAGGTCGGCCGGGGTGCCGGGCGGTGTGGCAGGAACCAGGTGCCCCGGGTGATCGTTCACCCCACGTACCTGATATTCCGTATCCAGCACCTCCGCCACCACCGGGCGCCGAAAACGGTGCGCCTACCCCATGAAGGACAGGACTCACCTCGACATGACATAGATCACACACCTGTCACAGGCACGGCTCACCCGGGCACAGCGTCTAGCAGTGTGGGCCGTGCGCAGCCCGGTCACGTCCATCCACCCGAGCCGTAAGGGAGCAGCCGCGATGCAGAGCGCCATCGACCAAGCCGTGCAGGTCCGTCTGATCGCCACGGCGCCCGGGGCGCGCCCGGTGCCCGCCGTCCTGCACTACCACCCGGCCGACCCGCTGGCCGTGCGGATGTCCTTCCCGCCCGAGATCTCGCTGGACGGGGCGGCGGTCGAGTGGACGTTCGCGCGCGAGCTGCTCTCCGAAGGGCTGCGCGGACGGGCCGGCACCGGTGACGTACGGGTGCGTCCGCTCGGTGACGACCGCACGGTGCTGGAGCTGCACGTGGCGGACGGCGTCGCGATGGTGCAGATGAGTTCGGCCGATGTCCGGCTGTTCCTGGCCCGGTCGTACGAGGCGGTGCCGGCCGGGTCCGAGCGGCTCGACGTGGACGGCGGCCTCGCGGAGCTGCTCGGCGAGGGCTGAGCGCGGGCGCGGGGCCCACCCGCTCCCGGACCGCTCGTCACCCGCCCGCCGCGTCGCCGCTGTTACCGAGCCGTCAAGAAACGTACCGATACTGGTCGCATGCCACGAGTACTGCTCATCGAGGACGACGCCGCCGTACGGCACGGGGTCTCGCTCGCGCTGCGGCGGCGCGGGCACGACGTGGCGGCCGTTGCCAGCGGCGAGGAGGGGCTGACCACGCTGCCGGCCTTCCGGCCCGACATCGTGCTGCTGGACCTGATGCTGCCCGGCAAGGACGGCTTCGAGGTGTGCCGGCGCATCCGGGCCGACCGCCAGCTGCCGATCATCATGCTCACGGCGCGCGGTGACGACCTGGACGTCGTGCTGGGGCTGGAGGCGGGCGCCGACGACTACATCGTGAAGCCCGCCCGGGGCGAGGTGCTGGAGGCCCGTATCCGGGCGGTGTTGCGGCGGACGGCGCCGCCCGCGCTGGACGACGGCGGGCCGTACGACCCGGGCCCCGCGCCGGTGGAGACGCACGGCGAGCTGGTCGTGGACCGGGCCGGGCTGGTGGTCACGAAGAACGGCCAGGACCTGGCGCTCGCACCGTCGGAGATGAAGCTGCTGCTGTTCCTGTCGGCGGCGCCCGGGCAGGTGTTCAGCCGTCAGCAGCTGCTGGAGCACGTGTGGGAGCACAGCTACCACGGGGACGCCCGGCTGGTGGACGCGTGCGTGATGCGGCTCCGTACGAAGATCGAGGACACGCCGCGCAGCCCGCGGTACGTCCAGACGGTCCGCGGCTTCGGCTACCGCTTCGGCCCGCTGTGACGGCCCTCCGTGGCCGGGCCGGGCTGCGGCAGCTGCTGCGCGGTCTGCGGGCCCGGCTGGTCGTGGCGTTCCTGCTGGTGGCGGCCGTCAGCGCGCTGACCACCGCCGCGCTCACCTACCGCGAGGCCAGGAACGCGATCCTGGAGCGCGCGCAGGACACGGCCATCAACGATCTGCGCGGGCAGATCAATTCGCTCGCCCCCGACCTGCCGGTGCCGCCCGACCGGGCGGATCTGGACGAGTTCGCGCGGCAGCTGGACCGGTCGGGCAAGGCCAGGGACTGGGACGTCGAGGCGGATTACGAGGGCGTGCCGGACGGCGGCTCGGACGCGGAGATCGCGGTGCCCCAGGAGCTGCGGGACTCCGTGGAGCGGCGGCACGTGCCGGCGTTCCAGCGGGTCGAGCGCGGCGGCGAGCCGTGGCTGCTGATCGGCATGCCGGTGACGAGGGCGCACGATCACGCCCCGTCGAAGCTGTTCGTGTACGCGCGGCTGCCGCTGCGCGCCGAGGAGGCCAACGTCGAGGAGCTGGTGAGCGCCGCGCAGCGGGGTGCGCTGCCGGTGCTGGCGCTGGCCCTCGTCCCGGCGCTGCTGGCGGCGCGCGGTGTGCTGCGGCCGGTGCGCAAGCTGCGGCAGGCCGCCGGGCGGATCGCCGAGGGCAAGCTGGACACCCGGCTGGAGGTGAAGGGCGAGGACGAGCTGGCCGAACTGTCCCTCACATTCAACGACATGGCCGCACACCTGGAGGAGAACGTGGCCGAGCTGCGCCGCCTGGAGTCCAATTCGCGGCGGTTCGCGGCGGACGTCTCGCACGAGCTGCGGACGCCGCTGGCCGCGATGACCGCGGTGACGGACGTACTGGACGAGGACGCGGAGGCCGGCGCGCTGGACCCGGACACCGCGTCGGCGGTGCGGCTGATCAGCCAGGAGACCGGGAAGCTGGCCCGGATGGTGGAGGACCTGATGGAGGTGTCGCGGTTCGACGCGGGGGCCGCGGCGCTGCACGCGTACGAGGTGGACGTGGCGGAGGCGATCCGCAAGACGTTGCAGGCCAGGGCCTGGCAGGACCGGGTGACGGCCGACCTCGCCGCGGGCGTACGGGCGCGGCTGGACGCGCGCCGGCTGGACGTGGTGGTGGCGAACCTGGTCGGCAACGCGCTGCACCACGGGGGCGAGCCGGTCGCGGTCCGGCTGCACGCGCCGGCGGACGGCCGGCTGCTGATCGAGGTGGCCGACCAGGGTCCGGGCATCGATCCGGAGGTGCTGCCGCACGTCTTCGACCGCTTCTACAAGGCGGACTCCGCGCGGGCCCGCTCCGAGGGCAGCGGTCTGGGCCTGGCGATCGCCATGGAGAACGTCCGGCTGCACGGCGGCACCCTGCGCGCCGCCAACGCCCCGGACGGCGGCGCCGTCTTCACCATCGACCTGCCGCTGCGCACGGACGAGACGGACGAGCCGGACGAGGCGGATGAAGCTCACGCGCCGGGAGAGGAGAGGGCATGACCCGCCGTACGAGCCACCGCACCCGCGCCGCACGGCCCGCCGTCCGTACGAGCCGCCGCCATCGCACGCGGACCGCGGCCGCCGCGCTCGCCGCCCTGCTGGCCTGCGCCCTCGCCGGCTGCGGCATCGAGCCCAGTGACGTCATCGACGCCGGGGAGCCGGCGACCGGGCTGAAGTCGGACGGGCAGGCGCCCGCCGACGTCGAGCTGTTCTTCCTGGCCTCCACCGGGCTGCGCGCCGCGGCCCGGTCGGCGGAGCGCCCTGCCACTCCGCAGCGCGCGGTCGACCTGCTGCTGGCCGGGCCGAACGCCGCCGAGCGGCAACGCGGCCTGACCACCGCGCTGCCGGACCTGCACGACAAGGTGACGGTCGCGCCGAGCGGTGGCCGGATCACCATCACCGTGCCGATCGACCCCGAGCGGCTGGACCAGCCCGCGGTCAGCCAGCTGGTGTGCACGGCGGCCAACGGGCAGGTGCCGGGCGGCCGGCAGCCGGAGGAGATCGCGGTGACCGTACGCGGCAAGGGCGTGGAAGTGGGCCCGCTGGCCTGCGGCGGCAACAACGCCTATCCGTACGTCACGCCCCGCTCCGCCTCGCCCAGCGCCACGCCCACGACGAGCCCGTAGGGCGCGCCACCCGTCCCGGCCCCCGCCTGCGTCCTGTCGTGCACTCCTGACCCGGCGGCCCGCTTCCTCTACCCTGCTGTCGGCGATCACTCCGGTCACCGGGCCGACGGCGCAAGGGAGTTGCGGATGGTACGGCGGTCAGCGGCGCGCGGGAACGCGGCGTCGGGAACGTACGACTACATCGTCGTCGGGGCGGGTTCGGCGGGCTGCGTGCTCGCGGCCCGGCTGTCCGAGGACCCGACGGTGCGGGTCGCGCTGGTCGAGGCGGGCGGCCCCGACCGCCGGCAGGAGGTCCGCATCCCCGCGGCCTTCCCGAAGCTGTTCAAGACGGCGTACGACTGGGACTTCACCACCACGGCGCAGCCCGCGCTGGACGGCCGGGAGCTGTACTGGCCGCGCGGCCGCACCCTCGGCGGCTCGTCCTCGCTGAACGCGATGATGTGGGTGCGCGGCCACCGCGACGACTACGACGCCTGGGCGGCGGAGGCCGGCGAGGGCTGGGGGTACGACGAGGTCGCCCGCTACTTCCGGCGGGCCGAGCGGTGGGCGGGGCCGCCGGCGCCGCCGATCAACGACGAGGAGGGCCGGGAACGGGTGCACGGCTCGGCCGGTCCGCTGTGGATCTCCCCCGCGCGCGACCTGCACCCGCTGTCCGCCGCCTTCCTCGACGCGTGCGCCGAGTCCGGTCTGCCGCGGCTGCCGGAGCTGAACGAGCCCGACCACAGCGGCTGCGCGGCCACCCCGCTGTCGCAGCGGCGCGGGCGGCGCTGGAGCACGGCCGACGGCTATCTGCGGCCCGCGCTGCGGCGTGCCAACCTCACGGTGGTCACGGACGCCGAGGTCCGCCGCGTCCTCTTCGACGGGAACCGGGCCCACGGGGTCGAGCTGCCGGGCGGGGTGCTGCGGGCCCGGCGCGAGGTGGTGCTGAGCGCCGGGGCGATCGGCTCGCCGCAGCTGCTGCTGCGGTCCGGCGTAGGGGACGCGGACGACCTCAAGGCGCTGGGCATCGCGCCGGTGGCGGACCTGCCGGGCGTGGGCCGGAACCTGCAGGACCATCTGTCGGTGCCGGTGCTGCGGTACGCCGAGCGTCCGGTGACACTCACCGGCGCCGACACCCCGGCGAACATCGCGCGGTACCTGCTGGCCCGGCGCGGCCCGCTGACCTCGAACGTCGGTGAGGCCGTCGCGTTCATACGGAGTACGCCCGAGCTGGCGGCGCCGGATCTGGAGCTGATCTTCGCGCCGGTGCCGTTCGTGCGGCACGGCCTGACGCCGCCGGCCGAGCACGGCGTGACCATCGGCGTCATCCTGCTGCAGCCGGAGAGCCACGGCCGGATCACGCTGACGGACGCCGATCCGGCCGCGCCGCCGTGCATCGAGCCCGCGTATCTGAGCCGACCGGCCGACCTGCGGCGGATGGTGGCGGGCGTGCGCTTCGCCGAGGAGCTGTTCGGTACGGAGGCGCTGCGCCCGCACGTCGGCGCCGCGCTGCCGCCGTGGCGGGCGAGCGAGGACGACGCCGGTACCGAGGCCACGGTGCGGGCGCTGGCGGAGACGCTGTACCACCCGGTGGGCACCTGCCGGATGGGGACGGGCGAGGACGCGGTGACCGATCCGGCGCTGCGGGTGCGGGGCGTCACGGGCCTGCGGGTGGTGGACGCCTCGGTCATGCCGCGCATCACGCGGGGCCACACCAACGCGCCGACCGTGATGATCGCCGAGCGCGCCGCCGACCTGATCCGGTCGGGCGAGGACGGGTGAGGACAGACGGGGCCCGGTGCCCCCCGCCGTCAGCCCGTTGTCAGCCGGACCCGCAGGAACCGCGGCCGGTAGAGCGACACGTCGTCGTTGACCGCGCCGGTGGCGGCGGTGCCGGGCGGGCCGAGGGTGTTGACGTCGTAGCTGAGGAGCAGACCGGCACGGCCGGTGAACTCCGGGTGCGCCTGCGGGTTGTAGACCGCGGTGCGCTCGGGTGAGCCGGCCGGGTCGGGCGGCCGCGGCGGGGTGACCTCGCCGTTCGGGCCGTGCCAGGGACCTTGCGCGGTGCAGGACCAGTAGCTGGTGAAGGTGGCCAGGCCGCGGCCGCCACCGCCCGCAGCGTCCATGGTGAACAGCACCCAGGTGCCGCCGTCGCGGACGACGGTGAAGGCGCTGCCCACGCCGCGCCGGCCGTCGTTGCGCAGGACGGGCGCGGCCCGTTCGGGGTCGGTCCGCCAGCCGTGGCCGTCCCAGTAGCGCCAGGCGCGGGGGTCGGCGAGCCGGCCGGCGGGCACGCGGGCCAGGTACGCGCGGCCCGCCGGGCGGTCGGCGGGGGCGTCGTTGCCGTAGACGTAGGTGTGCCGTCCGTACCGTACGGCCGCGGTGCCGTAGAGCACGCGGGTGCCGGGGTCGGCGGCCGGGGTGCGGTCGCCGACGGTGGTGACGCGTTCCAGGCGCAGCCGGGGCAGGGAGAGCGTGGCGACCTCGGTGGTGCGGGGTTCGCCGAAGAGCCAGGGGCCGGTTCCGGGGGCGCGGTTCCACAGCAGGACGCGCAGGACGCGTACGGAGGAGCCGGGGGTGCGGGGTTCGACGCGTGCGGCGACGGGCCAGCGCCAGGCGCCGGCCGGGCCCGCGGAGCGCGGCAGATCGGGGAAGTAGCCGGCGGGCCCTGCCGGGGTGCGGCGGATCAGCGTGTCGTACGGGCGGCCCGAACGGCCCGCCAGGACGAGGGAGTTGCGGATCAGTCCTGGCGGGCCGCCGCCGGTCGCCCGGGTGCGCCAGTAGTGCGGCTGTCCCTTCGGGTTGGGCGGGGGCTGGATGCGGTCGAGGAAGGTGTCGGAGAAGAGCCAGAGGGTGCGGCCGTCGGGGAGGCGTACGGAGTGGGTGCCGTCGCCGCCGGTCCAGTCGTCGAGCCGGGAGTTGTCGTTGCCGTACCGGGCGAAAGCGTGGGTGAGGCGGGTCTCGGGGGTCCAGGAGGCGATGGTGCGGGCGGTGCAGGGGGCGGCGTTCCTGCCGGTCGGGACGGCGACGAGCAGGGCCGCCGCGACGGCCGCGACGAGCAGCGCGGCCAGTGCGGCGGTGCGCCGGGACACCCGGCCGACGGGACTCCTCATGCCCCGATCATGCCGCGCCGGGGCGCGTACTCCGGTCAGGGCGTGCCGGAAGTCCCGTCAGTGGTGGCCGTCGTGTCCGGGAATCGTGCCGTCGGGCTTGGCGATCAGCAGCATGCCGGCCATGCCCATGTCGGAGTGGCTCTGGACGTGGCAGTGGTACATCCATGCGCCGGCGCCCACGCCCTCGCCGGCCAGGAACTGGAAGCCGAAGGAGTCGGCGGGTCCGGTGATCTTGTTGTCGATGATCCGGCTGGGGTCGTCGGGGCCTTCCAGCAGGCCGGTGCGGTTGTCGGCCCAGCGGTGTCCGTGCACGTGGAAGGTGTGGTAGTACTCGCCGTGCGTGATCATGATGATCTCGACGCGGTCGCCGACGGTGGCCTTGAAGTCGGGCCCCTTCGGCAGGTTGTTGATCGTCATGTCGTTGAAGACGATGGTGAACTGGCGGTCCGGGTCGGGCAGGATGTCGCCCTCGCGGCGGACCACGACCGGACCGTAGAGGCCCTTGCGGATGCCTCCGGTGCCGTGTTCGGTGCCGACGGCGTGGTCGTGGTAGTGCCAGTAGCCCGCGCTGCCGGGGCGCCAGGTGCCGTCCTTGCGTCTGCCGGGCTTGTGGGTGCGCCAGGTGTAGGTGCGGGTGCCGCCGGGCTCGATGTGGCTGCGGTTCATCTTCGTGCCGTCGCTGGCGATGTCGTAGTCCAGGCCGTGCACGTGGAGGCTGGCCGCGACGTCGAGGGTGTTGGTGACCTCGATGTGCAGGGTGTCGCCCTCGATCAGCTCGATCAGCGGCCCCGGGACGGTGGCCTTGCCCTTCTCCGGGCCGTAGCCGAGGCTGCCGTCGGGCAGCTTCTCCATGACGAGCTTCATGTGCTTGACCTCGCCGCCCGCGCCGGCCCTGCGGACGGTGCCCTGGGACGGTGCGGCGGACGCCGCGGGCGCGAGGCCGAGCGAGCCGAGCGCCGCCGCGGCGGCTCCGCCCGCGAACAGCCGTCGGCTGAACGTGCCCCGCACGGTGGGATGTCCGGCTGTCTCGGTCATCGTGCTCCCCTCGCAGAAAGCGCTCTCGGCAGTGAGCCGTCCGGAACGGTAGCGCCGTGATCTTCGTTTATCCACGGTCAGGACAAAGTTTGTTGTCTTGCGGTCATAGCTATTGGCGGACCGCCGAAAGAGGTCTAGCTTCGTCGGCTGGTCGCTGTGTTCTCACAGCTGTGTCCTCAGAGGGGTGGGTGAACCATGCGTCGCGCACCACGTCGAAAAACCTCCACCACCAGACGGTGGAGACGGACGGCCGGACTGTCGGCCCTGGCCGTCGCGGCGGCCCTGCTGGGCGGTACTCCCGCACTGGCCGGGGCGCCACCGGAACCGTCCGTGCCCAAGCTCGCGCTGCCGTCACCGCCGGGCAGCGCCAACGTCCGCGTCCTGGTGTTCCACGGCTCGGCCGGCGAGGAGCCGCCGACGGTGAACGCCGGCATCGAGGCGATCGAGAAGATCGGCCGGCAGGGACCGGCCGCCGAGCACTTCACCATCGACACCACCGCCGACCCGTCGGTCTTCACCAAGTCCCGGCTCGGCCGGTACAACGCCGTGGTCTTCCTGACCGGCGGCGGCGATGTGCTCGACCCCGAGCAGGAAGCCGGGCTGGAGAGCTACATGGAGGCCGGCGGCGGCTTCGTCGGCATCCACGACGCGGCCCGCGCCGAGCCGTACTCCGAGTGGTTCACCGGACTGATCGGCGCGCGGCCCACGGGCGGGTCGGACAACGTGCAGCGCGCCACCGTCGAGGTCGGCGACCGCGAGAACCCCGCCACCAAGAGCCTGCCGCTGGAGTGGAAGCGCCCCGACCGGTGGCTCAACTGGGCGGAGAACCCGAGCGGTTCGGTGCACACCGTGGCCCGCGTACGGGAGACCACCTTCCGGCCCGGTACCGGCGCGAACGGCGCCGACCACCCCATCTCCTGGTGCCGCGACTACGACGGCGGCAGGTCCTTCTACACCGGCATGGGCGGCACCACCGCCGCCTTCCAGGAGAGCGACTTCCGCGCCCACCTGCGCGGCGCGCTGCTGTGGACGACCCGGCTGGCCCGTGCCGACTGCCGGGCCACCATCGCCTCGAACTACAAGGCCGAGCGGGTCACCCGGCCCAACCAGCCCGGGCAGCACGACCAGATCGGCGAGCCGCACGGCGTGGTGACCGCGAAGGACGGCCGGGTGTTCTACATCGGCCGCGGCGGCGAGGGCTCGGACGCGCCCGTGATCACCGACTGGAACAACCCCGACATCGGCAAGGGCAAGGGCACCGTCCACGTCTACGACCCGGAGACCAAGAAGGTCACCCTCGCGGGCGAGCTGACCGTCTTCGGCAACAAGGGCGGCGGCGACGAGCTGGTGAAGAACGAGGAGGGGCTGCTCGGCATCGAGCTGGACCCCGACTTCCTCACCAACGGCTGGGTGTACCTGCACTACACGCCGCACTCGCAGATCAACCGCGAGACGCACATGGCCGAGCGCCGCGTCTCCCGCTTCCATCTGGACCCCGAGACCAGCAAGCTGGACCTCTCCTCGGAGAAGGTGCTGCTGAAGTGGCCGGTGCAGATCCACAGCTGCTGCCACGCGGGCGGCGGCATGGCGTGGGACTCCAAGGACAACCTCTACATCGCCACCGGTGACAACAACTCCAGCCAGTTCAGCGACGGTTACTCGGGCAACAACCCGGAGCCGAACTTCAAGGGCGTGTCGTTCGCCGACGCCCGCCGCACCGCCGGCAACACCAACAACCTCAACGGGAAGATCCTGCGGATCCACCCCGAGGACGACGGCACGTACACGATTCCCGAGGGCAACCTCTTCACCGGCAAGGAGACCGACGAGGGCGGCGGCAAGACCCGCGGCGAGATCTACGTCATGGGCGTGCGCAACCCCTCCCGCATCTCCGTCGACAAGAAGACCGACACCCTCTACGCGGGCTGGGTCGGCCCGGACGCGACCGACCCGAGCGAGACCTGGGGCCCGGCGAAGTACGACACGTTCGCCGCGATCACCCATGCCTCCAACCGCGGCTGGCCGTTCTGCATGGGCAACAAGCAGCCCTACCGCGACCGCAACCTGCCCGACCCGTCCAAGCCACTGGGCTGGTACGACTGCGACCACCTGAAGAACGAGTCGCCGAACAACGACGGGCTGGTCAACATCCCGCCCGCCGAGGCCAACAACATCTGGTACTCCCCCGCGGGCGGCGGCCCGGACTATCCGCGGAACGCCGACGGCGTGCCGAGCTACAAGAAGTCCGAGCAGAAGTTCCTCCTGCCGTGGCTCAAGGGCGGCGGCCAGGCCGCGATGGACGGTCCGGTCTACCGCTACGACGCCAAGACGGCGGGCAAGGACGCCTGGCCGGCGTACTGGGACGGCAAGTGGTTCGTCGGTGACTTCTACGACGGTGAGCAGCCGCGGAACGCGGTCGTGATGGACCCGAAGACGGCCGGCTCGGGCGGACTGCCCGTGCACGCCGAGACCCTCGACAAGATCGTCCCGGTGGGCGCCGACGGCATCCGCAACCTGATGGGCTGGACGTTCGCGCCCGACGGCTCGCTCTACGTCCTGGACTACGGCCGCGGCTTCTTCACGCACGACGGCAAGTCCGCGCTGTGGCACATCACCTACCACGGCGGCCCGGCGACTCCGCTCCCCGCGGACCTGGCCCGGAAGGCGGCCCGATGAACCGGCGGCTGACCGCTCTGCTGTCCGTCCTCTTCCTGCTGCTCGGCGTGGGCGCAACGGCTGCCTACGGACAGCCGGCACCCGTCGCGGAGCAGCAGGTGCTGACCTGGACGGCGGGCGACGACATCACCAAGTACGCGTCGGCACCCACCACGGCCGTGGCCGGGAAGGCGACCATCGTCTTCGAGAACAGCGAGGCCACCGGCAACACGATGGGCATGCCGCACACGCTGACCTTCGTGACCTCCGACCCGGAGTACAACCAGGACGTCAGCCTGAACATCATGGCGAACCCCGGTGACTCCTCGGGCGGCAAGCACACCGCCGAGGTCACGCTCACCCCCGGCAAGTACCGCTACCACTGCACCATCCCCGGCCACGAGCAGATGCAGGGCGTCCTGGTCGTCACCGACGGCGGCAGCGACGACACCACGGCGCCGGAGACCGCGGCGAAGGTCGAGGGCCAGAAGAACGCCGACGGCGCGTACGTCGGCAGCGCCACGGTGACCCTCTCGGCGACGGACGCCGGGTCGGGCGTGGACCGGATCGAGTACGCGGTGGGCGACGGCGGCTTCCAGCCGTACACCGCGCCGCTCGTGGTCGACCAGGTCGGCGCCCACAAGATCCGCTACCGCGCGGCCGACAAGGCGGGCAACGTCGCGGCCGAGAAGTCCGTCGACTTCACGGTCGTCGCGCCGGACACGAACGACACCACCCCGCCGGAGACCTCGGCGACGGTGTCCGGCGAGAAGAACGCGGACGGCGCCTACGTGGGCATGGCCACGGTGACCGTCACCGCCTCCGACACCGGGTCGGGGGTCAACACCATCGAGTACGCGCTCGGGGACGGCGCCTGGCAGCCGTACACCGCGCCGGTCATGGTGCACGAGACGGGCGATCACACGGTCCGCTACCGCGCCGCCGACAAGGCGGGCAACGCGGCGGCGGAGAAGTCGGTGACCTTCACGGTCGTGGCGCCGCCGGCCTCGGACACCACTCCCCCGGACACCGCGGCCAAGGTCGAGGGGCAGAAGAACTCCGACGGCGCGTACGTCGGCAGCGCCAAGGTGACCATTACCGCCACCGACGACGACAGCGGCGTGGACAAGGTGGAGTACTCCCTCGACGGCGGCCCGTACCTGGCGTACGAAGCGCCCGTCGTCGTGGACCGCACCGGCTACCACTCGCTCGCGCACCGGGCGACCGACAAGGCGGGCAACACCTCGCCGGCCCGTACGGTCGGCTTCACGGTCGCGGCGGGCGGCGGGGTACCCGCACCGCCCTGCCCCGAGCACGACGAGCGGCTGACCGTCATCGTCGGCACGGTCGACACCGGCGTGCCCAACCGGGTCACCGGCAACCGCTGCACCATCAACGAGCTGATCGAGGACGAGAAGGACTGGTCCTCGCAGGCGCTCTTCCTCAAGCACGTGACCGAGGTGACGGACAAACTCCTGAAGGAGGGTGTGATCGACAAGCGCGAGGCCCGGGCGATCAAGCAGGCGGCGCGCCAGTCCGGCATCGGCAAGCCGGGGCACCACACCGGCTACCGCACCCTCTTCGACGGGACGCCGGCGACCTTCGACAAGTGGGAGCACGTGGGCGGCGGCGCGTTCTCGCTCACCGGTGACGGCGCGATGACCAGCAGTACGAAGGTCGACGGCATGGGCATGCTGTGGTTCCCCGAGCGGCGCTTCGACGACTTCTCGCTGAAGCTGCAGTTCCGGGACGACGCACCGGGCACCGGCAACGCCAACGGCGGGGTCTTCGTCCGCTTCCCCGACGTCCATGACCACCCGGAGGAGTCCCGGCCCGAGTGGGTCGCCATCAAGTACGGACACGAGGTCCAGATCCTGGACCGTCCGGACGGCGACATGTACAAGACGGGCTCGATCTACGGCTTCGACCGGGTCGGCCTCGGCGGTGCGGGCGTCACGCCCAAGGGCACCTGGAACGACTACGAGATCCGGGTGGTCGACCAGCACTACTCGGTCTACCGCAACGGCAAGCTGATCAACGAGTTCGACAACACCGGCGGGCAGGTCTTCAACCCGCCGCGGGACGACGACCCGGGCACCGACGGCCGGCGCTACGCCTCCGGCTATGTGGGGCTCCAGGTCCACAGTACGAGCGACGTCATCTCGTACCGCAATATCCGCATCCAGGAGCTGTGAGGCGCACTCACTCTCCGTGACGACGGCGGCCGCCGGGATTCCTCCCGGCGGCCGCCGCTCGTGTGCGTGTCAGGCGCTCAGCAGACGCCGTCCCCCGGCTTGGGGTTGCCGAGGCCGAAGGCCGGGCGCAGACGGAGGCCCGCCCAGGTGCCGACCAGCGCCGCCGCGCCCCAGATCCAGCCGTGCAGGCTGCCGGAGGCGATGCCGGCGAGGTACGCGCCGATGTTGCAGCCGCCGGCCATCCGGGCGCCGATGCCCATCAGGACGCCGCCGAGCACGGCCGCGAGCGCGGTGCGCGCCGGAATGCCGCGGTGCAGCTTCCAGACGCCGCCCGCCGCCGCGGCCACCGCGGCGCCGACCATGATGCCGAGGTCGGTCAGGCTGGTCTTGTCGGCGAGCACGGGGCCCGCGTACGAGGCCGCGTTCTTCGGGTCCTGCCAGAACGCCCAGTGCTCAGGGGAGCCGCCGAGCAGGCCCACCAGCTTCGAGCCCCACAGCGCGAAGGCGCTGGTGATGCCCCAGGCGCCGCCGGAGACCAGCAGCACGGCCGCGCCGAGGACGGCGAGGACGAGGGCGCCGGTCCACAGCGTCCAGGAGCCGCGGAAGGCACGGGCCAGGGTGGTGCGCGCGGACGGCGGGGTGCCGACCGGCGGCGGGTTGCGGCGGGCCTGGACGCGCCGGGAGACCAGCACGACCACGGCGAGCAGCACCATGGTCACGGCCCAGGAGCCGGCCCAGCCGAGGTGGTCGGAGAAGAGCACCGGGTCAAATGCGGGCAGGTCGCGCCAGAGGTCGTACTGCCAGGCCGCCACCGTCGAGCCGGCGATGAAGCCGCCCAGGGTGAGCACGATGGTGCTCTGGCCCGAGCCGACGGCGAAGAGGGTGCCGGAGGCGCAGGCGCCGCCGAGCTGCATGCCGACGGCGAAGAGGAAGGCGCCGACCAGCAGGGCGACGCCCAGCGGGCCCGCGCTGGGCGCCGGTACCGAACCGAACAGGCCGGTGCCGGTGCCGATGAGCAGCGCGAAGAGCGTGGCGGTGGTGCCGAGCAGCAGGGCGTGGGCGCGCAGCCCGGTGCCGTTGCCGACGGCGATCAGCTGCCGCCAGGCCGAGGTGAAGCCGAAGCGGGAGTGGAAGAGCGCGAAGCCCAGGGCGATGCCGACGAGCAGCAGGATGCCGGGCTTGGCGCCGTTGGCGGTCCACACGTAGGCGGTGAGCCCGGCCCCGATCAGGCCGGCGACCACCAGGGGCGTCCGGCGGACGGGCGGCGCCGGCTCGGCCGCGGGCGCGGGCGTGCGGGTGGGGGCCGGGGTGAGCAGGGTGCCGGTACGGGTCGGCGCCCCGGCCGCCCCGGCGGGGGGAGCGGTCGTCACGTGGTGTCTCCGTGGGAGGCGATGCGGTACGGGGGCGTACCGGAGAAGGAGAAAGCAGGACCTGGAGGGGGCGTCAGCGGCTACAGAGCGCGTCGTCGACGTCCCACGGCGTCGCCGCGAAGAGCGCGAGCGTGAGCACACTGGCGGGTCCGAACATGCCGTCCACGGTAATACCGGGTGTAAGCCACACGTAAAGCTGTCTCGGATGGCGAGACATTTCGTCCGCCCGACGGACGGGCAGAATGGGCGCATGTCCCGTCGCACCCCGCGCCCGAAGCAGGCCGCAGCCCCTGCCGTCACCGCCTCCTCGCCCTGTCCGTGCGGCCTGCCCGCCACGTACGGGGAGTGCTGCGGGCGGTTCCACGCCGGGACGGCCGCCGCGCCCACCTGCGAGCGGCTGATGCGCTCCCGCTACAGCGCCTTCGTCGTACGGGACGAGCCCTACCTGCTGCGGACCTGGCACCCGGACACCCGGCCGCCCCGCCTCGGCCTCGACGCGGGGCAGCGCTGGCTGGGGCTGGAGATCCTGGGCACGTCCGAGGGCAGCGCGTTCCACACCACCGGCACGGTCGAGTTCCGGGCCCGGTTCCGGCACGGCGGCGTGACGGACGCGCTGCACGAGCACAGCCGCTTCGTGCGGCACGAGGGTGCCTGGGTCTACCTGGACGCGCTGTTCGCCGAGTGAGCACGGCGGAGGCGGGCCACGTCCTCGTCCGTGAGCCGCAGCGCCCCGGCGGCGACGTTCTCCGCGAGATGGCCCGGGTCGCCGGTACCCGGGATGGCCAGCACGTGCGGCCCCTGCCGCAGCGTCCACGCCAGGCGCACCTGTGCGGCCGACGCCCCGTGCGCGCGGGCGACGGCGCGCACCGCTTCGCTGTCCTCGGGACTCGCCCCCGCCTCGCGCCCGGCGCCGGCGATCGCGAAGAACGGCACGTAGGCGACGCCCAGTTCGCCACAGACCCGCAGGAAGTCCTGCTCCGCGTCCGGCGCACCGATGCCGTAGGGATTCTGCACGCAGACGACCGGCGCGATGGCCCGCGCCTCGGCCAGGTGCTCGGGCGTGGCGTTCGAGATGCCGAGATGGCGTATGAGCCCGGCCTCGCGCAGCTCGGCCAGCGCCCCGAAGTGCGCGGCGATCGAGCCCGTTCTGCGGCTCGGCGGGATGCGCAGGTTGACGACGTCCAGGTGGTCGCGGCCGAGCTGGCGGAGGTTCTCCTCCACTTGGCCGCGCAGTTGCTCCGGCGTGGCCCACCACCACGTGCCCGAGGGCTCCCGGCCGGGCCAGACCTTGGTGGTGATGACCAGGTCCGCCGGGTACGGCGCCAGTGCCCGGTTGATCAGCTCGTTGGCGGAGCGCAGGGAGGAGAAGTAGAACGCGGCGGTGTCGATGTGGTTGACGCCGAGCTCGACCGCGCGCCGGAGCACGCCGATGGACCGCTCGCGGTCGCTCGGTACCGCCGGGCCGAAGGGCACGTCGCCCGTCAGCCGCATCGCGCCGAATCCGATGCGGTTGACGGTCAGGTCACCGAGTCTCCAGGTGCCCGCGGCGGTGGCGGGGCGTGCGCATGCGTCTGGCATGGATCTCCTTCGTGAGCGGGGCGGAGGACGGCATGAAAAAAAGCCTCCCCGGCGGAAGGTCCGCGGCGGGAAGGCTCGGAAGGCACCCCCATTCTATCCCTGTCGCGTCGTCGGCTCCCGGTGTTCCGCCGCCTCAGAGCGCGGCTTCCGTGCCGAGGATCGCGGTGACCTGGCTGGAGAGCACCCCGCCGTTGCCGTGCGCGAGCGCGGTCACGGCCCCCGGCACCTGACGCTCGCCGCAGTCGCCGCGCAGCTGCCGGACCGCCTCGATCACGGTGAAGATCCCGTACATGCCGGGGTGGCCGTAGGAGAGGCCGCCGCCGTTGGTGTTGACCGGCAGCCGCCCGCCGGGCGCGATCCCGCCGTCGGCGACGAACGCGCCGCCCTCGCCCTTGGCGCAGAAGCCCAGGTCCTCCAGGAAGAGGACCGGGTTGATGGTGAACGCGTCGTACAGCTCCACGACGTCGATGTCGGCGGGGGTCAGCCCGGCCGCGGCGAAGGCCCGCCGCCCGGAGTCGGTCGCCGCCGTCACGGTGAGATCGGGCATCCGCGATATGGACCGGTGCCAGGTCGCCTCCCCCGCGCCCAGCAGGTAGGCGGGCGTCGCCGCGAGGTCGCGGGCCCGCTCGGCGGAGGTGACGACCAGCGCGCCGCCGCCGTCGGTGACCAGGCAGCAGTCCCGTACGGTCAGCGGATCGCTGATCATCCGGGAGCCGAGCACGTCCTCCCTGGTCAGCGGCTTGCGCGCGAACGCAGCCGGGTTGAGCCCGGCCCACTCGCGGGCCGCCACCGCCACGTCGGCCAGCTGCTCGCGGGTGGTGCCGTACTCGTGCATGTGGCGCGCCGCCGCCAGCGCGTACATGGTGATCGGGTAGCGCGGCCCGTACGGCGCCTCGTACGGGTCGGGCCGGGACGGCGAGACCAGCCGGCCGCCGTCGGAGCGCTGCGTGGAGCCGTAGACGATCAGTACGGTGGTGCACTGACCCTGCTCGATGGCGGTGGCGGCGTGCAGCAGGTGCGAGACGAAGGAGCTGCCGCCGATGTTGGTGCCGTCGAGGTGGCGCGGCCGGATGCCCAGGTACTCGGCGGTGTCCATCGCGGCCATCGGCAGGTACGAGGAGGCCGTGAAGAGGCCGTCCACCTCGGACTTGGCGATTCCCGCTCCGGCCAGGGCGCGGGCCGCCGCCTGGCCCGCGAGGTCCAGCGGGGTGAGGCCGGGCGCGACCTCGCCGAGGTCCGACTCGGCGACGCCGACGACGGCGGCCGTGCCGCGCAGGCTCTTCGTCGCGCCGCTCACCGCGCCTCCTTCACGAAGACGGCCACCGGTTCGCCGCCCTCGTCGGCGGTGGTGAACCGTACGGTGGTGCCGATCGGCACGTCGGCGGGGTCGGTGCCGTCCACCCGCGACATCATCCGGAAGCCCTCGTCCAGGTCGACCAGGACGACGCCGCGCGCGCCGTCCCGGGCGCGGACGACGGTGGCCGCGTAGACGGTGCCGCGGCCCGCGCTGCGCTCCCAGGACAGCTCCTGCGCGCCGCACTCCGGGCAGAGCACGCGGGGCGGGAAGACGGTCCGCAGGCAGGCGTCGCAGCGCTGGTAGCGGAGTTCGCCGCGGTCGAGGCCCGCGCGGTAGGCACGCGCGGGCGCGGCGGCGGTCGGCTCACTCATGCGGGGTCCTGATCGTCGGTGGGTGCGGACGGTCCGTCCGGGGAGGCGGACGGCTCTGGGATCGGTGCGGGCGGTCCGTCGGGTGAGACGGCTAGTCCGTCGGCTGAGGCGGACGGCCCTGCGGTCGGTGCGTACGGTCCGTCGGCCGGTACGGCAGTGCCGTCGGGGCCGTCGGGGCCGTCGGGGTTCTCGGCGCCCTCGGGGGTGAGTACCGCGAGGCAGTCGACCGCCGTCGCGCCCTCGCCCGCCGGCCCGAGCAGCAGCGGGTTCACGTCCAGTTCGGCCAGTTCGTCCGCGAGGTCCTCGGCGAGCCAGGAGAGGCGGTGCACCGCGTCCGCCGCGGCGTCGAGGTCGCGCGGCGCGGCCCCGCGCACCCCGTCCAGGACCGGCGCGGCGCGCAGCGTGCGGAGGAGTCTGCGGGCACCCGGCGGGTCGACGGGCGCGACGGCAACCCGGCTGTCGTCGAGCACGTCGACCAGGACGCCGCCGAAGCCCGCGATGACGACGGGCCCGAACGCCGGGTCGTGCTTGATGCCGAGGATCAGTTCCACCGCGCCGTCCACGGCGGCCATCCGCTGGACGAGGAGCCGGGCGCCGGTGATCCCGGCGCGTCCGGCGGCGCGCAGGACGTCCTGCGCGGCGGCGCGCACGGCGTCCGCGCCGGTCACGCCGAGCCGCACACCGCCCAGTTCGCTCTTGTGGGCGACGTCGGCGGAGAGCAGCTTGACGGCGACCGGGCCGCCGCCGAGCCGGGCGGCCGCCGCGACCGCCTCCTCGGCGTCCGCCACCGCCACGGACTCCGCGCAGCGCAGCCCGTACGCCGCGACCAGCCGTGCCGACTCGGCCTCGTCCAGCCGGGTGCGGCCCTGCTGCCGGGCGTGAGCGATCACCTCGCGGGCCGCGGCGGTGTCGATCCCCGACGGGCGCACCCGGGTGGGCAGCGGCGGGCGGAGGCTGAAGTCGGCGAGCCGGCCGAGCGCGGCGGCGGCCCGTCCGGGGTCGGTGTAGCAGGGAATGCCCCGCTCCCGGAGGCGGCGCCGGGCCCGGCCGTCGCCACCGGTCCAGACGACGGCCAGCGGCCGGTCGGTGGCCCGGTACGCCTCGTCGAGGGTGGCCGTCAGCCGGTCGGCGTGCGCGTCGGCGTTGCCGAGGAGTACGGCGATCATGTCCGTGCCGGGGTGCCGGAGGGCGACCGCGAGGCCCCTGCGCAGGATGTCCGGGTCGCTGACGAGCGCGGCGGTGAGGTCGACGGGGTTGCGGGGCGAGCCGAACGGCGGGATGGCGGCGGCCATTTCCCGCTGCCACTCCGGCTCCCAGGGCGCGACCTCGATACCGTGCGCGCCGGCCTCGTCGGCCATCAGGACGCCCGCGCCGCCGGAGAGCGAGAGTGTGGTGAGGCGGCGGCCCTTCGTGCGGCGCCCGGCGGCGAACACCTGGGCGGCGTCCAGCAGGGGTTCCATCCCGGCGACGCGGACGATGCCGTACTGCCGGGCGGCGCCGTCGAAGACCCGGTCCTCGCCCGCGAGCGAGGCGGTGTGGGAGTGGGCGGCCCGCGCGCCGGCCTCGGAGCGGCCGACCTTCACCGCGACCAGCGGCTTCCCGGCCGCGTGCGCGCGGCGCGCGGCCCGCAGCAGCAGCCGCCCGTCCGGGACGCCCTCCAGATACGCCAGCAGGACCTGGGCCTCGTCCGTCCCCGCGAGCACGTCGAGCAGCTCGGCGACGGAGATGTCCAGCTCGTTGCCGGTGTTGACGTAGTGCGAGAAGCCGATGCCGTCCTGCTGGGCGGTGCTGAAGATGAACGTCCCGAACGCACCGCTCTGGCTGAGGAACGCGACGGGCCCCGCGAGGAGTTCCCGGTCGCCGTCGAGCGCCGAGGTGAAGGTGGGCAGGGCACGGTCGCGCAGGCTCATCAGGCCGAGGCAGTTGGGGCCGAGGACGCGGATGCCGGTCTCCCGGACGGCGGCCGCCAGTTCGCGCTGGAGGGCCGCGCCGCTCTCGCCGGTCTCGGCGAAGCCCGCGGCGCCGACGATGGCGGCGGGGATGCCGCGCCGGGCGCAGTCCCGCAGCGCGCCGGCGGCCTGCGTGGCGTCCAGCATGATCATGGCCAGGTCGATGTCGCCGTCGATGGCGTCGAGCGCGGGGTACGCCTTGAGGCCCTGGACGGTGTCCCGGCGGGAGTTGACCGGCAGTACGCGGCCCGTGAAGCCGTACCGCTTGAGCAGGTCGACGGGGCGGCCCGAGAGCTTGAGCGGGTTGTCGGAGGCGCCGAGCACCGCGATGGAACGCGGGTGCAGCAGCGCGTCGAGCGGCGCGCGTTCGCCGCGGGGCGCCGGGTGGGGCGCCACGTCGGGCACCGGCCCGTCGGCGGTCATACGGTCGCCTCCCGCAGCAGCTGCTTGCCGATGATGAGCTTCTGGATCTCGCTGGTGCCCTCGTAGATGCGGAAGAGCCGGGCGTCGCGGTAGAGCCGTTCGGCGGTGGTGCCGCGCATGTAGCCGGTCCCGCCGTGCACCTGTACGGCCCGGTCGGCGACCCGGCAGACCATCTCGCTGCAGAACAGCTTGGCGCTGGAAGGGCCGAGGCGGGTGTCGGTGCCCGCGTCGAAGCCCTCGGCGGCGGCCAGCACCATCGCGCGCCCTGCGTGCAGTTCGGCGTAGGAGTCGGCGAGCAGCTCCTGGACGAGCTGGAAGCGGCTGATCGGGGCGCCGCCCTGGTGGGCCGTTCCGGCGTACCGTACGGCCTCGTCCAGCGCGCGCGAGGCGAGTCCGACGCAGAGCGCGGCGATGTGCAGCCGGCCGCGGGTGAGGGAGGCCATCGCGGCGCCGAAGCCGGCGTTCTCGCGCTCGCCGAGCAGGGCCCGGCCGGGCAGCCGTACGTCGTCGAAGGAGACCTCGGCGGTGTGCGCGCCGCGCTGGCCCATCGTGTCGTCGGGCGGGCCGATGCGGACGCCGGGCGTGCCGGTCTCCACCAGGAAGGCGGAGATGCCCTTGTTCGGCGCTGCGCCGGGGTCGGTGCGGGCGAAGACGACGAGGAGGTCGGCCACGTCGGCGTTGGTGATGAAGCGCTTGGCACCGGTGAGCACCCAGCCTCCCGTGCCGTCCCGTACGGCCTTGGTGCGCAGGCCGCTGGGGTCGGACCCGGCACCGTCCTCGGTGAGCGCGAAGGAGGCGATGGCGGCGCCGGATGCGAGCGCGGGCAGCCAGCGCTTCTGCTGCTCCTCGGTGCCGGAGTTGACCAGGGCCTTGCCCGCGATGCCGTTGTTGGTGCCCATCAGGGAGCGGAAGGCCGGTGTGGTCCAGCCCAGTTCGAAGGCGAGCCGGACGTCCTGGCGCATGTCCAGGCCGAGGCCGCCGTACTCCTCCGGCAGCGACCAGCCGAAGAGTCCCATGCCGGCGGCGGCGCGGCGCAGCTCGTCCGGCACGTGGTCGGTGCGTTCGATCTCGTCCTCGCGCGGCACGACCTCGTTGCGGACGAAGTCCCGTACGGTGCGCAGGATGTCCCGGAAGACGTCGGCGTCCATGTGTGCCCCTTTCCGGTGCGGGTGGGGTGGTGCCGTGAACCTCGTGGTGCCGTGAACCTCGTGGTGCCGTACTTCTCGTGGTGCCGTGAGCCGTTGCTGAGCAGGTCCTGCGTCGGCGAACGTACCAGCAAGATGGGTGATACAACTAACACTGAACGGACCATCGATTTATTCGCCGCCGCGACCTAATGTCGCCGCCATGGAGCTGCGTCACCTGCACGCGTTCGTCGCCGTCGCCGAGGAGCTGAGCTTCACCCGGGCCGCCGAGCGGCTGCACATCTCGCAGCCGCCGCTCTCCCAGCAGATCAAGCGGCTGGAGCGGGAGGTGGGCACGGCCCTGCTGCGCCGCACCACCCGCAGCGTCGAACTCACCGCGGCGGGCGCGGCGTTCCTGGCCGGCGTCCGCGACGCGCTGGGCTCGCTGGACGCGGCCAAGGAGGCGGCGCACCGCGCGGCGGCCGGCGAGAGCGGCACCGTACGCCTCGGTTTCAGCGGACCCACTTCCTACCGTGAACTGGCCGCCATCACACGGGAGTTCAGGGTGAAGCGGCCGCACGTACGGCTGGAGGTGGCCGGCCCGTTCTTCGCGGGCGAGCTGGCCGGGCGGCTGCGGCTGGGCGAGCTGGACGCCGGGCTGGTCCGGCTGCCGCTGCCGGACGCCGGTCTGCGCGTCGTCGAGCTGCTGCGGCATCCGCTGGCCGCCGCGGTGCCCGCGGGCCATCCGCTCGCCGCGCGGGACGTGCTGCGCCTGGCGGACCTGGACGGGGTGCCGCTCGTGGGATATCCGTCGGGGCGCGGTTCGGTGGTGCGCAAGCTGCTGCGCATCACCTTCGCGGAGCGCGGGCTGACGCTGGAGGTGGCCCAGGAGGCACCCGACACGCATACGATCCTCTCGCTCGTGGCCGCCGGCGCCGGCGTCGGGCTCGTCCCCGTCTCCGCGCGCCACCTGGGCGTGCCGGGCGTCACCCTGCTGCCGGTCGCCGACGCGCCCGCCGTGCCGCTCGGGCTGGCCTGGCGCGACGGCGACCCGGACCCGGCCGTGCGGGCCCTGGTCGGGCTCGTCCAGGACCTCGCGGGCGAACTGCCGGACGCGGCGGCCGAGTAGGCCGCGCGCTCACGTGCCCGGTACGAGCGTGATCCGCTGCGTGGTGTGCTCCTCCACCCGCTCGCGCGAGTACAGCAGCGGGAACGATCCGTCCGCCGCCCAGGTGTCGAACAGGTCCCGGTAGTGCGGGCTGCCCGGGTCGCCCGACTGGCCCGGCGTGCTCATCGCCACCGAGTCGTCCCACGCGCCCACGTCCACGACCAGCCGGAAGCTCGCGCCGCCGGACTGCCGGAAGCCGGGCCCGTACGCGGTCGCCGAGACCGTGTCCCCGCTGCCGCCACGCGGTGCGGGCCCCACCGAGGACCAGTCCCCCGCCTTCTCGCCCAGCAGCTTGGCGAGCGGGTGGTGGAGATGCGCCTGGTGGAGCGCGCCCCAACGCCACGTACCGGGGTCGGGTCCGAGCAGTGCGGCCGTCTCGTCCCACGCGGGGCCCAGGCTGCCGAGGATCGCCGCGCTGACCGCCTCCTCGGGGTCCGGGCCGAGCCGGTTCCCCGGCTCCAGCAGCAGCGAGAGGTCCACCCGCGCGTCGGCGGTGGCGTCCTCGGCGGGCAGCACCCGGGCCAGCGCCTCGGGCACCCGGTCGGCGGGCAGCAGTGGGGCGAGGGCGCGCCTCAGCACCTCGGGGCGGAGGTGGCGGCGGTACCAGATCTCGAAGAGCGCGGCAGCGGCCGAGTCCGCGCCGAGCGTGGCGTCCCAGTCCCGCAGCAGCTTGAGGCCCTCGGCGACCCGGTCGTCGTCGCTGGTCAGCCCGGCCAGCAGCGGCTGGATGCGGCGCGCCGGCAGGCTCACGTAGTCGTTCTGCAGCGCCACGCAGTCCGGCACGGTCCAGTCGGCGCGTGCCGCCAGCGCCTCGGCGATGCGCTGGTGGCGGTAGGGCGCGTACCAGTCGTAGGTGACGGTGCGTTCGGCGTTCGGGTAGTCGCCGGGGAGGTTGAGCTGGTTGGCCGTGGCGAACCAGCCGTCCTCGGGGTTCCGTACGGACGGCAGCGAGCCGACCGGGTGGTGGCCGTCCCATTCGTAGCGGCCGTCGCCCGGCACCGGCAGCGTGCCGTCCCAGCCGCGGCGGACCGGGACCCGCCCGGCGGGGCGCCAGCCGACCGTGCCGTCCGGCGCCGCGTACACCTGGTTCTCACCGGGCGCGCCCCACCGCTCCATGGCGGCCACGAAGGCATCGGGACCGGTCGCGCCCATGTAGTCCATGCTGCCCAGGTACGGGGCCATGCCGGGCTCCAGCCAGGCGGCGCGTACGGCGAACGCCGCGGCGCGGTCCGGGCGTTCGTCGATGACGGGACCGTGCCGGGTGAACCACAGGTCGGTGGTGACGGGCTCGCTGCCACGCACCGGAATGGTCTCGGTGACCTTGGTCATCGCCTCCCAGCCGTCCCCGTACGCGTACCGCTTGGGGTCGGCCGGGTCGGTGCGGTAGACGTACAGGTCCTCCTGGTCGATGGGGAAGATCGTGAGGCCGAAGGCCAGATGGCCGTTGTGGCCGATGGAGACGCCGGGCAGGGCCGGCTCGCCCGCGCCGATGACGTCGAGTCCCGGCGCCGAGAGGTGGGCGAGGTAGCGCAGCGCTGGCAGGGTCACGGCCCGGTGCGGGTCGTTGGCCAGCAGCGGGCGGCCGGTGGCGGTGCGGGACGGGGCGAGCACCCAGTTGTTGCTGCCGTCGATGCCCTGACGCGGGGCCTTCGGCGCCCACGGCGGGGTGGTCGCCATCCGGTACACGCGCAGCACGTCGTCGGGGAGGACGGAGAGGTCCAGTCCCTCGGGCACGCGCAGCGCGTGGGCGGGCTCGCGGGCCTTGCGCAGCTCCTCCACCTCGGGTCCGAAGTCCCTGAGCGTCAGCGCCCGTGCGACCTCGTCGTGCAGGTTGTAGTGGAGTCCGTGGCTGCGGATGCGGGCGACGTCGGCGGGCTCCCAGTACGCCGGTGCGTAATCCAGCAGCTGGAACTCCGGCGGGAGGTACTGGCGTTGCTCGCGGCAGAGCGTGACGAAGGCGTTGATGCCGTGCACGAAGGCGGTGGTGACCCGTTCGGTGTCCGGGCCGTACGACTCCCACTCGGCCGCCATGTCGCCGCGGTAGAGGAACAGCCGGGCCGCGCGGTCGTGTTCGGCGTACTCGGGCCCGAACACCTCGGCCAGCAGGCCGAGTCCGCGCCGCCGCCACAGGTCGATCTGGAAGAGCCGGTCGCGGGCCGCGTTGAACCCCTGCGCGAGGAAGAGGTCCTCGCGCGAGGCGGCGTACAGGTGCGGGACGCCCCAGCGGTCGACCAGGATCTCCACGGGCGCGGTCAGGCCCGGCACCTCGAAGGTGGTGGCGGTATCGGCCCCTGTCATCGGGTGGCCTCCTCGTGCACGCACCGTCCGCCCGCATAGGTCGCGCGTACCGGGATGGCGGCGATGCCGTGCGGGTCGGCGGTCAGCGGGTTCTCGCCGAGGACGGTGAAGTCGGCGAGGTGGCCGGCGGCGATCCGGCCCTTGTGGTGTGCCGTGCCCTCCGCCTCGGCCGAGCCGAGGGTGAAGATCCGCAGCGCCTCGGCGGCGGTGACGCGCTGGGACGGGCCGACCTTCGCGCCGTCCTCGATGCCCTCGCGGGTGACCATCGACTGCAGGCCGAGCAGCGGTTCGTAGGGACCGCAGGGGTAGTCGGAGGAGCCGGCGACGGTGACGCCCGCGTCGAGGAAGGAGCGGTGCGCGAACATCCGCTCCGTGCGCTCCGGGCCGTACCAGGTGTTCAGCGCCGCGCCGTGGTAGCCGGCGTACCCGGCGAACGGTACGGCGATGGCGTCCAGCGCCTTCATCCGGGCGAGGATCGCGTCGTCGATGAGCGTGCAGTGCTCGATGCGGTGGCGCAGTCCGGGGCGCGGCAGCTCGCGCTGTGCCGCCTCGAAGGCGTCCAGGACGAGGCGGATCGCGGCGTCACCGTTGGCGTGCACGCCGATCCGGTTGCCGTCCGCGTGCACCTGGCGGACCTGCGCGGTCAGTTCCTCGGTGGAGGTGGTCTGGATGCCGTGCCCGCCGCACTCGGGATCCGCGTACGGCTCGGCCAGCAGGCAGGTCCGGCCGCCGATCGCGCCGTCCAGGAACGCCTTGACGCCGACGAACCGCAGCAGGTCGTCGCCGAAGCCGCTGCCGACGCCGAGCACCCGTGCCTTGGCGTAGTGGTCGATGGACAGCAGCATGCCCGTACGGAGCGTCAGCCGGCCCTGGCCACGGGCGGTGCGCAGCAGCACGATGTCGTCCGGGGCGATCAGTGCGTCGCAGATCGAGGTGAGCCCGGCCGCGTGCCACAGCTCCTGGGCGCGCAGCAGGCCGCGCAGCCGGTCCTCGGGCGAGCTGGGCGCGATCGGTGAGTCGCCGCGTGCGGTGGCCGGGTAGACGACGTTCATCAGGGCGCGTTCGATCAGCCGGCCGTCGAGGCGGCCGTCCGCGTCGCGGCCGAAGTCGCCGCCGTCCGGTGCCGGGGTGTCCTCGTCGATGCCGAGGGCGCGCAGCGCGGCGGAGTTGGCGACGCCCCAGTGCCCGGCGACGTGCACGACGAGCACCGGGTTGCCGGGGGCCGCGTGGTCCAGCTCCCGGCGGGTGATCCGGCCGGTCTTGACGTCGTCGTACCGGCTGCCGCGCACCCACTCCCCCGCCGGCGTGCGGGCCGCCTCGGCGGTGACGGCGGCCAGCAGCGCGTCGGCCGTGGCCACCGCGGCGGCCGACAGGTCCAGGTGGAGCAGGTCGGTGGCGGCCATCGCGAGGTGGATGTGCGCGTCGTTGAGGCCGGGGATCACCGTGGCGTCGCCGAAGTCGACCTCGGGGGCGTCGGGGAAGCGGTCCCGCAGCGCGGCGATCGGTCCGGTGGCGCGTATCCGGCCGTCGGCGACGGCGAAGCCCTCGGGCTCCGGGGCGCCGTCCGGGCCGCCGGTGCCGGCCGTGCGCTGGCTGACGATGTGGGCGGCGCGGTACAGCACCGGGGTGGTTTCGTCAATCACGGAGCCTCCTTCGGAGTGGCCGGGGCCGGGGTGGTGCCGGCCGTCGCCGGTGGCACGCGCGGGTGTTCCGCGGGTCCGGCGAGGGTGACCGCTGCGGTGACGACGAGGTTGACGGCGAGCGCGACGATGCCGCCGTTGACGCCGTACAGCGGATCGTTGCCGGTGGCCCAGAGCGCCACCACGACCGCGAGCCCGGCGAACATCCCCGCCAGCGCGCCGGCCTTCGTCATCCGCCGCCAGAACAGCGCGAGCAGCACCACGGGCACCAGCTGCGCCAGGCCCTCGTACGACAGGACCGACAGCTGGACCAGGGTGTTGGGGTAGAAGAGGGCGCCGCCCAGCGCGATCAGCCCGGCGATCAGGCAGACCAGCTGCGAGAGGCGCTTGGTGCGGACGTCGTCGGCGGGCGCCCGGCCGGTACGGCGGCTGCGTGGATCGGCGCCGTTGCCGCCGCCGAGCAGGGTGCGGCCCCACAGCGTGCCGATGGCCAGCATGAACACGCTCATCGGGACGATGGCGGAGAGCGCGCCCGCGACGCCGACGAGCGCCACGACGGGGGCCGGCAGCGAGTCGGTGACCAGGCTGAACAGTGCCAGGTCCGGATTGCCGAGGGCCGGCATGACGAACAGCGCGGTGGCCCCGATCATCATCGGGACGAAGAGCAGCAGCTGGTACCAGGGCAGCAGGACGGCGTTTCGGCGCAGCGCGTTGGGGCTCTTCGCGCTGAGGTAGCCGGCCACGGTGGTCGGGAAGATGGTGATGGTCACGGCGTTGAGCAGCGTCGTCGTGATGAACCACGTGCCGCCCTTGCCGCCGGACTCGTGCCCGGGGAAGGTCAGCCACTGGGGCTTCTCGGCGACCATGCGGTGCATGAAGTCGCCGAGGCCGTCGAGGTAGTGCAGCGGCACGTACACCGCGAGGAAGACCACCGCGAAGATGACCAGGACGTCCTTGAGCGCGCTGACCCAGGCCGAGCCGCGCAGCCCGGAGACCAGGATGAAGACCTCGGCGACGACGAAGGAGATGACCGCGGCGACCTTCAGGTCCACGCTGCCGTACGTCATCGCGTTGACCACCACGCCCATGCCCTGGATCTGGACCTGGATGTACGGCACGAGGAAGACCGTGGCGACCACGGCGACGACGATGCCGACGGGCCGGGAGCGGAAGCGGTGTTCGGCCAGGTCCGCGATGGAGATCAGGCCGTGCCGGCCGGCGTACGTCCAGATGGCCGGGCCGACGACGTACCCCACGGCGAAGCCGACGGTGAGGTAGGCGACGAGGTAGAGGATGGGCACGCCGAAGGAGTACGACCAGCCGGCCGTGCCGAGGAAGGAGAAGCTGGTGTAGGTCTCGCCGGCCATCAGCAGCCAGATGAAGAGCACGCCCAGGCCCCGGCTGGAGACCGACCACTCGGCCAGGCCCTTGTCCCGGCCGCGTGCGCTCGCCACGCCGATGACGATCGTCGCGATCATGGCGAGGCCGAAGATGGTCGTCGCGATTGCCGCCGAACCGCTCATGCGGCGCCTCCTTCGGGTCCTTCGGGCGCGCCCCCGCGGGCGCCGGTCGGCGGGCCGCCGGCCGGCCCGGTGGTGTGCGGCCCGTCGACGGGCAGCGGTTCGGCGGCGTCGGTGCGGTACGCGGGGTCCAGGCGGGTGACGGCCCAGATGACGAGGGGGCTGACCACCGTGGCGGCGAGGATCCAGAACAGCAGGAACGGCAGGCCCAGGACGCGCGGCTCGACGCGGTTGGCGACCAGCGGCGCCAGGCAGTACAGCACGGCCGGGACGAGCAGCAGCCACAGCGCGGGGCGCCGCCGACTCACCTCGGGCAGGCCGTCGAGCGGGTGCGGCCCGGTCTCCGCCGGGCCCTCCCGGCCACGGTCCTCGGGGGCGTGCGACATGGGGCTCCCTTCGGGGGAAGAGGGGTACGGTCCGGCCCGCGGCGCGCCCGGTACCGGCCGCCTGGACGGTACCGCAGGATCACCGCAGGTCAGACCGAGGGCTCGTACCGGCCGTCGACCGCGGTCCAGCCGCCGTCCACGGTGAGCACGCTGCCGGTGACGAAGGTGGAGGCGTCCGAGACCAGGTAGTGGACGGCGCCGGCCAGCTCCTCGGCGCCGGCCCACCGGCGCAGCGCGGACGCCTGCGCGTACGCGTCGTACCACTCGGGGTCGGCGGCGATCTGGTCGGTCAGCGGCGTACGCACCACGCCGGGCGCGACGGCGTTGAACCGCACCCCGCGCGGCCCCCATTCGGCCGCCGCCGTCCGCAGGAACTGCACCAGCCCCGCCTTGGACGCGGCGTACACGCTCTGGCCCGGCTCGACCTGCACGGCACGCATCGAGGCGAGCCCGACCACGCTGCCGCCGCCGCGCTCGGCCATCGCCGGCGCGACGGCCTGCACGAGGGCGAAGTGCGCCCGGAGGTTGAGCGCCACCACCCGGTCGAACTCCGCGAGGGTGTAATCGGCGATCCGCTTGCGTACGTTGGCGCCGACCGTGACGACCAGGCCGTCCGGCGCGCCCCACGCGGCCGCCGCGGCACGCACCGCGTCGTCGTCCAGCACGTCGAGTGCGTACGCGGTCGCCGTGCCGGTGCGGCTGCCGGGCGCGGGCTGCTCCTCGCCCGCGAGCCGCACCGTCTCCTCGGCCCCCTTGAGGTCCCGGTCGGCGACGGTGACATCGGCCCCGTGCGCGACCAGCGCCCGTACGGCCTCCCGGCCGATCCCGCTGCCGCCGCCGACGACCACGACGTGCCGCCCGTCGAGCCGGAAGAGGTGCGCGTAGGTCATGCGGGGCTCCTTCGCGTGCGGGGTGCGGGGCGGACGGTGCCGGGGTGCGGGGCGGACGGTGCGGGATGCGGGGCGGACGGCGGGGAGCCGGCGGGGCCCGTCGGCTGACGGTGCGTCAGCGTCATGGGCGGATCACCGCCATCCGGGTCACCGTGAGTTCCTCGATGGCGAAGCGCGGGCCCTCGCGGCCGATGCCGGAGTCCTTGACGCCGCCGTACGGGGCGACGTCGCTGCGGTAGCCCGGCACCTCGTTGACGACCACGCCGCCGACGTCCAGCGCATCGATCGCGGTGAAGGCTGCGCCCAGGTCGCGGGTGAAGACCGCCGCGTGCAGGCCGTACCGCGAGTCGTTGACCAGCGCGTACGCCGCGTCCAGGTCCGGCACCGTGCGCAGCGCGACGACCGGGCCGAAGACCTCCTCGTCCCACGCGGGCAGCCCGTCCGGTACCTCGGCCAGCAGCGCCGGGGCGATGCAACGTCCCTCGCGCGTACCGCCGGCGATCACCCGCGCGCCGGCCGCGCGGGCCTGCTCGATCCAGGCCAGCACCCGGTCGGTGGCCGCCTCGTCGATGAGCGCGGCGACCCGGGTGGTCTCCTCGCGCGGATCGCCGACCACGACCCCCGCGAGCCGTTCCGCGATCCGCTTCTCCAGCTCCTCGGCGACCTCCTCGACCACGATCACCCGCTGCACGGCGATGCACGCCTGGCCGGAGGCGTAGTAGCCGCCGCGGACCACGGCGTCGGCCGCCGCGTCGAGGTCGGCGTCGGCGGCCACCACCAGCGCGGCGTTGGAGCCCAGTTCGAGGACGACCTTGCGGGGCGCGGCGTCCCGCGCGATGCGGTGGCCGATGGCGGCGGAGCCGGTGAAGGAGACGGCCGCGACCGCGTCGTGCATGGTCAGCGTGCGGCCCACCGCCACGTCCCCGGTGACCAGCTGCACCGCGCCGGCGGGCGCACCGGCCGCGGCCAGCTGCTCGCGGACCAGGTGGACCAGCCAGAGCGTGGCGAGCGGGGTGGCCGGCGCGGGCTTGACCACCACGGGGCAGCCGGCCGCGAGCGCGGGCGCGATCTTGTGGGAGGCCAGCAGCATCGGGTAGTTGAAGCCCGCGATGCCGACGACGACGCCGATGGGACGGCGGGTCCAGAAGCCGGTCATGCCGTCCCCGGAGGGCAGCAGGTCCAGCGGCACCGTCTCGCCGTGGATGTGCACCACCTCGTCGGCCGCCGCCTCCCAGGTGGAGACCGCGCGCGTCACCTCCGTGCGGCAGTCCACCCGCGGCTTGCCGGTCTCCAGGACGAGCAGGTCCTCCATGGGGCGCGCGACCTCGGCGAGCGCCGCCGCCACGCCGCCGAGCACCCGGCGCCGGGTCCGCGCGGGCAGCTTGGCCACGTCCTTGCGGAGCGCGGCCGCGTACTCCACCGCCTGCCGGGCCAGCGCCTCGTCCCCGACCGGCGCCTGCGCGACCTCGCTTCCGTCGTACGGGAACGTCACCGCTTCCGTACGGGGCGCCGGCACCCAGCCGTCCCCGACCGGCAGCCCCTCGGGGAAGCGGCCGGTGTGCACCTCGGGCGTCATCGCGGTGCCCTCCTCAGACGTCATCGCCGCGCACCCCCTGGGTGAGGAAGTGGCGCGCCGCCTCGGCGTACACCCGGGTGTACTCGCCGATCTCGCACACCTCCACGTACTCGTCCTTCTGGTGCGCGATCCATTTGCCGCCGGGGCCGTAGACGACGGTCGGCAGGCCCGCGTCGCGGGTCAGGACCGTGCCGTCGGTGGTGCCGGGCACCGCGCCGAACGGCGGCGGTGCGCCGTGCACCCGCTCGTGGGCCGCCACCAGCCCGGCGACCACCGGATGGTCCTCGGCGATCTCGATGGCGGGGCGGTCGTCGACGACGGTCAGCGCGACCGAGACGCCGACGGTCGCGGCGGCCTCCTCGGCCTCGTGCCGGATGCGGTCGATGAGCTCCGCGTGGTCCGTGCCGGGGATGGTCCGTACGTCGACGCCGACCAGGCCGTGCGCCGGGATGACGTTGAGCTGGTCGGGGTCGCCGCCGTGCAGCACGGTCGGGGTGACGGTGACCTGTCCGGCGTGCAGATGCGTGCCGAATCGCACCTCGGCCCAGGTCTGCGCACGGCCCAGCGCCTCGACGATCCTGGCCCCGGCGACGACCGGGTTCTTCCCCTCCTGGGGCATCGCGCCGTGCGCCATGACCCCGGTCAGCTCCAGCCGCAGCCGGATGCCGCCGCGGGCCGAGGTGCACACCTCGTACCCCTCCGGCTCGCAGACGATGACGCCGTCGACCTCGGCGGCCAGCGGCGAGGCGGCGAACGCCTTGGCGCCGAGCATCATGCCTTCCTCGTCGCACAGCACGCCGAGCACGATCCGGCCGGGGAACGGTCCGGCCAGCTGGAGCGCCCGCACGCCGTAGATCATGGCCGCCACGCCGGACTTCATGTCCGCCGCGCCCCGGCCCCACAGCTTGCCGTCGCGGATCTCCGCGCCGTACGGGTCGACGCTCCACACCGCCGGGTCGCCCTCGGTGACCACGTCCGTGTGGCCCTCGAACATCAGGGTCGGCCCGTCGCCGCCCTTGCCGTCGACGACGGCGATGACGTTCGGCCGGCCCGGCGCGACCTCCACCACCTCGTGCTGCCAGCCGAACTCGGTGAAGAGCGCCGCGACCAGGTCGGCGGCCGGCCGCTCGACCTCGGTGGCGCCGGTGGCGTTGACCGTACGCAGCCGGATCAGGTCCTGGGTGAAGGCGACGGCCGCTTCGGCGTCGATCGCGATCTCGGTCGGTGGGTGGTGGGTCCGGGCGGCGTGCATACAACCTCCAAAACACCTGGCCGGGAGGCCAGTCCACTGGTCAGACCAGTTGATTTCCCGTACTCTGCTAGCACGTTCATGCGTGGGTCAAGAGGCCACCAGCAGCAATCGGTACGGAAAACGGAACGGGGTCCCGATGGCCGCCTTCGACGCTCCCTTCACACCCGTCGAGCCGGTACGGGCCTACCAGCGGGTGGCCGAGCAGATCGAGGAGCGCATCCTCAGCGGCGAACTGCCCCCGGGCTCCCGGCTTCCCGGCGAGCGGGACCTCGTCGGCCAGTTCGGCGTGGGCCGCTCCACCGTCCGCGAGGCCCTGCGCGTCCTGCAGTCCGCCGGGCTGATCCGCTCCCGGCCCGGCGACCCGCTCGGCGCCGAGGTGCTCGGCGTCTCCGCCGACAACCTCAGCCAGGCGCTCGGCCGGCTCACCCGCTCCCACATATGCAGCCTCGCCGAACTGATCCAGTTCCGGATGGTCCTGGACGCCGAGAGCAACCGGCTCGCCGCCCGGCTGCGCACCGAGGACGACCTGGAGCGGATGGCCGCACTGATCGGCCGCATGCGGGAGCTGTCCGGCTCGGGGGCCGGGCTGCGGGCGTTCAGCGAGGCCGACGCGCTCTTCCACCAGGCCGTCGCGGAAGCCAGCCGCAACGCCCTGCTGGGACTCTGCGCCCGCGCCGTCCACGACGCCGTGGTGGACATCATCGAGCGCAAGATCGCCGACGCCGCGGACGCGGCGGCCTGGATGGCCCGCTCCGTCGACCACCACGAGCAGGTGCTCGCCGCGATCCGCGCCGGCGACGCGCCGCACGCCGCCCGGCTGGCCCGCCAGGCCCTGCACGCCTACTACGCAGAGCACGTCGAGCCCGCGGCCCGCCCCTTGCTGACAGCCGCTGTGGAGGAGGGGTAGGGCGCATCCGGACAGGTCGCCGCGGTGCCCCTTCGGGGGCGCGGGGAACTGCGCGGGCAACCCGCGCGGCGGGACCGCCGGACGCCGGGGCGCCCCCGCACCAGCCGCGGCCGGCACCGGCGCTACAGCTCCGCCGCCACCCGCAGGCCCTCCAGTACCGCCTCCTCGACCGTCCTCGGCGCGACGCAGTCGCCGATGGATATGAGGCTGCCCGGCGGCAGTTCCGCGGGTACCTCGACGCCGGGCGCGGGCTCGTGCCCCTGCGCGAGGACCACGGACGCCACCCCTTCCAGCAGCACCGGCTCCTCGGTCAGGGTGTGCTGGAGGTACACCGTGTCGCTGTCCGCGCCGTACAGCCGGACGTTCGGCACCACGGCCACCTTG
Source organism: Streptomyces sp. Ru73 (assembly GCF_002920575.1). Lineage (GTDB taxonomy): Bacteria > Actinomycetota > Actinomycetes > Streptomycetales > Streptomycetaceae > Streptomyces. Next base: position 110,683 of record NZ_PQSQ01000006.1, on the reverse strand, counting down.
GCCCGCACCGCCTCGCCGAGCATCGCACCGCGTACGTACTGCTGCAGGTGCTCGCCCGCGCCGAAGCCGGTGACGCACAGCGTGACCTTGCGGCCCTGCCCGGCCAGCCGGACGGCCACGCCCAGCCCGATCCAGTCGCCGCGCCAGTCGGCCACCACCACCCGGCCCTTCGGCACCTCGGCACCCCGGATGACGTCCCACGCGTCCAGCACGACGGGGTCGTCCATCAGCTCCAGCTCCGGCCTGCGGGGCCGTGCACCGGTCGCCACGATCACCGCGTCCGGCCGCTCGGCCCGCAGCAGGTCGCCGTCGACCCGTGACCCGGTGACGATGCGGGCCCCGGCCTGCCGTGCCTCCCGCTCCAGATTGGTGACCGCGCCGCCGAACTCCGCGCGTCCCGGCAGCCGTTCGGCCAGCATCACCTGGCCTCCGGTCCGGCGCGCCGCCTCGTGCAGCGTCACGTCGTGTCCACGGGCCGCCGCGACCGCCGCCGCCTTCAGCCCGGCGGGCCCGCCGCCCGCGATCAGCACCCGCTTCCGGCGCGTGATCGTCGGCAGTACTCCGAACTGCCGCTCGCGGCCGGTCTCCGGGTGCTGGATGCAGGAGATCGGGTATCCCCGCTGGAAGTGGCCGATGCACGCCTGGTTGCAGCCGATGCAGGCGCGGATGTCCGCCGCGCGCCCGGTGCCCGCCTTCGCCGGCATCTCGGGGTCGCAGATCAGCGCCCGGGTCATCGCACAGGCGTCGGCCTGCCCCTCCTCGATGATCCGCTCGGCCTCCTGCGGCTGGTTGATCCGCCCCGCGACCATGACCGGGATGTCCACCACCGCCCGCACCTTGGCGGCCAGCGGTGCCGTGTACCCGGCGGGCTGGGACATCGGGGGCGCGATGTGCAGCGCGCCGGACAGCGTGGCGGAGCTGCCGGCGCACACGCTCAGATAGTCCAGCAGGCCGTCCTCGGCCAGCCGCTTCGCCACGTCCACGACCAGCGCGGACGACAGGCCGTCATGGCTCAGCTCGTCCCCGGAGAGCCGCACTCCGACCGTGAACTCCCGCCCCGCCGCCTCGCGTACGGACGCGATGGTCTCGCGCAGGAAGCGCAGCCGCTTCTCGTCGCTGCCGCCGTAGTCGTCGGTGCGGCGGTTCACCAGGGGGTTCAGGAACTGGGCCGGGAGGTAGCCGTGGCTGGCCACGATCTCCACGCCGTCCAAGCCCGCTTCCCGCAGCCGGCGCGCCGCGGCGCCGTACCCCGCCACCACCTCGTCGATCTCCGCGGCCGTCATGGCCCGCGGCATGACGTGGAACCGCTCGCTGGGCGTGGCCGACGGCGCCCAGGCGACCGGCGCCGAGCCGTCCTGCGACTCCATGATCTCCCGCCCCGGGTGGAAGATCTGGCCGACGGTGCGCGCGCCGTGCCGGTGCACCGCGTCCGCGAGCCGGCGGTACCCCGGGACGCAGTCGTCCCCGGTCGCCATGAGGACGTGGCTGGTGTACCGCGCCGACTCGTGCACCCCCGCGACCTGGACGACGATCAGACCGACGCCGCCCGCGGCGCGCGCCTCGTGGTACGCCACGAGGTCGTCGGTCACCCGCCCGTCCCTGACCAGCACCGTGTCGTGGCCCGAGGACACGATGCGGTTCTTCAGCGTCACGGACCCGATCCGCAACGGCCGGAACAGCTGCGGAAAGTGCTGACCGCTCATCGGAAACCCCTCCCTCTCCCCCGCACCGCGCCGTGCCTTCTCAGACCCCGTCCCGCACCCCGAACACCGCCCTGCCCGTGCCGAGGAGCACTTCCGCATACCGCTCGGCCGTCATGCCGCCGTCCGCCGCGACCGCCATGTCGCACCCGTCGACGACGGCCATCACCGCGCCGACCGCCGCCTCCCGGGACATGACGGGCGCGAACTCGCCGGAGGCCACGCCGTCGGCGAGGATGCCGGAGACCAGGGCCCGCCACTCGTCGTGCACCCGCCGTATCCCGTCCCGCAGCTCCTCGCGCCGGGCGGCGCTCGCGCAGAACTCCGTCCAGGTCGCACAGCGCCGGGTCAGGTCGGGATCGCCGGTCAGCTCCCGCACCAGCAGTTCGAAGCGGCGCCAGGGGCCCAGCTCGCCGACAGCCGCGCACCGCCAGCGGCCGGTCAGCTCCCGTATCGACCACTCGAAGGCGTGCCGGAAGAGCAGATCGCGGGTCTCGAAGTGGTGCTGTATCGACCCTATGGAGACGCCTGCGGAGTTGGCCACGTCGCGCAGCCGGGCGGCGTCGAAGCCGTGCTCGGCGAGGGCGAGGGCGGCCGCGCGCAGTATCCGCTCGCGCTGGACGTCCGCCCCCGCCGGCACCGCCCCGGTCCGCTCCGGCACTTCGCTCCCGGTCATGACGCCCACCCCTCAACCATCTTTTCCGTCCAGCCTCTTGCCTTCCAATAATACCCAATTATTGTGACCGCGGACACATTTTTGGCACGGCTGCACGACGGACATCCATCCGGTCCGGTTCCTCCGAGAGACGGGCGGCAGACCATGGCACACCTGCGCAAGTCCCTCACCTGGCGCGACGGTTTCGCGATCGCCCTGGTGATCCCCAACGGCCTCCTGCTGACCGTGGGGTACGGCATCGGCGCGATCGGCGCGTGGACGGCCATCGCCCTCTGGATCGGCGGCGCCCTGATCGGCCTGCTGCAGAACATGCTGTTCGCGGAGACCGCCGCGATGTTCCCCGGCAAGTCCGGCGGCGTCAGCCGGTACGCGGCCGAGGGCTGGAAGCGGTACTTCGCGCCGCTCGGCGCCGTCGCCGCGTACGGCTACTGGATCGGCTGGTCGTTCAGCATCGCGGTCAACGCGGCGGCGATCGGCAAGCTCGTCACCGCCCAGTGGCTGCCCCGCACTCCCGAGGTCACCCTGCCGGGCGGCCACGCCGTCGGCGCGGCCGAACTGATCGGCGTGGCCGCCGTCTTCGCCGCCTGGGCCTGCAACTACTTCGGTGCGCGGCTCACCGCACGCGCCTCGAAGATCACCAGCGGCATCGTCTTCTGCGGCCTCGTCGTGGTCGTCGCCGCGCCCTTCCTCAACGGCCACTCCTGGCACGCGGCGAACCTCACCTGGTACCACGGCGGCAGCTGGCTGACGCTGCTCGTGTGGTTCTACGTCACCGCCTGGACCACGTACGGCACGGAGATCTGCGCCTCGTTCGCGCCCGAGTACAAGGACACCGTGCGCGACACCGCCAAGGCGCTGCGCGCCACCTCCGTCCTCTCCCTCGTCCTCTTCTTCGTCGTGCCGCTCGCGATGGTCGGCTCGGTCGGCGAGGACGCCATCCGCGAGGACCCGGTCGGCGCGTTCGCGCTCGCCTTCGAGCAGGCGCTCGGCGGCTTCTCCTCGCTGGGCGTGCTCATCCTCGTCGCCTCGATGTTCCTCGGCATGGTCTCGACCACCGCGGACGGCGGCCGGGCGCTGTACGGGCTGGCCCGCGAGAAGATGACCGTCCGGCAGCTGGACCAGCTGAACCGCTGGGGCGTGCCGGGCCGCGCGCTCACCCTCGACGCCGTACTGAACAGCGCGATCCTGCTGCTCCTCGGGGAGCCGCTGAGCATCCTGATCGCCAGCAACTTCGGCTATCTGGTGGCGGTCGTGCTGGCCGTCTCCGCCTTCCTGCTGCTGCGCAAGGACCGGCCGGACTGGCCGCGCCCGATCCGCCGCGGCCGCGCCTGGACACCGGTCGCCTGGGTGGTGCTGGTCATCGACGTGGTGGTGGTCGCCGCCGGCGTGACGCACCCGTCACTCGCCGGGCAGGGCGGTCCGAAGGACACGCTCATCGCCATCGGCATCCTGCTGCTGTCGGTCGTGCTGTACGTGTACCGGCGCGTCGTCCAGGACAAGCAGCGCATCGCCTGGCGCATCGAGACACCGGCCCTGCCGGAACCGGAGCCGGGCACGGAACCCCAGCCGCGGCCGCCGGCCGGGCGTGGCGAGGACAGCCCGGCCGGTACGCGCGGCTAGGCGGTCGGGCGCGCCGCCGTCGGCTCGTCCGCGCCCACCGCCGCGAGCGCGCTCAGCCGCCGTCGCTTCGCGCGGAGTTCGGCCTGGGCGGCGTCGAGGCGCGCGGCCAGGGCATCCAGCTCAGCGCGCAGGTCCGGGCACATCTCCAGGTGGACACCGTGCTCGCCGGTGCGCGCGCAGTCGAGGTAGCGCCGGATGACCGAGGTGGACAGGCCCGCGGCGAGCATCGCCCTGATCTGCGCGACCCGCGTGACGTCGGACTCGGCGTACTCCCGGTATCCGCTGCCGTTGCGGGCCGGGACCAGCAGCCCGCGCTCCTCGTAGTGCCGCAGCGCACGCGCGCTCACCCCGGCCTTCTCGGCCAGCTCGCTGATCAGCACCTTCGTTTCCCCTCCGGCTTCATCGGCCCGGCTTGACCTTCACGCTGACGTGAAGCCCTACCGTCCTGCGGCATGACCTCTGGAACAACTCAGCGGCGCGCCTCGATCATCCACGGGTACGGCGCCTCCCCCGAAGACCACTGGTTCGGCCGGCTCGCCGCGCAGCTCCAAGCGCACGGCATCCCGACGACCGTCCCGGCCCTCCCCGACCCGCAGACCCCGGACCCCGCGCGCTGGGAGGCGGCCGTACGCGCCGACGTGGGCATCCCCGACGCGGGCTCCGTGGTCGTGGCGCACAGCCTGGGGTGCCTGACCGTGCTGCGCCACCTGCGTGCGCTGCCGGGCCCGTGGCGGCTCGGCACCCTCGTGCTGGTCTCCGGGTTCGTCGACCGGCTGCCCGCGCTCCCGGAGCTGGACTCCTACATCGGGGACGGCTGTGACGTGGTGGGGCTCGGCGGCCGTATCGGCCGGCTCACGGTCCTCCGGTCGGACGCCGACCCGTATGTGCCGACCGGCCACACCGACCGCCTCGCGCGGCTGCTAGGGGTGTCCACCGAGGTGGTGCCCGGTGCGGGCCACTTCCTCGCGTCGGACGGCGTCACCTCGCTGCCCGAGGCCCTCGCTGCCGTCGTCCCGTCGGCGGAGACCGGCCACGGCCCGCTGCTCCGGGCGGGCTGAGGCCACGTCTGCGCCCGCCCTTCGGCGCACCGGGAAACGGCACGGGCGGCATCAGCCACTGCCACATGAGCAACTCGGCCGTCTTTACGGCACGTTGGCCACCCCGTACGCTCCGCCACCGTACGGAGCCAGTACGCGGGTGGCGTGCCGCGCCCGCCACACCGTTCGGGAGGCGTCGTCATGAGGACGAGGGCTGGAGGCAGGGCGCGGGCCGCCGCCGGGCTGGTGGCGGCCGGGCTGCTGTGGGCTGCGGCCGGGCTGGGCGCGGCGCCCGCCGCGGGTGCGGAGGGACAGCAGGGGAACGCGCTCGCCGAGTCCGCGACAGTGGTGCCCGTACAGTCGACGGGCCCCGCGGAGAAGCGTTTCAACCTGGTCTTCCTCGGCGACGGCTACACCGCGTCGGAGATGGGCGAATTCCGCGCCGACGTCGAGAAGCACCTCAACGTGCTGTGGAGCACGGAGCCGTTCGCCTCGTACCGCTCGTACATCAATGTGTGGGCGGTGGAGACGCCGTCCGCCGACTCCGGTGTCGACTGCGATCCCGACCTCGACGCGCCGCGCCGGGACACCGCGCTGGACATGGGCTTCTGGGGCGGTTGCGACGCGGAGTCCGTGCAGCGGCTGCTCACGATGGACGACACCAAGGCCAAGGCGGCGGCCGACCGGGTGCCCGGCGCCACGGCCGCCAACCGGCAGATCGTGGGGCTCGCGCACAGCGGCACGTACGGCGGCGCGGGCGGCACGTACGCCACCGCCTCCGGCGGCAACTCGCTCTCCTCGCTGATCACCCCGCACGAGATCGGCCACTCGCTCGGCAGGCTCCAGGACGAGTACGACTACTACCAGCGGGGCGTACCCGGCGGCCGGTACGCGGACGGCGAGCCGGCCTCGGCGCACCACACGCTGCTCACCGAGCGGCAGATGCGGGAGCGGCGCGCGAAGTGGTGGCGCTGGCTGGGCGAGGAGAGCGCGTCCGGCGGCCGGATCGGCCGTTACGAGGGCGGCATGTACAGCACCAAGGGCGTCTGGCGGCCCAGCGCGCATTCGATGATGAAGACCCTCGGCTACCCCTTCGACCAGGTCGAGCGGGAGGTGATGACGCACGCCATCGCCGCCAAGGTGAACCTGGTGCAGGACCACACGCCGAACGACGCGCCGCTCGGCGCCGACCGCACCGTGTGGGTCGACACGCTGCACCCCACGGGCGGTGAACTCGACGTCTCCTGGCGGCTGGACGGCAGGCCGCTGCCCGGCACGGACGGGCTGCGCTCCCTCGATCTGCGCCGGTACGCCGGACACGGCACGAAGCCGCACCGCCTGACGGCCACCGTCACCGACCCGACGCCCTTCGTGCGCGACCCGGCGCTCCGCGGCTCGGCCGCGCTGACCCGCACGGTGACCTGGACCGTCGACCCGTCGGTGACGACCGCCCCGGCGCCCGTGGCCGCCGAGTTCGCCGGTCACACCGCGACCGGTGCCCCCGTGGGCGCTTCGTCCGTCGTGTACGCCGACACCACCCACCCCGTACGCGGCGTGCCGCGGGTCTCCTGGGCGGTGGACGGCCGTCCCGTGGCGAACCCCGGCAACGACCGCGACCTGGACCTGCGGGCGCTCCGGCTGCGGCCCGGCAGCCACACGGTGACCGCCCGCGTCGCCGGCACCGGCCCCTCCCCCGCCACCCGGCTGGCCTGGACCGTCGACGCCACCCCGGCCGCCGTCGCGTACAACCTCTCCGAGCCGCTGCGCACCGTGCACCGCCCCGGCCGCCCGGTGGAGTACGTGTACGACGGCCCCTTCACGATGAAACTCACCGGAAAGGATGACCGTGACGGCTACGTGGTGACGCAGTTCCGGGTCGACGGGGACGGCTGGTTCACGTACTTCGGGTGGCCGACGGACGCCGGAGCGCCGTTCCGCTTCTCGCCCGGCGGCACCGTCATCGACGGCCTGGTCTACGGAAAGCTCGGCAGGCCACGGGCCGTGCCGTGGGACGACGCGACACCGGACTACGGGACGCACACCGTCGAGTACCGGTCGGTGGACGCGGCGGGCAACACCGGCCCGGCGAAGCGCTTCCTCGTCACCCTGAGGCCGCCTCAGTAAGCGCGCCATGCCACGAGTTGGGCAGTTGGCCCCGGTTTCCATATGATCCGGCGATGATCATAAGAAGGCGACTGGCGGCCGCGCTCTGCGGCCTGCTGGTCAGTTTGACGGGCGGGTTCGCACCGGCGACCGCCGCGGCCGGAGAACCGGCCACCACGGGATCGGCCAAGGACGCGCCAAAGGTCGACCTGGTGCTCGACGTCAGCGGCTCGATGCGGGCCCGCGACATCGACGGGCAGTCCCGGATGTCGGCGGCGAAGCAGGCGTTCAACGAGGTACTGGACGCGGTGCCCCAGGAGGTGCAGCTCGGCATCCGCACGCTCGGTGCCGAGTACCGCGGTGACGACCGCAAGGTGGGCTGCAAGGACACCCGCGCGCTGTACCCGGTGGGGCCGGTGGACCGCACCGACGCCAAGACCGCGGTCGCCACGCTCACGCCGACCGGCTGGACCCCGATCGGCCCGGCCCTGCTGAAGGCCGCCGACGACCTGGAGGGCGGCGACGGCGCCCGCCGCATCGTGCTGATCAGCGACGGCGAGGACACCTGCCAGCCGCTCGACCCGTGCGAGGTGGCGCGTGAACTGGCCGCCAAGGGCATCCACCTGACCATCGACACGCTCGGCCTGGTGCCGGACGCCAAGACGCGTACCCAGCTGAGCTGCATCGCCGAGGCCACCGGCGGCACGTACACCTCGGTGCAGCACAAGGACGAGCTGTCCGGCCGCGTCAAGCAGCTGGTGCACCGCACGGTCGAGCCGTCCCTCACCCCCGAACCGGCGAAGGGCACGGACAGCTGCGAGGGCGCCCCGCAGCTCGAACCGGGGCTCTACACCGACCGCGAGGAGTTCGGCGAGCACCGCTTCTACAAGGTGGACGTGCGCCCCGGCCAGGAGCTGCGCGCCTCGGTGAGCGTCGCGGCCGACCGCGCCGTCAACGACGACTACGGGGTCCAGCTGCGCGCGTCGACGCTGCGCGGCCGGGAGATCGTACGCGGTGAGGCCACCGGTGACGGGCGTACGGACGTCCTCTCCACCGGCCTGCGCTACCCGAAGGCCGACGACGGCAGCGCGGCGGAGGACGCGGACGGCGAGCCGGTCCCCGAGACCGTCTGCCTGCGTGTCAGCAACGCCTTCTCCGCGCCCGCCTCGGTCAAGACCACGCCGGGCCTGCCGGTCGAGCTGTCCGTCGACGTGGTGGACGGGCCGCACGCCGCGTCCGACGCCGCGTTCCTGGGCCTCGGCCACGGCTGGTGGTTCCTCATCGCCGTCACGCTCATCGGCCTGCTCGCCGGACTGGTGTGGGGCTGGATCTCGCGCTGGCGCGTCACCGTCTGGAGGACCAGCTGATGTCTGCCGCAGTGTCCGTACGGCGGCGCCTGTCCGCCGCTCTGCTCGCCGGTGCCGCCCTCCTCGGGACGGCCGTGGCGGGTGACCTCGCGCTCGCCGGGCCCGCCGCGGCCGTGCCCGTGGCGGCCGCCGAGGACCCCACCCCCTCCGCCGGCGCGTCCGCCTCCGCGAGCGCGTCCGCCGATCCCGAGGACGCGCCGCCGCCCACCGAGGCCGGCACCTCCTTCCGTACCGCCACCGTGATCCGGCCGGGCCAGCAGGCCACCGCCTCGGCCTCCACCGGCGACTACCTCTACTGGCAGTTCCCGGCCGACGCCGGCGAGGGCGCCACGGTGCGCGCGACCGTCGACCTGCCCGGCGCCGACGCCCGGCACGGCGACGCCACCTGGCAGCTGGACGTCTACGACGGGCTGCGCCGCCGCCAGCCCTGCCGGTACGGCACGCAGACCAGGACGGCAGCGGCCGACGCCGCCACCGTCGAGCTGTCCTGCACGCTGCGCACGGTCCGCGCCAACGCCGAGCCGTGGGCGAACGACCCGCTGCCCGGCGCGTACTACGTCCGCCTCACCGCCGTGCGCACCGCATCGGCCGACACCGGGCTGCCGGTGAAGGCCGCGGTGACCGCGACCACCACGGACGCGGGCAGCGCGCAGGACGTGGACGGTTCGCTAGCCGCGCCGCTGGTGCAGGGGTCGGCCGCGCGGCCCGAGCCGGACGGCGGCTGGTCGTCCGGCTGGTGGTCGGCGCGCTGGCTGTGGACCGCGGCCGGTGCGGTGCTCGCCGCGCTCGCGGGCATCGGCGGGTACGCGGTGACCCGCGGCCGCGGGCGGCCGTCGCACCTGCCGCCGGGCGTCTGACCTGCGGCGGCTCTGAAGGGGCGGGCGGAGGGCGTCGTACGTCCCCGCCCGCCCTTGCTGCTGCCCGCGTCGGACCCCTTGTCGATACACGAACGCATCGAATACATTCACGTATCGAACGGCGGCCGACGGCGGGACCAGCCCATGACAGCTCAGCGGACAGCGGCACCTACCGGCGCCTCCGGGCCCACGGGGCCCAAGCGCGTCACCCGGCGCCGGGCCCAGACCCGGCAGCGGCTGCTCGACGCCGCGCTGGCGGTCTTCGCCGAGGAGGGCTTCGGGCGGTCAACGGTGGACCAGGTGTGCGAGCGGGCCGGGTACACCCGGGGCGCGTTCTACTCCAACTTCACCTCGCTCGACGAGCTCTTCCTCGCCATGTGGGAGCAGCGGTCGGCGGCGATGCTGGCCGATCTGCGGGAGGCCCTGGACCGGCTGGGCACGCTGGAGACGGTCTCCCCCGACGAGGCGCTGACCGCCGTGCTCGACGCCGTACCGGTCGATGACGCGTGGTACCGCGTGACGGCCGAGTTCACGGCGCACGCGCTGCGCAATCCGTCGCTGCGCCGGGTGATGGCAGCGCGCGAACAGGCCATCCACGACACCCTGCTGCCGATCGTCGAGGCCGCGCTGGCCCGCGGCGGGCGGCGGGTCACCGACCGTACGGGGCTGGGCCACGCGCTGGTCGCCGTGCACGACGGCACCACCGTGCAGTGCCTGGTGGAGCCGGACGACGAGGCCGTACGACGGCGCCGCCACGAGCTGTTCCGGCACGTGGTGGAGGCCTACAGCACCCCCGACCGCACCGCTGACCGCACCCAGAGCGAAGGGGCTCCCCATGAGTGAGCGCGAACAGGCCGATGTGATCGTCGTCGGCGCCGGCCTGGCCGGTCTCGTGGCGACGTACGAACTGGCCAGGGCCGGGCGCAAGGTGCTGCTCGTGGACCAGGAGAGCGCGGCCAACCTGGGCGGCCAGGCGTTCTGGTCGCTCGGCGGGCTGTTCCTGGTGGACAGCCCCGAGCAGCGCCGGATGGGCATCAAGGACTCCTACGAGCTGGCGATGCAGGACTGGCTGGGTTCCGCCGGGTTCGACCGCGAGCGGGAGGACCACTGGCCGCGCCAGTGGGCACAGGCGTACGTGCAGTTCGCCGCCGGGGAGAAGCGGGCCTACCTGCACGAGCTGGGGCTGCGGCTGATGCCGAACGTCGGCTGGGCCGAGCGCGGGTCGGGGCTCGCCTCCGGGCACGGCAACTCGGTACCGCGCTTCCACCTCACCTGGGGCACCGGGCCCGAGGTGGTACGGGTCTTCCGCGAGCCGGTGCTCGCTGCGGAGCACCGGGGCCTCGTGACGTTCAAGCACCGCCACCAGGTGGACGAGCTGATCGTGGAGAACGGCGCCGCGGTCGGCGTCCGGGGCACGGTGCTGGAGCCGTCGGGCGCGGCGCGCGGCGTGAAGTCCTCGCGGACGCCGGCCGGTTCCTTCGAACTCCGCGCCCAGGCCGTCGTCGTGACCTCGGGCGGCATCGGCGGCAACCAGGACCTGGTGCGCAAGAACTGGCCGGTGGACCGGCTGGGCCCGGCCCCGGAGCGGATGATCTGCGGGGTGCCCGCGCACGTCGACGGGCGGATGCTGGAGATCACCGAGAGCGCGGGCGGCAGCATCGTCAACCGCGACCGCATGTGGCACTACGTCGAGGGCATCCAGAACTGGGACCCGATCTGGCCCGACCACGCGATCCGCATCATCCCCGGCCCGTCCTCCCTCTGGCTGGACGCCACCGGCAAGCGGCTGCCCCCGCCGCTCTTCCCCGGCTTCGACACGCTCGCCACCCTGCGGCACATCCGGGCCGGCGGCCATGACCACAGCTGGTTCATCCTGACGCAGTCCATCATCGAGAAGGAGTTCGCGCTCTCCGGATCCGAGCAGAACCCCGACTTCACCGCCAAGGACCTCAAGATGACGCTGGGCCGGACCAAGAAGGGTCCGACCGGCCCGGTCGCCGCGTTCATGGAGCACGGCGCCGACTTCGTCGTCCGCGACAACCTCCGCGACCTCGTCTCCGGCATGAACGCGCTGGGCAGCGCCCCGGAGCTGGACTACGACCAGGTGCGCCGGGAGGTGGTGGCCCGCGACCGCGAGGTGGACCTGGCGTACTCCAAGGACATGCAGCTGATGGCGGTACGGAACGCCCGCGCCTACATGGCGGACAGGATCGTGCGGGTGGCGAAGCCGCACCGGCTGCTGGACCCGGCGCACGGCCCGCTCATCGCCGTACGGCTGAACCTGCTCACCCGCAAGACCCTCGGCGGCCTGGAGACCACGCTGGACTCGCAGGTCGTACGGCCCGACGGCACGCCCTTCGAGGGGCTGTACGCGGCGGGCGAGGTGGCCGGGTTCGGCGGCGGCGGGGTGCACGGTTACAACGCGCTGGAGGGCACGTTCCTCGGCGGCTGCATCTTCTCCGGCCGCGCGGCGGGCCGGGCACTGGCGAAGGGGCTGGCATGACGAGCGGCAGCCCGCACGGCGGGGAGCGGCGTACGGCGCTGGTCACCGGCGCGTCCTCCGGGATCGGCCGGGCCGTCTGCCAGGCACTGCTGGCCCGCGGCTACCACGTGATCGCCACCAGCCGCAGCCCCGAGAAGATCCCCGAGGCCGACCGGCTGCCCGGCGCCGAGTACCTGGCCCTGGACCTCACCGACCCGGCGAGCATCGAGGCGTGCGCCGCGGCGGCGGGCGCGGTGGACGTGCTGGTCAACAACGCGGGCGAGAGCCAGCTCGCGCCGCTCGAAGAACTCCCGATGGACGCGCTGGAACGCCTCTTCCGGCTCAACGTCTTCGGCGCGGTACGGCTGACCCAGCTGCTGCTGCCGGGCATGCGGGCCCGCCGCCGGGGCCGGGTCGTCATGGTCGGCTCCATGCTGGCCAGCTTCCCGCTCGCCTTCCGCTCCTCGTACGTGGCCTCCAAGGCGGCCATCAAGGCGTTCGCGACGGCGGCCCGCCGCGAACTCTCCCCGTACGGTGTGTGGTTGACCACCGTCGAGCCCGGATCCATCAACACGGGCATCAGTGAGCGCCGCACCCGCTACCTGGCGGACGGCTCCCCGTACACCGCCGCGTTCCGCACGGTCTCCGCCCGCCTCGACCGCAACGAGGCCTCCGGCATCAGCGCCGAGACCGTGGCCAGGACCGTCCTCAAGGCCATCGAGACGCCCCGACCCAAACCGCTCTACGCCGTGGGCAGCAACGCCCCGCTCGTCTTCACCCTGCGCCGCCTGCTCTCCCGCCGCCAGGCCGAGTCGCTCGTCTCCCGCAAACACGGCCTCAAGTAAGGCAGGCGATAAGTCCGTTGCCATGGCCCGGGCCGATCACTAAGGTCACTCATGTGACTGCCGGGTCGGCCATGGGCCATGCACGAGTGAGGCTCCCGGCCTCGGCGTGAGCGCGAGGCGGGCAAGAGCCCCGCCCCTCCTTCCGAGTCTTCCGCGACAGCGCCCCTCTCGGCGCCCCTCTCAGCGACCCAAGACCCGGAAACACGGAGACACCACTCATGCCGCACGCACAGCAGCACGCGCACAATGCCGTCCAGTTGAACCACACCGCCATCTACGCCCGGGACCGCCGGCTCTCGGCCGAATTCCTCGCCACGATCCTCGGCCTGGAGGTCGGCGCCCCGCTGGGCCCCTTCCTCCCCGTCGACCTCGGCAACGGCGTGACGCTCGACTACTACGAGAAGCGTGACGAGCCGATCCAGTCCCAGCACTACGCGTTCCTCGTGCCGGACGAGCAGTTCGACGTCATGATCGCCCGCCTGGAAGCGGTGGGCGTCACCTACTACGCCGACCCGCGCCACACCGAACCCGGCCGGACCAACGACCTGTTCGGCGGCCGGGGCGCGTACTTCGCGGACCCGAGCGGCCACAACATGGAAATCCTGACCCGGCCGTACGCCCGGCCGTAGAGAAGCCCGCCCGGGGCGCATCCCCCACGGGCGCCCGCCGCCTCAGTCGTTCTTGCGTACGGAGGTTGTTTCGGCGTCGACGAGGTCGCCGTGCGAGCCGACCGGGCGGAGCTGCGGGAGCGGGGCGCCGTGGTCGTCGACGAGGACGGAGTGCGGCTCGCCGGGGGCGAAGGCGTGGCGTTCACCCCACTGCCGCAGGGCGACGATGACGGTGAACAGGTCGCGTCCGGCCGGGGTGAGCGTGTAGAGCTGCCGCTTGCCGGAGGGCGCGGTCCTCCGGTCGAGGACGCCTCGCTCGACCAGGCGGCGCAGCCTGTCGGTGAGGATGTTGCGCGCGATGCCGGTGCGCTGCTGGAAGTCGGTGAACGCCCGCGCCCCGTCCATGGCGTCGCGGACGATCAGCAGGGTCCAGCGGTCGCCGACCAGATCGAGCGTGCGCGCCACGGGACAGTCCGGATCGGTCCAGGTCACGTCGTCGGCGCGGGGTGCGTCCCGGGTCATCACACCTCCAAAGAGTTGCTGATCGAAACCATTCTGCCGTAACCTCCGATCAGTTGCGATTTGCTACTGATCGCAGCGCACCGACCTGCACCACTGAGTCGCACCACTGATCGGGGAGGGTGAGGCGGATGGGCCTGACCATCGGCCGGAAGGCACTGTTCGCCGCTGTCTGCGCGGTCGCCGTCGCGAGCGTCTACGCCGCGCAGCCCGTCCTCGCGCAGATCGGACACGACCTGGGAGTGCCGGAGGCCCGGCTGGGGTGGGTCGTCTCGGCCGGGCAGCTCGGCTATCTGGCGGGGCTGGCCCTGCTCGTCCCGCTGGGCGACCTCGTCGACCGGCGCCGGCTCATCGCCGGGCACCTGGCGCTGACCGCGGTGGGCGCGGCACTGGCCGCGACGGCCACCCGTACCTGGGTGCTGCTCGCCGGGCTGGCCCTGGCGGGTCTGTTCGCGGTCGCCGTCCAGACGACGGTCGCCTACGCCGCCGCCCTGTCCACGCCCGAGGAGCGCGGCCGCAATCTCGGGGTCGTGACGTCCGGCGTCGTCCTCGGCATCCTCGGCGCACGCGCCGCGGTCGGCGGCCTGGCCGCGCTCTGGGGCTGGCGCAGCGCGTACGTCGCACTCGCGGTGCTCCTGGTGGTGCTGGCGTGCCTCGTCCTGCGGATGCTGCCGCCCGACACCCGCACCGGCCGTGCCACGTACCGAGAGGTGCTGACGTCGCTGGGCGGGCTGTTCCGCGAGCCCCTGTTCGTCTCGCGGGGGCTGATCGCGTTCTTCCTGTTCGCCTCGTTCGGCACGCTGTGGAGCGGGCTGGCGCTGCCGCTCGCGGCTGCTCCGTGGCGGCTGAGCACCGCGCAGATCGGCCTGTTCGGGCTGGCGGGGCTGGCCGGCGCGCTCGGCGCCGCCCGCGCGGGGCGGTGGGCCGATGCCGGGTCCGCGAGCGCCGTCACCGGCGGGGCGCTCGCCCTCCTCGCCGTGTCCTGGGCGGCCGTCGGACAGGTGTCCTGGTCGCTGTGGCTCGTCGTGATCGGCGTGGTCGTCCTCGACTTCGCCGTGCAGGCCGTGCACGTGAGCAATCAGCACCTGCTCACCACGGCCCATCCGGACCGCACCAGCAGCGTCGTGGGCGGCTACATGCTCTTCTACTCGCTCGGTTCCGCGCTCGGCGCGACCGCCACGACGACCGTCTTCGCCAGGGCCGGCTGGACCGGCTCCAGTGTCCTCGGCGCGGCCTTCGCCGCCTGCGCACTCGCGGTCTGGGCGGTCGCGCGGCGTACGGCGGTGCGTACAGCGATGCGTCCGGCGGAGAGCCCGGCGGGGTGCGCCGAGGGCGGCACCGAGAGTGGCCGGCCCGGGCTGACGCATCGTCACGCGCGGGCCGGGTGCCCGGCGGCGCTCAGCGCCAAGTCCCCCTGTGCCCCAGGCTCGTAGACAGGTCCCTGGCGCCCTTCGTGGCCAGTTCGGCCAGTTCGGACTCGGTGGAGTCGGTCCAGCGGATCATCGGGACGGAGATGGAGAGCGCGGCGACGACGCGGCCGGTGCTGTCGCGGACCGGGGCCGCCACGCAGGAGACGTCCGGGTTGGACTCGCGGTGTTCGGTGGCGGTGCCGCGCTCGCGGACGGCGGCCAGCTCGGTGCGCAGCGCCTCGGGGTCCGTGATGCTGCCGGGGGTCAGGGCCACGAGTTCGTGGTCGGCGAGGCGCGCTTCCAGCTCCGCTTCGGGGAGCGAGGCGAGGAGCATCTTGCCGACCGCGGTGCAGTGCGCGGGCAGCCGGCGGCCCGCCGCCGAGACCATGCGGACGGCGTGCGTGGAGTCCACCTTCGCGATGTAGATGACGTCGGCGCCCTCCAGGATGGCGACGTGCACCGTCTCGTCGCAGGTGGCGGCCACCTCGCGGGCGACCCGCTGCCCCTCGGCCGCGAGGTCGAGCTGTTCGGCGTACCGGCTGCCGAGCTGGTACGCGCGGACGCCGAGGCGGTAGCGGCCCGGCTGGTCGGGGACGGGCACCAGGTAGGAGCGCGCGGCCAGGGTGGTGAGCAGCTCGTGCACGGTGGTGCGCGGCAGTTGCAGCTTGCGCACCACGTCGGGGGCCGACTGCGGGCCGTCCGCCTCCAGGAACAGTTCGAGTATGTCCAGTGCCCGGGTCACCGCTGGGACCAGTCGCCCCATGCCGCTCACCCACCCTCCGCCGCGCGCCGACTGTGTTCGTCATTCCGATCAGCGGCCGGAATGACGAACACAGGGTAGGGGGATGAGGGTTCGGCTGTCGACGGCCGGGGCGGCATGCGCTGCCCCGGCCCCCGTCCTCAGCGTGCCGTCAGCCCCTCCAGGCCGGCGGGCAGCGCCTGCGTGTGCACGACGCCCAGCCGCTGGGTGGCCCGGGTGAGGGCGACGTAGAGGTCGCTCACGCCGAACTCGGCCGGTTCGGCCACGACCACCGTGTCGAACTCGAGCCCCTTGGCCTGCCGCGGGTCCAGCAGCACGACCGGGCTGGTCAGGTCGGGGGCCGGGCCGGCGGACGCCTCGGGCAGGGCGGCCAGCAGCGCTTCGTGGTGGTGCTGCTGCGCGATGACCGCGAGCCGGCCCTCCGTACCGGTCTCCTCGGCGACCGCCTCGGCGACCGCGCGCGGCAGGTCGTCGGTGCGCCGGGACCAGGGCGGTACGCCGGTGGAGCGGACCGAGCGCGGCGGTTCGAAGGCTTCGCCGGCCGGGGTGCCGGCGTACGCGGCGCGGATCGTCGCCGCCGCGACTTCCATGATCTCGGCGGGCGTGCGGTAGTTGACGCCGAGGCGCACGTGCTCCCAGCGGTCGCCGACGTACGGCTCGAGGATCGACTCCCACGTGCCGCAGCTGCCGGGCTCGGCGGTCTGCGCCGGGTCGCCGACCAGCGTCATCGAGCGGGTCGGGCAGCGGCGCATCAGCAGCCGCCACA
The DNA here is from genome assembly GCF_002920575.1 of Streptomyces sp. Ru73. Taxonomy (GTDB): domain Bacteria; phylum Actinomycetota; class Actinomycetes; order Streptomycetales; family Streptomycetaceae; genus Streptomyces. Next base: position 93,934 of record NZ_PQSQ01000006.1, on the reverse strand, counting down.
TCATCGGCGACAGCTCCTGCGCCTCGTCCACGATGATGTGGCCGAAGGCCCAGGTGCGGTCGGCGGCGGCGCGCTCGGCCGCGGTGCGGTGGTCGGCCTCCTCCTGCCGGTCGGCGAGGCGTTCGGCGTCGACCAGGTCGTGCGCGGCCAGCACCTCCGATTCCTCGTCGTCCTTGTCCTCGAACTCCTGGGTCCGGGAGCCGTACGAGAGGTCGAGCACGCCCTGTGCGTACGCGATCCGCTCCTGGCGCTCCGCCTCGGCCGCGGCCTGCGCGGCGGAGTCGTCGTCGCCGAGGAGTTCGGCGGCCTCGTCCAGCAGCGCGATGTCCGCGGCGGTCCACTCGCCGCCCGCGCGCCGGATCGCGGCCGCGTCGGCCTCGGGCAGGTGCACCGGGTCGGCGAGGTAGTCCGCGACCAGTTCCTGCGGGGTGAGCACGGGCCACAGGTCGGCGATGGCGGCGTGCACCTCGGGGCTGGCGGCGACGGCCTTGCCGAGCTGGGCGATGTCGTCGGGGCCGAGGAAGTTCGGGCCGCCGTACGGGTCGGCGCCCAGCCGGTCGGCGAGCTGGGCGGTCAGCGCGTCGATGATCCGGAAGGCGAAGTGCGGGCGGGCGAGGTTGTGCGGCAGCCGCGTCTCGCGTGCCTGGTGCCGGGCCTCCAGGACGATGTCCGGGTCGAGGAGGAGGTCGCCGTCGTCGTGCGGGATGACGGTGCCGGGCTCGGGCAGCCGCTGGCGGTCGCGTACGTACGCGACCAGCGCGTCGGCCATCGCCGCACTGCCCTTGACCGTGGCGGCCTCGGGCGTGTCGGTGCCGGTGGCCGTGATGCCCGGGAAAAGCTCACCCGGCGAGGCGAGCAGTACGCCGGTCTCGCCGAGCGCGGGCAGCACCTCACCGATGTAGCCGAGGAACGCCGGGTTGGGGCCGACGATGAGGACGGCGCGGCGGGCCAGCAGCTCCCGGTGTGCGTAGAGCAGGTACGCCGCGCGGTGCAGCGCGACGACGGTCTTGCCGGTGCCGGGGCCGCCCTCGACGACCATGACGCCGCGGTGCGGGGCGCGGATGATGCGGTCCTGCTCGGCCTGGATGGTCTGCACGATGTCGTGCATCCGGCCGGTGCGGGCCGCGTCCAGCGCGGCGAGCAGCACGGTGTCGGCGTCGGTGCCCTCGTGGCCGCTGCGCACCGTGTCGGCGAGGTCCATGATCTCGTCGTGCAGCGCCGTGACGCGGCGGCCCTCGGTCGAAATGTGGCGCCGCCGGCGCAGCCCCATCGGGGTGTGCCCGGTGGCGAGGTAGAAGGGGCGCGCCACATCGGCGCGCCAGTCGATGACCAGCGGCGTGCGGTCGGCGTCGTCGCGCCGGATGCCGATGCGCCCGATGTGGTGGTCGGCGCCGTCGCGGAAGGAGAGCCGGCCGAAGCACAGGCCGTGCTCGCCCGCGTCGAAGGCGGCGAGCAGTCCGGCCTGCTCGGCGACGGTCACGTCCCGCTCCAGCCGGGCCTGCATCGTGCCCGCGTCGGCGACCGCGAGGGCGCCCTCGACGGTGGCGCCGGCGCCCGCGCGCAGCTCAGCGAGGCGCTCGTAGAGCATGTCGATGAATTCCTGCTCGCGGCGCATTTCCGCGCGCCGCGTCTCCTCGTCGACGGACCGGTCCGGCCGTACGCCCGATTCTCCGCCCGGCACCTGGATTGACAATGCGACTCCCGCCTGGTTAAGATAGCCCTAGTTAGCTTCGCCCTGCCCGGATTCATTCAGGCACGCGAAACTCCCAATATACGCGGAAGTCCGCCCCGGCCGCCAGCGCGACCGGGGTTCGTTGTTTTTCCGGGCGGATTCCTACCGGACGGGCGGCGCGGCGGCCGGGGTGAAACGCTCCTTGTGGATGCGGCGCGGAGCCATCCGGCGCCGCTTGAACGCCTTCACTCCCGCCTCCACCATCGGCGGCGGCCCGCAGAGATATCCGGCGTAGCCGCGGCACGAGGCCGGGAAGTCCGCCAGGAACACCTCGCTCACATAGCCGGTACGCCCCGCCCACTCCTCCGCGCTCAGGCAGGGCACGTAATGGAAGCCGGCGTGGCGGCGCGCGAGGTCCTCGAAGAATTCCCCGTCGTACAGATCGGCCGCGCCGCGCACCCCGTGGTACAGGTGAATCTCCCGGTCCGGGTCCGCGCCGAGCGCCGCGCGCGCGATCGACTTGAGCGGGGCCAGCCCGGTACCGCCGCCCAGCAGGATCATCCCCTCGGCGTCGTCGGCGTCGTCGGCCGGATCGAAGCAGAAGTCGCCGAGCGGGCCCGTCAGCCCGACCGTGTCACCGGGCCGCACGGTCGCGAAGAGCCAGCCGTCCGTGGCGAGCCCGCCGGGTTCGCGGCGGACGTGGAACTCCAGCTCGGTGGGGTCCGCCGGGCTGCTCGCCATGGAGTACGGACGGGTCGCACCGGTGCCGGGCACGCGCAGCTCGGCGTACTGGCCTGCCGAGAAGGCCAGCGGCTCGTCGAGCGCCAGCCGTATCCGGCGGGTGTCCCGGGCGATGTCCGCGACCTCGGTGACGGTCCCCAGGAAGTCCTTCAGGACGTGTCCCGCCGCGGTCCCGTCGCCGGTCGTGAGCGGTTCGACGGTGGTGTCGCAGACGGGCGTGGCCTGGCAGGCCAGCGCGTACCCGGCCGCGCGTTCCTCGGCCGGGAGGGTCTGCTCGGGCGAGGCGCCGTGGTCGACGCGGCCCGACGTCACGCGCAGCTTGCACGTGCCGCAGGTGCCCTGGTTGCAGGAGTTGGGCAGCCAGACGCCGGCCCGCAGGAAGGCGTCGAGCAGCGGCTGGCCGGGGCGACAGGAGACCTCGGAGCCCGCGGCCGTGGTGATCCGGAACGCCGTCTCGGTGGGTGCCGGCATGCTCAGACCTCCCAGACCGTGTGCAGCGCGGTCGGGCCGCGGAAGCCCCAGCCCCAGAACTCGACGTCGGCGCCGGTGTCCCGTTCGAGGTTGGGGATCGCCTCCAGCAGCTCTTCCAGGCCGATCCGGCACACGTGGTTGGCGAAGTAGATGCCGGCGCACGCGTGGTTGCCGGCGCCGAAGGCGAGGTGCGGCAGCGGCGGGCGGGTCAGGTCGTAGGCGGACGGGGCCTCGTACACGCCGGTGTCGTGGTTGGCGGAGCCGTAGGCCATCATCACCGTCGAGCCCTTGGGCAGGAACACACCGCCGACGGTGGTGTCCCGGATGTTGGTGCGGGCCGTCGCCGACCAGATCGGTGACGTCCAGCGCATGCCCTCGGCGACGGCACGCGGGATCAGCCCCGGCTCGTCCACCACGGCCTCGAACTGCTCGGGCCGGGTGAACAGCCCGGCGAGCGTGGAGGCCATCGCGTGCCCCGGCTCCTGCATCGCGCCCAGCAGGAACACGAAGAGCGTCGGGTAGATGTACTCCCGGTCCCTGACCTGCCCTTCCGGCATGCCGTCGTGCAGCCAGTGGGAGATGGCGCTGTCGTCGGGCTGCACGGTCCACTTGTCGATCAGCGGGTCCACGATGGCGCGGATCTCCGCCTTCGCCGCGTCCCCTTCCGCGAATCCCTCCGGGTTCGCGAACTCGCCGTTCTCGTCCAGCGCGGCGTTGGTGAAGGAGTGCGAGAGCTTGTGGAACCACTCGCGCAGCTTGTCCGAGGGGACGTCCTTCAGGCCGAGCAGGTCGCCGAGGGCGCGCACGCTGACCGGTTCGCAGAACTCCGAGACCAGCTCGGCCTTCCCGGCGTCCTCGATGGCCGCCACGTAGCGCCGCGCGATGGGCCGCACCAGCTCGTCCACCCAGCGGTCGACCTCGGTGGGCTGCAGCGCCGGGTCCACCATGGAGCGGAGGTCCCGGTGGACGTCGCCGTTCACGCCGATCACCGCGGGGTGACCGAAGGTGCGCCCGCCGGCCCGGGTGATGACGGCTTCGAAGTCGGGGCTGTTCGCCACCGTCCGGCACAGTTCGGCAGTGGTGGCGACGTGCGCGCCGAGGAGCGGCACGTACGCCAGCGGCGCCTCGGCCCGCAGCCGCTCGTAGAACGGGTACGGATTCCGTTCCAGCTCGGCCATGGTGATGTCTTCGATCCACTGCGGGATTGCGCTCATGGGCTGTCCTCCGTCTGCTCGGGAACGTCACGCGACCGCCGCCGGGGCACCTCCGCGGGTGCCGTACGGCAGCGGCGGCTGCGGCGTGAGCGGCAGCAGAGCACGGGCCTGCGGGGTCCGTCGATCCGCTCGGCGCGGTCCGCAGACACATTGCGCGGCGGACCTGACGGCGCGCCGCGCCACCGCGGAACGGGCCGTACCGGGCGGTGCACCGGCCCTTTCCGGCCACGCCGGAATCGTGTTACACATCGTTCACTCGCGGAGGACGGGCAGGGCGGTGCGACGGCGTTGAAGACCACCACGACGACGACCGGTGACTGGGACGAGGCGGCGGAGGTCGTCACGAGTGCGTACTTCCCGCACGAGCTGACGGCGCTGTCCCGGGGGCCGGAGCTGAACCTCTCGCTGCACACCACCGACCTCGGGCCGCTCACCCTCGGGCGGATCGGCTGGGGCGCCGACGTGGCGATCGACTGCGACTACCCGGACGCGTACGAGGTCAACGTGCCGCTCTCCGGCCACCTGGAGTCGCGCAGCGCCGGGCGGACGGTGGTGTCAGGCGTGGGCGAGGGCACCATCTTCCCGCCGGACACCCGCACCCCGATCACCTGCTGGTCCCACGACTGCACGGTGGTCGGCGTGAAGTTCGACCGGGACCTGCTGGAGCGGGAGACCGGCCGGGTGCTCGCCGCCCCGGCCCGGCCGCGGGCGCTGCCGTCGCAGATCGCGCCGTGCACGGACGCGGCGCGCAGCTGGCTGCACTTCGTCCGCATGCTCTCCGCCGACCTGCGCCAGGTGGACGCCATGCTGGCCAGCGAGCTGGTGGCGCGCCAAATGGTCAGCGCGATCACCACCGGGTTCATCCTCGCGGTCGTCCCCGACCAGGACCCCAGGGCGGCGCTGCGGCCGCGGATCGTCAAGCGCATCCTGGACGAGCTGCACGACGACCCCGGACGCCCGTGGACCGCGGCCGACATGGCGGAGGTGGCCGGGGTGAGCGTGCGACGGCTGCAGGAGGGCTTCCAGAAGTACGTCGGGGCCTCCCCCACGGCCACGCTGCGCGACATCCGGCTGGACCGGGTGCACGCGGAGCTGGCCGATCCCGACGCGGGCGCCACCGTCGCCGAGGTGGCCGCCCGCTGGGGGTTCACCCACGGCGGGCGGTTCGCCGCTGCGTACCGGAGGCGGTTCGGGGTCTCGCCGTCGGAGACCCTGCGTTCGTAAGGCTTCGTAAGGCGAAGCCCGCGTGTCAGGCGCGCGCCGCGGACTTCCGCAGGCGCAGCGGTGCGTAGACCGCGACCGAGACCAGGAAGGCCACGTAGTACGCCAGGTCGGCGCCGTGCAGTGCCTCGGCGGCCGGGCCGACGTACAGCGAGGTGTCCATGAAGGGCACGGCCGCGGCGAAGGCCACGACGAAGGCCAGGACCGCCGGCCACCACGGCTGCGGGCGCGCGAACTCCTCGTGCACGTCGACCGGGCGGCCGCCGCGTGCCCTGGCGCGGGCGAGCCAGTCGACCGCGACGACGCCGATGAAGCCGGGGATCCAGTAGCCGACGAAGAGCAGCACGTTCTGGAAGCGGGCCGTGGTGTCGGCGGCGTGCATCCACAGCACGAGCAGGAAGCCGAGGACGGCGGCCACGGCGGCGGCGAGCGGGCGCGGGATGCGGACGCCCGCCGTCTGCAGGGCCAGCGATCCGCTGTAGTCGTTCATGGCGTTGCTGCACACCGCGGAGGCGGCGATGGCCAGCAGCCCGAAGGCGGCCAGCGCGCCGCCGCCGAGCAGCTTCTGCACGCCCGCCGCCGTCTGCTCGGTGAACAGGCCGGCGGCCCACAGGCCGAGCGTCTGCACCCAGAGGTAGGAGACGGCCATGCCGAGCAGCGCGTACCAGAACATCCGCTGCCGGGACGCCGAGCGCGGCAGGTAGCGGCTGAAGTCCGAGGCGTACGGGGCCCAGGAGATCGCCAGGCTCAGCGCGACGGCGGTGGTGAGCAGGAACGCGCCGGCCCGGTCGGCGCCGTGCGCGGTGGCGGCCGAGGGCAGCGGGACGCCGTCGAGCAGCTTGACGCTGAGGGCGAGGAAGGCCGCGCCCAGCACGAAGGTCATCACGGTCTGGAGGCGGTGGATGGCCTCGTAGCCGAGGACGCCGACGACGCCCTGGAGGAGCAGGACGGTGAGCGCGCCGAGCCAGAACGGCCAGCCGAGCAGCCGGGCCAGCGCGTCCCCGCCGAAGAGCCCGATGAGCGCGTCCCAGGCGATGGAGGACAGCCACTGCAGGACGCCGGGCAGTACGACGCCGTTGCCGAACGCGAGCCGGGAGAGCGGGAGTTGGCCGGTGCCGGTGAGGCTTCCCCAGGTGCCGAGGTACGCGGACGGGGCGGCGCCGAGCAGCGTGCCGAGCGCCATGGCGGCGAACGCCGTCCAGAAGTCGAGCCCGAGGCCGATGCCCACGGTGCCGGTGAAGACCCCGGTCATGGTCAGGTTGGGCGCGAACCAGACGGTGAAGAGGCGGCCGGGCCGGCCGTAGCGGTTGCCCTCGGGCACCGGGCCGATGCCGTGCCGCTCGACGGACAGGTCGCCGGCGCCGGCGGGCATGCGCCCGTCGAAGACGGGCCTCTCGATGGTCATGGGGATTCCAGAGGTCGGGGTTCCGGTTCGGGAACGGGGTGCGGGTAGCATGGTGAGGCACACGAGACACGGGGTGCCCCATCTCAAGGGCTGAGATCACACCCGTCGAACCTGATCTGGATCGCACCAGCGAAGGGAATGTCACGGAGGAATGCCCCTATGACGCGTCCGGCCGACGACCTGCTCGCCGTCACCTGGCAGGCCCTCAACCGCGTACGCCATGAAACACCACTGGTGCAGTGCCTCACCAACCAGGTGGTCGCCAACTTCACGGCCAACGTCCTGCTCGCGCTGGGTGCGGCCCCGGCCATGGTGGACATTCCCGAGGAGGCCGGACCGTTCGCCGGGGCCGCCTCCGGAGTACTGGTCAACCTGGGTACCCCGCACGCCGAGCAGCGCGCCGCGATGACCGAGGCGGTCGCCGGAGCGGCTGCGGCGGGCACGCCCTGGGTGCTGGACCCGGTGGCCGTCGGCTCGCTGCCGGTACGCACCGCGCTGGCCCGGGAGCTGCTCGCCCAGGGGCCCGCCGTCGTCCGCGGCAACGCCTCGGAGATCATCGCGGTCGCCGGGACCGGGGACGGCGGACGCGGCGTGGACGCCACCGACGAGGTCGAGTCGGCGGCCGCCGCAGCGGGCGAGCTGGCCCGCGCCACCGGTGCCGTGGTCGCGGTGTCCGGCGCCGTCGACCTGCTCACCGACGGCGAGCGGACCGTGCGGATCGCCAACGGGGACCCGCTGCTGACCCGGGTGACCGGCGGGGGCTGCGCGCTCGGCGCGGTGCTCGCGGCGTTCGCCCCGCGGACCACGCCGGACGCCGCCGCGCAGGGTGACCGGCTCGCCGCCGCGGCCGCCGCCGTGGCCGTCTACACGGTGGCCGCCGAGGTCGCGGCGGAGCGCAGCGCCGGGCCCGGCAGCTTCGCCGCCGCCTTCCTGGACGCGCTGTACGGCCTGGACGAGGAGACGCTCGGCAAGCGGGCGGCGGTCTCGTGGGCGTGAACGGCACGCCGGCCGGCGGGCGGCCCGACCTCTCCGTCTACCTGGTCACGGACGCGGCGCAGGCCGCCGCGTGCGGCCGGGACGTGCCGGGCACGGTCGCCGAGGCCGTGGCCGGCGGGGTCACCGCCGTGCAGGTCCGCGAGAAGGACACCGACGCGCGGGGCTTCCTGGACACGGTGGTGCGGATCGCCGCTGCGCTGCCGGAGCGGGTCGCGCTGTTCGTGAACGACCGGGTGGACGTGTACCTGGCGGCCCGCGCCGCCGGGGCGCGGGTGACGGGGGTGCACGTCGGCCAGTCGGACCTGCCGGTGGCCGCCGTCCGCGCGCTCGTCGGGCCGGACGCGGTGATCGGGCTGAGCGCCGCGACGGAGGAGGAGCTGCGGGCGGCCGCCAAGGAGCCCGCGCGGGTCGACTACGTCGGCATCGGCGCGCTGCACGCCACCCGTACGAAGGCGGACGCACCGCCCGAGCTGGGCATCGAGGGCTTCGGCCGGCTGGCGCTGCCCACCCCGCTCCCGGCGGTGGCGATCGGCGGGGTGACCGTGGCGGACATGCCGCTGCTGCGGGCCGCGGGCGCGGCGGGCGGCGCGGTCGTCTCCGGCATCTGCGCGGCCGCCGACCCGCGTGCCGCGGCGCGCGCGTACGCGGGGGCCTGGGCCGGCCGGAGCTGACACGCCGGGGCCCGGCGGGGCACGGCAGCTCCGCGCACCCGCCGCGTGCGGCCCGGCCCGGCCGCCCCGCACGGGCCCCTATCCCCCGCGAAGGAGTGCCGGTAACGGTCGTCGAGCCGGTCCGTGTCCAGCAGCACGAAGAAGTCCGCCACGCCGGACTCCGGGTCGTGCGCCGGGGCTCCGCACATCCAGGCGCCGGCCCGCAGGTAGCCGCGGAGCGGCGGCGGCAGCAGCGCGTAGCTCGGCTCGTGCTCGCTCACGCCCCGCGGCGTCCAGGGCCGGTACGGGTGTACCCGCAGGTCGGCCGGGGCGCAGTGCTTGACGTTGCCGAGCAGCCAGCCGGCCGAGGCGGCCCGGCCGCCGTCGTCCAGCGGGACGGCGGCGCGGCAGGCCAGGTAGCGGGCACCGGACAGCAGGACGTACCGCGCGAGCCCCGCCCACATCAGGTCGGTCACCGCGCCGGTCCGGTGGTCCGGGTGGACGCACGAAGGGCTCGCCTCGACCAGCCGGCCGCGCAGCGCGTGCAGGGCCCCCAGGTCGAACGCGCCCTCCGAGCTGAGCCGTTCGGTGCGCCCCGGCGGCAGCAGCCGGTACGTGCCGACCACCTCGCCGCTCGTCGTGTCCGTCACGATCAGGTGATCGGCCGACGCGTCGAAGGCGTCGGCGCCCGCGAGCCGGGTGCGCGGCGACGCCCCCGCCTCCTCGGCGAGGACCCGGTGGCGCAGCCGCCGGGCCGCCCGTACCTGCTCGGCGGTGTCTGCGATCGACGTGGCGTACGAACCGGTGGCCGCCGAGGCGGTGGGTACCGAGAGCATGAACAACGTTCTCCCTTCCTGGGGACAGCCGGCGCCGGCGGGGAAGCCCGGCGGCGCACCGGACGCCGGGCCGCCGGCGCGCCGCTGGACCATGAAAGCCACCGGGGGCCGCCGGGGCCGGGCAACGGCCGAAAGCCACCGCTCGCGCCGGGCGTCCGGCCGCGGCCCCCGCGGCGCTCCGGTGCCGGGCCCAACAGGCGCTCCCGGTCTTGTCCAGAGGCCGACAGGCCCTGCCCGCCGGCCGCGCGCGGTGGCAGAATCCCAGTCGCTCCCGCGTCGCCACCCGCGCCGCCCCACGGCGGGCCGCGACGGCTTGTTCCAGCAGGTCTTGATGCCGAGGGAGACCGCGATGACGTGGACCGCTCCTTCCCTGCACCCGTTGTGGGCCTCCGTCCGCCACCGGCTCCGTACGCCGCCGGTTCCGGCCGGGGCGGGCGGCGCCGCGGCGGCCCGTCCGGCGGCCGACGGGACCGGGCCGTCGCCGGTCGCGGTACGCCGGTACGACGACCGCACCGTCATCGAAGTGCACCGCCCGATCCGCCCGGTGGCCGAGCCCCATCTGGGGCGGCTGCTCAACGCCGTCATCCGCCCCGGCAGCGGCACGGTCGTCGTCGATCTGCACCGGGTGGGGCGGACCGGGGACACGGCGGCGCTCGTCCGGCTGGCCGAAGTGCTGTGCGCGCACCACGAGGTGGACTGCTCGGTGGAGTACGACGCGCCGCCGGCGGCCGTGCCGCATCCGGCGGAGGACGCCGTCGCCCCCTCGGCACCGAGCAGACGGGCCGCGCCGCCGCATGGACCGCCTCGTTCCGGTAATGTCCATGATCGCTATCTGATAACGGATTTGCGTTCGAACGGCTCGTCCACCCGGTCCGCCCCGTACCGTGCGTCCCATGGCGTCCTTGAACTCGTTCAAGGAGCCCTTGGGGGAGGGAGCGCGGATGCGCAGCGGGGTGAAGATCACCCTTGTCGGCGGGGTGCTGACGGTGGTGACCGGGGGTGCGCTGTACTGCGGCTACAACCTGGTGCACGGGATCATGGGGTACGGCGGCACGGGCGGCACCGCGCAGGCGGCACCGGTGCGGACCGGACCGCCGAGCGCCGACGAGACGACCGAGACGGCCGAGGCGTTCCTCGCCGCGTGGGCGAAGGGCGAGAGCACGGCCGCCGCCGCGCTCACCGACAACCGGGCGGTCGCCCGGACCGAGCTGGCCGGCTTCCATGACCAGGCGCACCTCAGCCATGTGGTGATCACGCCGGGCGAGCGCAAGGGCACGACCGTGCCGTACACGGTCAAGGCCGAGGTGTCGTACGACGGGCGGTCCGCTCCCCTGTCGTACGCCTCGGAGCTGCGGATCGTGCGGGGCAGGACCACGCACAAGCCGCTGGTGGACTGGCGGCCCTCGGTGCTGCACCCGGAACTGGAGGAGGGCGAGTACCTGGTGACCGGCGCGGCCGAGGACCCGGAGATCCGGGCCGTCGACCACCGGGGCCGGCCGCTGACGAAGGAGCGGTATCCCTCGCTGGGGCCGGTGCTGGACGAGCTGCGGGAGAAGTACGGCAAGCAGGCCGGCGGCACCCGCGGCGTCGAGCTGCGCATCGAGAACGAGGAGGGCGAACCCGGCCGTACCCTCCTCACCCTCCGCAAGGGTCGGGCGGGGACGCTGCACACGACGCTGGACGCGGACGTGCAGGCCGCGGCCGAGCGGGCGGTGCAGGCGTACCCGGAGTCGTCGGTGGTAGCGGTCCGGCCGAGCACGGGCGAGATCCGGGCGGTGGCCAACAACCGTACGGACGGCTACAACGCGGCGATGCTGGGCAGAGTGGCGCCCGGCTCCACCATGAAGATCGTCACGGCCGCGATGATGATCGAGAACGGCGTGGGCGACGCGGCCGGCAAGGCCGCCTGTCCGCCGACCGTGAGCTGGGAGGGCTACACCTTCCACAACCTCGACGACTTCTCGATCCCGGACGGCACCCTCACCGACGCCTTCGCGCAGTCCTGCAACACCGCCTTCATCAAGGCGGTCAAGCCGCTCAACGACCGGGGCGCCGCCGGCACGGCACTGGGCCGCACGGCCCGCGACTCCTTCGGCCTCGGCGCCGACTGGCACACCGGCGTGCCGTCCTTCGACGGCAGCGTCCCGGAATCCTCCGGGGTGGAGACCGCCGCCTCCTACATCGGGCAGGGCAAGGTCCAGATGTCACCGCTGGCCATGGCGTCCGTCACCGCGACCGTCGTCAACGGCGGGTTCCGGCAGCCGGTCCTGGTGCCTCGGTCGCTCGACGACCGGGCCCTGGCCACCGCGCGCCCGCTCTCCCCCGCCACCGCCCGGCAGCTGCGGCAGATGATGCACGCGGCGACCGTCGGCCGGGGTACGGCCGTGGCCGCGATGGCGGGCGTCGGCGGGAACAAGGGCGCGAAGACCGGGTCCGCCGAGAAGGACGGGCAGACCCGGTCCAACAGCTGGTTCACCGGCTACAGCGACGACCTCGCGGCCGCCGCGCTGGTCCAGTCGGGCGGCCACGGCGGCGACGCGGCGGGCCCGGTCGTCGCGCAGGTGCTGCGCGCCGGGTAGCGCCGCGCCGGCCGGCGCCTCGTCAGCCCTGCTTCAGCGTACGGCCGAAGAGGTCCCGCAGGGCCTCCCAGTGCCGGGCCAGGCCGGACGCGCTGTACGCAGCGGTGTCGGCCATGGTGAAGCCGTGGACGGTGTCCGGGTAGACCTCGGAGCGGTAGGTCACGCCCGCCGCGTCGAGGGCGCGCTCGAGCTCGGCGATGTGCCCGGCGTTCATGGAGTCGTCCTGCGAGGCGTGGCCGAAGTACAGCTCAGCGCGGATGTCGCCGGCCAGCCGGTGCGGGCTGTCCGGCGCGTCCGTGGCGAGGTGGCCGCCGTGGAAGCTCGCCGCCGCTGCCACCCGGTCCGGGAACCGCGCCGCCGTGCGCATCGCGAGCGCGCCGCCCATGCAGTAGCCGGTCAGGCCCACCGCACCGGGCCTGACCCGCTCCTGCTCGGCCAGGAAGCCGAGGTAGCTCTCGGCGTCGCGCAGCGCCAGGTCGGGGGTCAGCTCGCGGACGAGCGGCATGACCTTGCCGAAGAATGCCTCCCGGCCCTCCGGGGTCGAGAGGTCGGACAGCTCCACCACGGGCGCCGGGCCCGAGCGGTAGAAGAGGTTCGGCAGCAGGACGTAGTACCCCTGCGCGGCCAGCTCGCGCGCCATGTCCTCCAGCACGGGGCGCAGGCCGATGGCGTCCATGTAGAACAGCACCGCGGGGTACTGTCCCTCCTCCGCCGGGTGCGCCACGAAGGCGTCGCACGAGCCGTCCGCCGTGCTGATCGTCACCGGCCCGGATTCCGTTGTCGCTGCCACGTGTTCTCCTTACGAGGTCCCGGAAGCTTCCTGTGCATCATGCACCTTTGCCGGGGTGGCGAACGCATCCGGGGGGATGTTCGGCAAAGCCTGGCTGGTGATGCGGTAGCGCCCGTTCGGAAGCGGTTCCTCGGATGCGGCGACGTGGACGGTGAGCGGTCCCGCCCATTCGTAGTCGTGTTCGGCGGCGTGCCGGGCGAGCGTGTCCGTCAGTGCCTGCGCGACGTCCTCGTCCTCTTGACCCAGCCGCTCGTGGACGTAGGGTGCGAGTTCGACGTCGTAGGCGTTGGGCACCAGTATCCGGTTCTCGTTGCAGACGACGGCGTGGTCGTCGCACTCCCGGCGCAGCGCGTCGACCAGCAGCACCGGATCACTGCGGAACACCCTGTTGACCAGCGTGTGTTCCCAGTGTTCCACCGCGTCTTCCCATTGTGTGAGCAGTCCCATGCGCCGACGGGTGCCCGGGGCCCCGGGCCTCATGCAGCACGGGAGGGGGCCCACAAGGCCCTGATCGCGGCGTTACGGACCGGTCACCGTGCGCGCATTCCGGCCATTAGCGTGCCTGGCAGGAAATCGCACACTTTCCCGGAACAAGACCCGCTACTGTCACCAACGTGAGAGTAGCTCACATCTCCCCCGCACGATGAGGTAGCCAGATGCCGCTCCCCGACGGCTTAGAGATGACCGCGCTCGCCACCTGTGACGACGGAGCGGTCCTGCAGATCAGCGGTGAGCTCGACCACTGTACCGAGCAGCACTTCCGCGCGTCCGTCGGCACCTTCCTGGACCGCGGCCACCGCCATGTCGTCCTGGACTGCTCCCCGCTCACGTTCTGCGACTCGCGCGGCCTGAACTGCCTGCTGAGCGTGGAGTGGCTGCTGGAGCGGCGGCAGGGCCGGCTGCTGCTGGCCGGGGTCCGGCACAACGTCGCGCGCGTCCTGCACCTGACCGGCACCGGCAGCCTCCTGCGCACCTTCCCCACCGTCGCCCGCGCGCTGGCCACCCTGCCCCCGGACGAGCGCCCCGCCTGGCCGCCGCCCGCGGCCGGGCACCGGCTCACCGGCGAGCTGCCGCACGTCCCGCCGCAGGGCCGCGCCGCGGCCACGGCGTACGCGTACCGCTCGGGCTCGGCGCCCGCCTGACCGCATACCGGCCGGCCGCTACTCCTCGAGGAACGCGAGCAGGTCCCTGTTGAAGGTCTGCTCGTACTCCCCCGAGAGGCCGTGCGGCGCGCCCGGATAGACCTTCAGCACCGCGTTCTTGACCAGCGCAGCGGACTTCGGTGCCGCGGCCCCGATCGGAACGATCTGGTCGTCGTCGCCGTGGGCGATGAGCGTGGGCACGTCGATGCGCCGCAGGTCCTCGGTGAAGTCCGTGGCGGAGAACTGCTCGACGCAGTCGTACGCGGCCTTCAGCCCGGCCTGCATGCTCATCAGCCAGAACGCGTCCCGCGTGCCCTGCGACACGGTGGCGCCCGGCCGGTTCGCGCCGTAGAAGGGCTCGCTCAGCTCCCGGTAGTACTGCGACCTGTCGCGCAGCAGCCCCTCCCGGATGGCGTCGAAGACCTCGACGGGCGCGCCCTCGGGGTTGTGCTCCGTGCGGAGCATCAACGGCGGTACGGCGCCGAGCAGTACGGCCTTGGAGACCTGCGCGGTGCCGTGCCGGCCGAGGTAGCGCACCACCTCGCCGCCGCCCGTGGAGTGCCCGACCAGGACCGCGTCGCGCAGGTTCAGCAGCTCCATCAGCCGGGCGAGGTCGTCCGCGTAGGTGTCCATGTCGTTGCCGTGCCACGGCTGCCCGGAACGGCCGTGGCCGCGGCGGTCGTGCGCGATGCCGCGGAAGCCGTGCTCGGCCACCAGGCGCAGCTGCCCGTCCCAGGCATCGGCGTTGAGCGGCCAGCCGTGACTGAAGACGACGGGCCGTCCGCTCCCCCAGTCCTTGTAGAAGATCTCCGTGCCGTCGGCCGCGGTGAACGTCCCCATGTCTGCCTCCAGTTGTCCGGTCCGCCGACGTGAGCAGGCACGACCGAACCTAGACGGCCGTGCGGCCGCTGCCCACGGCCGGACGGCGGAACACCCGGCGTACTTTGCCTACGCCGCCACACCCCGGACCGCAGCGGTAAGGCTTGTAATGTTTTACACTCCTTAGCTATGCCCCCCGGTGGCCCTCGCCGCGCCGAGGGTCCCGCCGCCCCGCGAAAGGACCGGTTCGTTGACCGACACGCGCACATGGCAGCTGGACAGGACCTTCCGCAGCAGTGCGGGAACGGTGCGCTGGGCACGGCTCGGCCCGGAGGACGCCGAGCCGGTGGTCCTGCTGCACGGCACGCCGTTCTCGTCGTACGTCTGGCACGGGATCGCGCCCGCGCTCGCACGGCGCCACCAGGTGTTCGTCTGGGACATGCCCGGCTACGGCGCGTCCGAGAAGCACGCCGGACAGGACGTCTCACTGGCCGCCCAGGGCCGGGTCTTCACGGAACTGCTGGCGCACTGGGGGCTCGGCCGGCCGGCCGTCGTCGCACACGACTTCGGCGGCGCCGTGGCCCTGCGGGCCCATCTGCTGCACGGGGCCGCGTACCGGCGGCTGGCCCTGGTGGACCCGGTGGCGCTCGCCCCGTGGGGCACGCCGTTCTTCCGGCTGGTCGGCGCGCACACCGCGGTCTTCGAGCAGCTGCCGCCCGCGCTGCACCGCGGCCTGATGCGGGAGTACGTCCGCTCGGCGAGCCATCGCGGGCTGCGCGACGACGTCGCCGAGGAACTGGTGCGCCCCTGGACCGACGAGGCGGGCCAGGCGGCCTTCTACCGGCAGATCGCGCAGGCGGACCAGCGCTACACCGACGAGATCCAGCGGGAGTACGGCGGCATCGACATCCCCGTCACCGTGTGCTGGGGCACGGAGGACACCTGGATCCCGGTCGCCAGGGCGCACGAACTGGCGGCGGCGATCCCGGGGGCACGACTCGAACTCATCCCGGGGGCGGGCCACTTGGTGCCGCTCGACGCCCCCGTACCGCTCTACTCCGCGCTGCTCGACTTCCTCACCGCGCCGGAGTGACGCACCTGAGCCCGGTGCCCGCGCCGGCCGCACGGCGAGGGCACAGGGTCCCACGGGGGCCGGACGCCGACAGGACCGGGCCCGCACGGGACACCCGCCGGGGCCGGCCGGCGCAGGACCGCCCCCGCGGAGATCACCCGCCGCGTTTCAGCCCTCGCCCGCCGCGGTGCGGCAGGCCGGGTGACCCCAGCCCTCGGAGTTCTTGGCGATCGTCTCACCGGCGGTGTACGAACGCCCGCAGCGGCAGCGGCCGGGGAACTTCGCCTTGAGCGTGCGGCCGGACCCGGCGCCGCGCCGCTTGGACGCACCGGCCGCGGACGCGCCGGCGGACCTGGCGCCGGCGGACTTCGGAGCGGCGCGGCGGGCCGGGACGGCGGCGGGCGGCGGCTGCGGGGAGCCGTGCTCGCTGCCGGCGGCCTGCTGCTCGGTGGCGGCCTGGCTGGCGGCCCGGTCGGCGAAGTCGTTGAGGACGTCGCCGCCGACCTGGTGCGCGGGCACGTACTCGAACTTCACGTCACGCCCGGCGAGCAGCGCGTCGATGCGCACGACCAGCTCCTGGTTGGCGACCGGCTTGCCGGCGGCCGTCTTCCAGCCCTTGCGCTTCCAGCCGGGCAGCCAGGTGGTGACCGCCTTCATCGCGTACTGGGAGTCCATCCGGACCTCCAGCGGGACGTCCGGGCCGACCGCCGTCAGCAGCCGCTCCAGCGCGGTGAGCTCCGCGACGTTGTTCGTCGCCGTCCCCAGCGGTCCCGCCTCCCAGCGGCCGGGCGCGCCCGACTCGTCCGCGATGACCCAGCCCCAGCCGGCCGGGCCGGGATTTCCCTTCGACGCCCCGTCACACGCGGCGATCACACGTTCAGCCATACCCTCGATCATCCCAGCCCGGCGGAGTGCCCGGTGCCAGGGCCTCCGTGTCCGTACGCGGCGGTCCGGATCTCTACACTGCTGTAGATTCCGACCTGGCTCCACTCACCGCCGGGACCCCGACACGAGCGAGGCTTCTCCGTATGTCCGTGAACCTGAACAAGGGCCAGCAGATCAGCCTGAGCAAGTCCGACGGCGGCGCGCTCAGCGCGGTGCGCATGGGTCTGGGCTGGCAGGCAGCGCAGCGCAAGGGCTTCTTCGCGAAGCTGGCCGGCACCAAGGAGATCGACCTGGACGCCTCGGCGGTGCTCTTCGCCGGCGGCCAGTACGTCGACGTCGTCTACTTCCAGCACCTGACCAGCAACGACGGTTCCGTCCAGCACAGCGGGGACAACCTCGTCGGCGGCACCGGACAGGGCGACGACGAGTCGATCGCGGTCGACCTCCGCCGGGTTCCGGCCAATGTCGACCAGATCTTCTTCACCGTGAACTCCTTCACCGGCCAGACCTTCGAAGAGGTGCAGAACGCGTACTGCCGCCTCATCGACGAGTCCACCGGCCAGGAGCTGGCCCGCTACACGCTCACCGGCGGCGGCCGGCACTCCGCCCAGATCATGGCGAAGGTGTACCGCTCCGGCACCACCTGGCAGATGACGGCCCTCGGCGAGCCCGCCACCGGCCGCACCTTCCAGGACCTGATGCCGGCCATCAGCCGCCTGCTGTAATCCCGCGGGCGGGGGCCGCCGGGCAACATGCACCCCGCGGCCCCCGCCACCCCGCCGCCCCTCCTTCCCTCACTCCGACCATCTATACACCCAATGTATACGCGCCATGTATAGTCCGACGCACCGGCGAACCCCGCCGCACCTCGGAGTACGGAGTACTACCCATGGCCTCGAAGAAGAACCTGGTCGCCAACCGTGCCGCCCTCGCCCACAAGGTGCGGTACGCCCTCGGCCACCCGCAGCGCATCGCCCCTTACGTGAAGCGGGCCGCCCGGGACCGCTGGCTCGCCTTCAAGCACCCCGACCACGTCGGGTACTACCGGGCCGTCATGGCGTCCGACACCCGGCGCAGCCCCGAGGCCGCCGTCGGCAGCCAGTCGCACGAGCGCTGGCTGGCGCTGGGCGAGATGCAGTTCGACTACCTCCGCGAGCACGGCCTGAAGCCGGAGTCCCGCATGCTCGACATCGGCTGCGGCAACCTCCGCGCCGGCCGGCTCTTCATCGACTACCTCGACACCGGCAACTACTACGGCATCGACATCTCCCCCGACATCCTGGTCGCGGCGAAGAAGACGCTGACCGGCCACGGCCTCCAGGCCAAGCTGCCGCACCTGACCATCACGCAGGACCTGACCCTGGACTTCCTGCCCGACGCGCACTTCGACGTGGTGCACGCGCACAGCGTCTTCTCGCACTCCCCGATAGAGGTCATCGAGGAGTGCCTCGCGCACGTCGGACGGGTACTGGCCCCCGGCGGCTTCTTCGACTTCACCTTCGACCGCACGACCGGGACCGAACACCACGTCCTGCGCGAGGACTTCTATTACCGCACCGAGACCCTCGTCGCCCTCGCCGGGAAGCACGGCCTCGCGGCCCGCTTCATGGACGACTGGGAAACCCGCCGCCACGGCCAGTCCAAGATCCGCGTCACGGCTCCCTGACCGGGCGGCGGTCCTGCGGCCGCTGTCCGCTGTCCTGTCCCAGCCCCCCGTTGGCATACCGCCGCACCATCGGCACTCCGCGCGGCTCGCGGGGTCGCGGGCCGCCCCGGCAGGCCGTGACGGTGGTGCGCTGGTTCCAGAGCTACCTCCGGGCAGGAAGGTCCAGCTGTTCCGAGGGCTCCCATGCAAAGGTGTGGTCCGGCTCCAGCCGCGCGCTGCCCCAATGAACGGCGTGAATGCCGCCCTCCGGATCGGCCGTGAAGAACACGGACACCAGCCGGGCCGTCCGCCCCAGCTCCTCGAACGCCTCGTGCATCTGCTGGTACTCCTCGGTGGTCAGCTCCTCGTCCAACGGGAACAGCCCCTCCTGCCCTTCGGGGCCGTGCGCGTGGTAGAGCCGCTGCCGGGTCACGGACGCGTGCGGCATCCGCGCCCGGTCCAGCGGAAGTGGCCGGTCCGCGTACTTGTACGGGAACAGCACGTGGTCGTTGAGCACGGCGTAGGTGTATCCGTGCAGCTCGCGGGCATCTCCGCCCAGGGCCTGAGCGGCCTCGGCAAGTTCTTCGCGCGCGGCCTCCAGCAGGGTCCGCCCGTACGGGCCGTGCCGCTTCAGGCCCGCCCCCAGATGCGCGGCGAGGGCCCTCTCGTGGGCCCGGAGCAGTCGCTCGGGTATGGCCGCGGCGAGGGCGGCAGCCGCTTCGCCGAAACAGCGCCGGGCCCACGACGAGGGTTCGGAGCCGCCGCCGTGGTCCCTACCGCTGCCACCCCGGCCGTCTCCCCGCTGTCCCCCGCCGCCGTGGCCCCGCGCACCGCCCTGGCTCCGTGCGTACGACATTGCACGTCCCTCCCCCATCGGCTCATCGTCCCCGCCTCCTCCTGTGTGGCATATGCCGAGATGTGCGACAAGGGCGCGAATCAGGCGCACGACCGGTCAGCGGGCGTGGTACTGCGCCCACACCGTCTTCCCCGGTGCCCCGGCGCGCGGTCGCGTCCCCCAGTCGTCGGACAGCGCCGCGACCAGGAGCAGCCCCCGCCCGGACTCGGCGTCCGCGGGGGCCTCGGCCGCGCCGCCGACGACCGGGGCGAGCGGGGCCACCGGACCGGGCATCCGCTCACCGCGGGTATCGGTCACCTCGACACGCAGCCTGTCGCCGCCCTCTTCGGTGAGCCGGAGATGGAAGTCCCTCCCCGGTACGTGTCCGTGCCGCACGGCGTTCGCGGCCAGCTCGGCGGCGATGAGGGTCACCACCTCGTTGGCCGCCGAGCCGTACGGGTGGCCCCAGTCGTCGAGCCGGTGCGAGACGAGCCGCCGTGCGAGGCGTGCGCCTCTGGGCGTGGAGGTGAACCGCATGCCGAAGTCGCGCCCATCGGCTGCGGGTTGACGCCCCGCTGCCACGTAAGGAGGAATCGCTCCGTTCATGCGAAAGACCCTCCCGGCGGGTGCGTACGGTGACCAGCAGGGACGCGCTGACGGGTACGGGCTGTACGCGTCGGCGGAGGTCTTGTACGCGGCACGCGGCGTGCCGGTGGACGGAGCTGCGCGTTGGAGCTACGAAGCGTGGCTCGCGAGGGCGCGGAAGGGCCGGCACATGGACGATCAGCAGCCGTCGGGGCACGAAGGCGGAGGCGAGCACGAGTACGAACCCGGTTCGGGCACGCTGCATGTCTTCGGGCAGCAGCTCAAACTGTGCCGCCTGCGCGCGGGGATGGAGCGGTCCCGGCTCGGGGCGCTGACGGGGTACTCCGCTTCCACGATCGCCTCGTTCGAGCAGGGCCGCCGCATCCCGCCGCCGAAGTTCATCGACAAGGTGGACGACGTACTGGACGCGGGCGGCGTCCTGAAGGCCGGCAAGGAGGAGGTCGCGCGGGCGCAGTACCCCGCGTTCTTCCGCGATGCGGCGCGGTTGGAGGCGGAGGCGGTTGACCTCCACGTCTACGCCAACCACGTGGTGCCCGGTCTGTTGCAGACGGAAGAGTACGCGCGGGCAGTGTTCACCATGCGTCGCCCGCTGCTCAGGGAAGAGGTCATCGAGCAACGGGTGGCCGCCCGCCTGATTCGGCAAGAGATCTTCTCCCGCGACTCCACGCCACTGATGAGCTTCATCGTCGAAGAGCCTGTGCTCCATCGCCCCTGGGCGGGCAGGACGTCCTCCGGGGGCAACTGGAGCACCTCCTGCTGACCGGACAGAAGCGCAACGTCGAGCTTCAGATCATGCCGACCAACCGCGAGGACCATGCAGGGCTCAGCGGCCCCTTCACCTTGATCGAGACACTGGAGGGCAAACGGGTGGCGTACGTGGAGGTGGCGAGCATCAGCCGCCTCCTGACTGATCGCCAGCGTGTCCGGGAACTGGAAGCCCAGTATGGAATCATCCGGGCGCAGGCTCTCACCCCCCGAGAGTCGCTGGCCCACGTCGAGAAGCTGCTGGGAGCGAGATGAGCGTCAACGAATGCGCCGGGGCACTGCCCGAGCGGGCCTGGTTCAAGAGCAGCTACAGCAGTGGCGAAGGCGGCGAATGCGTAGAGGTGGCGCGCAGCAGGGAAACGATTCACGTCCGTGACTCGAAGGACAAGACAGGGCCCGTGCTGTCCATAGCCCCGGCCGGATGGGCGGCCTTCGTGGAGTTCGCCGCGCGGGGCTGACCGCGCACGGCACAGCGGGCGGCGCCCCGCCTCCGGCAATGATCCGGGGCGGGGCGCCGCCTTCGCGTGCGTCAGGACTTCTTGACCGGGCGGCGGTCCTGCGGCCGCTGGAGGGCGCGGAAGTCGTCGAAGAAGCCGTAGTTGTGGGCCGGCAGGCCGCCGGCGGGGCGTTGCACGGTGCGGTTCGCGTAGAGGCTGTTCAGCAGCCAGGGGTCCTTTTCGGGCCCGAAGTCCCGTGCCATCGCGGCGGCCTGGGTCACGCCGTACGTCGCCACGGCGAGCCGGCCGGTGTCCCGGAACCGGCCCACCTGGTTGCGCAGGAAGTGCTTGTGGTTCTCGAACCAGGGGCTCATGGAGAGGAAGTCCTGCCACTGCCGCTCCGGCACGGGGTGTGCCAGCGCTTCCTTGATCACCTGCCATACCCGGGTGTCCGGCGCGAGGTGGTAGCGGCTCGCGTACTCCGCCGGGACGGTGTCCTTCAGGTGCTGCTTCCACAGCCGCACCAGGGAGAACTCGGTGACCAGGAACTTCTGGTCCTTGCGGAGCCGCGGCAGGGTGTAGTCGAGGTAGGCCTGTACCTTCTCGGGACCGTCCACGTGGGGGTGGATGTCCGCGCCCTCGATCTCCGGCGTGGCGCGTGCGTGGGCCAGCCAGCGGTCGGTGGCCTTCGTGCGCTTGTCCGGCTGGTCGAGGAAGTTGAGCGCGCCCATGTAGAGGCGGGTGCGGCAGCCCTTGGGGAAGTGCGCCTTGCGGTACGCGATGACGTGCGCCGTGACCTTCTCGTAGAAGGCGTTGAGCGCGCCCGAGTCGCGGTCCGCCTGGACGCTCTCGATGAACGGCTCGTTGCCGATGGCCAGGACGTCGACGGTGTCGAGGACGGCGTGCAGGACCTTGTCGACCCGGTCCAGTTCCGCGGTCATCGCGGGGCTGTCCGGGCGGGGCAGCGGCCGGTCGTTGTACGGGAACTTCAGGGACAGCACCGTGCGGTAGCCCCGCCGCTCGGCGTCCAGCAGCTTCTTGACCGCGCGCTGCTGGGCGGCGTCCTCCTTGACCTCGGGCATCGGCACGAAGCCGCGGAGCCAGCCGGTGGTGAGGTCGTCCAGCTCGTCGAAGGTCACGCTGTCGGGGTCCTCGTTGAAGTTGGCCCCCAGTGCGCCGCTCGGCGCCGCGGCCGCGCTTCTTCCGGCGGCGTCATGACCGGTGTCGTGGCCGGTGTCCTGCCCGGCGCCGTGCCCCGCGGAGCGTTGCTCACCGGTCGAGCACCCCGCGGCCACGAGAGCCCCCAGTGCCCCGCCCGACAGTGCCAGTAGACGCCGACGCGTAACCAAGTCCCACTCACTTCCCTGCTGGCGCATGCGTTTGACCGCGACATGCCGTTCGGCCGCCGCGGTCCCACCGGTCACCGTAGTCCCTGGACCGGGCCCCGGCCCCGCCCGTCCGCGTCACCCGTACGCACTCTGCCCTCGAGTACATCCGTGCCCGCCGGTCGGGCAGGACCGGCGGGCACGGAGTGGGAGAACTTATGGGGCTATTCGTCGCTCTTCCGGTCCTGGTGCCACGGCAGGCGGCCGTGGCGGAGGCCGATCCACACCTCACGGGCGCGGCGGGACGCGCGGACGCGACTGTGCGCGACGAGCTGACGGGCCTGCTGCTCGTCCTCGACCATGTGCGAGGAGCCGCGGAGCGGCTTGCCGGCGGTCTCGTGCAGGAACAGCGCCGAGATCACGCCGATGACGCCGGCCACCATCAGGTAGTACGCGGGCACCATCTTGTCGCCCGTCGACTCCACCAGCGCCGAGGCGACCAGCGGTGTCGTACCGCCGAACAGCGAGACGGAGACGTTGAAGGCGACGGAGAGGCCGCCGTACCGCAGGTGGGTGGGGAAGAGCGCGGGCAGCGTGGACGCGCTCGTGCCCGCGAAGCAGACCAGCAGCAGGCCGAGGATCACGCAACCGACGGCGGGCAGCACGATGCCGCCCTGCTTGATGAGGAGGAAGGCGGGGATGGCCAGTACCACCATCGCGGCGCCCGCCCAGAGGAACATCGGGCGGCGTCCGAAGCGGTCCGAGTACCGGCCGACGGTGGTGATGGTGAGGACGACCAGGACCATCGTGCCGAGGACCAGCAGCTGGGCCGTCAGGCTCGGTTCGCCGAGGGTGCTGGTCATGTAGGTGGGCAGGTAGGAGGTGACCATGTAGTTGGTCACGTTGTAGAGCAGCACCAGGCCCATGCAGATGAGCATGGCCTCCCAGTGGTGGGTGAACAGCTCCTTCAGCCGGCCCTTGCCGGACATCCGGGCCTGCTCGACCGGGTCCTCGGTGAGGGCGCCGTCCTTCTGCGCCTCCTGGTGCTTGGCCTCGACCTCCTGGAAGGCCGGGGTCTCCTCCAGCTTCATCCGCATGTACAGGCCGATCAGGCCGAGCGGCCCGGCGACGTAGAAGGGGATGCGCCAGCCCCAGGAGAGCATCTGGTCCTCGCTGAGCACGGCGGTCAGCACCGTGACGAGGCTGGAGCCGAGCGAGTAGCCGACGAACGTGCCGAAGTCGAGCCAGCTCCCGAGGAAGCCGCGCTTGCGGTCCGGCGAGTACTCCGCGATGTAGGTCGTGGCGCCCGCGTACTCACCGCCGGTGGAGAAGCCCTGCACCAGCCGGCAGAGGAGCAGCAGCAGCGGCGCCGCCAGGCCGATGGCGTCGTAGCTCGGCAGGAAGCCCACCGCGAAGGTGCTGATCGCCATCATGATCATGGTGGCGGCGAGCACCCGCTGCCGGCCGATGCGGTCACCCAGCGGTCCGAAGACCAGGCCGCCGAGCGGGCGCACCAGGAAGGCCGCGGCGAACGTCGCGAAGGTCGAGATCACCTGTGCGCCGGGCGAGCTGGAGGGGAAGAAGACCTTGCCGAGGGTGGCGGCGACGTAGGCGTAGACACCGAAGTCGAACCACTCCATGGTGTTGCCCAGTGCGGCCGCCGAGACCGCCCGTCTGACCTGGGGTTTGTCGACGACGGTGACGTCTTCGGGATCCACCGACCGCTTGCGCCGGCGGAGCAGGGTGCGCACCATGCGCTCGGTTCGTACGCTGCCCGATCCGTACCCGGCGGACTGCGTTCCCTTGCGCGCTTGCCTGGATCGTTCGTTCTGCCCGTGTTTCATGGCTCCGCGTACTCGTCGTCGGGTCGGGTGGCGTGGGCGGGTGCCGTCCGGAGCGCGAATGACCGCAGCGACTGGCACGCTGCCGTCATCCTATTGCCGTTTTGCCCCACTGGGCATACTTTGCCAGCTCGCGCGCCGTGCGTACCGTAAGCACCCACTGGTCCCCGTCTACCCACGTGTGTTCAGCCAAACGATCCAGTTCGCGGGCGCGCCCGACGTGTCGTCACCCGATCGGTCCCGGGCACGCGCCGCGCCGCACCGGGTGGTCAGCCCCGGAAGACCGCCGGGGTCACCCCGTACACCCGCTGGAACCAGCGGGTGAAGTGCGGCTGGTCGGCGAAGCCTGCGGCGGCAGCGGCGTCGGCCGGAGTGGCGCCGGCCCGCAGCAGCGACCGGGCGCGGCGCAGCCGCAGTTGGCGCTGGTACTCACTGGGCGCGAGGCCGTACTCGGCACGGAAGGCACGGTAGAGCGCGAACCGGCTGCAGCCCGCGGCCGCGGCCAGCCGCTCGGCGGGCACGGGCTCCAAGTACCGCTCGTCGAGGTACGCACGCGCCCGGCGCGCCGCCTGGGCCCGCGCCCGGTCGGTGGGGGTGCGGACGGCGAGCGCGGTGGGCCGGGCCGTGGTGGCGCCGCGGCGGGTCATCGCGGTGACGGCGGCGGTCAGCCGCTCGTCGCGGACGAGCGGGTCGGTGGTGCCGGCCAGCGCGGCGTGCAGCCGGGCGAGCGCGTCGGCGAGCACGGGATCGGTCAGTACGGGGTGGGGGAACAGCGGCAGCGCTCCGGACCGGCCGTCGGTGGCGTCGGCGAGTACGTCGCTCACCACGGACGGGCCGAGGTGCACGATGCGGTACCGGTAGCCCAGTTCCGCAGCGGCCCGGCCGTCGTGCACCTCGTCCGGGTTGAACGCCATCACCATCCCGGCGCCGCTGGTGTGCGCCCCGCCGCGGCAGCGGAAGCGCTGCGCACCCGCGTCGGTGATGCCGAAGGAGTAGCCGTCGTGGCTGTGCGGCGGGTAGACGTGGTCGCGGAAGTGCGCGTGCATGGCCTCCACGGGGCGGGTGCCGTCCCGCCAGTAGCGCACCCAGGTGCCCTGCCTCCCCATGGCCGTATTATCGCCCGCCGCCGGGCGCGCACCAGCGTTCAAGACGGGCCCGGGGGCCGGGCGCCAGAGTCGGGGCATGCCAGGGAAGAAGGGCGTGCGGAGCCCGTATCCGATGCTGTCCGTGACGATGGTGCTGTGGGGCAGCGCCTTCGCCAGTTCCAAGTCGGTGGTGGCGTACGTGCCGCACTCGGTCGCCGCGCTGCTGCGCTTCGGCGGTGCCGCGCTCGCGCTGCTGGCCGCGCTGTACTTCCTCGGCCGTCGGCGGGCGGCCGCGCCGGCGCCGCGGGGCGCGGGGCGGCGCGCCGCGCTGGCGGGGGTCCTCGGGGTCTTCGCCTACAACAGCGCCTTCTTCTGGGGGCTCTCGCTCGCGCCCTCGCTCGACGCCGGCATCCTCATACCCGTCCTGAGTCCCGTGCTCACCAGCCTGTTCCTGCTGGTCACGGGGCGCGAACGGGCCTCGTGGGCGCGGCTCGCGGGGCTCGCGCCGGGGCTCACCGGAGCGGTGGTCTTCTTCCTGGGCGCGGGCGGCAGCGCCGGGGGCGGCCCCTCGCGGCTCGCCGGGGACGCGCTGTTCCTGGTCAGCGCGGTGTGCTGGGCCGCTTACACGCTCGCGGGACCGCGCGTGCTGGCCGGTGTCGACCCGCTGCGCGCCACGACGTACGCCACCTGTGCGGGCGCCGTGCTGCTGGGGCTGTTCGCGGCGCCCGCCCTGCCGGACGTGCGGTGGGGCGAACTGCCGCCGGGGGTCTGGCTGAACGCGGCGTACCTGGCGCTGGGCGCGGCCGCCGTCGCCAACCTGCTGTACTACCGCGGCGTGGGCGCGGTGGGGCCCGCCTCGGCCTCGCTGATGATGTTCACCGTGCCGGTCGTCAACACCCTCTGCGGCACGCTGTTCCTCGGCGAGTCCCTCGGCCCGGTGCAGGCGGCGGGCGCCGCGGTGCTGCTGTGCGGTGCCGTACTCGCCGCGACGCAGGGGCGGCTGCCGCGGCGCGGGACGGCCGGCCCGCCGCCGTCGCCCGCGCCGTCCCCCGCTGGTCAGCCGACGCGGCGGTAGCTGCTGCCGTCCCTGGCGCGGGTCAGCAGCCCGTCCGTGACCAGGTACCGGCGCAGCGCCGGGCAGTCGTCGTGGACCGTGCGCAGCGCCTCGTTGACCTCCCGCTCGGTGTAGGCCCGGTCCGGCTCGAACAGCGTCTCCGCGAGGTGCGCGAGCAGCTGCTGCCGCCGGGCGGTCTTGCGCGGAATGACCGTGAGGCGCCCGCGCGAGAAGAGGGCCGTCACGTCCGACGCGCCGCCGGGTCCGTCCTGCGTCCGGGGCGAGGTGGTCTCCGTCATGGCCGCCACCCTCCCGCGCGGGAGACCGCCCCGCAACGCAATATCCGCGTGCCGAACGGGAACTGGAGGGGCTGTCCGGTCGAACGGAGGCGGCGAGGCGATGACGGAACGACGCGCGGCACAACAGCGGCAGACCCCCGGCCCGGCGGGCGGAGCCGGGACGCGGACCGGGCGGGAGACCGGGTTCTTCGGCCATCCCCGGGGGCTCGCCGTGCTGTTCTTCACCGAGGCCTGGGAGCGCTTCTCGTACTACGGGATGCGCGCCATCCTGCTCTTCTACATGTACGAGCGGGTCGCCGACGGCGGCCTCGGCATCCCCCGCGCCACCGCCGCCTCGCTGATCGCGGTGTACGGCGCTTCCGTCTACCTGGCCGCCATCGCGGGCGGCTGGGTGAGCGACCGGCTGCTGGGCGCGTGGCGCGGGACGCTGTGCGGCGGGGTGCTGATCATGTGCGGCCACCTCTGCCTGGCGGTGCCGGCCGGCGCGCCCGCGCTGTACGCGTCGATGGTGTTCATCGTCGCGGGCACGGGCCTGCTCAAGCCCAACGTGTCCACGTCGGTGGGGAATCTGTACGCCGCCGACGACTCCCGCCGGGACGCCGGGTTCAGCCTGTACTACATGGGCATCAGCGTCGGCGCGGTGCTCGCCCCGCTGGTGGTGGGCACGCTCGGCCAACGGTACGACTACCACCTGGGGTTCGGCGTCGCCGCCGTCGGGATGGCCGCCGGGCTGCTGGTGTACGTACGCGGCCGGCGCCACCTCAGCCCGGTGGACCTGCGCCCGGCCAACCCGCTCACCAGGGCGGACCTGCGTCCGGGCGCGGTGGCGGGCGGGGCGGCGGCCGTCGTCGCGCTCGCCGTACCGGCCCTCTTCCTGGCCGCCCGGGGCGTCCTCACCGCCGGACTGGTCGTGGACACCATCAGCGTGCTGGCCGTCGCGCTGCCGGTCGTGCTCTTCACGCACATGCTGCGCAGCTCCCGCACGACCGCGCGCGAGCGGGCCGGCGTCCGCGCCTACCTGCCGCTCTTCGTCGCCGCCGTCTTCTTCTGGCTCATCCAGGAACAGGGCGCGAGCGTGCTGGCCGAGTACGCCGACCGGAGCACGGACCTGGACGCGCTGGGCTTCCCGATCCCCTCGTCGTGGTTCCAGTCGACCGGGTCCTTCGTGCTGATCTGCCTCACGCCGCTCGCCGCCGCGCTGTGGATGCGGCTCGGCCCGCGCCAGCCCGGCGCGCCGGTGAAGTTCGGGCTGGGGCTGGTGCTGGCCGGACTGTCGTACGCGCTGCTGGTGTACCCGGCGCTGCAGCCCGGCAGGAGCAGTCCGCTGTGGCTGTTCGGCAGCTTCGCCGTGGTGACGGCGGGCGAGATCCTGCTCTCCCCCATCGGGCTGTCGGTGACGACGAGCCTCGCGCCCGCGGCGTTCAGCGGCCGCACGATGGGCCTGTGGCTCGCCTCCAACGCGGCGGCGCAGGGCATCTCCGCGCAGGTCGTCCGGCTCTACGACCGGCAGCACGCGGCGCAGTACTTCGGCGTGGTCGGCGGGGTGAGCGCGGCCCTCGGCCTCCTGCTGCTGGCCGCGGCGCCCGCGCTCACCCGCCGGGTGACGGCGGCCCGGGGCGCGGCCCCGAGCCCGCCGGCCGCTCCGTGACGGCGCCCGCGCTCACTGCTCCGGCGTGCGCCGCGGATTGCCCGACGGGGGATGCTTCCGCGCGGGTGCCGGGCGCTCCCCGTGCTGCGACGGCTGGTCGGCGTTGACCTCCTCGGCACTGCGGTCCCGGCCGCGCTTGGCGGGCCCGCGCTTCTGGGCGGGGGCCAGGTCGCGCTCCCGCGCCTCCCGCTCCCTGTCCGTGCCTGCCTCGTCCCTGCGCTCTTCAGCCATGCTGCCTCCAGCTCTGTGCCGAACGGGTCCGGCGACGGCGGCCGCCGCCTCTCCCCATCCCCTCACGGCCGGCCGCACCCGGCGAGACGCGGCGGCGCCGACTGCTCCGTACGGGGGACGGCCCGGCGGTGGTGGAGGTGGGCGGCCGGGCGGTGGCACGGCCCCCGCGCCGGCCGTCAGCGCGGCCGAAAGGTGGCCGACTGGCCCGGCGTACGGCGGGCATACGTACGGCACACGCCGGGCGACGGGAGATCGGGCATGGAACCTTCAAGCATCATCGGCGCCATCGTGATCGGTATCGTCATCGGCGCCCTGGGCAGGCTCGTGGTGCCGGGACGCCAGCACATCGGCATCCTGTGGACGATGCTGATCGGCATCGTCGCCGCCTTCATCGGCGCCTGGATCGCGATGGGCCTGGGCGTCGCCTACACCAGGGGCGTCGACTGGATCGAGTGGATCATTCAAATCGCTCTGGCGGCTCTCGGCGTGACCGCACTGGACCGCGCCCTGGCCCGCCGCTGACCACCGGCCGTGAGCGCGGTGCGCCCCGGTCCGGGGCGCACCGGGCTCACCCGGCTCACAGATCGAAGTCCCGCGGCGCCAGCCCCAACGCCCGGCACGCCTCGCGGACCACGGCCCGCTCGCTCTCGACGAACTGGCCGTCGGCGCCGCCTATGACGATGCCGATCTGTATGACGGCCCTGGCCTCGTCCGGCTTCCGCACCTTGGCCACTTCCTGCAGCACGGCCGCCCTGCCCGCGGCGAAGTCGGGCGTCAGCCGGTCCAGGTTCTCCTCGAAGCGGCGCTGCAGGTCGTCGGAAGGGAAGTTCTGCAGCACCTCGTTGGTGGCGATCAGCTGGGAGACCCGGCGCAGCTCGGCCGGGTCGATGATGCCGTCGGCCGCGGTGACCAGCGCGCACATCGCCATGCTCGCATCGCGGAACGCTCCGCTGCGCAGCTCGTTCTTGCGCGCCACGAGCTGCGCCTGCATGGCCGAGACGGACTCCTTGAGCCGGTCCCAGACGGTGGGGCGCCCGCCGTGGCGTCCTTGGCCGTACGCGGGCACGGGCAGGGGCGTGCCGTCCGCGTCCGTCGGCGGCAGCCGGCAGTCGTCGAGGTAGTCGCGCAGCACCGACAGCCGCTGGTCCACGGTCGGGCCGTCGATGCGGTAGTAGATCTGCTTGCCCTCCTTGCGGGCTTCGACCAGCCCGCCGCGGTGCAGCAGCCGCAGGTGCTCGGAGGCGGTGGAGGGGCGCAGGCCGCTGCGTTCGGCGATCTCCCCGGCGGTCAGCTCCCCGACGCCGGAGAACTGGGCCAGCATCTGCTGCCGGGTGTCGCTCGCGAGTGCCTTGAGGAAGACCCCTGTCGCCTCGTCCATCGTCGCCTCCTCAGGGCGCTGTCACCGCTGTCGCACGCCGCGCCGGCCGCCGGTGCCCGGTGGGCACGGCGGTCGCGCGGAAAAGGTCAGCTTCTCATGGGCCGCACGCCCGCCACCTGCCCGGTCTCGCCCGCGGCAGCGGTTCGGGACGGGCCCAGCAACGACCTTCTACAGTGCTGTAGATTTTCCGTACGGCCATGACGACGGACCACCGATGGAGGAGAACGACGTGGGTATTTCCCTGGCCAAGGGCGGCAACGTCTCACTCAGCAAGGAAGCGCCCGGCCTGACCGCGGTCCTCGTGGGCCTGGGCTGGGACGTCCGCACCACGACCGGCACCGACCACGACCTGGATGCCAGCGCCCTGCTGTGCGACGAGGCCGGCAAGGTCGTCTCCGACCAGCACTTCGTCTTCTACAACAACCTCAAGAGCCCGGACGGCTCGGTCGAGCACACCGGCGACAACCTCACCGGCGAGGGCGAGGGCGACGACGAGCAGATCAAGGTGAACCTCGCGGCGCTGCCCGGCGGCGTGGCCAAGGTCGTCTTCCCGGTCTCCATCCACGACGCCGAGGCCCGCGCGCAGAACTTCGGCCAGGTGCGCAACGCCTACATCCGCGTGGTCAACCAGGCGGACGGCCAGGAGATCGCCCGCTACGACCTGAGCGAGGACGCCGCCACGGAGACCGCGATGGTCTTCGGCGAGCTCTACCGGCACGGCGCCGAGTGGAAGTTCCGCGCCGTAGGCCAGGGCTACGCGTCCGGTCTGGCCGGCATCGCGGCGGACTTCGGCGTCAACGTCTGAGGCCCGGTACGCCGTTGGGAACGCGCCCTCAGGGCCGGGTGCGGGCCGGTTCGAAGGCCGTCACCGGGGGCGGCGGCGCATCGTAGCGCTCGACCTGCACGAGCGTGGTGCCGGACGTCGGGCCCTGGGCGAGGCGGGACGTGCCGAGGTCGCGGGTGAGCACATTGGGGTTGCCGTGCTTGTCCAGGCCGCCGGCGGCCGCGTCGGCCGGGTCGTACCAGGCGCCGGTGGGCAGCGCCAGGACGCCGGGGCGCAGGTCGTCGGAGAGCACGGCGCCCGCGAGGCAGGCGCCCCGGTCGTTGAAGACGCGCACCACGTCGCCGTCCGCGATGCCGCGGGCCTCGGCGTCCGCGCGGTTGAGCGTGACGGGTTCACGGCCGGCGACCTTGCCCGCCCTGCTGTGCGGGCCGTGGTCGTACTGGCTGTGCAGCCGGTTCGCGGGTTGCGGCGAGATCAGGTCGAGCGGGTAGCGGCGGCGCGCTTCCCCCTGCCATTCGCGGGGCTCCAGCCACACGGGGTGTCCGGGGCAGTCGTCGTAGCCGAAGTCCGCGACCGTCCGGGAGAAGATCTCGATACGGCCGGAGGGCGTGTCCAGCGGATGGGCGTCGGGGTCCTCCCGCAGCAGCCGGAAGGGGTGCGGCCGGTCGGGCAGCGGCGGCGTGACGAGGTGTCCCCGGTCCGAGGCCCAGAAGTCCGCGAAGGGCGGCAGCTCCACCTCGCGCTCGGCCAGCCGGTCGCGGGTCCGCTCGTACAGCTCCTCGACCCACTCGTCGGCGGTGCGGCCCTCGGTGAACTCCTTCTCCACCCCCAGCTTCCGGGCGATCGCGGTGAACGCGTCGTAGTCGGTGCGGCTCTCCCCCGGCGGTTCGGCGGCCCGGTGCATCGCGGAGAGCGACAGATCGGTCTTGCCGGCCGCGAAGTCGTTGCGTTCCAGCATGGTCGCTGCGGGCAGCACGATGTCGCAGTGCCGGGCGAGCGGGTTCCACCAGGGCTCGTGGCAGATGACGGTCTCCGGCCGCTGCCAGGCGCTGACCAGCCGGTTCAGGTCCTGGTGGTGGTGGAAGGGGTTGCCGCCCGCCCAGTAGACCAGCCGGATGTCCGGGTACGTGAGGCGCCGGCCGTTGTAGTCGAACGGCTCGCCCGGGTGCAGCAGCATGTCGGCGACGCGCGCGACCGGGATGAACGTCTCGACCGGGTTGTGGCCCTGCGGCAGGGACGCGACGGCGTGCCGCTCGCGTTCCACGCCCGTCTGCGAGATGCCCAGCGCGGCCGCGAAGCCGCCGCCGGGCCGGCCCATCGAGCCGGAGAGCGCGGCCAGCACGGTGGCCGTCCAGTACGGCTGCTCGCCGTGGTCCTGCCGCTGGACGGAGAAGCTGACGTTGATGACGGTCCGGTGGCGGGCGATCCGCCGGGCCAGTGCGGTGACGGTGGCGGCGTCCACACCGGTGAGCGCTGCGGCCCAGTCCGGGTCCTTCACGACGCCGTCGCTGCGCCCCAGCACGTATCGCTCGAAGACCTCGTACCCGGTGCAGCAGCGCCGTACGAAGTCCGCGTCGTGCAGCCCTTCGGTGATCAGTACGTGGGACAGGGCCAGCATCAGCGGGACGTCGGTGTTGGGGCGCAGGGGTATCCAGTCCGCTTCCAGCGCGGCGTCCGCGTCCGACCGCCACGGCGAGACGCTGACGAACGCCACCCCGTTGTCCCGGCAGCGCCGCTGAGCGTCCACGGACCGGTGGCGGCCGACCCCGCCGGAGTTGGCCTGGGCGTTCTTGGCGGCCAGACCGCCGAAGGAGACGACCAGCTCGCCGTGGTCGGCGATCTCCCGCCACAGCGGGCCCTGCTCCACGGCGTGCCACGGCCCGCCGCCGATGACGTGCGGCATCACCGCCTCCATGGCCGCCGCGCTGTAGGACCCGACGGAGGAGGTGAAGCCGCCGAGGACGTTCAGGAACCGGTGCACCTGGCTCTGCGCGTGGTGGAACCGCCCGGCGCTCCCCCACCCGTACGACCCGCCGTAGATGGCCTCGTTGCCGTACGTCTCGCGCACCCGGTCCAGCTCGGTGGCGATCAGTGTGGCGGCGTCGTCCCAGGAGACGGGGACGAAGGAGTCGGTCCCCCGGCCGCCGCCGTCGTACCGCGGGCCGTGCTCCAGCCAGCCCCGGCGCACCATCGGCTGCGTGATCCGGTTGGGTGCGTGGTGTGCCTCGGCCACGCCCCGGCCGATGGGCGAGGGGCGCGGGTCGTACGCGGCGGGCTCCAGCGCCTTCACGCGGCCGTCGCCGTCCGTGACGACCTCGTAGTTGCCCCAGTGCGTGGCCGTGGGGGAACGCCGGGGGATGCCGTCACCAGTGTTCGAGGTCACCGTTTCGCCTCACGTCTGTGCGGTCGTGCGGGTAGCGGGTCAGCAGGTCAAGTGGTCTTGACCGGGTGCCCGGCTTTCGCGACCGGTATCAGAAGTGCGGCATGGGTCTCGCCCGGATGGGCGTACGGGGTGGGGTGCGGCGTAGGTGTCCGGCGGCCCCCGACCGGGCCGCCGGACACTCCTCAGCGCCTCCCGCCGGTCACTCGAAGGCCGCTGCCGCCTCCCGCAGCGCTTCCGCCACGGCCTCCGGCGCGTCGGGGCCCGGGGCGCCCGGGCGGTAGGTGACCGACGCCAGGCGGCCGCGGTAGCGGAAGGACCCGTGGCGCTCGTGGAGCGGCCACGAAACGGGTGACTTGCGGTCCACTCCGATGCTGATGCCCTGGAAGGGCGCCATGCCGATGAGCTGGTGCACACTCCGCGGCGACGGCCGTGTTTCGCCGTCGACGGTGAGCGCGAACCGCCAGCGCAGCCCCTCCTCGGCCGTGGCGGTCAGCAGGATGTCGCGGGTGCCGGGCGGCAGCGGCCCGGCGTCCGTCTCGTGCAGCCGGCCGTATTCGTTGTACGCGAAGTGCAGCCGGCCGTCCTCGACGTAGAGGCTGTAGCCGCCGCCCTGGTCACCGTGCGAGACGAGTACGCCCCGGTCGCCCTCGGCGTACGGGTCCAGCCGCACGGCGACCTCGAAGGAGCGGAACGAGATCAGCCGGGAGGAGCGGTAGCGCTCCAGCTCGGGCGTGCCGGGCAGCAGCCGCAGCTCCCGGGTGCAGCGCTCGTCGGCGGGGTGGCGGCGGGCGAGCGCGCCGCTGCCGTCGGGCAGCGGGAAGACCCCGTTGCGCCAGGCGGCCCGCTCCCACGCCGCGGACAGCTCCTTGACCACGCCGGGCCGCTCGGCGGCCAGGTCGTGGATCTCGGTGGGATCGGTGCGCAGGTCGTACAGGGCCCACTCGGCGTCGTCGTAGGGGGTGCCGGGCCGGTGCAGGGTGACCAGCTTGTGGCCGTCACGGTAGTAGCTGCGGTTGCCGGTCATCTCGCAGTACTGCTCGGGGTGGGTGGAGCCGGCGGCCGGATCGGCGAGGACCGGCGCGAAGCTCACCCCGTCCGGCTCCTGGAGCGGCACCCCGCGGCGCGCGTCCGGGCGCGGCGTCCCGGCGAGGTCGAGCAGGGTGGGGGTGATGTCGGTGACGTACTGGTACTGGGTGCGCAGCCCCGGTACGAGACGGCCCTCGCGGACGCCGCGCGGCCAGGACAGCACGAACGGCACCCGCACCCCGCCCGCGTAGGTGTGCCCCTTGTAGAGCCGGAAGGGCGTATTGGAGGCCATGCCCCAGCCGCGCGGGTAGTGCACGAGGCTGCGCGGGCCGCCGATGAGGTCCAGGTCGCGGTCCACGTCGGGTTCCCAGTCGCCGGGCAGCCGCGGATGGTGCACGAAGCGGCTGAAGTAGGAGCGGGTGCCTTCGGCGCCGCCCTCGCCGGTGCCGCCGTTGTCGGAGGTGAAGACGATGACGGTGTTGTCCAGCTCGCCGAGCGCTTCGAGGGTGGCGGTGAGGCGGCCGAGGTTCTGGTCGATGTTGTCCACCATCGCCGCGTACACCTCCATGTAGCGGGCGTAGCGGCGCTGCTGCTCGGTGGTGAGGGAGTCCCAGGCGGGGACGTCGAGCCCGGCCTCGCTGTTGCGGTCGGGCAGTGCGGTGCCGGGCGGGAAGAGCCCGGCGGCGAGCTGGGCGGCGAAGCGGTCCTCGCGCAGTGCGTCCCAGCCCTCGTCGTAGCGGCCGCGGTGGCGTGCGAGGTCCGCCTCCTTGGCCTGGAGGGGGCCGTGCACGGCGTTGTGCGCGAGGTAGAGGAAGAAGGGCTTGTCGGGGTCGTGGGCGCGCAGGCCCTTGATCATGGCGAGCGCCTGGTCGGTGAGGTCGTCGGTGTAGTAGTAGTCCTCGGGCAGCTCGTCGATGTCGAGGGGGCTGTTGTCACGGACCAGCTGGTGCGGGTGAAAGAGGCTGGTCAGGCCCTCCAGGACGCCGTAGTAGCGGTCGAAGCCCTTCTGCAGCGGCCAGTTGGCGCGGTCGTCGGCCGCGTTGGAGGCGGAGTCGCGGACGAGGTGCCACTTGCCGACGGCGTAGGTGGCGTACCCCTGGTCGTGCAGGAGTTCCGCGAGGGTGGGGACGTCCTCGGCGATGGTCATGCCGTAACCGGGGAAGCCGGGGTCGGAGTTGGCGACGTGCGCGTAGCCGACGCGGTGCGGGTTGAGGCCGGTGAGCAGCGCGGCGCGGGCCGGTGAGCACAGCGGCATGGTGTGGTAGTTGGACAGCCGCACGCCCTGGTCAGCGAGGTGGTCCAGGGTGGGCGTGCGGATCTCGGAGCCGAAGGGGCCGATGTCGCTGTAGCCCATGTCGTCCACGAGCACGACGACGATGTTGGGTGCACCGTCCGGTGCCGTGCGGCGCGCCGGCCAGGCGGGCTCGGAGGTGGCGAAGGTGCGGCCGACGCGGCCGGGGAAGCCTTCGTACGGGTCGCGGCGGGTGGTCACGGTACGGGCCTCCGTGGGGTGTGGTGCGGGGTGGGCGTGGTGGCTGCGGTGTCCGGTCATGCGGGCGTCCCGGCGGGGCGGGCGCGGTGCGCGGCGGGGACCGGTTCGGGGGCCGCGGCGAGCAGGGCGCGGGTGTAGGGGTCGCGCGGGTTCTCGCAGACCTCGTCGGCGGGGCCGGTCTCCACGATCCGGCCGCGGTGCATCACGGCGATGCGGTGGCTGACCTGGCGCACGACGGCGAGGTCGTGCGCGATGAAGACCAGGGCGAGGCCCAGGTCGCGCTGGAGGTCGCCGAGCAGGTTGACGATCTGGGCCTGTACGGAGACGTCGAGCGCGGAGACCGGTTCGTCGCAGATGAGGACGGTGGGTTCGGGGGCCAGGGCGCGGGCGATGCCGATGCGCTGCCGCTGGCCGCCGGAGAAGGCGCGCGGGTGCCGGGCCGCCGCGGAGGGGTCGAGGCCGACCTGCCGGAGCAGCTCGGCGACCCTCGCCTCCCGTGTCCGGCGGTCGCCGAGACCGAGGGCCGCCAGTGGTTCCGCGACGACCTGACCCACCGTCATGCGGGGGTTGAGGGACGCGTACGGGTCCTGGAACACCATCTGCACGGACCGCCGCACCTCGCGCAGCCCGGCGCGGGACGGCCGGGTGACGTCCCGGCCGTGCAGCCGCAGGGTGCCGGCGTCGGCCGGGTGCGCGTGGGCCAGGACGCGGGCGAGGGTCGACTTCCCCGATCCGGACTCGCCGACGATGCCGAGGGTCTCCCCCGCCGCGAGGGTCAGGGACACCCCGTCCAGCGCGGTGAAGCCCGTCGTCCGCCGGGCGAGTCCGCGCCCTCCGTAGACCTTGCGTACGTCCTCGGCGGCCAGCACGGTCGCGCCGGGTGCGGGGCGGTCGATGCGCTCGGCCGCGACCGGAGCGGCGAGCGGTGCCGTGCGCGCGGCGGCCGGCGGGCAGGCGGCGCGCACCCCCTCGGCGACGGTGACCAGGGGCGGCCGGGTGGTGCGGCAGCCGTCCTCGGCGAGCGGGCAGCGCTCGGCGAAGGCGCAGCCGGCGGGCGGCCGCGCGGGGTCGGGCGGGCTGCCGGGGATGCCGGTCAGGCGGGTGCCCGAGGGCGCGGAGAGCCGGGGTACGGCGGCGAGCAGGCCCGCGGTGTAGGGGTGGCGCGGCCGGGTCAGCACCTCGGCGGTGGGGCCGTCCTCCACCACCGATCCGCCGTACATCACGAGCACGCGCTCGCAGGTGCGGGCCACCACGCCCATGTTGTGCGAGATGAGGACGAGGGCCGTGCCGGTGCGCCGGTTCAGGTCCGTGAGCAGGCTGAGGATCTGGTCCTGGACGGTGGCGTCGAGTGCGGTGGTGGGCTCGTCGGCGATCAGTACGTCCGGTTCGCCGGCGAGCGCCATGGCGATGAGGATGCGCTGGCGCTGGCCGCCGGAGAACCGGTGCGGATGGTCGTCCAGCCGCCGCTCCGGCTCGGGGATGCCGACCAGGCCGAGGAGTTCGGCGGCGCGGGCCCGGCGCGCCGCGCGGTCGCCGTACCCGTGGGCGCGGAGCACCTCATCCAGGTGGGTGCCGGCGGTGAGCACCGGGTTCAGGGAGGTCATCGGGTCCTGGAAGACCATGCCGATGCGGGCGCCGCGTACGGCGCGCAGCCGGCGCTCGCCCGCCGCCGTCAGGTCCTCGCCGTCCAGGAGCACCGAGCCGCCGGTGACGCGGCCGGTGCCGGGCAGCATCCGGGCCGCCGCGAACGCGGTCGTCGACTTGCCGGAGCCGGACTCGCCGACGACGGCCAGGGTCTCGCCGCGCCGCAGGGTGAAGGAGACGTCGCGCACGGCCCGCACGGGCTCGCCGTCGGGCCCGGTGAACTCCACGCTGAGGCCGCGTACTTCCAGCAGTGCGGCATCGGGGTGCGCGGGCCGCTCCTCGGTCAGGGGGCCGGTCTGGGCGGTGGTCATCGGCGGGTCTCCCGGTTGAGGGCGTCGGCCAGCAGCGACAGCCCGAGGACGAGCGCGGTCACGGCGAGCAGCGGGCCCGCGGCGTACTGCGGGGCGTCGGAGAGGTACGGCATGGACTGGCTCAGCACGCTGCCGAGGGTGGGCTCCGGGGGCCGGACGCCGACGCCCAGGAAGCTCATCGCGCCTTCGAGGAAGACCGCGACGGTGAGCGAGAGGGCGAGCTGGACGACGAGCGGGTCGGCCGCGTTGGGCAGGATGTGGCGGACCAGTGCGCGCGGTGCCGAGGTGCCGCCGACGCGCGCGGCGACGACGTACTCGCGCTCTCGCTGGACGAGGATGCCGCCGCGCAACTGCCTGCCGAAGAC
The DNA here is from genome assembly GCF_002920575.1 of Streptomyces sp. Ru73. Classification (GTDB taxonomy): domain Bacteria; phylum Actinomycetota; class Actinomycetes; order Streptomycetales; family Streptomycetaceae; genus Streptomyces. The sequence continues at coordinate 56,287 of NZ_PQSQ01000006.1, read as the reverse complement.
GGGGATTTCAGCGAGGGCGATCACCAGGATCACGGGCAGCCGGCCGGGGCCGAGCACGGCGGTGACGGCGAGCGCGAGGATCAGCCCGGGGAAGGCGAGGATCAGGTCGAAGACGCGCTGTACGACGGTGTCGGCGACCGGGTGGGCCGCGGCCGGCAGCGCGCAGAGGCAGCCGAGCAGGGCGCCGAGCGGCACCGCCAGGGCGATCACGCCCAGGTCGGTGCGGATGCCGTACAGCACCCGGCTGAGCAGGTCGCGGCCGAGGTCGTCGGTGCCGAGCGGATGGCCGGCGGTGCCGGGCGCGGCCAGGCCCAGGCCGCTCTGTTCGGTGGGGTCGTGGCCGGTGAGCAGGGGCGCGAGGAGCCCGCCGAGCACGATCAGCGCGACGAGGGCGAGGCCGGTGCGGCCGCGCGCGGTGCGCAGCGCCGCCAGGTAGGGGTGGCGGCGGGCCCTGGCGGTCCTGCCGGTGGCGGGCGTGGCGGCCGGGGCGGTGCCGGGGGCCGGTGTGGTGGTGGTCATGTCGGTCACTCCCACCTGATCCGGGGATCGAGCCAGGCGTAGACGAGGTCGGTGAGCAGCTGGACGAGGACGAAGACGGTGACCAGGAGGAGCAGCAGGTCCTGGACGACCGGGTAGTCGCGGCGGATGAGGCCCTGTTCGGCGAGCTGGCCGAGTCCCGGCCAGGCGAAGATGGCCTCCACCAGGACGGCGCCGCCGAGGAGTTGGCCGGTCTGCATGCCGAGGACGGTGACGACGGGCGGCAGTGCGTTGGGCAGGGCGTGCCGCCACAGCACCCGGCGCGGCGCGACGCCCCCGGCGGTGGCGGTGCGGACGTAGTCCTCGCCGAGGGCCCGCTCGATGCCGTCCTTGAGGTAGCGGCCGACGACGGCGGCGCTGGGCAGCGCGAGGCACAGTGACGGCAGCAGCAGGTACTGCACGGCGAGGTCGGGGGCTTCCAGCAGGGGCACCCGGCCGCCGGCCGGCAGGGCGCGGACGGCCACGGCGAAGAGCAGGACGAGCAGCACTCCGGTCACGAACGGCGGGACGGCCAGTGCGCCGGTGGTGGCGACGCGTACCGCGGTGCGGACCCAGCCGCTGCGGGACGCGGCGCCGAGCACGCCGAAGGCGGTGCCGAGCACGACGGTGAACAGGAGGGCGCCCAGGGTGAGTTCGGCGGTGGCGCCGAGTCCGCCGGTGATGAGGTCCGCCGTGTCCCCGCCGATCACGTACGAGGGGCCGAGGTCGCCGGTGACGAGGCCGCCGAGCCAGGCGCCGTACTGGACGAGCAGGGGTTCGTCCAGGCCGAGCCGTTCGCGGAGGGCCGCAACGGTGGCGGCGTCGGCGTCGGGCCCGGCCAGGGCGCTGGCGGGGTCGCCGGGGATCAGCCGCAGGATGGCGAAGATCAGGACGGAGGCGAGGACCAGGACGAGGAGCGCGGACGGCAGCCGCTTGAGGAGGTAGCTGCGCATGATCACACCAGGTAGGCGTCGTCGAGGTCGAGGTAGAAGAACTTGTTGAGCGTGGCGCCGTGCAGCTCGGCACTGGCGACCTGCACACTGCCCTGGACGACGAGGTCGATGAGGAACGCCTCGTCGAGCAGGACGTCGGAGACGCGCTGGGCCAGTGCGTGCTGCCGTGCGGTGGAGGCACCGGCGGCGGTCCATGCCTCCCGCACCACCTTCGTGTAGTGCCGCGAGCGGTACTTGGAGGTGTTCTTGGCCTCGTTGAAGGGGTACGCGCTGACGGCGAGGGTGGCAGGGTGGATCTGGGCGAAGCCGTGGTCCATGGTCCACAGGGCCGGCATGCCCTGCGAGATGAGCTTCTTCTGCCCGGTGGCGGGGTCGGTGGGCTGCAGGGTGACGTGCACGCCCACCTGCCGGAGGTCGTACTGGACGGCCTCGGCGATGGCGGTGGACTCGGGCGAGTCGAGGTGGAGCAGCGGCGCGGTGAGTCTGCTGTGGCCCGCGGACTTCAGCAGCCGGCGGGCCCTGGCGGGGTCGTGGGTGTAGTGGGTGCGGTTGGCCTCGGTGTAGGCCGGGGACGACTTGGGCCAGGGCGCCGCGGAGGCCAGGCCGTAGCCGCCGAGGGACTGCTCGAGTATGCGTTCGCGGTCCACCGCCCAGGCCAGGGCCTGGCGGACGGTCTTGTCGTCGAACGGCGGGATGGTGGTGTTCACGCCGAGGTAGCTGGCGCCTGCGCCGGTGTCGTAGGTGGTGACGACCAGGTCGGGGTTGTCCCGTACGGTGCGGATGCTCTTGCCCGGCACCTGGTAGGAGAGCTGGGACTGGCCGGAGCGGAGCGAGGAGATCAGTGCCTCGGCCTGCGGGATGACGCGGAGTTCCACCACGTCGAGGTAGGGGCGGCCGGGCTTGAAGTACCGGTCGTTGCGGGTCAGGCTCAGGCCGGCGCCGGGGCTCCACTTCTTCAGCCGGAAGGGGCCCGTGCCGTTGAGGGTCCGCCCGGTGACGGCCTGGTCGACGGTGCGCCGGTCCGGGATGATCATGAATTCGAAGAGGTCGAAGAGGTTGGTCACCGGGTGGGCCAGCTTCAGCACCAGTTCGTGGTCGCCGCGCTTCTCGAAGCCGGTGACGGCGGCAGCGGTCGCCCGCAACTGCGCCGCGCGCTGCGGGTCCTGGAGGTTGCGCACCGCGAAGATGACGTCGTCGGCGGTGAACCGGCGCCCGTCGTGGTAGGTCACGTCGTCCCTGAGCCGCAGGGTGATGCTGCGGCCGTCCTTCGCGTACGTCCAGGACGTGGCGAGTTCGGGGTGCGGCCGCAGCGCGTCGTCGTACCGGGTGAGGGTGTTGAACAGCAGCCGGTTCTGCAGGGCCTGGGAGCTCTGGGAGAACAGCAGGGCGGGGGTGAAGTCGCTGTTGATGGCCACGGTGACGGTGCCGCCCCGGCGGGGGCCGCCGTCTTCGGCCCGGTACGCCGAAGCGGACACCGCCGAACGGCAGCCGGTCAGGCCCAGTCCGAGCAGCAGGGCGCCGGCGCCGGCGGCACGCAGGGTGCCGCGCCGGGACGGATGAGGAGGGGGCGAAGGGTACGGCTCGGTCATGGCTGGCCTGCCTGGGGTCGGGTGGCGGGGTGGGCGGCCGGCGCCACGAGTTCGTTCCGCTGCGGCAGCAATCACGGGCCGACGGCACGTGTACCGGCATGGGCCGGGGTACGCACGACGGGTCGGCGGCGCTGGCGCAGTGGGCTCGCGGCGGCCCGGCGCCCGCGTGCGAGCGGGCGGGGCGGCCGGCCTTCAGAAGGGGGAAGTGGGGGAATCAGCTACGGACGGCACAGACCGCGCTGGCCTGCCGACAGAGGTCGACGTGCCTGCGGGCGACGAGGCGCATGTCCGGATTCACGCGAGCAATATGACAGTGCCCCGCGCGGCAGGTCAACCGGCGCCCATTGCTGACGCATCGTCAATTGTTTCGGGTGTGTGGCCGCTCTGTGCACTCGGTTCGCCGGCGGTCCGCAGCGGCCGCCGGAACAGCGGGCTGAGCACGACGGTGCCCGCCGCCACCGGCAGTACGTCCCGTCCGGCATGCGGACCGACGACGCGTTCCGGGTCGTCGCACACGTGCGAGAGGTCGACGGCGGCGCCCCGGATCTCCTCCAGGTACGCCGGTTCGCGCAGGCTGGACATCTCGGTGACCACCACGAGGTCGGGGTTGAGCACGTCCATCAGCAGCGCGGCGGCCCGGCCGACCGCCCTGGCCCGCTCGCGCAGCAGCCGGTCCGCCCGCGCGTCCCCGGCCGCCGCGGCCTCCACCAGCAGCGCGGCATCCGGTACGGGGAGGATGCCGCGGCGCACCGCGGTGTGTGCCGTCGCGGTGTCGGAGGCGGTCGCGCCGAGGCAGCCGGCCCGTCCGCAGCCGCAGACCACGGTGGAGTCGGGGACCGGCAGATGGGCCACGTCACCGGCGCCCGAGCGGGGCCCGCGGTGCACCACACCGGCGATGCCGACGGCGGCGTCCACCACGTTGCCGACGAAGAGGTGCACCAGGCTGCGGCGGGCCGCGGGCCGTCCGAACAGGATCTCCGACTGGGCGATGGCGCGGGCGTGGTTGTCGACCCCGGCCGGCATCCCCAGCCGTGCGGCGAGCGCGGCACCGAGCGGGCGGCCGCGCCAGCCGAGCAGGTCGTGCCGGACCACGGTGCCGCCGCCCGGTTCGATCCAGCCGCCCATCGCCGCGCCCACGCCGAGGACCGGCCGCCCGGCCGCGCTCGCGGTGACGAACTCCCGCAGCGCGCCGAGTACTTGGTCCTGGAGCTGCTCGGCGGCGATGCCGTCGTGGGGGAAGACCTGCCGGGCCAGCACCCTGCCGCGCAGGTCCACGATGCCGAACGTCGAGGCGGGCACGCCGATGTGCACCCCGGCGGCGACCGGGCCGCCGTCGGCGGTGTGCAGGTCGACGGGGACCTGCGGGCGGCCCACGGCACCGCTCGAGGCGAGGCCCGGCACCTCGCGCACCAGGCCGAGCCGGGCGAGGTCGGTGCACTGCCGGGAGACGGCCGCCGGACTCAGGCCCGAGAGTCCGGCGATGCCGCTGCGTGCCACGGGGCCGTGGTCGAGCACCGTACGCAGGACGGCGGCGGCGTTGGCCTCGCGGCGTCCGTCACCCGTCATGCGCGGACCGGGGTGGGCAAGCGTCATCGGTCGGCCTTCCTCGTTCCCGCGGGCTGCCGTATTGCCGCAGTGTGAAATTCCGCCGCCGGTGCGGCGACGGGTGCCCGAGCGCCGGCCGCGCTCCCCCGCCACCCGTAAGCACCGGCCGTATCCGCAGGTGGGAGCGGGTTCTACGGGGGTGGGCGCGGGGCACGACTGCCCCGGCTCGGACGCCGATTGAATCATCCGCGCGGGCCCTGCGGGGAGGCCACCGGCGCTTGACGCGCTTCCGCGGGCACTGCCACGCTCCCGGTCATGACCGCGACGACCGTTCTCGTCCCGCGGCTCCACATCGACCTGGGGCGCCTCGCCTCGGCGGCGTGTACGAGCCGCTCCGGCGCGACGCGCTGCCGCTGAGCGCCCTGCTCCTTGCACTGCGGCTGAGCGCCCTGCTCCTTCCGGCTCCGTACACCGCGTCCCTCACGCGTTCATCGCGCGTCCGCGTCCCGGCCGCCGCGCGCCGTAATTACTTCCGCTCCGAGTCGAATCAATCCCGGGCCGCCCGCACCTCCCGCACCACCCTGGACGCCCGGACCGCCCGGACCGCCCGGACCACCGGCACCCGCCCGGACCGCCCATACCCGCCCGCACCGGTGCCCGTACGTACCGATGCCCGCCCGCACCGCTCCCGTCCGCCCCCTGCCCGCTCACCCCCGCCCGCTTCCCCGAAGGGACCCCCGTCATGACCTCCACCACGTCCGCGCCCGCGCAGCTCACCGTGCAGAAGGTCGGCGGCCGCCTCGGCGCCGTCGTCTCCGGAGTACGCCTCGGCGGCGACCTCGCGCCGGAGACGGTGGCCGCCATCCGCGCCGCCCTGCTGGAGCACAAGGTCGTCTTCTTCCGCGACCAGCACCACCTGGACGAGGAGAGCCACGAGGCGTTCGGCAGGCTCCTCGGCGACCCGGTCGCGCACCCCACCGTCCCCTCGGCGGACGGCCGTTACTCCCTCGGCATCGACTCCGACCACGGCGGCCGGGCCAACCAGTGGCACACCGACGTCACCTTCGTCCCCGCCTACCCGGCCTTCTCCATCCTCCGCGCCGTCGTCATCCCGCCCTACGGCGGCAACACCCTGTGGGCCAACACCGCGACCGCGTACAGCAACCTGCCCGCGCCGCTTCGCGCCCTGGCCGACAGCCTCCGCGCCGAGCACACCAACGACTACGACTACGCCGCGCTCCGCCCCAACCCGGTGCCCGAGCAGCTGTCCCACTACCGCGAGGTCTTCACCTCGACCACGTTCCGCACCGAGCACCCGGTGGTGCGCGTGCACCCGGAGACCGGCGAACGCACGCTGCTGCTGGGCAACTTCCTGCAGCGCTTCGTCGGCCTCACCGGCGCCGACTCGCGCGCCCTGCTGAACCTCTTCCAGGCCCACGTCGAGCGGCCGGAGAACACCGTGCGCTGGCAGTGGCAGGTGGGCGACGTGGCGATCTGGGACAACCGCGCCACGCAGCACTACGGCGTCGACGACTCCGACGACCACCCGCGCAAGCTCCGCCGGGTCACCGTCGACGGCGACGTGCCCAAGGGCGTGGACGGCCGGCCCTCGGTCCTGCTCTCCCCCGAGCGCATCCCCGCCCCCGCCTTCGGCCCGGCCTCGGGCGCCACCACCGCGGCGTAGGACCCCGACCGGTCGCGCCGCCCCGACACCGCGGCGGCCCCACGCCTCAGTGGGCCGCCGCGGCGCCGGAAGCCGGAGGCGTGAAGACCGTTCCCCAAGGGCATTCCCTAAGGGCTTAACTATCTCTATGCTCGCCGGGACCCGTCCACGCCTCCCGGGAGCCATGGTCATGTCGTCTTCTCAGCGTGCGCAGCCTGCCCGCCCACTCTCCGCAGCGCCCGGCCCCGCCCCACGCGACGGCTCGGCGCTCACCCGGCGCCGGCTGCTGGGCACCTCGGCCGCGGCGCTCGCCACCGGTGGTACCGCCGCGCTCGGCACCGCTCAGCCCGCAGCGGCCGCCGCACCGGCGCCCGTCCGCCCCGCGCCGCCCGACGACGCCGAGTCCGTACTCTTCCTGCTCGGCACGGCGGGCGGGCCGCCGCCCGTCACGACCCGTACCGGCACGGCCTCGGCGCTGTCCGTACGCGGCCGGGTCCACGTCGTCGACTGCGGCCGCTCGGCCGTCACCCAGTACGGCCGTACCGGGCTGCGGTTCCGGGACCTCGACTCCGTGTTCCTCACCCATCTGCACGCCGACCACACCGCCGACTACGCCAACTTCCTGCTGCTGGCGGCGCACGGCGTCAACGACGTCGGGGACGCGATCCGCACGCCCTTCGACGCCTACGGTCCCGGCCCCGCGGGGGCGCTGCCGCCCGCCCACGGCTCGCAACCACCGGCGACCATCGACCCGGCCGACCCCACCCCCGGCCTCAAGGGCCTGACGGACAAGTCGGTCGAGGCCAACGCCTACAGCTGCAACATCTTCCTGCGCGAGTCCGGTGCGCCGGGCCCCGGCGGGGCCGCGCGGGTGCACGAGATCGAGCTGCCGGACGTGGGCGCCGACCCGTTGCGGAACCGGGCTCCGGACATGGAGCCGTTCCTGGTCATGGACGACGGCACGGTGCGCGTCACCGCCGTGCTCGTCCCGCACGGCCTGGTCTTCCCGTGCTTCGCCTACCGGTTCGACACCCCGGACGGTTCGGTGGTGTTCTCCGGGGACACCGCTCCGTCCGACAACGTCGTACGGCTGGCCCGCGGTGCCGACGTCCTCGTGCACGAGGTCATCGACCTCGACTTCTACCGGAACAGCACGGGGTACGGCCAGGCGCTGCTCGACCACTTCGCCGCTGCGCACACCGACGTCACCCTGATCGGCCCCCTCGCGGAACGCTGCGGGGTCGCCACCCTGGTGCTCACCCACCTCGTCCCGGCGGACACCTTCCTGGTCTCCGACGCGTCGTGGAGACGCCGCGCCCAACGGGGGTTCAGCGGCCGGGTCGTGGTGGGCAACGACCTCGACCGCATCCCGCTCCGTCGCCACCGGGCCGGAGGCCGGCCCCGGCCATGACCGGCCCCGGCGATGAGCGCAACCTCAGTGGATGTGCGACCCGCCGTTGATGTCGTAGGTGACGCCGGTGAGGTAGCCGGAGGCCGGGCGGGCGAGGAAGGCGATCACGTCGGCGACGTCGGTGACGCTGCCGGCGCGGCGGGCGGGGATGTCCTCGATCATGGCGGCCTTGCGTGCGGGGTCGAGCTTGCCGGCGGTGATGTCGGTGTCGATCAGCCCGGGTGCCACGGAGTTGACGGTGACGCCGGCGGGGCCGAGTTCCCTGGCCAGGGCGCGGGAGAAGCCGAGCAGGGCGGCCTTGGCGGCCGAGTAGGCAACGCCGCCGAAGACACCGCCGCCGCGTTCGGCCGAGACCGACGACAGGTGGACGATCCGGCCGAAGCCGCGTTCGGCCATGCCGGGGGCGACCCGGCGGGTGACGAGGAAGGTGCCGCGGACGTTGACGTCGAAGATGCGGTCCCACTCCTCGGCCGAGACGTCGAGGAAGCGGGTCGGCGAGGTGATGCCGGCGTTGTTGACCAGCGCGCCGAGCGGCGGCAGCGCGGCCTCGGCGGCCTGCACGGCGGTGTGCACCGCCTCCGCGTCGGTGACGTCGGCCGCCAGGCCCAGCGCCTGCACGCCGTGGGCCGCCGCCACCTCCTCGGCGGCTTCCTGCGCGGCATCCTTGTCCAGGTCGAGGACGGCTATGTGGTAGCCGTCGGCGGCCAGTGCGTGCGCGGTGGCCCGGCCGATGCCGCGCCGCGATCCGGCGCCGGTGACGAGGGCGGTACGGGCAGGGGTGACGGGGGTGCTCATGGCGGTGTCCTCCGGGTTCAGTGGGTGGTTCAGTGGGTGGTTCAGCGGGTGGTGGGGCGGGGCGCGGCCCGCAGCAGGCCGGAGATCGCCGCGCCTGCCCGGGCGGCCTCGGCGGGGCGCCGGTCGTCCGGTACGTCGTGGGTTTCGAGTTCGAGGCTGTAGTGGCCGTCGTAACCGGCCGCCTCCAGGTGGTGGATGAGCGCGGCGAAGTCCACGTCGCCGCGGCCGATGCTGCGGTGGATGTCGCCCGGTACGGCGTCCCGCAGATGGACGTGGGTCAGCCGCTCGCCGAAGGCACGCGCGGCCTCGACGCAGTCGCCGCCGGCGGCCACGACATGGCTGGTGTCCAGGACGAGTCCGACCGGCGCACTGCCCAGGGCCTCTGCCAACTGCCGGGCGCGGGGCAGGTCGTGGCAGAGCCGGAACAGGTGCGGTGCCTCGACGTACAGGGCCGGTCCCTCGGCGGTCACGGTCCGCGCCGCGAAGGACAGGGCCTGTGCGACCGCCTGAATGGCGGGCCCCTCCTCGTGGGCAGGGGTGTGCGTACCGTGTGCTCCGCACGGCAGGGTGAGGGCCGGGGCACCGACCAGCAGGGCCAGGCGCACCAGCGGGCGCAGCCGCTCCTCGATGGGCGCGGGCTCCGCCGCCAGCTCTGCCGGCGGGCCGATGTCCGCGTTGACGGTGCGTACGCGCAGCCCGCTCGCCCGGACCGTCTCGGCCAGCGGCTCGACGTGGTCCTCGGGCAGCGGTACGGGAACGTGGTCGCACACTCCGGGCAGCGCGCCGAGATCCACCTCGCCGAAACCGGCCTCCGAGATGTGCCGCAGGGCCCGGTCCAGGGGAAGGCCGCGCAGTGTGATGGTGCTGCAGCCGACCCGCGGATCGAGACCCGCAATAAGGGAGCTGGTCACAGTTCCTCCCGTACGCGCGCCTTGATGGCGGCGACGGACAGGCCGTAGCGGTCGTGCAGGGTGGGCAGCGCGCCCGCGGCCAGGAACGCGTCGGGCAGGCCGATCGGCACGATGCGCACGCCCGCGCCGGCGAACGCCAGGCAGGACGCGACGGACTCGGCCAGGCCGCCGATGACGGTGTGGTTCTCCAGGGTCACCACGAGGCGGCCCTTCGCCGTCTCGCGCAGGATCGCCTCGGTGTCCAGCGGCTTGACGGTGGGGACGTGCAGGACGGCCGCGTCGATGTGGTCGGCCGCCAGTTCCTGCGCGGCGGTCAGCGCGCGGGTCGTCATCAGGCCGGTGGAGATGAAGAGCACGTCGCGGCCGGTGCGCAGCTCCGCCGCCTTGCCCAGCTCGAAGCGGTAGTCGTACTCGTCGAGCACGGTGGGCACGGCACCGCGCAGCAGCCGCAGGTACGTCGGGCCCGGGGTGGCGGCCAGGGCCGGTACGGCCTGCTCGATGTCCACCGAGTCGGCCGGGTCGACGATGGTCAGCCCCGGCATGCCGCGCAGGATGGCGAGATCCTCGGTGGCCTGGTGGCTGGGGCCGTAGCCGGTGGTGAGGCCGGGCAGCGCGCCGACCACGTTGACGTTGAGGCCGGGCTCGGCGATGTCCAGGCAGAGGAAGTCGTACGCGCGGCGGGTGGCGAAGACGGAGTAGGTGGAGGCGAAGGGGGTCAGGCCCACCTCCGCGAGGCCGGCGGCGGCGCCCAGCATCGACTGTTCGGCCATGCCCATCTGGAAGAACCGGTCCGGGTGGGCCTCGCGGAAGACATGCATGTCGGTGTACTTGGCCAGGTCGGCGGAGAGTCCGACGATCTCCGGGCGTTCCTCGGCCAGCCGGGCCAGCGCGTGGCCGAAGGGCGCCTTCGTGGTGCGCTGGCCCTCCTCCGCGATGGAGGCGATCATCGCCGAGGTGGTGAGCCTGCGCGGGGCGGCCGTTGCGCGGGCGGTCATGCGTCGGTTCCCTTCCGGGTGCGGTGGGTCTGGTCCAGCTGGTCGCGCGCGATCTGCCACTCGTCCTCGCCGACCCGCATGAAGTGCGCCTTCTCCCGGGTCTCCAGCAGGGGTACGCCGTGCCCGATGCGGGTGTCGCAGACCAGGACGGAGGGCGAGCCGCGGTGGGCACGCAGGGCGTCGAAGGCGGTGACGAGCGCGTCGATGTCGTTGCCGTCCACGCGGAGCGCGCGCCAGCCGAACGCCTCCCACTTCGCGGTGACGGGCTCGGTGCGCAGCACGCCCGCGGTGGGACCGTCCGCCTGGAGCGCGTTGACGTCGACGATGGCGGTGACGTTGTCCAGGCCGTGGTGGGCGCAGGCCAGCGCGGCCTCCCAGGTGGAGCCCTCGTCCAGCTCGCCGTCGGAGAGCAGGTTGTAGACGCGGGCCGGGCTGCCCCGGTGGCGCAGGCCGAGGGCCATGCCCGTCGCGACGCCGAGGCCGTGGCCGAGCGAGCCGCCGGAGATCTCCATGCCGGGGGTGTAGGAGGCCATGCCGGACATGGGCAGCCGTGAGTCGTCGCTGCCGTACGTCGTCAGCTCGTCGGTGTCGAGGACACCGGCTTCGGCGAGCGCCGCGTACAGGGCGATGGCGTAGTGGCCGATGGAGAGCAGGAAGCGGTCGCGCTCCGGCCAACCCGGCTCTTCGGGGCGGTGGTTGAGTACGTCCTTGTAGGCGACGGCGAGGATGTCGGCGACGCCGAGCGCCTGGCCGATGTAGCCCTGGCCCTGGACCTCGCCCATGTCCAGGGCGTGCCGCCGGATGCGGTACGCCGCGTCGCGCAGCGCGTCGAGGCGTTGTGCGCGGCCGGCCGGTCCGGAGCCGTCGGCGCCGGCCACGGGTGCGGGTGCGGGGTCGGTGGTGGTCACTCTTGCGTGCTCCTTGGTGAAGAGGGAACGGCGGGCCGGGCCGCCGGGCGCCGGGGCCGTCGGGTGTGCGGGGCGGTGCCGGTCAGCCGCCGCCGGTGCCGGCGGAGGCGGCCACCGTTGCCGGGGTTCCGCTCGCGGCACGGCCGGCCTGCGCCCGGTCCGCCGGGCCCCAGGTCTCGCGGGTGGTCAGCGTGGCCAGCAGACCGAGCAGCCCGTACGCGCTGAACAGGACGGCGGGGCCCGCCCAGCCGGTGGCGGAGTACAGGGCGGTGGCGATCATGGGGGTGAAGCCGGAGACGACCGCGGAGAGCTGGTACGCGAGGGAGGTGCCGGCGGTGCGGGTCTTGGTGGCGAACAGCTCGGAGAACCAGGCGCCTTGAACGCCTGCCAGTGCGTTCTGGCAGACGCAGTAGCTGACCACGAACGTGAGCAGGACCAGCACCGCGCTCCCGGTGCCGACCAGCAGGAACATCGGGACGCCCCACAGCAGGGTGACCGCCGAGCCCAGCAGGTACACCGGGCGCCGCCCGACGCGGTCGGAGAGCGCGCCCCAGCCGGTGGTGGCGAGGATGCCGAGCGCGGCGGCCGTCACCAGGGCCGTGAGGGAGACGGTGCCCGGTACGTCCGGTGCGGTGCCGTCGTCGAGGTAGGACAGGACGAAGGTGACGGAGACCGCGTAGCCGGCGGTCTCGGTGGTCCGCAGGCAGAAGGCGCGCACCACGTTGCGCCAGTCCTCGCGCACCACTTCCAGCAGCGGATTCCTGGCGACCTGGCCGGACTCCTTGAGCTCCTCGAACTCCGGCGATTCGTCGATCTTCAGCCGGATGGCGATGCCGACGGCGATCAGTACGGCGCTGAGCAGGAAGGGGACCCGCCAGGCCCAGGAGCCGTCCAGCGTGCGGGTGCTGACCAGGAAGGCGAGGTTGGAGAGCAGCAGGCCGACGGGGAAGCCCGCCTGGGTGATGCCGGTGTAGAGGCCGCGCTTGCGCCAGGGGGCGTGCTCGAAGGTCATCAGGATGGCGCCGCCCCACTCGGCACCGAAGGCGAGGCCCTGGACGACGCGCACGATGACCAGCAGCACCGGCGCCCAGAGGCCGACCATCTGATACGTGGGCAGGCAGCCGATGAGTACGGTGGCAACGCCCATGATCAGCAGGGAGCCGACGAGGACCGGCTTGCGGCCGATCCGGTCGCCGAGGTGGCCGGCGATGATGCCGCCCAGCGGCCGGGCGGCGAAGCCGATGCCCAGCGTGGCGAAGGACAGCAGCAGCGCGGCCAGCGGTTCGGACCCGGGGAAGAAGACGTCCCCGAAGTAGAGCGCCGCCGCCGTGCCGAAGCCGATGAAGTCGTACGTCTCGATGACCGCGCCGACACCACAGCCGACGGCGACCCTGCGGCGTTCCGGTGAGCCCTCGGCCCGTGGCCGGGCGGGTGGTGGCGGGGGCGGTGGCATGGAGCTGACCATGCGGATCCTCCTTGATCGCAGTGCACCTGCCTGCAATGTTGACTGTTAACAGTCAACAGGCGGTGTCGATACTGAGTGCCGCGATGGTGCTTGTCAACGCCTCGGACGATCGGAAGTTGACTGTTGACAGTAGACTTTCGAAGCCGTACAACGCTGAAGGGGGAAACGGCCGTGACCGTACCGGCCCTGCCGAATCTCGACCGGTCGACGCTGCGCGAACGCGCCCTGGTGGCCCTGCGCGCCGCGATCACCACCGGTCAGTACCGGCCCGGAGACCACCTGGGCGAGGTGGAGATCGCCTCCCGCATGTCGGTCAGCCGCGGCACCGTGCGCGAAGCGCTGCGCCACCTCCAGCAGGAGGGGCTGGTCGTCGCGGGCGCCCGGGGCATGCTCCGGGTGCGAGCCCTGTCCCCGCGCGAGGTACGCGAGCTGTTCCAGGTCCGCGAGGCCCTCGAAGGGCTCGCCGTGGCCCAGGTCATCGCCTCCCCCGACCGCGGCGCGGCGGTGTCCGCGCTGCGCGAGGCCCTGCAGCGCCTGGAGAAGGCGTTCGAGTCGCCCGGCGATCTCGCGGCGCAGATGGAGGCCGACCTCGCCTTCCATCTCCGGCTGTGCGAGCTGTCGGAGAACTCGATGCTGGTGACCACCTGGCGCCACCTGGAGGGACCCACCCGCGTCGTCGTGATGAGCGCGGCCGGCGAACAGCGCGAACTCACCATGTCGGCGGCCCACCACGCGCCCATCGTCGACGCCATCGAACGCGCCGACACCGAAGCGGCACTGGCCATCCTGCACGCGCACATGAGCTCCGCCATGGCCCGGCTCCAGGGGCCGACGACGGACGGTGCGGAGGACGCGGAGGACGTGGACGCTGCCGGGCGGTGACCGCGGCGCGCCGCGCGAGGGGGCGACTTCTCGCGACCCGGTGGCAGCGGCCGAGTCCGCCCGGCTAAGCTGATCATTGCCCGGATGCCGTATCCCCCGTCGGTATCCGGGCTCTTACCGTGCCGTCACGGGCCGGGCGCCACGCAGGTGCCCGCGGCCCGGCGGACAGCACAGAGGGCCCCGGGTCTCCCCGGGGCCCTCTGTCGTGCGGGCCCGTCCTGCCCCACCCCCGTGGAGGCCGGACGGACCCGGGTCAGGTGCCCCCGTTCACGCGGTGAACGAGGGTGGCCGCACCGGCTCGGGCAGCAGCCGCGCCAGGTGCTTGGCCAGGTCGAGGACCGTGCGGTCGGCCAGGTAGGGACCGATGATCTGGACGGCCAGCGGCAGTCCGGCGGCGGTCCGCCCGGCGGGGACGACGACGGCCGGCAGCCTGACGTGGCCCGCCATGTTCAGCCAGGCCGTCTGGTCGAAGTACGGCCGCCGCTCCCCGTCCACGGTGATGTACCGCTGCGGGACCGGGGTCGCGGTCTGGTCCTCCACTGCCGCGGTCGGGGTGGCCGGCGTGATCAGCACGTCGTGGCGCGCGAAGTAGTCGGCCCAGCGCACGCGCAGCTTCTCGCGCTCCTCGTTGGCGCGCAGCCAGTCGCGGTGCCGCATGGTGCGCGCGTGCAGGTACAGGCCGTTCGGGTCGTCGGCCGGGGTCTTCTCCGCGGCCTCGACGTCGGCGGCGAACCCCTCGTCGGTGGCGGTCGCGCTCGCCGTGGCGTACATGAGGCGCTGGAACAGCTCGTCGCTGTCGGCGAGGTCCACCGGGCGGGCGGTGTCGTCGACCGTGGCACCGGCGGACCGGACCAGCCCGGCGACCCGGTCCAGCAGCTCCCGGGTGTCCCGGTCCACGCGGCAGTACGGGTCGTCGCGCCAGACGCCGATCCGGTAGTCCCGCAGCCGCTTGTGCCGGGGCGCCGGGAGGTCGATCCTCCAGGCGGCCGCGTCGGCCGGGGCCGGGGCCGCGAGCACGTCCAGCAGGACGTCGAGGTCCTCGGGGGTGCGGGCGATCGGGCCGAGGGTGTTCATGTCGGAGCTGGTGAGCCAGCCGGGCGGGCGCGGGATGTGGCCGCGGGTCGGCACGATGCCGAAGCTGGTGCGCAGCGCGTACACCCCGCAGTACGCGGCCGGCAGGCGCAGCGACCCGGCGAGGTCCGAGCCGACCTCCAGCGCGGTGAGGCCGGCGGAGACGGCGACGGCCGGGCCGCCGGACGAGCCGCCCGCCGTCCTGTCCGCGTCGTACGGGTTCTTCGTCTTGCCGAAGAGCGGGTTGGAGGTCTGGATGTCCTGGCACATCGTCGGCACGTTGGTCTTGCCGACGATGACCGCGCCGGCCGCGCGGAGCCGCGCGACGGCGTCCGCGTCCCGGTCCGGCACATGGCCTGAGAGGTCGGGGGAACCGCTGGTGGTGCGCATCCCCGCCGTCTCCAGCGCGTCCTTGACGGTCATCGGCAGGCCGTGCAGCGCGCCCAGCGGCCTGCCGGTCGCGGCCAGGTGGCGGTCGGCCTCGTCGGCGGCCGCGCGGGCGCGGTCGGCGTCCAGCGTGACGACCGCGTTCAGGCCGGTGTTGGCCCGGGAGATGTGCCGGAGGTACTGCTCCAGCAGGGCCCGGCTGGTGACCGTGCCCCGGCGCAGCGCGGTCAGCTGCTCGTGCGCGGGCGCCAGGTACAGGTGCGCGCCGGTGGCCTTGGGCGCGCGGGTGCGCGTACGGGCCGCGGCCGGGGTGACGGCGGAGGCCGCGGCGGCGACGGCCGCCGAGGCGGTGAGCAGGGTGCGGCGGAGGATCACGAGCGGGCTCCCGAAATGGTGCCGGCGGGGACGGCCGGGCTCGCGGACGGCGGGACGAAGTACGCGGCGACGCGCTGGAGGTGGGCCAGTTCGTCCTCGGTGGTGTCGAGGGGCAGCTCCGCGTCGGCGTACTCGGCGGGGGCCGCGGCCGGCTCGTCGGCGCGGTGGCGCAGGAGCGCGGCGCTGATCTGGTCGGCGGTGACGGCGGCGGCGAGGTCGGCACCGGTGAGGCCCTCGGCCGCGCGCCGGGTCTCGGACTCGGCGCGTGCTGCCGGGTCGAGGTACCGGCGCAGCAGCTTCTGGCCCTGGCGGATCTCCACGCGGCGGCGCAGCAGGGGGAAGTGCGCGCTGCGGCCGCGCAGCAGCTCGCCGCGGTGGGAGGCCGGGCGGCGCAGCGTGATGCCGGGGTCGGCCTGGTCCAGCGCGGCCCACAGCCGGTGCAGCCGCCGGTACTGGAGGTGCGCGGTGGTCCAGTCGCGGGCGGCCGCGGTGCGGCGGGCCAGCGTGGGGAGGAAGTACCCGATCTGGGTGAGGGTGGCGCCGATGTCGCCGCAGGCCCAGGCGAACGGGTCCAGCTGCCGGACGCCGAAGCCGGCTTCGGCCCCGACGACCGCGCCGATGCGGATGGTGCTGTACCCGAGGGTGATGACCGCGCCGACGGTGATGAGGCGCAGGCCCCAGGCGATCGACGGGCGGCTCGCGGTGCGCGCGTACTTCCAGCAGGACCGGGCGAGGTAGCACTCGGCGACGGTGTACGTGCCGAAGTACAGCAGCACGTACGCCTGGTAGAAGGGGTCGTGCGCGTAGTACGTCGCGAAGTCGGCGGGGCGCGTGGTCGCCGGGGTGAGCAGCGCGAACAGCACCGCCATGCCGGCGATGACGGCGGCGGCCGCGACGAGCAGGGCGCGGCTGCGGCGGCGGGCCTCGGCGGCCGGCTTCGACCAGTACGCGAGGACGGTGGCCTGGAGCGCGAAGACGAGGATCACGCAGCTCTGGGCGAGCGGGACGGAGGCGTTGGTGCCGAGGATCCCGTCGATGCGCACCCACACCCAGGTGAGGGAGACGGCGTAACTGATCGCGGAGAAGCCGTACGTGAGGGCCAGCGCGACCAGGGCGCGGTCGCGGCGGCTCCGGCCGAGGTCACGGAGGAGGAAGAGGAACCCGGTGCCGGCGATCGCCAGGCACAGGGGGTGGAGTATGTCTTTCACGGTCCGGTCCGGTCAGCGCAGCAGCGTACGGGCGATGGGATCGGCTTCCCCCGCGGTGCGGGCGGCCGCGGCGCGGGAGGCGCTCACGTGCTCCTGCAGCAGGGAACCGAGCATTTCGGCTTCGAACTCCTCGGGTTCGTTGTAGCGGGTGCGGCCCAGGACGAGCTGAACGGTGCGGGGGTCGATGCCGGTGATCAGACCGCCGAGGTCCCCGGCGCCGGCCGGGGTCGTGCCGCGGTGCCGCTTGAGCATGTGCGCGAACTCGTGGCCGACGATGATCTCGGCGTGCGCGCGGCTGATGCCGGTGTCGTAGAAGACGTAGTCGGTGGTGTCGGTGGCGAGCCACATGCCGCAGGGCGCGGTGGAGTCCAGTGCGTCGGGGTCGGCGGGGTCCGGGGTGAAGGGCATGAGCCGGAGCGACCGGCCGGACCGTTCCTCCATGAACGGCACCAGGTCCAGGACGCTGTCGACGGGCGGGAGGTCCAGTTCCGCGACGAACGCCCGGCTGCGGCGCTCGACCTCGTCGGCCGTGCGGTCACGACGGCTGCGCCACATCCGGCTCCCCTTCCACTTCGGCACTCCGCTGCCCTTCACGACGAGTCCTCCCCCGGGCCGCCGGGCAGCCCTTCGGACTCCCGCACGGCGTCGATCGCTTCGAGGACCTTGCGGCGGCTGGTGTCGGACAGTCCCATCGCGCGGAGGGCGATCTCCCGCACGCCCGCTTCGCTGAGCTTGCGGAGCAGCGCGAACTGGTCGGCGACCTTCCGCGTGATCTCGTCCTCGACGAAGTAGCCGGCCTCCACGCCGAAGAAGCGCGCGAGGAGCGGCACCAGGGTGATCGTCGGGGTCCGCTCCCCCTTGCGCAGCATGCCGATGTAGGCGCCGGTGAAGCTGTCGTCGCCGTAGGAGGAGATGGTCCGCGCCACGTGCGCGTTGCTGAACTCCTTGGCGCCCGGGGCGCGTACCCGGTCGAAGAGGAAGTTCAGCCGGTCGGCGAACGGAGCCCCCGGGCCCGGCACGGGCACGGCACCGGAGACCCCGGAGTGCTCCTCCGGCGTCCCGTCCTCGGCTCTGTCGTTCACTGCGGCCACGTACGTCTCCCTCTCGATCGCCCTAAACTATAGTTGACGATCGGCAGGACGGAAGCCCGGGTTCCTCAGTCGCCGCCGCAGAGGCCGTTTTCCCAGGCCCAGGCCGCGATTTCGACGCGATTGCGGGCGGCGAGCTTGCGCTGGATGCTGCCGAGGTGGGTCTTGACCGTGGAGAGGGAGACGTACAGCTCGGCGGCCAGTTCCTCGTTGGTACGGCCACGGGCGACCAGCCGGGCGACGTCCGTCTCGCGTGGGGTCAGCGGCTCGGCCGGGCGGGCCGGCCTCCGGGGCCCCACGGCCCCCGCCGCCTCCGCGGCCGGTGCGGGCTTCGGCGTGCGCGCGGGCCCGGATTCCGGGCCCGCGGCCGCGCCCCGCGGGGTCATGTGCCGCAGCAGGCGGACCGTGATGGAGGGTGAGATCAGGGCGTTGCCCGCGGACGCCGCCCGTACGGCCTCCACGAGGAGCGCCGGGGAGCCGTCCTTCAGGAGGAAGCCGCAGGCACCGTTGCGCAGCGCCCGGTAGACGTACTCGTCCAGGTCGAAGGTGGTGGCGATCAGCACGTTCAGCGGGTCGGGAACGCCCGGGCCCGCCAGGAGGCGGGTGGCCTCCAGTCCGTCGAGACCGGGCATGCGGATGTCGAGCAGGCACACGTCGGGGCGCAGCCGCCGGGCCTCCGCCACGGCCGTGGTGCCGTCCGCCGCCTCGGCCACGACCTCCATGTCCGGCTGGGAGGCCAGGATCATGCGGAAGGCGGAGCGGATCATGTCCTGGTCGTCGGCGAGGAGCACCCTGATCGTCATGGCAGTCAGGGTCGCAGAGGCTCATCGGTACGGGCCTCGGCGGACGCGGGCGGCAGGGGGAGGTCGGCGCCCACCGTCCAGCCGCCGCCGGCCACCCGGCCCGCGGTGAGCCGCCCGCCGAGCGCCTCGGCCCGCTCCGCCAGCCCCATCAGGCCGAACCCCGGCCGCCGGCCGTCGCGGACCGTCTGCCCGTGAGCGTCCCGGTCCGTCGTGACGCGGCGTTCGCCGGGCGCCGGCCGGCCCCGCCCGTCGTCGGTCACCGCCACCCGGAGCCGCCGCTCGGTGCCGTCCTCGTGCAGCCGGACGTCGATCGTCACGCCGGTCGCCCCGTGGGCGTGCTTGCGTACGTTGGTCAGCGCCTCGCGCACCACGTGCAGGACGGTGGTGCCGATGCCGGGCGGCAGGCCGCGGTCGGCGAGCCGGGGGTCGAGCGTCAGCGTGGCGGCCGGGCCGGCTGCGGAGAAGCCGGCGGCCAGTTCGCGCAGTCCGCCGAGGTCGCCGGCGGGGCGGGTGGCGGCGGGCCGGACGGGGTCGCGCAACACCGAGACCATGCTGCGCATCGAGTCCATCGCCTGCGACCCGGCCTGCTCGATGCCGGCCAGCATCCGGTCCAGCTCGGCCGGTTCGGGCGCGTTGCCCGCCGCGGACGCGAAGCGCACGGCCTTGGTCTGGGCGATGATCGCGGTGACGTGGTGGGCCACGAAGTCGTGCAGCTCGCGGGCGTACTCCAGGCGCTGCTCCTGCAGCCCGGCCTCGTGCTCACGGGCCCGGAGGGTGTCCAGCAGCCGCAGGTACAGGCCGAGGGCCACCATGAGGAGCGCGCCGAACCAGGTGGCGGGCAGGACGAAGTCGGCCACGGTGCTCCACTGTTCGGCCGACAGCCGCAGGAAGATCACCGTGGTGGCGGCGGTCGCGCCGGCCGCCACCAGCGAGGCGGGAAGCAGCGGCCGCTGCCACAGCGCGCGGGCGATGAGCAGCAGCAGGGCGCAGGTCTCGAGGAAGCCGTAGGTGACCTCGGCGCGCTGGGCGAGCTGCGTGTTCACCAGCGTCACCAGGCAGGACGCCGTGACGGCGGCGAGGGCGGCCGGGGTGAAGCGGTGGCGGGGTACGGCGAGCGCCGCCAGGGCCAGTCCGCCGGAGGCGACCCAGGCCGCCGCCAGTGGCACGGAGCCGGTGTCCAGCCCCTCCAGGACCAGGCCGGTCAGCAGCAGGCCCGCCACCAGGCAGCGCACGGCCTGCCGCAGCCGGGGCCGGTCACCGAAGAAGTGGTTCATGGCACGGCACGCTACGGGTCGCGGGCCGCCCGTCGCCTCGGCCATTCGGCCGAGTGGCCGCGGAACGGGTCGGCGTTCCGGCCGATCCGCCGGGCCTCCGGAGCGTCCGATGATCGGTCGGCAGGCGCCGGCGAACGGCCGCCGCCCCGTTCCGCTCCCCCACCGAAGGCCCTTCGATGCTCCGTACCGCCCTGCGCTCCGTCCGGCGCCACTCGACGCGTTTCGCGCTGCCGTTCCTCGCCGTGCTGCTCGGCGTGGCCTGCGTCAGCGGGTCCCTGCTGTACGGCGAGTCCGTACGGCGGGCGACGACCGAGGCGCAGACGGCCGCGCGGCCCGACGTGTCCGTCGAGGTCCGCCCCGGCCCGGACGCCGCGCACGACGCGGCCGGGCCGCCGCGGCCGGACGAAGAACTGCGGCGCCGGCTGGCCGCGCTGCCCGGCGCCGCGGCGGCACGCGGCACGCTGGAGGGCCGGGCGCTGCTCGTGGGCCCGGACGGCGAGCTGGTCGGCCCGCCCTCGGCCGGCGGGGGCGTCGGCTACGTACCGGACCGGCGCGGCACCGACCCGCGCTATCCGCTGACGGCGGGGCGCGGCCCGCGCGCGCCCGGCGAGATCGCGCTCGACCGGCGGTCCGCCGGCCGGACGGGCTACCGGGTGGGCGACTCGGTACGCGTCATCGTCAACGGGCACGTCCGCGGCGTCCGGCTGGTCGGCGTCTTCGCCGCGCACGATCCCCGGCTCGCCGGCGGCGGTACCCTCACCGCGTTCGACACCGCAACGGCCGCCCGGCAGTTCGCGCCCGCGCCCGGCGCCTACGCCTCCCTCACCCTCACCGCCGCCCCCGGCACCTCGCCGGACGTGCTGGCCGCGCGCGCCGCGAAGCTGCTGCCGGCCGGTCTCCAGGCCGTCCCCCGGGCGCAGTTGGACGCCGAGGCCGCCGCGAGCCCGGACGCCAGGAAGATCGGCACCCTGCTGCTGGTCTTCGCCGGCATCGCCCTGCTGATCTCCGGCTTCCTGGTCGGCAACACCTTCGCCATGCTCAGCGCCGCGCGGGCCCGCGAGCACGCCCTGCTCCGCGCGGTCGGCGCCACCCGCGCGTACGTCCTGCGGCTGGTGCTGACCGAGGCGGCGCTGCTCGGCACGGTCGCCTCCGTCGCCGGGTATCTCGCGGGCATCGGCGTCGCCGCCGCGCTGGGCGGCCTCTTCGGTGCCACCGGCGACGTGACCACCACCGCCGCTCCCCTGCAGCCCCTCTCCCCCGCCCCGCTGCTGGCCGCTTTCGGCGTCGGGGTCGCCGTCACCTGTCTCTCGGCGTACGTGCCCGCGCGCCGGGCCGCCGCCGTGCCGCCCGTCGCGGCGCTGCGTACGTCCGTACCGCCGACCGGTGCCTCGCTGCGCCGCCGCAACCGCGCGGGGTGCGCCGTCACCGCCGCCGGCGTGCTGCTCGTGCTCGCCGCCACTGGCAGCACCAACCTCTTCGCCGTCGCCGTGCCGGTGCTGCTCGCCGGGCTGATGCTGCTCACCCCGCTGCTCGCGCCGGCCGTCACCCGGCTGCTGCGCGCCCCGATGGCCCGGCTGGCCGGCGTCCACGGCACCCTCGCGCTGGCCAACGTGCGCCGCAATCCCCGGCGTACGGCCGCCACCGCCATGGCACTGACCGTCGGGCTCACCCTCGTCAGCGCCGTCACGGTCGCCCTGTCCTCGCTGAGCGGCATGGCAGCGCGCGAGGCGGCGGCCGGAATGCCGGCCGAACTGCGCATCACCGCGGTGGACTTCGCGGACATCGGTGACGACACGGCGGCCCGCGTCGCGCGGCTGCCGCACGTCGCAGCCGTCACCCCCACCCTCGACGCGCCGCTGCGGCTCGCCGGCGACTCCTTCCTCCCGGCCATCGGCGTCGATCCCGGCACGGTCGGCCGGATCGGCGGCCTCACCGTGCGCGCGGGCTCACTGGACCGGCTCGACGAGGGCATCGCCGTCACGGCGGAGACCGCCGCCGCGCACGGCTGGCACGTCGGCGACCGGGTGACCGGAGTACCGGAACAGGCCGACGGGACGCGCGGGAAGCGGGCCGAGCACCGCGTCGTCGCGGTGTACGACGGGCCCGAGGCGCTGTCCCCCGCGCTGCTGCCGCTCAGCGCCCTCCCCGGGGCCGGCCGCACCGGACCGGGCGGGCTCTCCTCCGACGCCCTCACGTCCGTCCTGGTGACGGCCGAACCCGGTCAACTCGGCACCCTCGAGCGGCAGATCAGGAATACCCTCGGCAATCCGGCACTGCTCGTCCAGGACCGCGCCGACGCGGCACGGGAAGCCGCCCGCGCCTACGGGCCGCTGCTCACCACCCTGTACGCGATGCTCAGCGTCACCGTGGTGATCGGTGCCCTGGGCGTGGCCAACACCATGGGCATGGCCGTCGCCGAGCGGTTCCGGGAGATCGGCATGCTGCGCGCCATCGGCCTGGACCGGCGGGGCGTCGGCCGGCTGCTGCGGCTGGAGTCGGTGGTGGTGTCCCTGCTGGGCGCGGGGCTCGGGCTGCTCGCCGGCAGCGCGGTCGGCGCGGTGGCGGTAGCGAGCCAAGAGGGCGCGGTACTGACCATGCCGTGGGGCCGGCTACTGCTGTGCGGCGTTGCGACCGCCGTGATCGGGGTGCTGGCCGCGCTGGTGCCGGGGCGCCGGGCCGCCACCGTACCGGTCCTCAAGGCGCTCGGTACGGACACCGAGTGAGCGGTGCGGGCCGGCTTCGTGGACATGCGGAGGGCGCGGGCCTTTCGAGCCCGCGCCCTCCGCTGCGTCCGTCGATCCCCGTGGATCAGTCGCGCTGTGCGTCCGCCGGGAGCTTGCGGAGCTTCATGTCCTCGGCGGTGTCCGAACCGAACCCGTAGTCCAGGATCTTCGCCGCGTCGGTGTACCGGTCCTTGTCGTTCAGGACCGTGCCGATCAGGGTCTTGCCGTCCCGGGTGGCCGAGAAGACCAGGCAGTCGCCGGCCGGCGTGGTCGTGCCGGTCTTGATGCCGGTGACCCCGTCGTAGGAGCCGAGCAGCTGGTTGGTGTTGGCCCAGGAGTAGTAGCGCGTACGGCCGTTGGCCGCCGGTGCTTCGCCCTTGTACTCCTTGGCCGCCACGATCGTGCGGAACGCGTCGTGCTGCATGGCGTGCTGGGCCAGCTTCGCCAGGTCGAGCGGGCTGCTGTTGTCCCCGTCCGCACCGTCGAACGTGGTGAACTCCGTCTTGCCGAGGTGGAGTTCGGCAGCCTTCGCGTTCATCTGAGTGACGAAGGACTGCGCGCGCTCGGTGGGGGTGGTGCCGGTGCCGAAGGTGTCGGCGAGCGCGTAGGCGGCGTCGGCGCCGGAGGGGAGCAGGGCGCCGTACAGCAGCTGGCGGATCGTCAGCTTGTCGCCGGTCTGCAGGTCGGCCTGGCTGGAGCCGTGCTCGGTGACGTAGTCGCGGTACTCCTGCTTGACGGGCACCCGGCGCTCCAGGTCGACGCCCGGCGTGTCGAGTACGACGTCGGCGAGCATGATCTTCGCCGTGCTGGCCATGGGGCGGGCGGTGTCCGCGTCCTTGGCGAAGAGCGTCTCACCGCTCGTGGCGTCGACCAGGGCGGCGCCCTTGGCGGCGACGGCCGGCGGTTCGGGCGCCGCCACGGCCTGGGCGACGAAGGGAGAGGCGGCGAGCAGTGCGCCGCCGAGCGCTGCGGAGAGGAGGGTCTTGCGTGTGGTCAGTCTTGTGGGGGCCAAGAAGGAACGCTCCGTATTCGTCGTGCTTTTTCATGGCTGGTGCGCAAGGGACCCATGAGACACAACGAGGTCCCCTACGGAAAACGCCACGGCACGGCCGGACGGTTGCCTCTCCTCAGCAACGACTCGTCAAAGAATGCGCGCGGGCAGCACGCACATCCGCGCCGCACACCCTTTTATCCGTTTCTTTTCGTTCATGTCCCGGACGGCGGGGATTGCGGCGGAGTGGCCCCTGTGGTCGAGCCGTTGGGGCAGGCCCTGATCAGCCGCAGACCAGCACTCCGGAGCGGCGCCAGGTCGGGCCTGCGGCCCTGGTCGAGCGCCACCCGTACCTCGTCCGCCGCCTCGCGCACGGCGAGCGCGGCCTGCTGCACCTCGGCGCCGGAGGACCGCTCCGTGAGCCGGTCGACCGCCTGGTCCAGGGCGTTGACCGAAGCGGTCGCGTCCTGGTCGAGGGCGGACTCCAGCACGGAACGCTCCAGATTGCCGATGGCGTCGGACACCGCGAGCGCGAACTTCGCGCACCCGACGGCCCGGTCCTCGCCCTCCGTCCTCTCGCACCCCGCGAGGAGTACGACCGCCAGCACCACCACCACGGCACTCGCCATCCGCCGCATATCGTCACGCCCCTCCGGTGAACCGTCCGGTGAGCCACAAGAAGCCTCGGGAAAAAGCGCGGCCGCCGCTTTTCCGAGCCGGGGCCGGGCCCCGGACACGGAGCCATTCCGGGGACACCCCGAATCCAATGCCCCGGAAACCCCCGATCCAGCACCTTTCCCGCGAATTGGCGCGATGCGCACCCCGCACTTCCGTCCGCCGACCGGAATTCGGCCGCAGGAGCTTCCACAATACGAGACAGTACGTCTTGCCATACGGATTCAGGCGTACGTTGGACGGTCGTCGGGCCCGGGCACCGGGGGTGCGGGTACGGCCCGGCGGCCACCGCACACTGTCCGACTCCGACCGCAGCACGAGGAGCACGCGCCATGGCTTCGCCCACCCCGTCCGCCGGGCCCGCCGCCGCACGAGAGGACACCGCCGCCGCTCAACACCCGGGCCGGCGCTGGCTGATGCTCGTCCTGGGCACAGCCGCGCAGACGGCGTCCTTCGTCTTCGTGTACGGCGTGCCCTACCTGGTGCCCACACTGCGCGCCGACGACGGCCTGACGCTCACGCAGTCGGGCGTCCTGGTGGCGTGCCCGACGGCCGGGCTGCTCCTCACCCTCGTCCTGTGGGGCGCCGCCGCCGACCGGTACGGCGAGCGCCGCGTGCTGGCCGGCGGGCTGGGGCTGATGACGCTCGCCCTGCTCGGCGCCCTGCTGGTGCACGGCCCGGTGTCCTGGGGCGCGATGTTCGTCGCCGCCGGCGCGGCCGGGGCCTCGGTGTCGGCGGCCAGCGGCCGGGTGGTGCTGGGCTGGTTCCCGGCGGAACAGCGCGGCCTGGCCATGGGGGTGCGACAGACGTCCACCCCGCTCGGCATGGGCCTGGCGGCCCTGGGGGTGCCGCCGCTGGCCGCGGGCAGCGGCGTCCTCGGCGCGCTCGGCTTCGCCGCCGCGCTCACCGGCGCGGTGACCGTACTGGTCGCCCTGTTCGTCGCCGATCCGCCCCGGCCCGCTTCCGCCGCGCGGACCGGCGTACGCGCCGCGAACCCGTACCGCGACCCGCGGCTGTGGCGGACCCACGGCGGCAGCGCGCTGATGGTGTGGCCACAGTTCACCGCGGGCGCGTTCGGGCTGGTATTCCTCACCGACGTACTGCACTGGTCGGCCACGGACGCCGGCCGGCTGATGGCCGTGGGACAGCTGACGGGCGCCGTCTGCCGGATCGGCGCGGGCAGGTGGTCGGACCGGGTCGGCAGCCGGCTGCGCCCGATGCGCCAACTCGCCCTCGTCGTCGGCATCCTGTCGCTCTGTCTGGCCGCGTGCGCACTGCGGCCGGGCTGGGCCGCAGGGGTGGTGCTGGTGCTCACCTGCGGGCTGTCAGCGAGCACCAACGGCCTGTCGTTCACGCAGGTCGCCGAGGTGGCAGGCCCCGACTGGGCAGGGCGCGCCATGGGCGTGCAGAACACCGGCCAGAACCTCACCGCTTCGCTCACCCCGCCGGTCACCGGCGCCCTCATCACCGCCACCGGCTACGCGCCCGCCTTCGTCCTCGCCGCCGTCTGCGCCCTCGCGGCCACGGTGGTCACACCGCCCGAAGCCCGCTGAAACCCGTCACCGGGCTCGTGCCGTACGCGGTGGTCCGCTCACGGGCTCACTCCGTACGCGGCGGTCCGCTCGTCCCCCGTACGACCAGCTTCGGGTCGATCACCGCCTGGCGCGGCTCCAGGCCCTCGCCCTCCAGGCGTTCGACGGCGAAGCGCACCGCGTGCTCGGCCATCAGGGCCGCGTCCTGCCGTACCGTCGTCAGCCCGACCGGCATCACATGGGAGAGGTGGCTGTCGTCGTACCCGACGACGGACAACTCGCCGGGCACGTCCACGCCCGCCCGGGTGAAGGCCATCAACAGCCCCATCGCGCACCGGTCGTTGCCCGCGAGCACCGCCGTCGGCAACGACCGGCCCCGGTCGCGCTCGGCGAGCAGGAGGCCGCCGGCCGCGATCCCCGCGTCCTCGTCGTGGGCGCCGGGGATGACCCGGATGCCGTCGGCCAGGCCGTGCCGGCGCATCGCGTCCCGGTAGGCGCGCCGCCGCTCCGCCGAGCCGGACTGCCGGCCGCCGTCGACGTGCACGATGTGCCGGTGGCCCAGCGCGACGAGGTGGTCCATCGCCTGCCGGACGCCCTTGCCCTCGGCCGTGTGAACGCTGTCCACGTACGCGCCCGGCACCCGCCGGCCGACCGAGACGGCCACCGTGCGGTGGCCCAGCGCGTCCAGTTCGGCGGTGCCGGACGCCGCGCCCAGCAGGATCAGCGCCCCGCAGCGGTGGCTGATCAGCGCCTCGATCGACTTGGCCTCGGCGCGGCCGGGGGCGTTGGCGGAGAGCAGGATCTCGTATCCGCGGCGCTCGGCCTCCGGGTAGAGGCTCTCCACGAGGTCCGCCTGGAAGGGCTGGTGCACGGTGAAGAGCACGCCGAGCGTGCGGCTGCGCCCGCGCGCGAGGAGCCGGGCCGCGTTGTCGGGGTGGTAGCCGAGCTCGGCGGCGACCCGCAGCACCCGGTCGCGGGTCTCCTGGCCAGCGCCCGGCTGGTTGCGGAAGACGATCGAGACGAGTGCCCGGGACACGCCCGCCTTCGCCGCCACGTCGGCCATCGTGGGGCGCTGCTTGCCCGCTCTGTCCACCCGAGAACCGCCCTTCGACTCCGCCCCACCCTATGGCCGGGCACGCGGACCCCCGGCAACCACCTCTTGACATGACATTTGCGCAAGGCTCATCGTACTCGCCTAGCGCGCGCTAGTAGAGCGCGCTAGATAATTCCGTGGTGACCGGGGGCCAGGCAGTCCCCGTACGCCGCCGCCGGCACCGGGCCGGGGACTCCGAGAAGGGAACTGCCATGACTGTGCGCGTGGGCGTCATCGGCGCCGGCTGGATCGGCCGGGAACACATCCGCCGCCTCACCGACGTCGTCACCGGTGCCGAGGTCACCGCGGTCACCGACATCGACGCCGCACGCGCCGAGGAGGCAGCGGCCACGGCCGGCGCCCGGGTGTACGCCACCGGCGCCGAACTGGTCGCGGCGGACGAGGTCGACGCCGTACTCGTCACCTCGTGGGGACCCACCCACGCCGAGCACGTACTCAGCGCGATCGCCGCCGGCAAGCCGGTGTTCTGCGAGAAGCCGCTGGCCACCACGGCCGAGGACTGCCTGCGGATCGTCGAGGCCGAGACGGCGCACGGCAGCCGCCTGGTGCAGGTCGGCTTCATGCGCCGCTACGACCGGGGCTACCGGCAGATGAAGGAGGTCATCGCGGCCGGCCGGATCGGCGAGCCGCTGGTGGTGCACTGCGCCCACCGCAACCCCACCGTGCCCGAGTCCTACACCTCCGACATGGCCGCGCTCGACACGGCGGTGCACGAGATCGACGTACTGCGCTGGCTGCTCGACGACGAGATCGTCTCCGCGCAGGTCGTCACGCCGCGTGCCACGAGCAAGCGGTTCGCGCACCTGAAGGACCCGCAGATCATGCTCTTCGAGACCGCCCGGGGCGTCCGCATCGACCTGGAGGTCTTCGTCAACTGCCAGTACGGCTACGACATCCAGTGCGAGGCGGTCGGCGAGGAGGGCCTGGTACGGCTGCCCGACCCGGCCTCGGTGGGCCTGCGCACGGCCGGACAGCACAGCACGACGGTGCTCACCGACTGGGTGGGCCGCTTCGCCGACGCCTTCGACACCGAGTTCCGCGAGTGGATCGCCCGGCTCGCCGCGGGCGAGGCCCCCACCGGCCCCTCCGCATGGGACGGCTACGCCGCCACCGTCATCACCGCCGCCACCGTGGAAGCCCTCGAATCGGGCCACGTCATCCCCACAGCCCTGAAGCCCCGCCCGGCGTTCTACGGGGGCGCCGGGTAGGACTACGGGGGCGCCACGCAGGGCGCGCGCCTGCGGCCGGGCACACCGCCGCCGCTCACTCCGCGATGCCCACCTGGGCCACCACCTTCTCCACCCGCCCCCGGACGAGGTACTCGCCGGGCATCGCGTTCCGGCGGCCGTAGGTCTCGGCGAGGTCCGGGCCCATGTACCGGGCGCCGAGCCGGGTCGCCCAGGCGAGCAGCGCGGACGGCGTGGCGTCCAGGGTGGCCGCGCCGCTGAGCTGCACGTAGCTGTACGGTGCCGTCTGCTCGTCCACGCAGAGGCTGAACCGGCCGGTGCGCCGCAGCGCGCGGGCCTTCAAGGACTCGCCCCAGACCGTGAAGACCACGTCGACGGCCGTCCCGTCCCCGGTGGTGCCGGCCCCCTCGTCGAGCAGGAACCAGACCGGGGTGACGTGGGGATCGCCGTTCGCCCGGGTCACGGCCAGCTTCCCGGTGCGGGTGCCGGTCCTGACGAAGGCCTTCCATTCGGCGTCGGTCATGGTGTGCATGAGTTCGCTCCTCGGGGGTGGTGCCGTCACAGGTGGTGGGCGGCCTTCCGGAGGAGGTCCACCCGGTCGGTGCGTTCCCAGGTGAAGTCCGGGAGTTCGCGGCCGAAGTGGCCGCTGACGGCGGTCGGCGCGTAAATGGGACGCAGCAGGTCGAGGTCGCGGATGATCGCGGCGGGGCGGAGGTCGAAGACCTCGGTGACGGCGCGCTCGATGCGGGCCTGGGAGACGGTGGCCGTGCCGAAGGTCTCCACGAAGAGACCGACCGGCTCGGCCTTGCCGATGGCGTAGGCCACCTGGACCTCGCAGCGCCGCGCCAGTCCGGCAGCGACGACGTTCTTGGCGACCCAGCGCATGGCGTACGCGGCGGAGCGGTCGACCTTGGACGGGTCCTTGCCGGAGAACGCGCCGCCGCCGTGCCGGGCCATGCCGCCGTACGTATCGATGATGATCTTGCGGCCGGTGAGCCCCGCATCACCCATGGGGCCACCGATCTCGAAGCGGCCCGTCGGGTTCACCAGCAGCCGGTAGCCGTCCGTCTCCAGGTCCAGGCCCGTCTCCGCGAGCTCCTTCAGGACGGATTCGACGACGTGGACGCGGATGTCCGGCGCGAGGACGGCGTCCAGGTCGAGCCCTGCCGCATGCTGCGAGGAGACGACGACGGTGTCCAGGCGGACCGGCTTGCTGCCCAGGTACTCCACGGTGACCTGGGTCTTTCCGTCGGGACGGAGGTAGGGCAGGGTGCCGTCCTTCCGCACTTCGGTGAGCCGGCGCGAGAGGCGGTGCGCGAGCTGGACCGGCAGGGGCATCAGCTCGGGGGTCTCCCCGCAGGCGTAGCCGAACATCAGGCCCTGGTCGCCGGCGCCCTGCCCGTCCAGCGCGTCCGTGTCCCCGTCGACCCGCTTCTCGTACGCGGCGTCCACGCCCTGCGCGATGTCCGGTGACTGCGCGCCGATCGAGACGCTCACGCCGCAGGAGGCCCCGTCGAAGCCCTTGTCCGAGGCGTCGTAGCCGATGGCGAGGATCTTCTCGCGGACCAGCGCGGCGAGGTCGGCGTAGCCGCGCGTCGTGACTTCCCCCGCGAGGTGGACCTGGCCCGTGGTGATCAGCGTCTCCACGGCGACCCGGGACGCCGGGTCCTGGGCCAGCAACGCGTCGAGGACGGTGTCGCTGATCTGGTCGGCGATCTTGTCGGGGTGGCCCTCGGTGACGGATTCGGAGGTGAAGAGGCGGCGGGACATGGCGCTCCATGGGGTTGCGGCGGCTGCCGGCTCGGGGGGGGGGGGGGTAAGACGGTGCGGTGCGGGGGGAAACCGGTGGGTGGAAGCCGGAGTGCTCCGTCGCGGGGGTTCGCGGAGCACTCCGGCGGTCTGCGGGTGCCGGTGGGGGTACTGGCTGGTGACCGAGGCGCGCCCCGCCTACGCCGCGCGGCAGCGCAGCAGTTCGAGCGTGGGGTTGGCGCGCCAGTCGTCCCAGTAGGCGTCGCCGAAGGCGGCGATGCCCTCGGGGGCGATGTGCACCGGCTCCCAGCTGATGTCCGTGAAGCCGGCGGCCGTCAGGGCGCTTTCGTACACGTCACGGCGGGGGAAGTGCGCGGTGATCGTGACGGGCGGGTCCAGGAGCGCGGTGATCGAGGCCCGGGGGCCCGCCTCGGCCTGCTCCTCGAACTCGTGCAGGAAGCCGTACTTCCGGGTGGACGGGCCGTCGAAGCGGTAGTCCGGGTTCTGGGTGAGGGTGAGGAATTCGCCGCCGGGTGCGAGGGCGCCGCGTACGCCCTCGCACATCCGCTTCATGGCGGTGCCGCTCTCCGCGTAGTTGAGCAGGTACGCGGCGGTCACCAGGTCGAAGGGGGCGTCGGGCAGCGTCATGGCGGCCACGTCGGCGACCGCGTAGCGCACTCCCGCCGGCCGCTCCCGCTCGATGGCGCGGGCCGCGTCGATCATGGCCGGTGAGATGTCGACGCCGAGCACGTCGGCGGCGCCCAGCGCCTTGATCCGCCGGGTGTAGAACCCGGTGCCGCACGCCAGGTCCAGGACCGAGCGCCCGATCACGTCGTCCAGCATGCCCAGGAAGCTGGGGAGTTCGGAGTACCTGATCATCGGCAGCGACTTGAAGCCCTCGTAGGCCACGCCGATCTCGTCGTACTGGTCAACGCTCATGTGGATTCTCTCTTCTCGGGCCGCAGGGGGCCCGCGCGGGCCGTGGCGTGCGGCGTGGGATGCGGCCGTCAGGCGGAGGCCCCGTCGGCCGGTACTGCTGCGGTGCGCCGGGCGCGGAGGGCGACCAGGGCACCGATCAGGGAGAGCAGGACGATGGCGGCTCCCACGTAGCCGAGCGTGTTGACGGCCGTGCCGGAGTCGAGGAGCCGCGAGCCGGTCCAGGAGCCGGCGGCGTTGCCGAGGTTGAACGCGGAGGTGTTGGCCGCGAGCACCAGGGTCGAGCCGCCGCCCGCCGCGCCCAGCGCCCAGGCCTGCAGCGGCGGTACGAGCGCGCCCGAGGCCAGGCCGATCAGCAGGACGGCGGTCACGGTGGGCACCGCTGCGCCGGCACCGAAGCCGATCAGCAGGAGCATCGCGGCGAGCACGGCGAGCATCCCGGCGAGCGTGCCCCGCAGGGACCGGTCGGCGAGCTTGCCGCCCAGCGCGTTGCCGATGAAGCCGCCGAGTCCGAAGACGAAGAGCATGGCGGCGGACACGCCCTCGCTGAAGCCGGTCACCTGGCGGAGCAGCGGGGTGATGTAGCTGTAGAGCAGGAACCAGCCGGTCTGCGAGACGACGGTGACGCCCATCGCCCACAGGACCTGGGACCTGCCGAGCGCGCCGACCTCGGCGCGGAAGGACACCTTCTCGCCGCCGCCCAGGCCGTTGGGCACCAGGAAGCCGATGGCCAGCACGCCGATGACGGCCGCGACCGCCACCGTCCAGAAGGTGGCCCGCCAGCCCCACGCCTCGCCGATGACGGTGCCGAGGGGGCCGCCGAGCACGGTCGCCAGCCCCAGACCGCCGGCGACCCAGGCGATGGCCGACGCCTGCCGTCCGGGCGGCGAGAGCCGCACGGCCAGCAGGATGCTCGCGGCGGCGAAGGTGCTGTGGGTGAGCGCGCCGATGGTCCTGGCGCCCATCAGGATGCCGAAGGTCGGTGCCAGCGCGCCGAGGACGTTGGCGACGCCGAAGACCGCGAGCAGCGCGAGGGCCAGGGTCTTGGGGGCGACCCGGGCGGTGAGCACGGTGACGACGGGGCCGCCGACGGCGACCGCGAACGCGTACGCGCTGAGCAGCTGGCCCGCCGTCGCCACCGTCACGTGCAGGTCGTGGGAGACGTGGAGGAGCAGCCCGATCAGGGCGAACTCCGCAGAGCAGAGGGCGAAGACGGAGAGCGAGAGCGCGAGCAGCGGTACGACGGAGAACCGCTCGGCCGCCGGATCGGCAGCCGTGGCGGCGGCCGTGGGCTGCGCCGGGCCGCCGGCCCCGTCGTCGGGAGCCAGGGCCGTGGGTTGCGGATTCGATGAGGCGGACAAGGGGGTGACCTCCTAGCCATGAGACCGGCCGCGGTCGCTCGGACCGACCGTCGTTCCCGGCCTGCGCGTATGTCGATGCGATCTATTCTGTGAGCTGAGTATGTCGCCAGCTATGTATGTCGTATCGACCTATGGCGAGTCTAGTCGTATGCTCGTGAGCCATGTCAAGCACACTGGATCTGGCCGTCCTGGGCTTCCTGCACGAAGAGCCCCTGCACGGATACGAACTGCGCGTCCGCCTCGCCCGGCTGACCGGACACGTGCGCGCGGTCAGTCAGGGCACGCTCTACCCGGCGATCAAGCGCATGGAGAAGGCCGGCCTGCTGCGGCGCTCGCCGGAGCAGGGGGCAGCGGCGGCGCCCCGCCATGTGCTGACCCTCACCGGGCAGGGCGAGGAACGGCTCATGGAGCTGCTGCGCAAGCCGGAGGAGCCGTTCATCACCGACGAGAACCGCTGGTTCGTGCTGCTGGCCTTCCTGCGCCACCTGGCGGACCCGGCGGCGCAGGCGGAGGTCCTCCAGCGGCGGCTGGACTTCCTGAACGAGCCCAGCAGCTACTTCTACGAGGGCGACCGTCCGCTGCGCGCCCAGGACATCGACGACCCCTTCCGCCGGGGCGTGCTGACCATCGCGCGGGCCACCTCGAAGGCCGAGCTCAGCTGGCTGCGGCAGACGCTGACGGAGCTGACCAGCGCGGCCGGGGCGGAGTCCAGTTCCGGACGGTCGTGAACAGGTCCTCCGCGGTACGGATGGGTACCAGGGACCGGCTCTCCTCGTCGCTCATGAACCCGTAGTTGGCGGTCTTGAGCGCCAGCGAGACCAGCCGGTTCCAGTACCCCTCGGTGTCCAGCAGCATCAGCGGCTTGCGGTGGTGGCCGAGCACCAGCCCCGCCCACACCTCGAACAGCTCCTCCAGGGTGCCCACCCCGCCGGGCAGCGCGACGAAGCAGTCCCCCAGCTCCGCCATCAGCGCCTTGCGCTCCTGCATGGTGTCCACCACCCGCAGATCGGTGAGGGAGCCGTGGGCCACTTCCGCGTCGACCAGGGACTGCGGGATGACCCCGGTGACCTTGCCGCCGTGGGCCAGCGCGGCATCGGCGATCACCCCCATCAGACCGACGCTGCCCCCGCCGTAGACGATCTCGCAGCCCTGCCGGGCGAGCCCGGCCGCGAACCGGCCCGCCTCCTCGGCGAAGACCGGACGGTTGCCCGGCGCGGAACCGGCGTACACCGTGACACGCATATCTGACCTCCTCGGTGAGGCCGCCGCGGGGCAGCTGCTGCGCCGGCCCCCGCGGCGACGCTTCGTTCGGTGCTTACGGGCTGACGCGGCCGAACTTCTCGAAAGCGGCGTGCGTGAGCGGCATCAGCCGCGCGAACTCCGCCTCCATGCCCTCCGCCACCAGCTCGATCTCCCGCTGCGGCGAGGACGGGTAGGCGGCGTCGGGCCGGTTGGTCCGCAGCCCCAGGAAGTGCATGAGCGCCCGGGCGTTGCAGGTCGCGTACACCGAGGAGTACGTGGCCACCGGCAGCACCATGCGGGCGATCTCACGGGCGATGCCGCCCTCCAGCATCCGGCTGTACTCGCGGAACGCGGCGCCGTACACGGAACGGGCCGAGGACACCACGCCCTCCAGGTCGCCCGGCGCGCCCGGCACGTAGTGGTAGTGGCCGGGCTTGCCCTCCTGGCGCAGCAGCCGGGCGCCGTCGGGCACGTAGAAGACGGGGCTCATCTCCCGGTAGCGGGCGCTCTCCTCGTTGAACGACCAGGTGCGGTGGCGCATGAGGTGGCGCACCGTGAAGATCGGCGCGTGGATCAGGAACGTCATGTAGTTGTGCTCGAAAGGGCTGCCGTGGCGGCTGCGCATCAGGTAGTTGATGAGCCCGGCGGCGTAGGTGTCGCCGCGCTCCTCCTGGTGCGCCCGCTCACCGGCGGTGGACACCCGAGCGGCCCGTACGACACCGATGTCGTCGGCCCGGTGGTCCACCAGCTCGACCGTGATGTCGCTGCACAGCTCGATGTCGGTGTCGGCGTCGATGTCGAACGACGGGACGGTCACCGGGGATTCGGTCAAGGACGTCATGGTTGTCCGCCTGGTTCTGTCAGGGAGCCGTGAGCTCCGGTTCGAGGGAGGGACGCTCGTCGCGTGCCGGGCGCGCGGTGGCGTGCGGCGACTGGCATGCCAGTACGGCGGCGAGCAGGACTGCGAGGGAAGAGAGGACGGCGCCCGGTCCGGTGCCGGTGTCGCCGGGGAACAGCGCGTCCGCGGCCAGCGCGCCCACGGTCTGCCCCGCCACCATGGCCAGCCCCATCACCAGCACGCCGATGCGGCGCACCAGAAGGACCGAGGCCAGGACGAACACCAGGCCGAGCAGTCCGCCGCAGTACAGCAGCGGGTCGCCGGGCCAGTGGCGCGGGAGGCCCGCGCGCACGACGTCGACGCACAGGGCGATGCCGAGCACCACGGCCGCGAGCAGGAAGTTCAGGGTCACGGACGGGTAGGGGGTGCGGGCCTCGACGTTGAGCCGGCCGTTGACGGCCATCTGCCAGGACAGCCCGATACCGGCCAGGAAGGGGAGGACCGCGAGCCATACGGCGCCGGTGGCCAGCGAGCCGAGCAGCGGGACGGCCACCGCCGCCAGGGCGAGCACGGCGCCGGCGATCCTGCGGGGCGTGACCCGGCAGGCGCCGCCGGGCCCGAGCCCGAAGTGGTCGACCCACAGGCCGCTCAGGGTCTGGCCGCCGACCAGCGCGACCGTGTAGGCGGCGGTGCCCAGGGCCCCGGTGCTGACGCCCTGGGAGAGGACGACGACACCACCGACGAGGCCGCCGAGGAAGTGGTGCGGGCGGAGGCTGCCGGGCGCGCCGCGCGGGGTGCGCAGGGCCGCCGCCAGCCGGCGTACGCCGCCGCGGAAGGCGGGCAGCCACGGGCAGACGAGCAGCAGGACCAGCAGCCCGGCGC
Organism: Streptomyces sp. Ru73; assembly: GCF_002920575.1. Taxonomy (GTDB): domain Bacteria; phylum Actinomycetota; class Actinomycetes; order Streptomycetales; family Streptomycetaceae; genus Streptomyces. Next base: position 21,218 of record NZ_PQSQ01000006.1, on the reverse strand, counting down.
CGTCCGACAGGGCGGCGGCGGCCACCCCGTCGTGCACCCGGTCGCCCAGCCTGCCGTTCACCCAGGCCTGCCAGGACAGCACCGCACCGGCCGCGAAGGCGAGGAGGACGGCCACCGCCCGGCCGGCGGCCGCTCCGGGCGCTGCCGTGCCCGGAGCGGCCGCCGGGCGCCACGCGCGGACGCCCCGTCTGCCGGCGCTCATATGCCGTAGGCGGCGCTGAGCTTGCCGACGAGGTACGCGCCCGAGGTGGTCGGGGCATGCCGCGGCGGGTTGTCAGGGCCGGTGCAGGTGGGGATGCACTCGATGGGTGCCGTGTAGTTGGGCTGCAGGAAGAAGGGCAGGGAGTAGCGCTCGCGGTGGGCGACCTCGCGGGGCGGGTTGACCACCCGGTGCACGGTGCTGACCCAGCGGTCGTTGGTCCATACGGCCATCAGGTCGCCGATGTTGACCACGAAGGTGCCCTCGACGGCCGGTACGTCCACCCACTGGCCCGCCTTGTCCCGCACCTGGAGGCCGCCGGGCGCACCGTCCTGGTAAAGGATGGTGAGCAGGCCCCAGTCGCTGTGCACGCCCTTGCGGAGCTGTCCGGGCCGCGGCGGGTTCTCCTGGCCCGGGTAGTAGTTGGCCGTCATGTTCGAGATGTGGTGATCGATCTTGTCGTCGAACCAGTTCTCCGGCAGGTCGAGGGCCAGCGCCATCAGCCGGGCCAGCTCCCGGGCGAGCAGCTCCATCTCGCGGTAGTACGCGAGGTAGGCGGCGCGGAAGCCGGCCTGCTCCGGCCACTTGTTGGGGGTGCGCAGGCCCGGCGCCGCGTCGTCCGGGATGCCGGTCGCGCCCTCGTCGCCGAGTCTGTTGTAGGTGTAGGTCTCGGAGAGGTCGGCGAGCTTCCTGGCCTGCTCGGCATCCACGCCGTCGTTCGCGGCGGCGAGGTTGCCCTCGACGCCGAAGCCGCGCATCAGCGGGTCGTCCGGGTCGGCGAGCAGCCGGCGCTTCTCCTCCGGCGCGAGGGCGAAGAACTGCCTGGTCGCCTCGTACACCGCACGGATACGGGCCTCGGGCACCCCGTGCCCGGTGACCGCCATGAAGCCGCTCGTCTCACAGACCTCGCCGATCGCCCGGGCGACCCGCGCCCGGCGTGCCGGGTCGCCCTGCCGGGCCGAGGAGGTGTCGATCACGGGCACGTAGCCGTGGGCGAGGGTGACGGGCGCGTCGTCCGTTGCCGGGGCGCCGGCCGGGCCGGCTGTCGAATCAGTGAGCATGTGTCACCTTCCTTGCTCAGTGGCGTGTTCGGGGGCCTGGACGATCGCGGAGACCCAGGTGAGACCGGCGCCGGCGCCGATGAGCAGCGCCATCTCGCCCGGCGCCAGGAGCCGGCGCTCGAAGAGGTCGTTGAGGTCGGCGCCCCAGTCGCCGCAGCCCAGGTGTCCGGTCAGGTCGTCGAAGCGCAGGTACTCGACGTCCAGCAGGTCCCGCAGCGCCGGCAGGTAGAGGGACGCCACCCCGGAGGCGCCGATGCGCGGCAGGACCGCGTACCGCAGCCTGCGGTCGTCGGGACCGATTCCGGCGTCGTCCAGGGTCGCCTTGACCAGGCTCGTCAGGTGGTCGTACGCGACCGAGCCGAGCAGGTCGGCGCCGGCGCGTGCGGAGTCCAGGACGCTGAACGGCAGCTCGACCTGCATCGGCATGTCGGCGAACGGCCGGTCGCCGCGCACCAGGACCTCCAGCTCGGGCGCGACGTAGGTGTTGACCGCGCGCAGCGTGAAGGCGGCGCCGGGCTCTCCTGACCGGTCGAGCAGGATCGCCGTGCCCGCGTCGCCGAGCGGCATGGAGGGCTGGAAGTTCCAGCGGTCGATGCCCGGCAGGACGAACCGGTCGGAGCTGGCGACCAGTGCCTTGCGGGTGCCGGGGTCGGCGGTGAGCCGGAGGGCCGCGTCCTGGAGGGCGAGCCCGCCGCCGTCGCAGCCCTGGTGGAGCGCGAGCGGCAGGCAGTCGGCGGCGCCGAGCAGCTTGGCGATGTAGTGCGGGGGCGACCACATGTCGTGGCCCTGGTGGTAGATCCAGCTGTGCACCAGCAGGTCGAGTTCGCCACCCTCCCAGCCGGCGCGCTCCAGCGCGGTCCGGGCCGCCCGTACGGCCATGTCCGGCGCGGAGACGTCCGTCGCCACCGGGAGCGCCGTGATGCCCATGCGCTCGGCCACCTCGGGGAGGAGCCGCCCTTCGGCCACCGCCCGCTCGGCGGTGTCCAGGGCCGGCGGGAACCATGCCCCCACTGCCCGTATCTGCACGTCGGTGCCGAATCTCATCGCGCTTCCCTCCCGGAACGGGCCGCCGTCGACCGTTATGCAAGCAGCCGGCCCCGCACCCTGTCAATACTGTCATTGACAAGATACGGGGCCAGTCAAATATGGCTGGCGACCTGTCACACGGGGCTGCCGCGGCGGGCCGCGACGACGCACACCACCGCGGCCATCCCCGCCGCCGACAGGAGCGTCCACGCCCCGCCCGAGAACTGCTCGTACAGCCGCCCGAAGGCGAACGGACCGGCCGCGGCACCGAGCGAGACCCCCATCTGCGTCACCGCTGTGGCCTGCTTCTCCCGGCCCGGGTACGCGGCACCGGCGACGTGGTGCAGCACGCCGGCCCAGCCCCAGCCGCCCGCGTAGGCGAGGAACGCACCGACGGCGCTGCCGGCCGTGTCGCCGCCCGCCAGCAGCGCGGTGCCCACCGTGCCCACGGCGAACATCGCGCCGAGCAGCCGCCAGGTCCGGTGCCCCGCCCGGTCCGTCAGCCAGCCGGCGCCGAGCCGTGCCAGGACGGACAGCCCCGCGCTCCCGGCCGCCAGGAAGCCCGCCGTGCCGAGGGAGAAGCCATCACCCTCCAGCGTCAGCACGAGGAACCCGCCGAGGCTGTTGCCGATCGCCGCCCCCAGCAGCCCAGCGGCGGCCAGCGCCAGCAGCCGCGGGTGCCACGGAACCGGCCCGCGCGGGCCGCTCCGCCGCTCCGGTGCGCGCTCACGCCGTACCCGCGCCAGCAGCACCGCCCCATAGGCCCCGCACACGGCGGCACCGCCCGCGAAGACCGCCCGCCAGCCCAGCGGGACGGCGAACACCGGGACGGCGACGCTGCACAGCAGCGTCGCGGCCGGCACAGCGGCCTGCTTGAGGCCAAAGGCGCGCCCTTGTACACCGGGCGGGCAGCGGCGCATCAGCAGGGCGTTGGTGTACGGCTGGCTGAACCCGTAGACGCACCCGCCGAGCACCGCGCCCGCCCACAGGCCCGCGCCAGGCACCGCGGCACCCGCCGCGAGCGCCGCCGCCGTGGCCAGCAGCGCTCCCGCGACCACAGCGCCGGGAGCCACCGGCGCCCGGGCCGACCGGCTGGCGGTGGCGCCGAGCAGCGAGCCCAGCCAGTAGACCGCCAGCAGGGCACCGAACGTGCCCGTGTGCCAGTGCAGTTCCCGGCAGATCAGGCTGTCGGCGGCGCCCGGCAGGAAGACCGGCATCGAGGTGAGCGTGGTCACCACCGCCACGTGCCACGCGGTGCCGGTACCGCGGCCTGACCCGGCCCGTGCGTCCCGGCCGTCCGAGGAGGGTTCCGCCGGGCCGGCGAGCACCGTCCTGGGCAGCGCGCCGCTCATACCGCCACCTCCGCGCGGTCCGCCGGACGCCGCGCCCCCAGCCGCAGCAGTGCGCTCGCCACGGCATCGGTGTCCGCCAGCGTGACCGAGCCGACGCACGGCCGGATGCCCGCCGCCGTCACCCAGTGGACGCCCTCCGTCGGGACGCCCAGCGCGAATCTTCGCGGATGCGCCCGGCCGTCGGCGCCGACCAGGTTGCCCGGCCGGCCGGTCACGGCCAGCGCTCCCGTGTCGTACGCAGGACCGTCCGGGTCGGGCACCACGAAGGAGGTGATCTCGCCGCGCGCCAGCAGGTCCCGCAGCAGCGGGTCCGCGGTGCGCCGGACGTCGGTCTCCGGCAGCCGCGCCTCGATCAGCGCGCCGGCCCGTACCGGCTCACCCGGCACCACGGGAGAGGTGGCGCGGAACGCCCGGCCTTCGACGTCCGGCTCGATCCGCAGCCCAGGACCGAGCAGCCGCAGGACCCCCGCCTCCATCAGCGCCACCGCTTCCTCGACGCGCCGGCGGGGCGGCCCGATGGAGAGGAACGCGTTCAGCGGGGTGTACCAGGCGCGCAGCTCGGCCCGGTAGGAATGGCCGGTGATCCCGGCGTGGTCGACGACCTGGCGGATCTCGTTGCGCAGGTCACGCAGCACGTCGAGGGCCGCCTTCAGCGGGTCGGAGACGTTGCCGCGCCCGGCGCTCTCGGCGTCCCGCCGCAGGTACTCCCGCGCCCAGGCGGCGAAGTCGGCGGCGCCGGTGAAGGAGCGCCCGGCGTACGGCTCGGCGAGGCACTGCCAGCTCCACCGGTCCGCCGCCGCGATCCCGTACGCGTCGAGGAGGGCGGCCTCGTCCGGTCCGCAGCCCGCGGTGGCCACGAACCGGTCCTGGAACGCGCGGACCCCGGCCGGCGCGGTGCCGCACGCGCGCAGCAGCGTGCCGTAGTAGACGGCCTCCACCTCCTTGGCGACCAGGGGCCATACGTCCCGCCGGAAGGAGAGGTCGCCCCGCTCGGCGGCGCGGCGGCGCAGCCGGGCGATCCGTGCCGGGGTCAGCACCAGCGGCGTGTGCTGCCCGTGTGCGCCCTTTTCGTTCTCGCCGCGCGCGTGGTACGGGACACCGCGCCGTGAGCCGGCGTACAGCACCGGCTCACGGCCGGACGGCCGGTAGACCAGCGCGTCCTGTGCGTTCCGTACGAAGGACCCGCCCCGGCCCCGCGTGAACAGCGCCATGTAGTCGAAGAAGTTGAGGCCGAGGCCGCGCAGCAGGACGGCGGTGCCGGGCGCGATGCCCGTCAGGTCGACGTCGGCCGGGTTGGACGGGCCGATGTAGCGGAGGCCGTTGCGCTCGGCGAACACGCCCAGCTCCGTCTCGGTGTCCGTCGGCGTCATGGGGATGTGCCCCTGGGCCAGCACCACCGCGTCCAGGCCGGTCAGCGCCGGGCCGCCGGCCAGTCGTACGCCCTGCCCCGCCGCGTCCTCGAAGAGGCCGACGGCGCGGTCCTCGTGCACCCGTACCGTCATGCCCTGCGGCAGCCGGCTCACGATGTACTGCAGCGCCCAGCGCAGGTACCGGCCGTACAGCGCACGCGTCGGGTAGTCGTCCGGTCCGGGCGCCGGCTCGCCGGCTGGGGCCCGGCGGGCGGCCCACTCGTGCAGGCTCGGGCCGCTGAGCACCGGTACGTCCCGCCCGGTCGTGCCGTCGGCGAACACCGTGACCTGGGAGGCGACCGTGTTCATCAGCAGGACGCCGGACTGGTCGGTCCGCCACACGGCACCGGCCCCCGCGGGGCAGGGGTCGATCAGATGGACCGTCACGGACCCGGGGCGGTCCCGTGTCACCCGGACCCTGGCCGCGAGCCGCTCCACGACGGACAGCCCGCGCGGACCCGAACCGATGACGGCGACATTCATCCTCGTGCTCACCCAGATCTCCTGGTCTCAGGGGGGAGTGCCGGTGGCGTGCCGGAAACGGCGTCCGTGTGCGGAGCCGTGGTGCGAGGACGTACTCAGAGGCGGAACGTGCACCGGGCGAGAAGGCCACGGTGGTCGAGCGGAACGGAATCCCGCCGCGCGGCGCGGTTCGCGTCCTGTGCGCAGCGGATGAGGGGCTGCTCCCGGTCGTGGAGCGGCAGATTTTTCACCCCGGTGACGCCATGCATCTCCCCCGTGCATCGCATTTCCAGGTCATCGTGCCCGACCCGGTGGAGAGACAGAAATACCTCTTGAGACGCACTTATAGCGCGGCTGCATCAATGCATCAGCAGATGCCATGAGTGGCGTGCGGACGAGGGAAGGGGCATGGCCGCGGGCCGGGCGGCAGGCGCCCGGCCGCAAACCGGTGGGACGGGTTCCGGTGGTCCTGCGCCGGTTTCAGGAACGCATGCCGTCGCGTTGCTCGTGCCGGTCCCGCTGCTCGGACGGCAGGAGTCCGGCCACGGAAGAGGCGCGCCGGTAGCAGGCGAGCGCGGCCCGCACGTCGCCGTCGGCCTCATGGAGCTCCGCCAGCTCCAGGTGGACGCCGGCCGCCTGGCGCTCAGCGCCGAGGGCCGCGAGCTCGACGGCCGCTTCCTCGAACCGGTCGGCGGAGCCGCGGTCGCCCAGGGCCCAGCCGGCCCGCGCCTGCGCCAGCAGGGCATGGGCCCGGACGCGCCGCCAGGAGGTGCCGACCCGCTTCTCCGCGGTCCCGGCCAGGTCCAGTGCCCGCGCCGCGTCCCCGGCCGCGAGCAGCCGGCCGGCCTGCACGACCTCGCCGTACGCGACGTCGACGGGCGTGCCCCACTCGTCGAGCACCTCCCGCACCGCCAGGAGATCATGGTCCTGACCGTCGGCGTGCGAGCCGTCCTGCGCGCCGCCGGTCCGCGCGAGTACGGCGGCGGCCGCGGTGCGCAGCCGGGCGACGGGCAGCCCGGCGGCTCCGTCGCGGCAGGCGTCGACGGCGCGTCCGGCGAGCGCGGCGGCGTGCCTGCCGCGGCCCGCCGCCCTGGCCGCCTCGGCAGCCGTGTCGTACGCCAGCGCCCACTCGCGCCGCCCGCCGAGCGTGGCGGCGGTGGCCGCGGCCCGTTCGCAGAGTTCGGCGGCCGCGTCGTCCTGCCCCAGATCCCAGCGGTATTCGGCGACCACGCCGGCCAGTTCGAGGCCCGTCGGCGTGCCGGCCAGCCCCGCGCTCTCCGCGTCGCGCAGGGCGTCCTCCGCCCGCGCGGCGGCCGTGCGCAGTTCGCCGCTCTCCCGGAGGCAGCGCAGCAGGCCGGTCAGTACTTCGGTGCGCAGGACGCAGTCCTCGTTCTGACTGCCGAAGGTGTCCAGCCACTGGCCGCGGAGCGCTGCGGCCTCGGCGGGCCGGTCCAGCCGTTCCAGGGCCGCGGCCCTGCCGAGCAGGGTGTCCGCGAGGAGCGCGGGCGCTGCCGTGTCGTCGCCGCCGAGCTCGGCGAACCGGTCGAGAGCGGTCTGCGCGTCGCCGGTGAGCAGGGCGAGCCGGGCCCTGGACAGCGCGTAGGAACTCTCCAGCGCGGCGTCCAGCGGCGACTGGGGCCGCGCGATGCCGGTGTCGCCGATCAGTTCGTCGGGCGTGATGCCGAGCCGCGCGGCGAGTTTGAGGAGGACTTCGTCCGTGGGCGGGCGTTTGCCGCTCTCCAGGAGGCTGATGTAGCTGGCGGACAGTTCGCCGCCGCCCAGCTCGGCCTGGCTGAGCGCCTGTTGGCGACGCAGCGCACGCAGCCGACGGCCAAAGGACAGCTGGTCCATTGGCCCTCCTCACTTCTGCTCGTCACGTATCGGCGGCGGGGCTCCGGATCGCCCGCTCACCAGCTTGTGAAGCCCATCGCATGCTATCGCGTGACGAATGCGCTGACATGAACTCACACACGTCGCTTGATCGTGTCACTTCTGCCCTGCCGCGTACGTCACAAACGGTCAATGACCTCACTGTCGCAGCGCGGCGTGGCGGAGGCGCAGGCGAAGGCCGCAGCGGCCCGCAGGACGCGGTCGCCGTGCTCCGGCGGGCCGGCGGTGATCCGTACCCCCTCCCCCGGGCGCAGCGCGATGTCGGCGCCCTGTGCCCGGCCGGCCAGTGCGAAGCGCATGCTCTCCCGGCCCAGCGGCAGCCACAGCTGGTTCGTCTCGCTCGGCGGCACCTGGAAGCCCAGCAGCCGCAGCTCCTCGCGCAGCCGCTCGCGTTCGCGCACGATGGCGTCCGTCCTGCTCCGCACCTCGGCGGGCGTACGCAGCGACGCCAGCGCCACGAGCTGGGCGAGCATGCTCACGTCGTGCGGCAGTATCTGGCGCTGCATCACTTCGATGAGGTCGGGGGCGCCGGCGGCGTAGGCCAGGCGCAGCCCGCCCAGCCCGTGCACGACCGACAGGTTGCGGACCACGACGAGGCGCGGGTACCGGTTGATCAGTCCTGCCGCGGGCGTGAAGCCGGGGTCGCGGACGAACTCCCAGTGGGTCTCGTCCAGGACGACCATCGCCTCGGGCGGGACCGCGTCGAGGAACCGGCACAGCTCGGCGCCTCTGATCACCGTGCCCGTGGGGTCCTGCGGATTGCCGAGGAGGATCACGGAGTTCCGGCCGGTGGCGCGCGCGGCCAGGGCCGGCAGGTCCTGGCGGCCGTCGGCGGTGGCCGGGACGCGGGTGCACACGGCGGCCGGCAGCCGCCGCGCGAGGTCCGCGTACAGGTCGTAACCGCCGTGCGGGACGATCAGTTCGAGGGCGGTACCGGGCGCGCCGCACGCCACGCTCCGCAGCAGGGCGAAGGCGAGGCTGGGACCGCCGGTGCCGAGCACGACGCTCTCCTCCGCCACGCCGATGCGCTGGGCGACCTCCGCGACGAGCTCCACGCAGAGCGGTCCCAGCGAGGGGTCCGCCCAGCCGAGCGCTTCCTGGGCCGCGCGCACGGCGCTGGGCAGCGGGGCGTGCGCGTTTCTGTCGGACGTCCCGTCGCAGGACCGGCTGTTGATGTGCCGCACCGAGTTCCCCTTCCCCCTGTGGCGATCCGCTGTAGCGGCTCGGCTCGTGCCCGCCGGGCCGGAAGGCGCGTCCCGGTCGGACGCCTCGGATGCTAGGCAGGGCCCGTTGCGGAACGGAAATGTCAACCGCGCCGCATTTATGCGGAAGCCGAATGGATCGGGCGCCGCCGAGCGTTCGCCGGCACGACCGGACACCGATCCCCATCACCTGCGCTTATGTCAGAACCGCATGAATCGCTACAGGGAGTCATTTCCCTGCCGCCGTCCGCAATGGCTAGCGTGCATCCGCAATGCCGACAGGTCTGCACAATCCGGCACGTACGGAAAATGACCCGGCCTCCGTGCCGTACGCCGAACGGAAGGGGACTTCCAGAAAGGAAGCGCAGCGTGAGGAAAATGGCCGACGCCGGGGACGGGGCGCAGGGTAAAAATTCGGCTATGCACGGCCCGGCCCTGGCGTCGTTACGTAACCTCCTCGACATGGGGATAGAGCTGCATCATCTGCGGGGATTTCTGCTGCTGGCCGAGGAACGGCACTTCACGCGGGCGGCCGAAAAGCTGCATCTGTCCCAGCCCAGCCTCAGCCGCAATATCCGGCGGCTGGAGGAACACATGGGCGTCCGGTTACTCGCCCGGACCACCCGGCACGTCGATCTCACCCCGGCCGGCAACCGGCTCTACGGGCAACTGGCGTCGATCCTGCCGCGGTTGGAGGAGGCCCTGCGCCCCGACCGCTCGGGAGAGGTACTGCGACTCGGCTTCACCTGGGGTTTTCCGGCCAGCTGGGCACATGAGGCGATGGGTGCCTTCCATGCGGAGACCGGGGTGCGCGTCGACCCCATCCGCAAGGACGAGGCGCTGGCCGGGCTGGACCGCGGGGACGCGGACGTGGCCATCGTGCGCGGCCGGGTCAAGGCGAACGGCGTCCGGGTCGTCGTGCTGGGCGAGGAACAGCGCATCGCGGCCGTCGCGGCCCACTCACCGATCAGCTCCAGGGAACTCCTCCGGTGGTCCGAATTGCCGGAACTGCCGTTCGTGGTGAATTCGGTGAGCGGCACGACCCAGCTCTCCGAATGGCCCGCCGACAACCGTCCGGTCGCCGCGGCCACCTGCACCAATTTCGACGAGTGGCTGGAGGCGGTGGCCGCGGGCCGCGGAATCGGAGTGGTACCGGAATCCATCGCGCACTCCCACATGCATCCCTCGGTGGTCTTCGTGCCGCTGGTGGGCGCGCCGCCTACGCAACTGCAACTGGTCGTGCCCCGGCAGGGCGCGCATCCGCTCGTGAACACCTTCGTCGCCATCGCGCAGCAGGCGGCCGCCGCGCACCTCAGGCGCCCCGCGCCGGGCCCGGACGGGCCCGGCGCGGGGCGCGGCACCGGTCGCACACCGTGACATGCCGGGGCCGCGTGCCCGCCGCTCATCACAAGCGGCGGGCACGCGGCCCCGTACGCGTTCCTCAGCTCGCCGGCGCGGCCCTCAGTTCGGGGAACTGCTCCTCGCACCAGTCCTGCGCACCGCCGGCACGCACGGCGGCCGCCTCCTCCTCGCGCAGCACCGCCCGCCGGATCTTCCCCGACTCGGTCTTCGGGAGCGGGGTGCGGAACTCCAGCCTGCGCACCCGCTTGTAGGGCGCGAGCCCGGCCCGCGCGTGAGCCAGCAGCGCGCGGGCCGTGTCGGCGTCGGGCCGGTACCCAGCGGCCAGTTCGATGTACGCCTTGGGCACCGCGAGGCGCAGCGGATCGGGGCTCGGCACGACGGCGGCCTCCGCCACGGCCGGATGGTCCAGCAGCGCGCTCTCCAGCTCGAACGGTGAGATCCGGTAGTCCGACGCCTTGAAGACGTCGTCCGCGCGGCCGATGTAGGTGAACCACCCTTCGGCGTCCCGGACCGCGATGTCGCCGGTGTGGTACAGCCCGTCGGTGCCGGGGACCGACGGGCGCCCGTCGGCATCGGCGTAGCCCGCCATCAGCCCGACCGGCCGGTCCGTCAGGTCGAGGCAGATCTCGCCCTCCGCCGCGGTGCCGGTGCGCCGCTCACCGGTGACCGGGTCGGCCAGCACGATCCGGTAGCCCGGCAGCTCGACGCCCATGGCTCCGGGGCGCCCCGGATGGCCGGGCGGGTGGCCGATCTGGGCGGTGGTCTCGGTCTGTCCGTAGCCGTCCCGTACGGTGACGCCCCAGGCCCGCCGGACCTTCTCCACCGTGTCCGGGTCGAGGGGCTCCCCCGCGCTGACCGCCTCGCGCAGCGTCACGGGCCACTGCCCGAGGTCTTCCTGGAGGAGCATCCGCCAGACGGTCGGCGGCGCGCACATCGTGGTGGCCCGCTCCTCGCTCAGGGTGCGCAGCAGCCCGCGCGCCGTGAACCGCGGCTGGCTGACCGCGAGGACGGTGGCCTGCGCGTTCCAGGGCGCGAACAGGGAGCTCCAGGCGTGCTTGGCCCAGCCCGGCGAGGAGACGTTGACGTGCACGTCACCGGGGCGCAGGCCGAGCCAGAACATCGTCGACAGGTGGCCCACCGGGTAACTGCTGTGCGTGTGCTGCACGATCTTCGGCAGCGAGGTGGTACCCGACGTGAAGTAGTACAGCAGCGGCGCGTCGGCGGGGAGTTCGGGCCGCGGCGCGGCCGGCGCCCCGTCCTGCCGCAGTTCGGCGAACGGCGTCCAGCCCAGCACCCCGCCGTCCAGCGCGACGCGGTTGCGGAGCGCGGGCAGGGCCGGGAAACGCTCGGCGTACGCGGACTCCGCGACGACGTGCCGGACGCCGGCGCGCTGCATGCGGTCCCGTAGGTCCTCCCGGCCCAGCTGGGTGCTCACGGGCACGACGACGGCGCCGATCTTGAAGGCGGCCAGCATCGTCTCCCACAGCTCGGTGCGGTTGCCGGTCATCAGCAGCACGCGTTCGCCGGGGCCGACGCCGCGGGCGGCGAGCTGTCCGGCCAGCCGGGTGGAGCGGGCGGCGAGTTCGGCGTACGAGACCCGGGAGGTGCGGCTGCGCCCGTCGGCCGCGTGGGTCACGACGCGGAGCGCCGCGCTGTGGTTGTCACGGGCGATCACGTCGAACCAGTCGAGCGCCCAGTTGAACGAGCCCGCCCGGCGCAGCCCGGACAGGTCCAGGGCGGCGGTGCCGGACGCGCTGCCGGCCGCGGCCCGGCGCAGCAGGCCGTCCCGCACCTGCCGGAAGGCCTCGTGTGCGGCGTGGTTGCTGCTGAGGGCCGCTGGCGGCCGGGGCGAACCGGTCGCGTACTGGGTCGTGTTCATCCGATGCCTCCTGGGGCTCCGCTCCCCCGTACGGGCGGAAGCGCGACAGCGACTTGACGGTCCCGCACCATACTTGACTACTTTTCCCTCCTGTCAATGACAATATTGACAACCCAGTTTCACGACTGCTTGCATGACCGCAGCCGACCGCTCACCGACGCGAAGGGCCGAACTCTCCATGGACACTCCGCAGCCGATCGGAATCGTGGGCCTGGGTGCGCACGTCCCGCCGGATGTCGTCGACAACGCCCGCATCGCCGCCTGGAGCGGGGCCGATCCGGCCTGGATCGAGGAACGCACCGGAATCACCGAACGGCGCTACGCGGCGCCCGGCACGCGGACGTCCCGGCTCGCCGCCGAGGCCGCCGCACAGGCCCTGCGGGAGAGCGGGGACGCAGCGGCCGACCTCGGCGTCCTCATCGTGGCGACGTCCACCCCCGACCAGCCCCAGCCGTCCACCGCGGTGCTGACGCAGCAGGAACTCGGCCTCAGCGACGTCCCGTCCTTCGACGTCAACGCCGTGTGCAGCGGCTTCCTCTACGCGTTCGCCGTCGCCGAGTCGATGCTCGGCCACCGCATGCCCGGCCGGTACGGGCTGGTCGTCGGCGCCGACCTCTACTCCTCGCTGATGGACCGGACCGACCGGCGCACCGTCAGCCTCTTCGGGGACGGCGCCGGCGCGGCCGTGCTCGGTCCCGTGCCCCACGGTTACGGGCTGCGCGGCCTGGAGCTCCAGGCCCACGGCGAGTACCGCGACTACGTCGAGGTGGTCGCCGGCGGCACCCGCAAGCCGTCCGACGCCGCGGCCCGGGAGGCCGGCGAACACTTCTTCCGCATGCAGGGCAGACCGGTGCGCGACTACGCGCTGCGCACCCTGCCCAAGGTCATCGCGGCGGCCCTGGACCAGGCCGGGCTCGGCCTCCACGACGTGGGCCGTTTCATCCTCCACCAGGCCAACACCCGCCTGGTGGAGGCCTGCGTGGCCGAGCTGGGGGTGGACCCGGCACGGGTGCCGCTGACCGCCCCCGTCTTCGGCAACACCGCCGCCGCGTCCATCCCCCTCACCCTCGCCACCGAGCACCACCGCCGGCCCTTCGCGCGCGGCGAGCACCTGGTGCTGGCCGGTGTCGGCGGCGGCATGACGGCCGGCGCCGCCGTCCTGACCTGGTACTGAGCCGGGCTCCGACGCACCGCCGCCCGCACCGCTCGCGCCACCGATGACAGGAAGGCTGTCCGTTCATGTCCGCATCCCCGCCCACCCGGCAGAGCGCCCCGCGCCGCCTCTACGAGCTCAATGACCCCATGCCCAGCGACGTACGCGCCGGGGCCCGGAAGTTCGCCTCCGTGCAGGCGCTCAACGAACTGGTCGGCGTGTTGCCGTTCGCCGCATGGCTCGGCCGGGCGCCGAGCCTCGCACGCAAGCAGATGCTGATGGCCAAGGTCCAGGACGAGGTCGGCCACGGCCACGTCGCCGCCCGGGTCGCCCAGGACCTGGGCGCCGACTGGGAGTCCATCCTGGTCGACTACGTCGAGGGCCGCGCCAAGGTGCACAACATCTTCCACTACGACTTCGAGAGCTGGGAGGAGTTCGGGCCCGGCCTGCTGCTGATGAACTCCGCCGCGATCGTGCAGTTCCAGTCCCTGATGCAGGGCGTCTACCTGCCGTACGCACGAGCGCTCCGCAAGATCGAACGCGAGGAGTCCTTCCACTACCAGCACGCGCTGGACATGACGCACGAGGTGATGCACTCCGGCGACGCCGCTCAGCGCCGCCGCACCCAGGAGGCGTTCGAGGTCTGGATGCGGCGGGTCCTCGCCTATTTCGGCCCCCCGGACACCGAGACCCTGCCCGGCAACCCGATGTACCTCGCCGGGCTGAAGCCGCACGGCAACGACGAGCTGCGGCAGCGCTGGCTCACCCGCATCGTCCCGGTCTTCCGTGACCTCGGCATCCACGTCGACCCGTCGCTGGTGCGCGAGACGGCGCCCGGCGAGTGGGAGTTCGACATGCCCGACTGGGCCGAGGTGAAGCGGGTGATCTCGGGCGGCGGGCCGGCCTCCGAGGCCCGGCTGGCCTGGGTACGCGGCGTCCTCGACCGGAACACCGCCGACAACACCGTAGGGAGGGCCGCCTGATGACCGTTTCCCCCGAGACGCCCGGCACGCGGCGGGCACCGGACGGCCTCCTGGTCTTCGAGGTGTTCCTGCAGAGCGGCAGCACCACTCCCCTCGCCCACGTCGGTTCGCTCCTCGCCGAGGACGAGGCACAGGCCTGGCGGCTGGCCCGCGACACCTACGGCCGGCGCGACAACGCGGTACGGCTGTGGGTGGTGCCGCGCGCGGACGTGCACGCCGCCGAGTCCGACAGCCGCCGCCTGCTCAACGGCAAGTCCCGGATGCCCTACCGGCTGCCGGCCTTCCCCCAGGAACGGCGCCGCCGCCGGGCCGGCCTGCACCGCGACACCGGGGAGACACCGGCCGCCGCCGTCTCCCCCGCGCCCGCCACCGTGCCGGACGGTGCGGCGGCGCTCTGGCCGGCGCTCGCCGACGACCTCTTCCTGCACGCGCACCGGCTCGCCGAGCGGACCGTGGACTACACGGAGCTGGAGGAGGCCCTCGCGGTCGGCTCGATCGCGCAGGAGGACCTGGCACACGCCCGGACGCTCCTCGAACTGCTCGGGTACGGCGAAGCGGAGGCCGACGCGCACTTCTTCGACCGCCCGGCGGCCCTGTGGCAGCCCACGGCGCTCACCGCGAGCGCGCGGGACGGCCGCCCGTGGGCCGTCGCCCGCGGGCTCTGCGTCGCCGCAGGCGCGGCGGCCCTGGCGCTGTGCTCCCTCGACGTGCCGGGCCTCGGCCCCGCCGCCACGGCGGCGCTGACCGCGGTGGCCGACGAACAGCGGCTGCACCTCGCCCACTGGTCGGCGCGCGTCACCCAGTACGCCCGGCGAGGCCGCACCGCGGACATCGCGGCCGCGCTGGACACCGCCGGCCGGGAAGCGGCGGCCCTCTTCGGCGCCCCGGCGCTCCCCGCTCCGGGTGCGGACGCCGGTCCGGGAGCCGCGGCGGACAGCGGGTGGGGAGCCGCGGCGGAACCGCCCGCCGACAGCCTGACGAAGCAGTTCGACACCCTGGTGCGCGACACCGGCCTGCCGCCGGCACTCGTCCCGGCCCTCCCGGCGTCCCCGCCCCGCCGCACCACCGGTGAAGGACGCACCGGCCTCGGCGAGGTGCTCGCCGAGCTGCGTACGGTACGCGCCGGATATCCGCAGGGGGCGTTCCTGTGACGGGGGAACGGCACCGGGAGGACGCGGCGGACCGGGTACGTGCCGCGGTGTACGCGGTCCGGGACCCCGAGATCGACGTCACCCTCGCCGACCTGGGCGTACTGCGTTCCCTGACCGTGCGCGACGACGCGGTGGACCTCGTGCTCGCACCCACCCGGACGGCCTGTCCGGGGCGCGCCGCGATGGAAGGCGCGGTGCGGGCAGCGGTCGCCACGGTGCTGCCCGCCGCGGCCGTGCACGTCGTGTGGCAGCCGGGTGCCTGGCGGGCCGAGCACGTGACCGAGCGCGGCCTGCGGACGCTGCGCGGCTGCGGTTACGGCGTCGCGGGCCGCGGACCGGCGTGCGGAGAAGCGGCCACCGTGCAGCTTCGCCGCTGCCCGTACTGCGGCTCCGGCGTGGTGGAGAGCCTGGGGCGGTTCGGCGGCAGCGTGTGCCGGACGCCCTTCCTGTGCCGCAGCTGCGGCTCCGCGTTCGACGAACTGGGCTCGGCCCGGGACATCAAGTGAGGTCATCAAGTGAGGTGGGGCGGATGAGGCTGGACGGAAAGGTCGCGGTGGTCACCGGCGGCACCAGGGGACTCGGGCGGGCCATCGCCGAGCGGTACCTGCGCGAGGGCGCGTCGGTGATGTGCGCGGCGCGCAACCCGCACGACATCGACACCCTGCTGGAGTCCTCGCAGGGCCGCGCACGGTACTGCTACACCGACGTGACCGACGAGGACTCCGTCGGGAAGCTCATGCGGGAGACCGCGGACGCCTTCGGGCGGATCGACGTCCTGGTCGCCAACGCCGGGGTCAGCCGGGACGGCAAAATAGGCCGGCTCGCGCCCGCCGCCTGGCAGGAGATGGTCGCCACCAACCTCAACGGCGTGTACCTGTGCACCCACGCCGTCCTGCCGTACATGGCCGCCCAGGGAGCCGGCCGGATCATCAACGTCTCGTCCAGCATGGCCACCCGGGTGGCCGTCGGTGCCGCGGGCTACTGCGCCACCAAGGCCGCCGTGGAGATGTTCACCCGCGTCTCCGCGATGGAGCTGGCGCCGAAGGGCATCCTCGTCAACTCCCTGGCCCCCGGCATCGTCGACGAGGGCATGGGCCGCGACCTGACCGGCAACGACAAGGTGTGGTCGGTGTACCGGCGGCGCTTCGCGCTGGGCCGCCCCGGGCGTGCCGACGAGGTCGCGGACGCCGCCGTCTACCTGGCGTCGGACGAGGCCACGTACGTCAACGGGCACGTGCTGGAGGTCAACGGAGGTCTGCTGTGGGCATGACGTACCCGAAGGAAGCCGCCGCCGCGCGGGAGGCGAAGGACCGCGGGCCGCACGCGGCGGGAGGCCCCGCCGTCCGGCTGGAGGTCTCCGGCGGTGTCGGCCGCATCCTGCTCGACCGGCCGCCGGTGAACGCGCTCGACCGTGCCGCCCAGGCCGACCTGGAGCGGGCAGCGGCCGAGGCGGCGGCCCGCCGGGACGTCCGTGCCGTCGTTCTCGTCGGCGGTCGGCGGATGTTCTCGGCAGGGGGCGACATCAAAGAGATGGCCGCCATGAGCTACCCCGACATGATCCACCACTCGGCCCGGCTGCAGGCCGCCTTCACCGCCGTCGCGGACATCCCGCAGCCGGTGGTCGCCGCCGTCACCGGTGCCGCGCTCGGTGGCGGCTGCGAACTCGCGCTCACCGCCGACCTGCGGATCTGCGGGGAGAGCAGCCGGCTCGGACTGCCGGAGATCCAGCTGGGCGTCATTCCGGGCGCCGGCGGTACCCAGCGGCTGCCCCGGCTGGTCGGCCTGGGCCGCGCCAAGGAACTCATCCTGTCGGGCCGCGCCGTGGACAGTGCGGAGGCCCTGCGCATCGGACTGGTGGACCGGGTCGTGCCGGACGACCGGGTGGTGGCCGAGGCGATGGCGACGGCCCGGCGCCTCGCCGAGGGGCCCGCGTACGCCCTGCGGGCCGCGAAGGCCGCCGTCGACCGAGGTACCCGCACCGACCTGACGGCCGGTCTGGAGATCGAACGGTCCCTCTTCGCCGGGCTGTTCGCGACCCCCGACCGTACGGCCGGCATGCGGTCCTTCGTGGCGAACGGCCCGGGACGGGCGGAGTTCGGCGACGACGACGGTGCGGCCGCATGACGAGCGCCACCGCCCGGCCGGAGCGGACCCGCCCCGCCCGGCCGGGCCTCCGCGAACTGCTCGCCACCGGACGCCCGTCGTACTCCTTCGAGTTCTTCCCGCCCCGTACCGAGCAGGGCACGCGGACGCTGTGGCAGGCGATCCGCCGGGTCGAGACGGTGGCGCCCGCCTTCGTCTCCGTCACCTACGGCGCCGGCGGCTCGTCCCGCCACCGCACCGTGGAGATGACCGCGCGTATCGCGGCGGCCACCACACTGCGGCCGGTCGCCCACCTCACCGCCGTCGGGCACTCCGTCGCCGAACTGCGCCACATCATCGGCCAGTACGCCGACGCCGGGGTACGGGACGTACTGGCGCTGCGCGGCGACCCGCCGGGCGACCCGCAGGGCACCTGGGTGCCGCACCCGCGGGGCTTCCGGTACGCCGCCCAGCTCGTGGAACTCATCCGGTCCATGGGCGACTTCAGCATCGGCGTGGCCGCGTTCCCCGAACGCCATCCGCGCTCGCCCGACTGGGAGAGCGACATCCAGCACTTCGTCGCCAAGTGCCGGGCCGGCGCCGACTACGCCGTCACCCAGATGTTCTTCGACGTCGAGGACTACCTGCGGCTCCGCGACCGGGTGGCCGCCGCCGGCTGCGACATCCCGATCATTCCCGAGATCATGCCCGCCACCGACGTCCGGCAGGTACGCCGCTTCGCCCTGCTCAGCAACGCCCGCTTCCCCGCGGACCTCGCCCGGAGGCTGGAGGCGGCCGCCGGCGATCCGGCCGCCGGACACCGCATCGGAGTCGACCATGCCACGGCCATGGCCCGGCGGCTGCTCGACGAAGGCGCGCCCGGCCTGCACTACATCACCCTCAACCGGTCCACCGCCACGCTCGAGATCCACCGGAACCTCCGGGGAACGCCCGAGTACGCCGCGTGTGGGCCCGCCGGCCCCCAAGGGAGAGAGCCGTCATGCGCATCGCCGTCACCGGTTCCATCGCCACCGACTACCTGACGACCTTCACCGGGCGCTTCGCCGACCAGCTGCTGCCCGACCAGCTGGCCCACGTCTCGCTGTCCTTCCTCGTCGACGACCTCCGGGTACGGCACGGCGGCACCGCGGCCAACATCGCCTACGGCCTGGGGACGCTCGGCCTGGACCCGCTCCTGCTCGGCGCGGTCGGGGCCGACTTCGCGCCGTACCGCGACCGGCTGGAAGCACACGGCGTGGACACCCGGCACGTCCGGGTCTCCGACCACCTCGGAACCGCGCGTTTCCTGTGCACCACCGACCTGGACCAGAACCAGATCGCTTCCTTCTACGCGGGCGCCATGACCGAGTCCGCGCTCCTCGACCTCGCGCCGCTGGCCGCATCGGCCGACCGGCCGGGGCTGGTCGTGGTCTCCGCCGGTGATCCCGCGGCCATGGAGCGCCACACGGTCCAGTGCCGTGAACTCGGCCTGCCGTTCGCCGCCGACCCCTCGCAGCAGCTCGCCCGCCTCGACGGGGAACAGGCACGCGGCCTCGTCACCGGCGCCCGCTGGCTGTTCACCAACGCCTACGAGGCCGCCCTGCTCACCGAAGTCACCGGCTGGCGCCGTGCGGACGTCCTCGCGCGCGTCGGCACCTGGGTCACGACGCACGGCGCCGCCGGCGTGGTCATCGAATCGGCGGCCGGCGGCCGGACCGCGGTGCCGGCCGTGGCGACCGCCTCCCCCGCCGACCCCACCGGCGGCGGCGACGCCTTCCGTGCGGGGTTCCTCGCCGCGACGGCCCGGGGCGCCGATCCGACCGACGCGGCCCGCCTGGGCTGTGCGCTGGCCACGGCGGCCCTGGAGGCCGTCGGCCCCCAGGAGTACTCGGTCACCCCACGTGAGCTGCTGTCCCGCATCGCCACGGCGTACGGCGCGGCGGCGGCCCGCGCCCTGTCCGGCGCCCTGGCCGTTCCCGCGCCCGCGGCCTGACGGCGGAAGGCCGGAGCGGTCACGTCCGCGTCGGCGCGCCCGGCCTCCCGCAGATGCGCCGAACGCCCCGCGGCAAGCAGGCGCCGGGCGCTCACACTTCCGGCCGGTCCCGCGCCGACGACCGCGTGGTCGTGTTCCCCGGCGCGCGCACCGGGGCGCACCCGGGCCGCCGGGGTGCGGGCGGTGGGTCGGTGGGGGGCCGCTAACGGGCGGCGCAGGACGGGCAGAGGCCGCGGTAGGTGATCTCGGCCTCGGAGACGGCGAAGCCGAAGCGCTGGCCGTCGGGGAGGCCCGCCAGAGGGTCGCCGACGGGGTGGACGTCGCGGATGGTGCCGCAGCCGGAGCAGACCAGGTGCTGGTGCGGCCGGTGGGCGTTGGGGTCGTACCGCTTGGCACGGCCTTCGGTGCAGACCTCGACGATCTCGCCCAGCGCGACGAGCTCGCCGAGGGTGTTGTACACCGTCGCGCGGGAGATCTCGGGCAGCCGTTCCGCTGCGCGTGCGTGCACCTCGTCGGCCGTGAGGTGGACGTGGTCGCCGCTGAGGACCTCGGCGACCACGCGCCGCTGGGAGGTCATCCGCCAGCGGCGTCCGCGCAGCCGCTCCAGCAGGTCACTCAAGTCGGTTCACCTCTTCGTATGGGTTGGTGCACGGCGTCCGTGGACGGCTGTGCGCAGGTTCTGCGCATGAGTTTGGCCTGCTTCTTGACTTGGACTGTGTCCATCGTAGGATCAGTTCCGGAACCCGCCAATGGACAGGACAGGACGCAGGAGACTGACGATCGCGTGGGTCGTACCTCTCTTCACGGCGCGTGGCGAAGCCTTCAAGTGCTCGCCGCGGCGGGGTTCGTACGCCGCACCGCACCGGCAGTCAGCACCGCCGTGACCGACGGCCGCACACTCGCCCGCCGAGGCAGTGGCCGCCCACGGGACCGGCGCCCTGGCTTCTCCCATCCCCTTGCTCACACCCCGACTGCCCGGCACAGTGCCCGGTTGGCCCGGAAGGATCCCCATGTCCGAGAACCACGACGCGATCGTCACCGACCCGAAAACCGAGGGTGAGGCAGGCGGCTGCCCGGTCGCGCACACGGCGCGCGCCCCGCATCCGACCCAGGGCGGCGGAAACCGCCAGTGGTGGCCGGAGCGGCTGAACCTCAAGATCCTGGCGAAGAACCAGCCCGTGGCCAACCCGATGGGCGAGGACTTCGACTACGCCAAGGCGTTCGAGTCCCTCGACCTCGCCGCCGTGAAGCGGGACATCCAGGAGGTGCTGACCACCTCGCAGGACTGGTGGCCGGCCGACTTCGGGCACTACGGCCCGCTGATGATCCGCATGGCCTGGCACAGCGCCGGTACGTACCGGATCAGCGACGGCCGCGGCGGTGCCGGCTCGGGCCAGCAGCGCTTCGCGCCGCTCAACAGCTGGCCGGACAACGGCAACCTGGACAAGGCCCGCCGTCTGCTGTGGCCGGTCAAGAAGAAGTACGGCAAGAACATCTCCTGGGCCGACCTGCTGATCCTCACCGGCAACGTCGCGCTGGAGTCGATGGGCGCCAAGACCTTCGGCTTCGCCGGCGGCCGCGTGGACGCCTGGGAGCCCGAGGACGACGTCTACTGGGGCCCGGAGACCACCTGGCTCGGCGACGAGCGCTACACCGGCGACCGTGAGTTGGAGGAGCCCCTCGGCGCGGTCCAGATGGGCCTGATCTACGTCAACCCCGAGGGCCCGAACGGCAACCCGGACCCGCTGGCCTCCGCGCGCGACATCCGCGAGACGTTCCGCCGCATGGCGATGAACGACGAGGAGACCGTCGCCCTGATCGCCGGTGGCCACACCTTCGGCAAGACCCACGGTGCGGGCCCGGCCGACGCCGTGGGCGCCGACCCGGAGGCCGCCGGCTTCGAGGAGCAGGGCCTGGGCTGGAAGAACTCCTACGGCACCGGCAAGGGCGCGGACGCCATCACCTCCGGCCTGGAGGTGACCTGGACCAGCACGCCCACCAAGTGGAGCATGGG
>NZ_PQSQ01000005.1 GCF_002920575.1 Streptomyces sp. Ru73 | reverse complement strand
CGGCGCCCGCAGCGGTAACAGCCACCTTCGGTCCCGGTGATCTTCGGTCACTTCGCGCTGGCCGCGATCGGCCTCGTCGTGTGGATCATCTACCTCGTCGCCGACAAGGACGCACTGGCCTGGACCTCCTTCATCCTGCTCGTGCCCGTCGCGCTCCTCGGCTTCGTCATGCTGGCGCGCTGGCTCCCCGTGTACCGCGCCCACGCCACGGCCCCGGCAGGCGCCGGGCAGCCGGCCGGCACCCAGCAGGCCGTACCCGCCGAGCGGCACTTCCCCGTCGCCGTGGTCCTGGCCCACGGGCTGTTCGCCGTGGTGACGGTGGTACTCGTCCTGCTGTCCGCCCTGGGCGTCGGAGGCAGCTGACATGTCACCGCACTCCACCGCCCTCCCCCAGCAGGCCGAGCCGATACCCCAGGCGGCTGCCTTGCGTGTGGTCTCCCCCGTCGGTCAGGAGAGGGACCTGGCAGCCGCCGAGCAGGCCGCCGCGCAGTTCCTGCAGGCCCTCGGCATCAGTACGGATTCCGAGAGCCTGCGGGGCACGCCCGGCCGGATGGCCCGCGCCTACGCCGAACTGTTCACGCCGCGCCCGTTCGACCTGACGACCTTCCCCAACGACGAGGGGTACGACGAACTGGTCCTCGCCCGCAGCATCCCGCTCCGTTCCGTGTGCGAGCACCATCTGCTGCCCTTCGTCGGCACCGCGCACATCGGTTACCTCCCTGGTCAGCGCATCCTCGGGCTGTCCAAGCTCGCCCGCATCCTGGAACACTTCGCCTGCCGCCCGCAGGTCCAGGAGCGACTCACCAAGCAGGTCGCCGACTGGCTGCAGACCCAGCTGGAGCCCAAGGGTGTCGGTGTGGTCATCCAGGCCGAGCACACGTGCATGACCCTGCGCGGCGTCCAGGCCACCGGTACCACCACGATGACCTCCACCCTGCTGGGCCTGCTGCGTACCGACGCCCGCTCCCGCAGCGAATTTCTCACCCTGACCGGCCTTCCGGGGTGACCGGCCTGCCCGGCTGACCGGCCTGCCTGGCTGGCCGGCCTCCCGGGCTGGCCGGCCGGGGAGGGCGCCGCGCAGTGGAATACCTGGTGGGCCTGCATGTTGCTTGCGGGCCCACCGGGTGGGTGTTGGCGTTTCGGAGCGGAGCGTGGGTTCCCGAACCCCGGCCTTCTGGCCCGGTGTTCCGGGGCCCGGCCATTCGGCCCGGTGTGCCGATGTACCAGCCCCGTACGAGGCTCAGCCGACAAGTACGAGGCAGGCTCAGCCGGCAACCAGCAGCGACAACACCCGGGCAAGCGCCCAAAGACAACGAACCCCGCCCCTCTGTGGAGGGACGGGGTTCCGGTGGAGCGCTGGGCAGGCCTTGCACCTGCATCTCCCCGCAGGAAGCGGGGCGTCTTTCCTTGGACCACCAACGCCGGGCAAACCGTCCGGGCTTCCGGCGGCCTGCGCAAGATCAACTATAGCAGCCGGCGGGCCGTGCCCGTACCAGGCAACCGGGCGCGTCGACGCGGCACCCCGCCATGATGTGGCCGTCTCGGTGGCCGTCGGATGCTGTCGCCGCGGTACGGCCGTTGCGGTGCAGCGGTTGAGCCGCCGCAGCACCGCAACGGCCGTACGGTTGAGCCACCACCGCCCCGGATAGTTCATAGGCAGGTACAGGCGTCCCCGAGATCCCGGAACCCGGATCTTGGAATCCCACGAGAAGAAGAGTCCTGCATGCCCGACGGTCCCGCCCCCGCGTTCCGCAGCTACCCCAACGCCCTGCTCGACCTGCTGTCCGCCACCCCCGGCCGTCCCGTTCTCACGGCTGACGGCGGGCTGCACGTCACCGCCGGCGAGCTGCGTGATCACACGTACCGGCTGGCCCGGGAGCTGGCCGAACGGGGCTTCGGACCGGGTACGACCGTTGCCCTGCTCACCGGCAACACCCCCGAGGCGCTCACGGCCCGGTACGCCGCGCATCTCGCCGGTGCCCGGGTCGTCCACCTCCACAACGGCCTGGCCCCCGCCGTACTCGCCCGCCTCGCCGAGAGCACCGAGACGACGCTGCTGCTCATCGACTCCACCCGGCACACGACGGCGAAGGGCCTGCTGCCCCTGCTCGCGGCGCCCGCCGTACTCGGGCTGGGCCCCAACCCCTTCGGGGAGGACGTCCTGGCGGCCGCCGCCCGGCGCGAACCGCACGCCTTCACCTCACCGGTCGGCCCGGAAGACGACCTGTACATCCAGCACACGGGCGGAACCACTGGCGTACCCAAAGGCATCCGCACCACTCACGGACCGTACGCGAGGGGCGTCGGTTTCCCCATCGCCGACGCGGGAGATCCGCCCCGCTATCTGGCCTGCACTCCGCTCGGCCGACTCGCCGGCTTCCTCACCGACAAGACGTTGATGCAGGGCGGTTCCGTGGTCCTGCAACACTCCTTCGAACCGGGGGCCGTACTCGCCGCGATCGCACGCGAACGCATTACCCACGTATGGCTGTTGCCGCCCCAGCTGCACCAGCTCCTCGACCACCCCGACCTGCCCGCAACCGACCTCTCCAGCCTCACCCGGATCACCTACGGCGGCTCGCCCTCCTCGGCCGCTCGCCTGCGGCAGGCAGCCGACGTCTTCGGCCCGATCCTCTACGGCTGGTACGCCCAGAGCGAGGCACCGGCCATCAGCGAGGCACGACCGCACGAGCACACCATCACCGGTCCCGGCGGCCGCATCACCGTCGGCCGCCCCCTGCCCGGCGTCGACGTCGCCATCCGCGACGAAGAGGGCAGGACCCTGCCGCCGGGTGAGGAGGGCGAGATCCAGGTACGGTCACCGATCGTGATGTCCGGCTACTGGCGGCAGCCCGAACTCACCGCCAAGGTGCTACGCGACGGATGGCTGCGTACCGGAGACATCGGCACGCTCAACGAGGACGGTTACCTCTTCGTCGTCGGCCGACGGGACAACGTCATCATCGTCGTGGGCGGGCACGTCCACCCCACCGAAGTCGAAGAACTGCTCCTCTCCCACCCGGCAGTCGCCCAGTGCGCCGTCTTCGGTGCCCGCGATGCCGACGAGACCGAACGCATCCACGCGGCCATCGTGCCCGCCGCCGGGCACTCCCCCACTCCGGAGGAGATCCGGGGCTTCGTCAGCACGCACAAGGGCCGCCTGTGCGCGCCCGACGCAATCCACCTACTCACCGAGCTCCCGCTCACCCCGGCGGACAAGCCCGACATCGAGCTGCTGCGTACGACGCTGGCGACTGCTGGACCGGTACCTCGCGCCCAGTCCGCATCCGGGCCTGCTGCTCCTCTTCGATGACGCTGGGCCCATTGCCAACCGCCGCATGGGGGTAGCGCCGCTGCGAGCTGAGGCATGACATATGTCATCTTCGAGAGGCTACTGATGACTCTGCAGGGGCGACCGTCGGCGCTCGTAGACTCCCATCATGTTCAAATCACGCAAAGCCGGACGGGAAGATTCCTGGGACGGCGTCGTCACCGATAAGTCCCGGGGCATGCTCGACGGCTCGAACATGTACCACTTCGTCGAGATCAACCTCGCCGACGGCGAGTCCATAAAGGTCCGGATCGACCG
The DNA here is from genome assembly GCF_002920575.1 of Streptomyces sp. Ru73. Classification (GTDB taxonomy): domain Bacteria; phylum Actinomycetota; class Actinomycetes; order Streptomycetales; family Streptomycetaceae; genus Streptomyces. Next base: position 161,677 of record NZ_PQSQ01000005.1, on the reverse strand, counting down.
TCGGCTCTGGAAGTCGGTCGAGGTCGGCGATCACATCGTCAAGCGGCCGGGCGCCGAGCCGGCCAAGGGGTAGCGCGCCGCGGGCGGAATGTACGCGCCAACGCCCATGGGAGCCGACCCACGGGCGTTGACATACCGCGATATACCGAACAAGCTCCCCAGTTCCAGTTCCAGGCGCAGCCGCAGGCGCAGGTGCTGTTGTGGTCAGTGGCTGTCCACGCCATCGCCGGGAACGGCGTCCTGGGGTGTGGTGTGCCAGTTGGTGACGATCGGCCTGTCGACGGTGATGGGGCCGGTGTGCAGGCTGACCGGGTCGGTCCGGTCGTCCTTGCTCACCGAGACGATGATCTCCTCCAGCTCCTTGCCGTCATCGGTGTTGGTCGTCTTGGGGTTCACCCCGGCGTACGCCGTGGTACCGCCGCTCAGCTTTACCGGCTCACCGACGGCCTGCTCGGCCGGGCCCGCTTCGGTACCGTCGGACCCGAACGCCACCACCGGGAGAGCGGCCGGAAGCGTGCAGGTAATACCCGACTTGGCCGTCACCGAGATGAGCACGTAGCCGCCGGCCTGAGTCTCGGACTTGGCACTCCACTTCAGGTCGTTGGCGCCACACACCTGTCCGTAGCCGCCCTTGCCATCCTTGCCGCCGCCGACGGAAGCGTTGCCGTTGTTGCCGGACGCGCCGCCTCCCGTCGACTTCCCACCGTCCGCCCCAGCCGAGGAGCCACCGGAACCGGAACCGCCGCCATCGCCACCCGCGCCGCCATCAGCTTCCTGCCCCTGATCCGCGGCCCCCGCCGCACTGGGCGAGGACGAGACGCCGGCGGACTCGGCCCCGCCGTTGTCGCAGGCGCTCAGCGCGAAGACGGTGGCCGCCGCCATCGCGGCCAGGGTGGTCGTACGGATGAGGTTCTTGCGCATGGTTGCTCCCCCGTGGATGGAACTGCTTCAGCCGGACGCGACGCTCGGCACGCCCTGTCGACAATCAGCTTCGGAGATCTTGTTGGCGTTTCGCTAACGGACGGCTAACACGGTGCACGGTGCACGGTGCATGCGGCCTGGCCAGTCGCGTACCTCGAGCTGGCGGCGGTCCCGGGGCCACTCAAGATCGGGCCCCAGGAGCGCTCAAAGGGGATGGAGAGTGGGTGGGCTGGGGGTGGGATGAGGGTGGGGCGGGGAGGGCGGGGGCGGGGGCGGGACCCGGGGGGGGAGGCAGGGAGATGAGGCGAAGTGAGGTGGAGAGGAAGCGTTCAGCTTCTCGGTCAGCGACGTTCAGCCTCTGGGGATCTCGTCAACGGCGGGCATGGGGTCGCCGTCCGGGTGCCATCCGCTCAGGAAGGCGGCCTGTCGGCTGACGTCGACGAACTCGATGCGGGCCCCGATGCTGTCCATACGGTGATATGCGAACGGCCGACCGTAGGGGCAGCCCGAGAAGTCGACGGGCATGCCTTCCTTCTCCAGTCGCCGGGAGGATTGCGTGACATCGCTGGACCAGAAGCCGATGTGATCGAACCTGGCGCCCTCGGACGCGTCCCAGGGGCTGCCTGCGGGTCCCGTGATGAGTTCGATGAACGGAGGCCCACCCTTGCTGCTTCCCCTGCTACCGCCCCTGCTGAAGACGATGCGGTAGTCCCACTCACCCATCCGGTCGGACACCGGGTCGCTCCACTCGACCCCAGCCGAGCGCCGGAAGTCGCGCATCGCCTGCTCGATGTCCGGGACGACGAAACACACATGGTAGAAGCCAGTCATTCGCCCATTCTTGAACAAGGAGTGGGAGAGGATGTCGAGAACTGCCCGGCGGCTCCGTCCCAGGGGCAGGCGTCACCCCCGGCGGCTCCGTCCCAGGGGCAGGGGTAGGTGCCACCCCGGCGGCTCCGCCCCAAGAGCGGATGCGGCCGTCCTGGCCGTACGGCATCGAGGAGACTCGGCATGGCGATCCAGCGGATGGACAACGTTCTCATCGTTGTCGACGACCTCGACGCGGTTGTTTCGTTCTTCGTCGAGCTTGGCATGGAGCTGGAGGGCAAAGGGCCCGTCGAGGGGCGCTGGGTGGAGCGTGTCATCGGGCTCGACGACGTACGGCAGGACGTCGCCATGCTGCGGGTACCGGACGGCCCCGGCCGCATCGAGCTGGCGAAGTTCCACACGCCGAAGGCCGTCAGCGCCGGCCCGGAGGACGCGCCCACGAACACACTGGGCATTCGCCGCGTCATGTTCGCCGTGGACGACATCGACGACGTCGTTGCGCGCCTGCGCACCCATGGCGCCGAACTCGTCGGCGAGGTTGCCCAGTACGAGAACAGCTACCGGCTCTGTTACGTACGCGGTCCCGAGGGCATCATCGTCGGACTGGCCGAACAGCTCAGCTGAGGAGCGTTCCGCCGTCCAGCCGTTCCGCCGTTTTCGTCGCCAGCCCCTCGGCCGCATGGCTTTCGCCCGGGCCCGTAAGAATGTACTCCCGCAGGGTGGCGCAGTGAGGTGTGCTGCGCGCCGTTCGACCAGGCCGCCCCGATCCGGCATGTTTTTCGACAACGCCCATACCACCCAAGGCACTTCCCACCGCGGAGTTTCAGGGGATCGGCGGTCTTGCGGTGCGGTACCGGCGTGTAGTGCGCTACCCATCATGAGGAACGTCAGGAACAGGAGCATCACCGCGCTGGCCGCTGCCGGCCTGCTTGCGTCGTCCCTTCTCGCCGCCGCAACGCATCCACCGGCGGCGGCCGCCGATGCCGGTACCCATACCGATGCCGGTATGGGCACGGCAGGTTCACCGCAGACCGGTACGGGCACGGGGCGAGGCGCCGGCCGGCTCGGCGTCGACCTCGACACGGTGACGATTCCGCAGCTGCAGGCGCGGATGGGGGACGGTTCACTGACCTCATCGGCGTTGACCACCGCCTATCTGCAGCGGATCAAGACCATCGATCCCAAGATCCACGCGGTGCTGCGTACCGACCCGACGGCTCTGTGGCAGGCCGCCGCGAGTGATGCCAGGCATCGGCGCGGCGCTGTCCGCGGGCCGCTCGACGGCATCCCTGTTCTGATCAAGGACAATGTGAACACCCGCGGGCTCGCGTCGACGGCCGGTTCGCTGGCGCTGGCCGGGAAGCCGCCCAGCGCCGACGCCGACCTGGTGACGCGGCTGCGGAAGGCCGGGGCAGTCATCCTCGGCAAGACCAACCTGTCGGAATGGGCGAACTTTCGCGCGGAGAAGCCGACCTCGGGCTGGTCAGCCGTAGGCGGGCAGACCCACAATCCGTATGTGCTGGACCGGAACCCGTGCGGGTCCTCCTCCGGCTCGGCCGCCGCGCTCGCCGCATCGCTGGCCCAGGTGGCGATCGGCACTGAGACGGACGGGTCCATCGTGTGCCCGGCCGGCATGAACGGGGTCGTCGGCCACAAGCCCAGCCTCGGTCTGGTCAGCCAGGACGGCGTGGTACCGATCTCCGCGGAGCAGGACACCGCTGGACCCATGGCGCGCAACGTCACCGACACCGCGCTCACCCTGTCGGTGATCAGCGGTAGCGGCGGCGCGCGTTCCGGCGGCGCTGCCGGCCTCACCGACACCGCGCTCCGCCCCGACAGTCTGCGGGGCAAGCGGATCGGCCTGTGGCGACTGCCCTCGCTCGGGCCGGAGGTGGATGCCCTGATGACCCGTACGGCGAAGAAGCTGCGCGCGGCGGGGGCCGAGGTCGTCGAGGTGACGCCGCCGTACCAGAAGCGGCTCGCGGAGCTTGAATTCCCTGCCCTGCTCAGCGAGTTCCACCGGGACATCGACGCCTACCTCGCCACCCGCCACGGGCCGCGGGACCTCGCCGGACTCATCGAGTTCAACCGCACCCACCCCGCGGAACGGACGTGTTTCGCCGGACAGGAGCTGTTCGAGCAGGCCCTCGCCGCGCCGTCGACCACCGACCCGAAGTACCGGGCCATGCGCGCGGAGCTCAAGGACCTCTCCCGGCGTTCCATCGACGAGACGATGGCCACCCACCGGCTCGACGCCATCGCCTCGCCGACCAACCCGCCCGCATGGACGACCGACTGTGCGCGGGGCGACAACGATGTGATCCCGTCGTCCACCCCGGCGGCCGTCTCCGGGTACCCGTCCTTGTCGGTACCCGCCGGTTCCGTGGGCAAGCTGCCCGTCGGCGTACTGCTGATGGCCGGCGACCGCCAGGACGCCAAGCTGCTGTCGCTGGGAGCGGCAGTAGAACACCGGCTCGCCGCGTGGCGGGCACCGCAGTACCTGCCGTCGGTGGGTGCGGACGCCGACCGGTGACCCGAACGCGTCGGCATCCGGCCCACGTCATGTCACCGGGGTCGGGTGCCGACGCGTCGTCCGGGTGGACGTATCGTCCTTCCCTACGGCCGTCCGTGCCGGTGCGTCGTCGGTGCCACAGCGCCGCATCGCCCGCATTGCCTCATTGCGGCATCGCCAGGTTGCCGCATTGCGGCACTGCTGCCCTGCCGCAGCAGCCATTGCTCGTACTCGGTGAAGCCCGTGGTGAGTGCATGGTGCGCGTCGGCTGCGAGGGCTGGGAGGGCGTACTCCGGTGATCCGGCAGCCTGACGAGCGTCGCGGACGGCCCGACGCGGGCCCCATGGCGGCCGCGCAGGCTCCCGGAGCGCACTGGCCGGCTTGCTCAGCACGGGAAGGGAATGGGTTAGGTTCGCTCTGCACCTGCTCGCGCACTGTGTCCCCAGCACGGTCCGGGTCGGAACCGGAGGAAAAGTATGCAAGAGCCGACAGAATCGGTATCTAAGGAGCACGAGCCTTTAGACGCCCGCGAGGCGGAGCTCGACCAGCTCCGTCAGGAAGTACGGAACCTGCGCGCCAAGGTCCGCACCCATCCGCTGATCTCGCAGGCACAGGGCATCGTGCAGGAGCGCTACCGGCTGCCGGACGCACAGAGCGCCTTCGACCTGATGAAGCGCTGCTCACAGCGGCACAATGTGAAGCTGCGGGAGCTGGCGTCCGCCGTGGTGTCCGTGCCCCGGCCCGACAACGATCAGGCTCTGTGGTTTCCGGGCCGGTCCGGCCGGACGCCGCCGGCGTTGCGCTTCCTGCCCGGTCACCGCCCGGACAAGGTCAGCCGCAGCACCGTGCTGAAGCAGGTACTCCATCAGGCGCTGACGTTCACCGGGGCGCAGATGGGTGATCTGCAGACGATGGATCCGCTGATCGGCCTGCGAATGGAGCACCACCTCGGGCTCAATGAGGACTTCCTGGACTTCTTCGCCGTGGTCGACGACGGCACCCCTTGCTCCCTCGCTGCTCAGCGCCAGGTCCGCGTCGTCTCCGACATCGCCACCGATCCGGCGGTCAGCGAAGGGGCGCGCGAGATGATCCTCGCGGCGGGCAGCCGTACCGCGCACAGCATCCCGATGGTCTCGGCCGCGGGCCACACCGTCGGGGTGTTCTCCCTGCATCTGCCGCGGGAGAACCAGGACCTCACGCGTGCGCAGGCGACCGCCTTGGACGCCATGGCCCGGCAGGCGGGCCAGTGGCTGGACTGGCATCAGCGCACCATCGTGCTGAACGCCCTGGAAGACCTCCACCAGCGCGGGTCGGCCCTGCGCGCCGCCACGCCGTCCCGGCGCTCGGCCAATGGCAGTACCAAGTAGGTCTGGGGGCTCGGTGCGGTACGAGCCGCCGCGCTGCGAAGCCGTCGGCGGGCCGGGGCCGACCGGCTCTGCCGGGGTGCGGCTCGGGAACGCGTTCCCATAGCGGCGGGGCAGCGTCGACGCCGGCGCCGACGGACGCGCCAGCGGCACGGGCCACTCGGCACCCATCCGCTGCACGGCCAGTCACTCCTGACTCTCGGTACCGCCCGCGGGCTCCTGACCCGAGGTTTTCCCCGCATCGACGAACCTGAGGCAGCCACCGGAGCCGGAGTGGGAGCCCGGAGCGAGGACATCGAAGACCTCGCTCCGGGCAGCAGGCCGACGCGACCCGCAGCTGGCCTCCTTGGCCGACGGGTGGTGGAACGGGCACACCAGTGCCCCGACCACTACACCGGCTGCGGTGCAGGAGGTCAGCTCTTGTAGGCGAGGGGCCGCAGGCCGGACTGCGCGAGGCTCAGCGCCGCGTGCAGTCTTTCCGCGGCTTCCTTGGCTTCGACCAGTCCGGCATATGTGTCGAGCAGGTCGGATTCGAGCGTGTCGCGGTTGCTGCGCAGGTGCGCTCTGAACTCCAGGTGTTCGATGAACGCGCAGATCTGGTCGAAGACCTCGGGCAGCCGCATCGCCATCGTGACGAGGGCGCCGACGGTGGCGCAGGCTTCCTCCGGCTGCTGCCACCCCTGTCCGCCCTCGCTGTCCTGGGTGCGGCGACTGAGGGCCCCGACGGCTTCGGCGGCGTCGTCGGCGAGCGATGAGGGCGTCTTGTCAGTCATGGTGCGATTCCTCCCCGTTGAGGTACTCAGGCCGCCGTGGAGCGGCCCGATATACCTACCGGAAAACCGGAAGAAGATCATCCGTTTCCTCTGTGACATACCCCCGTCCGCCAGTGATCAGGCGTCGGCACGCCACGGTTCCGGCGACCGGGCAGGAATCCGTTCCTGCCCGCCACACCTGGCCTGACCTGCCCTGACCTGCTCTTTCGAGGAGAATCTGCGACGTGCGCGCGGTGTCGTGCCACCGGCTTCCGAGAGCAGCCGACCCCGCGCGGCTACGACAACTGTTCGTCGTGCGGTTAGGCGGTGGTTCGTTGTACGTACTGCTGGTCGGCTGGCGCACGACGGGTGGTTACGGAAGGGCCGTGAAGCCTCTGTGCAGATTTTCGATGTGCACGGTCATGCTTAACGCACCGCAGGGATGCGGTGGCTCGGGCGCGTGACCCTCGGCCCGGCTCAGGAGATGCGCCACCACTTGACCCGCTCGCCCTCGCCCAAGATCGACCGAAGGGCGGGAAAGAACAGGAGCAGAGCGGACGGGGTACTGCGCACGTCCGTGATTTCTACGATGCTGTGGTTCCGGAATGATCGACACACGAGCAGGGACCGCACTGTGGCGCAGAGCACGAAGATCGACTACATCGGCACCGAAGAACTCGCCCAGCTACTGCGGCCGAGCGAAGCCGTCGCCGCGATCCGGGACGCACTGATCGCCGGGCTCGACCCGGCCGCCGACCAGCCACGCTCGGTCCTGTCCCTCCCCCACGGCGACGGGCAGCTGCTGTCCATGCCTTCCGCGTCGGAACACGGCATAGGCGTGAAGGTTCTCTCCGCCGTGCCGGACAACACAGCACGCGGGTTGCCCCGCATTCAGGGCGTGCACGTGGTCTTCCAGCCGCCCGCCTACGCACCCGCCGCCGTCATCGACGGCGCCGCGCTGACCACACTGCGCACGCCCGCGGTCTCCGTCGCGGCCGTACTGCCGCTCGTGACCGGGCCGGGACGCCGCTGGCGCACGGTGGTCTTCGGCGCCGGGCCCCAGGGCGCCGGTCACGTGCGGACGCTGCGGGATGCCGGGGTTGCGCTCTCGGACGTCACCTACGTCGTACGCGACCCGTCACGCGCCCAGCCGGAGCTGGTACGCGAAGACAGGGTGGTGCCGGTGGAACAGTGTGAGCAGTGGCTGCGGCAGGCCGACCTCGTGGTGTGCGCGACGACCTCCGCCCGGCCGCTGTTCGACTCGACGCTGCTCGGGCCCGACGTCGTCGTACTCGCCGTGGGCTCGCACTCCCCCGACGCCCGTGAGGTGGACTCGGCGCTGGCCGCCCGTGCTCAGGTCATCGTGGAGGATCGCAAGACCGCGCTGCGCGAATGCGGAGACATCGCCCTGCCGGTGGCCGAAGGGGTACTCACAGCCGAGCGGCTGCTGCCCATGGCAGACGTGGTGCGGGGCGAGGCCGTACTCGACGGCTCGCGGCCCGTGCTGTTCAAGGGGTCCGGCATGGCCTGGCAGGACGCCGTGATCGCGGACGCTGCGCTGCGCAAGGTCGGCGGGGCGACGGACCCGTCGCGCGGGTGAGCGTTGCTTGGGTCGTCGCCACCGACTTGGCTCCCCACGCTTCGATGCCGGGCCGTTGGCCGAAGCAGGGGCGCCCGGCAGACGGGCTGGTCAGCCCTCGGGGTAGAAGACGAACAACGTACATCCCGTTGTCGTTTGCGGGACATGGGAGGAACCCGCTGGGGCGTGAATGAAGGAGCCGGCGGGAAAGTCCCGTTGGCCGTCGTTGAAGATGCCCGCGACGACGAAGACCTCCTCGGGCCCCGGTTCGTGCACGTCGATGCCCTCCCAGCACGTACCCGGGTCCATCTCCAGTACGTGAGCCTTCGCGCCGTTTTCCCCGCTCCACAACGGGCGCAGCCGGATGCCGGGGAAGATTTCCCGAACCGGCGCATCGTCCAGCGACGAACACTCGAAAGCAAGGGCGTTGTGCTCTGTTGTCATGGCACCAGCTTCTCCGGCCCCTGCCAGTACGCCGAGTGTCAGAAACGACATCATGCGGTACTTTCCTGCCAGGCCCGGTCGCGTCGGATCCGCTGTACGCCGCCTCGCTGGCGTCTCCGGCCCAGACGCGGCGCGGCGCCGTAGCCGTGAGTCGCACGCACCTGCCAAATACTCGCTCCGCAGCCGCCGGGCCCGGCATCCCGGCCGATACCAACGCATCTCCCCCCACCGATTCCTGCAGGTGGGGCGGCATCCACCGGGTTTCACGCGGACGGATAGCCTGGGCACGTCAGCGAAGATCGCAGAAGGGTGGAGCACATGGCAGACATCGTGGAGACGGCGGCGCGCAAGGTCTTCGAGCGTTACGACGTCGACGGGGACGGCCTGGTCACCGCGGACGAGTACCGCAAGGTCGTGGCGGAGCTGGAGGGTTCGGAGATCACCGAGTCCGAGGCCCAGGGGCTGATCGACTCGCTCGACGCCAACGGCGATCGTCAGATGTCCTTCGAGGAGTTCTGGGCGGCCATGAATGGCTGACGCCGCCGGGCCCGGCGCGTGAACGTGCCGGGCCCGACTCCCCATCACGGCGGCCCCGGCACGCGGTCGTCGACACCCTCAAACAGCGCGGTACGCAGTGCCGTTCCGGCCGGCCTCACTGGCACGCGCGCTCGGGCGTGACCGCGCACGTTTCCGCAGACTGGCTGGCTGGCCAGTGACCGAATGCCACCGATCCACCGCTCAGTGCGTGGTCAGTCCGTTCCACCGCTCAGTGTGTGGTCAGTCCGTCCGCCGCCCCGAGCACCCCAACGCCGCCCCCTCCAGTAGGGGCTGGAGGGCGTCGAGAAGCGGACCGGGGCTGGTGGTGTCGTTGCCCGTAAGGCCCTCCCCCGCCTCGAACTCGCCGATTTCCAGGCCGACGACCTCGTGCTCGGCCAGCACGTCGGCGAGGGCGTTCAGGTCCTCCAGTGTGAGGCCGTGTGGTACGACGTAGTCGGTCGGCACGATCCCGGGTTCCAGGACGTCGCAGTCGATGTGTACGTACACCGGGCGGCCGGCGATCGCGGCCCGCAGCCTGGTCGTGAGGGCCGGGCCCATGCCCAGCAGCGTGACCACGCCTTGGTCGATCAACGACTGCTCGGGCGGGTCGATGTCGCGGGCCCCGCACAGGATCACGTTCTCGGCCTTGAGCCCGTCGCCCAGGCCCGTGTCCCACATCCCCAGCGGCCCGCTCAGGGCGAGACCGCCCAGGTAGCCGGTCGTGGTGCTCTCGGGAGTGTTCAGATCAGCGTGTGCGTCGAACCAGACGACGACCGCGTCGGGGCGATACTTGGCGAGGACGGGAAGGGTTGCCAGGGCGACCGCGCACCGGCTCAGCGCGGTGACCGGCGTACCTCCGCTGTGGAAGACGTGCTCGTACTGCTGAGCCATCGCCCGTAGTGCCGGGCGCGCCGCCGCGAGTTCGTCCTTCCAGTTCGTACAGAGCGCGGGTTCGGGCGTTCCGACCACGACCGGGGCAGTGTCCAGGCGGGACGCCAGCTCGGCGGCGATCATTCCCGAACCCTGCATCGCACGGTCGTTGTGATCACCGGCACGGGCTGCGAAGTGCGTGACCACCGGGGATGTTCGGGCGGCAGTCGAGACGGTCATCGGTCCTCACTCTCAGGTGGCGGAAGGCGGAAGGCGGAAGACGGACAGTTTGACCGTATGGCTGGGCGTTGTGGTGGGACAAACGAAAATCGAGAGCATCATGCTCGACAATTTGGGCCACAACTGCACTCCCCGATCGGAGTGTGGGATCTGGTCGCGAGCTGGCCGCCCGCTACATCGCTGTCGGCGTGCGACCACGCGCTGGAGCGAGTCCGCGGCGTACCGGGAGGCAAGGCACCCAGACCAGCCTGCTGTGCAACTCGCCGACGGCCAGCCTCGAAGTTCGCCATCTCGGAGTTGGCGATCTCGGAATTGGCGATGAGCAACAGCGGGAGGGCGAGTGCGGCGCAGGCGAGGCGTTGTGCGCTGGGGCGGGTGGCTCGGGATGCGGTTGTAGGGGGCGTGGCCAGGGCGGAGGATGAGTTGCTGCGGGGCGGCTGGGCGAAGGGCTAGTTGATGAACTGGTCGAGGAACTCGCCGAACAGACGCAAGCCGGTACGCAGGTTCTCGGTGTCGTCGGCGAAGCCGATGCGTACGGTGTGCTCGATGCCGAATGCGGCGCCGGGGGTGAACATGACGCCGGTGTGCTCCAGCAGGCGGGTGCACAGGTCGTAGGAGCCGAGGGCGGTGTCGTAACGGATCAGTGCGGTGGTGCCCGAGGCCGGCTTCACGTAGGTGACGTCGCTGCGGCTGTTGACCCACTCGTCGAGGATGGCGAGGTTGGTGCGGGTGATGTGCTGGGAGCGGGCCAGGACGGCGTCCTTGTGTTCCAGGGCGACGCAGGCCAGGAGGTCGTCGACGCGTCCCACGCTGATCGTGGTGTAGTCGCGGTGGGTGGTGACCTCGTTCAGCAACTCGGCCGGGCCGACGATCCAGCCCAGGCGCAGGCCGGCCAGGGAGTACGGCTTGGACATGCTGCCGGTGGAGATGCCGCGCCGGTACAGGTCGGCGATGGAGGTGGTGAATCCGTCGCCTGCCTGGTCCACTCCCCGGTAGACCTCGTCGCACAGCACCCACGCCCCGACGCGGTCGGCGATCTCGGCGATGCGGGCGAGGCCGGCCTCGTCGATGAGCGCGCCGGTGGGGTTGTTGGGGTTGTTGACCGCTATGAGCTTGGTGTCCGGGGTAACGAGACGGTCGAGTTCGTCCAGGTCGGGCAGCCATCCGTGCTCTTCACGCAGCGGCAGGTGATCGACGCGGGCGCCGTAGCTGTCGGGGATGGAGTAGTGCTGCTGGTAGGTGGGGACGACGGCCACGACGTGGTCGCCCGGCTCGACGAGGGTGGCGTGCACGAGTGCGTTGGCACCGATGGCGCCGTGGGTGACCAGGACATTGTCCGCGGTCCGGGATGCGTACAGGCCCGCGATCAGGGTGCGCAGGCGCGGGCTGCCGGGGATCGGCCCGTACGTGAGCGGGGTGGCGTCCAGCTCGGCCAGCACTTCCTCGCGCCGGCCGGACAGGTCCAGCAGTTCGCCAGCGGTGAGCGAGCGTACGCAGGTCTCGGCCAGGTTGTACCGGCAGGTCTCCTCGTAGTCGTTCATCCATTGCTCGACTGCGAACTGGTCGATCTTCACTGGAACTGTCTCCTTGTTGTCTCGTCGCCTTGTCGTCTCGTCGGCTCGTCGCCTTATCGATGGCGTCTGCGTTGTCGGTGTCGTGGCGGGTGAGCCTGAGGAGTGACGAACGCCCGCATGATGAGCAATATATTGCGCACTCATCGACGTGGCAACTTTTTTGCGCACTATACTGCTCACCATGAGGAGTGAGGCCGAGCCCGGCAGCAGCGCTACGCAACAGTTCGTCGCCCGCATCGGCGACCGCATTCGCACGCTGCGCAAGCAACGCGGCTGGAGTGTGCAGCAGCTGGCGGAGGCCAGCGGACTCAGCCGGCGGATGCTCACCGACATCGAGCTGGGCCGTGCGAACCCCAGCCTTGCCACCGTCGACCGCGCCGCGCGTGCCTTGGACACCGACTTCGCCGCGCTGGCTCTACCCGAGGACAACACCGCGGGCGAACAGGTCGAGGGGACCCTCGTGTGGCAGGCTCCGGACGGCAGCCAGGCACTCCTGCTGGGGGCAACTCAAGCTCCACGGGGCGCCACCCAAGCGCCACGAGCCGAACTGTGGCGCTGGACCCTGGCCCCCGGAGGCCAGTACGACGCCGAACCCGACCGCCCCGGCGCGCAGGAAATCCACCACGTCCTCTCCGGCCGCCTGACCCTGGCGACCGAGACCGGGAATCAGGTCCTGGGGGCCGGGCAGAGTACCGTCGTCGCCAGCGATCAGGAGTACGCCTACCGCAACGATGGAGCCGAACCCGTCGTCTTCATGCGGGTCGTCAGCGGCGCCTGACCCCCTCCTTGGCCGGCGTCGGCATTCAGCCGGCCGCTGGCCCACATGGGTGAAGCCAGGCCCCGCACGAGGGACGTTCGGCGTATCCCGGAGCGGCCCAGGATATGCCGGAGGCGACCCGATCCGGGCTCCGCCAGAGGAAGGCAGTCCCATGAGGAAGCTCGTCGCCACCGTTCTCGCAACCCTCACGCTCGCCGCGGCCGCGCTGGTAGGCAGCGCCGCCGTAGCCACGGCAGCCGACCCGCAGCCTTCGTGGAACAACGCCAACGCCCACGCCGCCATCGCCGGCAGCGGTGGCGTCCTCTGACGCCTCGGAGGCAGGGGTCCGCCTAAGGCTTTCCCCACCCGCCCGGGGCGACTGCGGCGGTGATCACCCCGGGCGGGCCTCGACGAGGCCGCAGGCGCAGGCGCAGGCGCAGGCCGCATAATTGGTGGCGTCGTCCCGCGTACTGTAGACAATGCATCCATGCGCATCCGAGCCGTACGCCTGGACGAACTGACCCTCCTTCAGGACATCGAGAGGGCAGCCGGGCAGTGGTTCCGGGATGTCGGCATGCCGGAGATCGCCGAGGATGAACCGTTGCCGGTCGGCGAGCTCGCTCGTTACCACCGCAGCGGGCTGGCCTGGGTCGTGGCCGACGACGCCGATGCCCCGGTGGCCTATCTGATCGCCGACCGCGTCGACGGCAACCTCCACGTCGAGCAGGTCTCGGTGCATCCGGACAGCGCGCGTCGCGGTATCGGGCGGCTGCTGCTCGACCACCTGGCTGCGCATGCCAGGCTCGAGGGCGCGCCCGCGTTGACCCTGACCACGTTCACCCAGGTCCCGTGGAACGCCCCCTACTACGCGCGTTGTGGCTTTCGGCCCATGGACGACGACAGGCTCACTCCCGGACTGCGGACGATCCGCGAGCGGGAGGCGGCCCATGGCCTGGACCGGTGGCCGCGGATCTGCATGCGCCGGGCGCTGAGCGGTTGAGCGGTTGAGAGATTGAGAGGGATGAAGTCGTGGGGGTGGCGGCGCGCACGCGCTCGCTGTGTGTGGTGAAGGCGGCTCCCGAGCGACTACCCCGATCCGGGGGGCCAACCAGCCACCGGTGTACGCCCGTTGGGCTGGAGGCCCGAGAGACGTCACCCCCTGCACCGGCCCGACGCCCGGGCCTGCCCCAGCCCGACGCCCGGGCGTAGCGGCCCCGCTGCCGGTGTGCGGGGAGAGGGGCGCTGCGCCGATGGTTAAGGTGATCAGCCGGACCGTCGGCGGAGAGAGGCCAGGACATGCGCATACCGAACATCAGCCGGGGCCGATGGCTCGGGATACTGGCGGTCGTGCTCGTGCTGGGCACAGCGGCCGCCCTGGTCCCGGTCATCGGTAAAGCCGCCGGGTTCGGCTGTCGTGATGCTCCCGCCTCGATGGTGGCGCTGGCCAAGGACCCGCGCGCGGCGACCCGCGCCCTGGATCCCGGGCAGGACCTCTCCCGTATCGGGCGGGTGAAGAAGCTGCTCGGCAACGATGCCGACCCGCTGTGTGCGGACGAGGACGGCGTGGGAGTGGCCGGGCCGGCGCTGGTCGCCGCCGCGACGGGTGGCGGCCGGATGCACACCATGCCCATGGCGCGCGTCGCGCACGCGGCCGTCATGACCGTCGGCGAGGAGTACGAGGAGGCGAACGTCCCGGACGGGCTGCAGCCGTACCTGGCACGCATTCTCGTCGCCTACATCGCCGACGCGCACCGGGACATCACGGGCACGACGTATCGGAAGATACCCGCGGTGCTGGGCCGGGACGCCGAGTACACGGGCAAGGACCAGAGCGCCAACTGGGCGGCGGCCTATCCGGTCCCCCGCGAGGCGCACGCCCTCTTCAGCCGGCAGTGGGACGGTCGCGCGCTCAAGAGCGCCGTACGCGCGTTGGCGACCGATCCCAAGTCGTTCGCCATGCTGTACGACGCCGAACGCGCCTACCTGGCCTACTACTTGGAGCGCCTGGGCCAGGACGCCATCCAACCCGCCCAGCACGACCAGAAGAACGCCTACCTGGCTACGGAGCTGGAGATGAGGTCCACCGGGTGGATGATCGCCACCCTGATGCAGTCCCGCCAGGAGCTGGCGAAGCGGGTCGATGACGCCGACCTCAAGGCGTTCGACGATGCTGTGTTCCGGGCGAGCCGGGGGACGTTCCGTGCGGCGCCCCGGCAGGTCACCACCAGCCCCGCCGCGAGCACCATCGCCTCCCGGCCGGCCACGGCCGCGCACCGGAAGCACTTCCTGGACGGCGACAGGCAGGTGCTCGACATCTACGACCGCTGGGCCGGGCAGCGGCACATCAAGCGTGCCACCGCCGCGCACTACCGCGACAAACTCCACGACGCGTACCTCACCCGCATGGGCATGGACGGATAGGGCTCCGGCAGCTCTGCTCCGCCGCTCGCGCGCACCGCAGGCAGTGGTCGTATCGTGCCGCCATGGGACTGGATCTCACCGTATGCATGGCCGACTGGGAGCGGCTGCGCGAAATTCGCGTCGAGGACCGTATCGAGGCCATGGACGATGCGATCTGGCCGTTGGGGCCCGATGACGAGTACTACATCAGCAGCGGGGCGGCCAAGGGGTGGCTCTGGCCTCCGGGCGGGGAGGCGGCGTGGTGTGCCGAGTACCGCTTCTTCAGCGTCACCCGCTCGTACAGCTGGCATCGCTGCGCGGGGGCGGCCTGGGCCGACATGCGGCCGCTCGCCGAGTCGTCGCTGCGCGAGGACTTGGACTGCTTCTTGAGCGGGCTGATCTGGGAGGACGACCCGGACGGAGGTCTTACCGCGACGGACGCGGGAGGCTTCTTTCCGTCGGTCGGCGACTCGGTCGGTGGCTTGTGGCGGCGGTCCACCCTCTTCGTCTGTCCGCCGGAGGCGGTGCCTGACAAGGCCCGTGCCTGGGAGCGGGCGACGTCGCGCATCGAGGAGCTGCGCGGCCCCTTCGCTGCGGAGTGCGAGGGCTGGGCCGGGCGTCCGGAGTCGTTCGAGGGGTTCGCCGCGCTCATCGGCGAGTGGGGCGCGGTGACAGCGGAGGCCGCCCGGCGTGGCTGGGGCTTGGTAGGTCTTCCGAGCTGAGCAGGCTGGTGCTGGTACCGGTGCCGCTGCAGCACATGAACGAAGACGCGGCGGCGCTTCAGCTCGTAAGCACCCAGTCCGGCGTCCACGTCCCGGCGACGTTGAAGTCGGTCGCCGGGGCGGCGAGGTGGGCGCGGAGGGTGGCCAGGGCCGGGTGGGGGTTGTCGCGGTGCCAGAGGAGCGAGTGCGGGTAGACCGGCGTGGGGTCGGTCACCGGGATGCGGCGCAGGTCGTGGCCGGCGGGCCAGGCTCCGGTGGCACCTCCCTGCGGTAGCCGGGGGATGGTCTGCTCGCCCATGAAGGTGGCCAGTTCCGGGGTGTCGGCGATGGTGTCGAGGAGTGCGTCGGAGCCGAAGTTGGGGCCGGTCGCCTCGATGGTGAGGCCGAATGCGGCGACGAGGTCGTCGTAGTACGCGGCCCACTCCGTACCGGGGACGATGCCGGGCATCCAGATCCGGTGCCCGGCGAGCTGTGCGAGGGTCACCGACCGGGCGTCTGCCAGCGCGTGGTCGGGGCCGGTGAGGAGCTGGAGCGGCTCGTCGAGCACCCTGACGGACGCGATGTCCTCGGGAAGCGGCCTGCCGGGCATGGCGACGGCGCGGAAGGAGGCGTCGATCGCGCCGGAGCGGAGGGCGGCGACGGCAGCCTCGAAGTCGAACAGCATCACCACGTCGAGGTCGACCTCGGGGTGCGCACGGTGGAAGCCGCGCATCAGGCCCGACGGTGCGACGCGCGAGGCGATCACGTCGACGCGCAGCGGACGGCGACTGGTGTGTACGGATGCGAACGCCCGCTCGGCGACGCGCAGCAGCTCGCGCGCGTGGGGAAGGAAGGCCTGGCCGTCGATGGTGAGCTCGGCGCCGCGCGCGGTGCGGGTGAAGAGCCGTACGCCGAGGTTGCGCTCCAGCGCGGCGATGCGCTTGGAGACGGCCTGCTGGGTGATCGCCAGCTCGGCGGCGGCCTCCTGGAACTGTCCCGCGTCGGCTGCGGCGACGAACGTACGGACGGTGTCGAGGTCCATGCCGACACTCTAGGTGTACAACCGATGGTTGTGGCTGCGGGCTCTGCGGTTGTTTGATCTCGGGTTGTGCTGCTCGCTTTGATGCTTCCGGTCGCAGGTTGGTGGTGCGGGTGAGTGGCGAGGAGCGGCGGCATGGGGAGCGGGCACGGGCCGGGGCATGCACCCGGTCGTCGGCCGGGGCATCGCCTGGGACATTGGCCGTGGCAGCGGGTCGGGCGGCGGCCGGAGCATGGGCTGGGGCGGCGGCCGGAGCAGCGGCTCGGGCGGCAATTCGGGTGGCTCTGGGGTGCGTACGGGACCAGCGCGCTCGGTACGTGGCTCGCCTTCGGCGCGTTCCCGCTGATCGCCATCCAGGTGCTCAACGCCGGGCCGGCCGAGGTCGCCGCACTGTCCTCGGTGGGGACCGCGGTGGGCGCGGCGGTGGCGGTGCCGCTCGGCCCGTGGGTGGAGTTCCGCCGCAAGCGGCCGGTGCTGATCGGGACGGACCTGGTGCGGTGCGCTGCGCTGCTGACGATCCCCGCCGCGTACGCATTCGGGGTGCTCACCTTCGTTCAGCTTCTGCTGGTCTCGGTCGTCGTCGCGGCGGCCGACATCACCTTCCGGGCCGCCTCGGGCGCGTACCTGAAAACACTGCTGCCGGCCGAGGACCTGCTCGTCGCCAACGCCCGGTTCGAGGCCACGGCCTGGTCGACCACGATCGTCGGGCCGCCGTTGGGTGGCGCGGCGATCGGGCTCCTCGGACCGGTGGCGACGGTGGTGGCCGACGCGGTGAGCTACCTGCTCTCGGCCCTGGGCATTCGCGCGACGGGCGGGCACGAGCCGCGGCCCGAGCGCCGGGAGGCCACGCGCATGCGGGCCGGGGACCTGCTCGACGGCTGGCGGTACATCCTCGGCGACGCGACGCTGCGTCCGCTGTTCTTCAACACCGCCCTCTTCAACGGCCTGGTGATGGCCGCCGAGCCGCTGCTCGCCGTCCTGATGCTCGGGCGGCTCGGGTTCGCACCGTGGCAGTACGGCCTCGCCTTCGCCGCGCCCGCGGTCGGCGGGCTGCTGGGGTCGCGGCTCGCCCGACCGCTCGTCACCCGGTACGGGCAGCACCGGGTCCTGGTCGTCACCGGGACACTGCGCGCGGTCTGGCCCATCGGCCTGGCCTTCCTGGGGCCGGGCACCGGAGGGCTGCTGCTGGTGATGGGCGTCGAACTCGGGCTCATCTTCTGCTGCGGGGTCTTCAACCCGGTGTACAGCACGTACCGTCTCGAACGCACCGCGACCGCCCGGGTGACCCGTACGCTGACCGCCTGGTCGGTGTCGACCAAGACCTCGACCGCGCTGCTGACGGCCGTGTGGGGCGTGCTGGGCAGCCTGTTCGGTCCGCGTACGGCGATTGCCCTGGCCGGCGTACTCCTGCTGGCGACGCCGCTGCTGCTCCCCCGCCGCGCGGCGGCGCCTGTGTCCGAGGCGTCGGTCGATGCCGCCAGTGCCTCCGATGCACCCGATGCTTCCGGCGCATCCAGTGTCTCCGAGGTCTCGGATCTCTCGGAGGCGGAACCGGGGGCGGGACCGGAATCGGCCCCCGGACCGGAATCGGCACCGGCACCGGCACCGGCACCGGCACCGGCACCGGACCGTACGTCACCGGGCTGACACGTTCACCGCGGCGCTCGACGCTCAGGCGCGGGTCCGGACATCGGAGGACGTCCAGCCTCGGTAGGGCTGAAGCGCTTCCTCCGCCAGCTCCTTCGGGATGACCTTTGCGCTCGCCAGATTGTTCACCGCCTCCATGATGGATTTGGTGATGGGCGTCGCTTCGCCGCCCACGATAATACCCGGGTCGAAGTGCTCCTTGATGGTCGAGTTGTCGCGGGAGTGGCCCGCTCGCAGATTCCGGCCGTTGTTCGAGGTCGCGCCGACGACTTCCTGGAATCCGTTGTTCGCACCGGCGAATTGACGGAAGCCGTCCATGATGCCGTCGACCGAGGGGGACGGGGCGCATGCGGTGATGAGCTGCCGCACCGCGGTGTCGATCTCCAGCAGCCGCATTCCGTCATTGCCTGCGGCGCGGCGGGTCTCGGCAGCGCGCTCGATGATGTGCCCGACGTAGTGATCCGACAGCCGGTGATTGCGGGAAATGGGGACGGGAGAAGCGCCGTGCGTCGTACCGATGCGCTGGTTCTGCTGCCAGTTGGTGGCGAGGGCACGGTCGTACTGGTTCTCGCCCTGGAGTTCGTCCAGGCGCTGCCGCGCTCGCGGGGAGGACGGGCGCTCGGCGGCCACTCCCTGGTAACTCAGCATTTCCTCAGTCGTTGCGTTGGAAATGCTTGCGCGGTCATAGCTCTGCATGTGCGGCCCCTTCGGCCACCGCTGTACGACGGGCCCTGAGGAGGCGCCATTCCGCTCCTTCTCAATTGCCCGGGCAACCGCCGCGTTACCGGCACTGCGCTGCAATGCCCGGAGCGCGTCGGGGCTGTGCGTGCCGGCGGCGGTGGCTTCGGACGGGACGGGCCTGCGCGTGGTCGCCGCCTTCCGCTGTGCCTCTTCCGGCTTCCGGTCGTGTGCGTACATCAACACCTCTCCCTGCAGAACGTTCACCCTCGATCAGCGAAAGCGAGCGGTACAAGGGCCACCGGGGCAAGATTTGCCGCGGGAGGGCAAACTGCGCTGGCACGATCGGGTAACGGCGCACGAGGCCGTGCGGACCTGACGCCGGTCAGGCAGCCGTCTGCTCACCGAAACGACGCCGGGTAGCGCATGCCCGGCGCTGCTCGCACTCGTCTACGTGAGCGGCGCTTCCGGCGTCGGCGAGAGGTGGCTCGGAACCCGAGACGGATCAGGGGGGTCGGTGATGTGAGGGAGTATCAGCACCGAGTCCGTGTGGAGTGTGATGCGTACCGGTGTGAGGGTGGTGGCGTCGAGTGGCGAGTCGCCGGTGCCGGGGTTGCGGGCGTAGCGCGGATGGGCACCGCCGCTGATCTGCCAGCGGATGCGGTGGCCGACGGCGAAGCGGTGGGACGTGGTACTCATCGCCACGGTGACCTGCGAGGGGGTGTCTCCCGTCGTACGGAATCGGCCCAGGCCGTCGCAGACGTTGACGGAGCGGCCTTGTGCGTCCACGTCGCAGAGGCGGGTGAAGACGTCGGCGTATCCGGTGTCCGTGGAGACGCTCAGCCGTGCGGAGACCGGGCCGAGGATGTCCACGGGCTCGGTCAGTGGCGGGCTGGTGAACGTCACCACGTCGTCTCGAGCCTCCAGGTTGGCGTTGTCCCGGGGGCCGGCGGTACGGGAGAGCAGTGGGCCGCCCAGGGACGGGGTGGGGTCGGCCGGGTCGTAACGGAACGACGTCAGTGGGGCGGAGTCCGTGCGGGCATCCTGTTTCGCGGAAGCCTGTTCCGTGGAGGCACGCTCCGCGGGACCCTTCTCCGCAGACGTCTGCCCTGGGGAGAGCTGCTGGGTGAGGTGCCCGCCCCGGCTCGCGTACCACGACGTGGCAGCGTGGGGTGGCGGCCATTCGTCGAGGTCACGCCAGGTGTTTTCGCCGCCGGTGTGCACGCGTACCGCGGTGGGGCGCAGGCCGGAGGGGTCGTCGTGCAAGTGCGCTCGCAGCCAGGCGAGGCTCTCGGCGAACACCTCGGGCCATCCCTGCTGCAGCGCGGAAGTGTGAGTCCAGGGGCCGACGAGCAGGGCGGTCTCGCAGCCGGAGCGACGCAGCCGGTCGTACTGCTGGAAGGTCTGGTCGACCAGCGCGTCGTGCCATCCGGTGATCAGGCTCGTCGGCACGCGGAGCCTCTCCGCCGACTCCGCCGACGACGCGCCGCGCCAGTAGGCGTCCTCGGCGTCCGGGTGCGCCATCACCTCGTCCAGCCACGGCAGTTGACCCCCGAGGGCGGGCGCGTACGCCCCGCGCAGGGGCCGGGCGGTGATGGCGTCGCGCAGGCGGCGCTGCAGGCGCAGTGTCGCCCTGACGAACTGCGTCATTCCCCTGTGCTGGTATGTCATACCCATACCGACGGCGAGCGCGTTCTCCAGGCGCAGCACACCGTCCGCGTGGAACAGGGCGTACGGATCGTGCAGCCCTACTTGCACCACCATGGCGTTGAGTTCCGGTGGCGGGTCCAGAGCGAGGGCCCATTGCACGTAGCCCAGATAGCTGGGGCCGATGGTTCCCACCTGCCCGTCGAACCAGGGCTGTTCGCGCAGCCAGGACACCGTGGCCCGGCCGTCGGCGGCCTCGTTGCGCCACAGGTCGAATTCACCGCCCGAGCCGCCGGTGCCGCGGCAGCTCTGCAGGACCACGTGGAAGCCCTGTTCGGCGAAGAGCAGGCCGTACATGGGAGACCACGGCACGCCTCGGCCGTAAGGCGAGCGGACCAGGAGCGTGGGGAAGTCGCCTTCCGCGCGCGGGAAGTAGTGATCGGTGATCAACGGGCTGCCGTCGGCGGCCGGCACCCTCAGCCCCGGCTCCCACCCGGCCTCGTACCGCTTCTCCGGCAGCCCCCGCCAGGTCGCCCTCATCATCCGCGACAGCAGCGGCGGCTTGCCGCCAGGCGGCACCCAGACCGGCCCGGCGGCGGCGTCGGGCATGCGTGGCGTACGCGGCGTACTGGATGGCATCGTCGGCCCCTCCCTTAATTCCGTACGTCGTACGAGAATAGAGGATGCTTAGATGACGCTGACAAGAGCCGCTTCAACATCCAGGGAAAGGGGTGCGCGACCGTGGCCGGTGAAGGGAAGAACGGCGAGGGAAAGTCCGGCGCCGCGGGTGTCGACCCCGAACGCCTCTGGCTGCGCCCCACCGAGTCCCGCAGGGGCCGGAAGCCTTCCTTCAGCCGGGAGGCGATCACCGCGGCAGCCGTCGCGCTGGCGGACGCGGAAGGGCTGGAAGCGGTCACCATGCGACGGGTGGCAGCCGAGGTCGGAGCCGGTGTCATGTCGCTCTACAGCTACGCGCCCGACAAGGAGACGCTGCTGGAGCTGATGGTCGACCACGTCAGCGGGGAACTGACGGTCACGGAGCCGCCGAGCGGTGACTGGCGTACCGATCTGAAGGCCATCGCCCATCTGCAGCGGGCCCACATGCTGCGCCATCCCTGGCTGCCCGCCGCCTTGTCCACCCGTCGCACTCCGGGGCCCAACACACTGGCCTTCCTGGAACACGCACTCGCCGTCCTGCGGCCCACCGGGCTGGACGGTGCGGCGAAGCTGGAGGTGTCCGCCCAGCTCACCGCGTTCGTGGCCGGGCACGTCGCCCACGAGATCGCGCAGGCCGCGGTCTCACAATCCCCGGACAGGGCCGCGGCCGAGGCCCGCTACCTCGCCGCCGTCGCCGCCGACGGCCGCCACCCGGAACTCGCCGAAGCCCTTGCCTCCCCCGGGCGGCCCCTCGCCCCCGAAGCCACCTTCACCCGGTTCCTGGGCCGACTGGTCGACGGCCTCGACACCGACTGACACCGCCCTGCGGACCCGCCGTCCCGCACCAGCTGGGCTGCGTCGCTCGCCAGGTGGTGCGCGCCTCCGGCGGTACAACGGCCTAGTCGAGCGTGACGTCTCCCGGACGGGACGGTACGGCGTCCAGCGCGGAGAGCGTTGCCTCGTCCAGCGTGACCGCTCCGACCTGTACGTTCGCCTCCAGGTGCGCCGGGCCGGCCGTGCCGGGGATCAGCAGTACGTTCGGGGCATGGTGGAGCAGCCAGGCCAGCCCCACCTGGGCCGGCGTGACGCCCAGGTCGCGGGCCGCGGCGATGACGGCGGGCTCGTCCGTCACCTTCGGCATGCCGGCGAAGGCGCTGCCGAGGGGGAAGTAGGGCACCCACGCGATGTCTTCCCCGGCGCACAGGCGGAGCATCTCCTCGTCCTCGCGCGCCACGAGGCTGTACGCGTTCTGCACACACGCGATACCCGCCGGCAGGGCGCGTCGCAGGACGTCCAGGGAGACGCTGCTGAGGCCGATCGCACCGATCTTGCCTTCGTCGCGCAGGGCGGTCATCACCGCGAGCTGGTCGTCGAGGTCGACGACCTGGCCCCCTTCGGCACGCAGGCCGGGGCCGGTGTCGGTGCGGCGGAGGTTGACCAGGGGGATCCGCCCCATTCCCAACGTGGCCAGGTTGTCCTCGACGGCGGCCCGCAGCTGTTCGGGGCGTTGCGCCAGGCGGAGCGGAAGGGGGCCGTCGGGATCGGGCTCGGCGCCGACCTTGCTGACCACCATGACGTCGTCCTCGGCGCCTGCGACCTCACGAATCGCCTCGCGGATCACCTCGTTCACGAAGCCGTGGCCGTAGAACTGGGCGGTGTCGAAGTGGTCGATGCCCAGCTCGACGCAGCGGCGCAGCAGGGCGACCGCCGCCTTGCGGTCGTTGCGCAGGCGCTCCAGCTGCATCGCGCCGAAGCCGATCCGGGAGACGGTGCGGCCCGCGAGCCGCCCGGCGCCACCGGCGCGGGGCGCGCCGGACGCGGTGACCTCAGCAGACCGGTCGAGGTAAGCCATAGGGTCTCCTTCACGTGGGACCATGGACGAAACGGAGCTACTCCGTTTCCTCACCGTAGCACTAACCGGAGGCCCTCCGCTTTGTCTGGGACCGAACCCACCACCGGCCGCGGCACGGCCGCCACAGGCCGCGGCGCCGCAGCGTCCGGCCGGCCCGCCCGTGCCGACGCCCGGCGCAACCGCGACAAGCTCCTCGCCGCGGCCCGGGACGCCTTCGCCGCGTCCTCGGACGCCGTCGCCCTGGACGCCATCGCGCGTGCGGCCGGGGTCGGCATCGGCACGCTGTACCGGCACTTCCCCACCCGCGAGGCGCTCGTCGAAGCGGTCTACGCCACGGAACTCGACGAGGTCGTCGCCAGCGCGCGCCCGCTGCTGGACGAACTGGAACCCGCGGCCGCACTGCGCGCGTGGATGACCCGGTACGCGGAGTTCTTCAAGGTCAAGCGCGGCATGTCCGACACACTGCGCGCGGGCTGGGCCTCTGGCAGCATCGCCACCCCCGCCACCCGGGAACGCATCACCGCCACCGTGGACATGATGCTGCGGAGCGGTGCGGAGAGCGGCTCGCTCCGGGGCGACGTCGATCCGGAGGACGTCACCCTGATGCTGCTCGGTGCGTTCCTCTCCACCGCGGCGGCCGACTCGCCGGAGAAGGTCGACCGGCTCCTGGACCTCATCGTCGAAGCGCTGCGGCCGGCCCCCGAGCCGCAGGGCGGATGAGCGGAGGGGCCGCGGCCCCGTCTCCCGGCGCCTCCCCGCCCCCTCCTCCCTCCCCACTCCCTGCGCCGCTCGCCGTTCAAGATCGATTGTCAGTGGTGGGTGAGAAGGTGGAAGCAACGAGGGAAAAGGGGGAGCGTTCATGTCCGGAGCCCAGAACTACATCAACCACGTTGCTCTTGTGCTGGACGCCAGTTCGTCCATGTCGCATCTGAGCCGCAAGGTCGTCGACGTCGCCGATCAGCAGATCGCCTACCTGGCCCGCCGGTCGAAGGAGCTGGACCAGGAAACCCGCGTCACGGTGTACGTGTTCGCCGACTCGGTCGAGTGCGTCATCTACGACAAGGACGTGCTGCGGATGCCGTCCCTGAAGCAGCTGTACCGGGTCGGGGGGATGACGGCGCTGCTGGCGGCCACCCTGAAGTCGCAGCGGGAGCTGGCGCAGACCGCGCAACTGTACGGCGATCACAGCTTCCTGACGTTCGTACTGACCGACGGACAGGAGAACGCGAGTCACCGCTGCCCGGATGCGCCCGCTCGCAGCCCGCGTGAACTGGTCCAGGCCGTATCGCAGTTGATAGCGACGCAGCAGGACAACTGGACGCTGGCCGTGCTGGTGCCGGACCAGATGGGGAAGCGGGAGGCCATGCAGTGTGGTTTCCCCAAGGACAACGTCGCCATTTGGGACGCCACGAGCACGCAGGGCCTGGAGGAGGCGGGGCAGGTCATCCAGCAGGCCACCGAGAACTTCATGGTGGGCCGGGCCCGGGGCATCCGGGGGTCGCGTGCGGTGTTCTCCACGGGAGCCGATGCGGTCAACAAGGAGACGATCGAGGCAGCCGGCCTGACTCCGGTGAATCCGTCGGAGTACCAGTTGATTCCGGTGGCGCGCGAGGCCGCGATACGGGAATGGGTCGTCGAGTGCGGACACACTTACCGCACCGGGTGTGCGTTCTACCAGCTGAGCAAGTCGGAGAAGATTCAGGCGAAGAAGCAGATCGCGGTGCTGGAGAAGAAGACGGACCGGGTGTACACGGGACCGCAGGCGCGTTCCCTGCTCGGGCTGCCGGACACGGAGGTGCGCGTCCACCCGGACCGCAATGACGACTTCACCATCTTCGTGCAGAGCACCAGTGTGAACCGGAAGCTGATACCGCACACGCGGCTGCTGCTGATGCTCTGACGTCCGCCGACAGACCGGCTTGTCGCGAGGAGCGACGGCAGCCACTGAGCCGGTGCCGGCGAGGAGCGAGGGGCGGCCGGTGGGCCGGTGCCGGCACCCGGCCGGCACCGGCCCAGCGGCCCACCGCACGCCTCACATCTTCTCGGCGCCCGCCTTGATGGCCTCGCGGATGCGGGTGTACGTGCCGCAGCGGCAGATGTTGCGGATCTCGTCGAGGTCGGCGTCGGTGATGTCGTGGCCCTCGGCTGCGGCCTGGCGGACCTTGGCGACCGCGGCCATGATCTGGCCCGGCTGGCAGTAGCCGCACTGGGCGACATCGAGGTCCAGCCATGCCTCCTGCATCGGGTGCAGGTCCTTGCCCACGGTGGCGGGCAGGCCCTCGATCGTGGTGATCTCGTCGTCCGGACCGATCTTGGAGACCGGCACCGAACAGGGGTTGAACGCCTTGCCGTTGATGTGTGACGTACAGGCCTGGCAGACGCCCAGGCCGCAGCCGTACTTCGGGCCGGTCACGCCGAGCAGGTCGCGCAGGACCCACAGCAGTCGTACGTCGTCCTCGGCCTCGACCGTGGTCTGCTTGCCGTTGAGCTTGAAGGTGTGGCGGGAAGGGGACACGGAGGGCTCCTCAGTACGCGCGGTCGAGACCGTCGGTGGGCGACTGCGGGGTGGACGGTTCGAGCGGCAGCGGCTCGAAGGAGAGCGTGCCGTGGTTGATCGGGAAGCTGGTCGGCATGGTGCCGGTGGCCCGCGCGTACGCACACGCGATCGCGGCGAACGCGGGGGCCACCCCCAGTTCGCCGGCGCCGGCGGGCTTGTCGGAGGTCGAGGGCATGACGATGACCTTCAGGTCCAGCGGGGTGTTCCACTGCCGGGTGTAGAAGTACTCGTCCCAGCTGCCCTCCAGCGGGATGCCGTCCTTGATGTGCAGGCTGGAGGTGAGCGCCAGCGCGATGGCGTCGTTCAGGCCGCCCATCATCTGGGCTTCCAGGCCACGGGGGTTGATGGCGAAACCCGCGTCCACGACCATCACCGCCTTGGTGACGCGCGGCCCGGTCACCGCGTCCCTGATCTTCCGGTTCACCGTCTCGGGCCGGCAGTCGATCTCGACGAGTGTGGCGAGGGCGCCGCGGTACTCGCTGTGCAGCCCGATGCCCTGGGCCATGCCGTGCGGCAGGGACCTGCCCCACTCCCCCGCCTCGACGGCCTTGTCCAGGCACGCGCGCAGCCGGTCGTCCCTGAGGAAGGAGCGGCGGAACGCCACCGGGTTCTTGCCCGTCTTCGCCGCCAGCTGGTCGATGACCAGCTCCTGCGCGCACACCACGTTCGGCGAGTAGATGTTGCGCATGCTGCCGGTGTTGAACTCCAGCGGCACCTCGTTGAGGAGCTGGGTGGTGACGCCGAAGTCGTACGGCGAGGACTGGGTCAGCGCGAAGATCGTCTCGGCGAAGGTGAGATTGCCGGCCACCGGCAGCTTCGCGCCCGCCGAGGTGATCATCTCGCCGAGGCCGTGCCCGAAGTCGGTCTTGGCGCTGGTGTGGCGCTGCTCGAAGCTGAGGACGTTGCCGCCCGCGTAGGTCGCCCGTACGCGCGAGACGCACATCGGATGCGTACGGCCCTGCCGGAAGTTGTCGGTCCGCGACCAGGACAGCTTGACCGGCTTGCCCATCTTCTGCGAGATCTCCGCGGCCTCGGCCGCCACGTCGTGGAAGAGGTGCCGGCCGAACGAACCGCCGCCCTCGACCACATGCACCGTGACGGCGCTCGGCGGCAGCCCGAGCCGGGCGGCGATCTCCTGCTGGGCCACGATCGGCACCTTCAGGCTCGCCCAGATCTCGGCGCGGTCGGACCGCACGTCGGCGATCGCGTTGTCCGGCTCCAGCGGGCTGTTGCTCGCGAAGGCGAAGGTGAACTCCGCGTCGATCTTCTTGGTGAGCACCGGCGGTACGGCCATCGGCAGCGCCGCGTCCTTGAGCTTCGCCAGTACGGTGTCGTCCGACTCGCCGTCGACGCTCCCCGGGCCCCAGGTCACCTCCAGCGCGCGCAGCGCGTCGATGCACTGGCCGAACGTCTCGCCGCGCACCGCAACGCCGTGCCGTACCGTGGCGACGTCGGTGATGCCCGGCATGTTCCGTACGGTGTCGGCGTTGTGCACGGCCTGGACCGTGCCGTTGATCGTCGGCGGCCTGCGGACCATGGTCGGCTTTGCGTCCGCGACCTGGAGGTCCATGCCGAACTGCTTGCGTCCGGTCACGGCGGCGAGCGCGTCGATGCGGTTCCGGGGCGTGCCCAGCACCGTGAAGTCGGAGGCAGGCTTCAGGCGCGGGGTGCCGACCGCGGTGGTCTTCGCGCTGGCGGCGGCCTTGGCCAGCGAGCCGTACGTCGCGCTGCGCGCCGAGCCGTGCGTGATCACGCCGTCCTTGGTGGTCAGCTCGCCGGCCGGGACGCCCCACTGCTCAGCGGCGGTGGTGAGCAGCCGCTGCCGGGCGATGGCCGCCGCCGTACGGACCGGGAGGTACATGCTGCGCATCGAGTTCGAACCGCCGGTGAGCTGGTTCATCAGCAGCTCGGGCCGGGCGTCGGCCAGTGTGACGCCGACGCGCTCCAGCGGGAGGTCCAGCTCCTCGGCGATCATCATCGCGATGGCCGTGGTCATGCCCTGGCCGACCTCGGCCCGCGGTACGGCGAAGGTGCCGGTGCCGTCGGCGTGTACCTGGACGGATATCAGCCCCGAGGTGGGCGCCGCCGCGAGGTTCTGCAGGTCACCGAGGTCGAACAGCTCCTCGGGCTGCGGCGGGGTGGGCACCGCGGCCTCGGCGGGCTGGGCGGCCGCCCCGTCCACGCCCAGCCGGACGCCGACGGCCAGCGTCGGCGCCGCGAGCAGATAGCCGAGCAGCCGGCGTCGCCCGACACCAGCGGGCGCGGCCTCCGCGCCGCCGGGTCCGGCCTCCGCACTGCCGGTCGCGGCCTCCGCGCCGCCGGGTGAATGGCCCTGTCGTGCCATATGCGTTCCTTCCGAAGGTCCTGAACTCTCCGCCGTGCGGCCCGAACTGCGCCCAGGACGCGTGCACGTCACGGGCATAGATTGCGCCATGTGCATGACAGTTTGACGGATCTTCGGTTACGGAGCGAACACGGTACCGGACAGTAGACGGAGAGGGGGCTTTCCGGCGGCCGCGCCGGGCCGCGGCCCGGCTACCTGCGGGGGCCACCACGTCCCCGAGGAGCCACCGCGGCTGCACACCCGCATTCCTCAGCCGGCCGCCGCGTCCGCTGCCGCCGCGTCCGCCGCCGAACCAGCCACCGGCGCGTCCGCCGCCGTCATCCCCTCCGCCGCTTCCCGGCTGATCCGTTCGAACTGGGCGCCCATCGCCTCGGCCAGGGCTTGGGCGGCGTTCAGCGGGCGCACCATGACCGTGAACTCGTCGATCAGGCCGTTCTCGTCGGTGTGCAGGAAGTCGCAGCCGCTGATCTCGCGGTCCCCGACCCGCGCGGCGAACACCAGCGCATGGTCGCGGCCCTCGGCGTCATGGATCTCGCGTACGTAGCGGAAGTCCTCGAAGACCCGGGAGACGCCGCGCAGGATCGCCGCGGTGATCGCCTTGCCGGGGTACGGGCGGAACGCGACGGGGCTGGTGAAGACGACGTCCTCGGCGAGCAGCGCTTCGATGGCCCGGTGGTCGCCGGCCTCCACCGCCTGACGGAATGCGTGCATGCCCTCTCCCTTCATAGTCAACTTGTTGAATAGGTGCGGGCGAGAGTAATCGCATCGATGTACGGTGTCCATATGTCACTCAAGTACGCGGTCCTCGCGGCGCTCCTGGAGGGCGAGGCGTCGGGGTACGAGCTGGCCAAGATCTTCGACGTGTCGGTGGCGAACTTCTGGGCGGCCACGCCGCAGCAGCTCTACCGCGAGCTGGAGCGGCTGGCCGGGGACGGTCTGATCCGGGCGCGCGTCGTCCGGCAGGAACGCAGGCCGGACAAGCGGATGTTCACGCTCACCGGCACCGGGCGGCAGAGCCTCGCCGCCTTCACCGCGCAGCCGCCCCGCCCCACCGCCATCCGGGACGAGCTGCTGGTGAAGGTGCAGGCCGCGGACGCGGGGGACGCCGACGCGGTCCGCGCGCACATCGAGGAGCGCATGGCGGGGGCCCGCGGCAAGCTCGCCCGGTACGAACGAGTGCTGGAGCATCTGCTCGCCGGGCGGAGCGAGGAGGAGTACCTGCGCGACGCCGAACGCGTCGGCCCGTACCTGACACTGCTGCGCGGCCGCCTGTTCGAGGAGGACACCCTGCGCTGGGGCGAGCGCGCACTGGCCGTACTGGCAGCCCGGCACGGGGCGGCGGCGCAGAGTTGACGCACAGGCCGGCGGAGTGACGGTCCGCTCCATCGTGAGCAGCACCGCCTCGTCGGCCGGTGGCGCATCGGTATGTTCCGGCCCTGCGGGGTACCCCGCGCCGCATGGGATCTTTGAGCTCACCGGTGCTGTTGGTGCTGTTCCTCGCGAGCGCGGCGGTGATCTGGTACTCCGGTATCAAGCTGTCCGACACCACCGACGTACTCTCCGAACGGCTGCGTCTGGGAAGTGCGTTGGGCGGGCTGCTCCTGCTGGCCATCGCCACGAACCTGCCGGAGATCGCCATCACCGCGAGTGCGGCCATGGCCGGGCAACTCGACGTCGCGGTCGGCAACATCCTCGGCGGCATCGCCATCCAGACCGTCGTGCTGGTGGTGCTGGACGCGGCCGGGGTCCGGCCGCGCGCGCCGCTGACCCGGCTGGCCGCCAGTCTCGTCCTGGTGCTGGAAGGGCTGCTCGTGATCGCGGTGCTGGCCGTGGTCGTGATGGGCACTCAGCTCCCTGACGACCTGTCCTTCGCCCGGCTCGGCCCCGCGCCGCTGGCCATCACCGTGCTGTGGATGACCGGCCTGGTGCTGCTGAACCGGGCCGGCAAGGGACTGCCCTGGCGCGAGGGCGGGGACGCGCCGGGTGCCCAGCCGGAGCCGCGCGGGCACTCCAAGCGCAAGAAGGAGAAGGCGGCCACCGCCCAGCGCATCGGCACCGCACGCGCCGCTCTCGTCTTCACCGCGGCGGCCGTGGCGACGCTCGTCGCCGGTGTCGTCATCGAGCGCAGCGGTGAGGAGTTCTTCGCCCGGCAGGGGCTGAGCGGTGTCCTGTTCGGCGCCACCGTACTTGCCACCGCGACCGCCCTTCCGGAGATCAGCACCGGCCTGGCCTCGGCCGAACTGGGCGACTACCAGCTGGCCATCAGCGACATCTTCGGCGGCAACGCCTTCCTGCCCGTGCTGTTCCTGCTCGCCACGGTCATCTCCGGCAGGCCGGTGCTTCCGGCCGCGCACCACACCGACATCTACCTCACCGCGCTCGGCATCGTGCTGACCACCGTCTACCTCGCCGGCCTGATCTTCCGGCCGCGGCGCCAGTACCTGCGGATGGGCATCGACAGCGTCGCCGTCCTCGTCCTGTACGCCGCGGGCATCGCCGGCCTCACCACCATCGGGAACTGAGCCGTGTTCGATGGGTTCGGGGTACCGGGACGCCACCCCCGGCGAGTGACTTTTCCGCAGGTCAGCCGTTCGTGCAGGGCAGGACGTGCCCGGTGACGAGGTCAGTGGCGAAAGGGGCCCGGTATGTGGGGCAAGCGGGAGGACATGGTCGTCCACGAGGAGGAACCGTTCAATGCCGAGCCACCGCGTGCCGCGCTGGCCGGCCGGCCGCTGACCGAGGTGGCGGCCTTCTACAGCCGCAACCACGGACCGGTCCCCCGGCTCGACCCGTCGTCCTGGCGGCTGCGCGTCGACGGCCTGGTCGACCGGGAGCTGGAGCTGTCCCTGGACGAGCTGCGGTCGCGGTTCAGGCCCCGTACGGAGGTGGCGACGCTCGCCTGCGCGGGAAATCGGCGCGCCGGGCTGGCGGCCGTACGGCCCGTCCCCGGAGCCCCGTGGGGGCCTGCCGCCATCTCCACCGCCGAGTGGACCGGTGTGCGTCTCGCCGACGTGCTGCGGGCGGCCGGTCCGCGTACCGGCGCGGCGCACATCGCCTTCCTCGGCGCGGACGAGTCCCCATGTACGCAGCCGCCGCAGCCGTTCGGCGGCTCGGTTCCGCTGTCCAAGGCCCGCGGTGGTGAGGTGCTGCTCGCCTGGTCGATGAACGGGGAGCCGCTGCCCGCGGTGCACGGCGGGCCGGTACGCGTGGTGGTCCCCGGCTACATCGGTGCACGCAGCGTCAAGTGGGTGCGGCGCCTCACCGCCCGGGCCGAGCCCTCGCAGAACCACTTCCAGGCAGTGGACTACCGGCTGCTGCCGCCCGACGCGGACGCCCACCGGCCCGGCCAGGGTGTCCCGCTCGGCCCGCTGGCGCTGAACGCGGAGATCCTCTCCCCCGACGACGGTGCCCAGCTCGCCGCCGGCCCCACCACCGTCACCGGCTGGGCCTTCGCGGGCGGTGGTGAGCGCACCGTCGTGCGCGTCGACGTCTCGCTGGACGAGGGGCGCAGCTGGGTGCAGGCCGATGTCGATGCCCCGGTCGGCCCGTGGGCGTGGCAGCACTGGCGCACCCTCGTGAGCCTCCCGGCCGGTCCCGCGGAGATCGCCGTACGGGCCTGGGACGACACCGGCGCCACCCAGCCCGAATCCCCCGCCCACCTGTGGAATCCCAAGGGCTACGCGAACAACTCGTGGGCCCGCGTCAGGATCGACGTCCGCTGAGGGCACCCTCGCGGTGCGGTGGTTTGGCGGGCGGCGGTCGGGGCACCGCGGACTCCCAGCCCCCGAGTCGAAGCGAGAACGTCATGCCGTTCAATCCCTTGGAGCAGCGGGGCATTCCGCTGGACCGTCAACTGCGCAACTGGCGCGAGCTGAACGTGACGCCGATCGACCCCGACCACTGCGACCCCTACACCCGGTGCCGGATCATCACGATGAACGGCATCGAGGTGGAGGCCCTGCTGTTCAGCCATCAGATGGCCAGGCACTGCCCGGACCCGGAGGTGAAACGGCAGCTGGCGAGCACCCGCTACGTCGAGGCGCAGCAGCAGAAGGCGGTCAACTGGCTGCTGCCGGGCGTCTCCTCGGTGCTGGAGACGACCCTCGCGTACGAGCAGGTGGCGGTGGACCTGACCGCGTGGGTGGCGCGCAGCGAGCCGGATCCGTACCTGAAGCAGGCGTACCAGTTCGGTGTGCTGGAGGACTTCGACCATCTGTACCGGTACGCGAACCTGTACGAGATGATCGAGCACCGCAAGGCGGAGTCGGTGGTGGACGGGCTGACCGAGGTGATGCCGGGCCGGCCGACGCCGTTGCACCACCGCGATCCGGTGGACAACGTACGCGAGCCGTACGACAGGACCCGGACCGATCCGCTGTCGAAGCTGCACGCGCTGACGGTGATGTCGGCGGAGCAGCAGACGATGAACTTCTACATGAACGTCGGCCCGACGTACATGGAGCCGATCGCCCGGCAGCTGTACCAGGAGATCGGGCTGATCGAGGAGGAGCACGTCACGCACTACGAGTCGCTGGTGGACCCGGGTGAGTCGTGGTGGGAGCAGCTGGTCAATCACGAGTACAACGAGTGCTACCTCTACCACTCCTTCATGGAGCAGGAGAGCGACCCGAAGGTGAAGGCCATCTGGGAGCTGCATCTGAACATGGAGCTGGAGCACCTGCGTGTCGCGGGCGAGCTGATGCGCCGTCATGACGGCCGGGAGCCCGCCGAGGTGCTGGCGCCCGAGCTGCCGAACGTGCTGACGTTCGAGCCCAACAAGACGTACCTGCGGCATCTGATCGCCGACCAGCTGGACCTCACGACGCTGGGCACCGGGTACGTCCGCGAGGCGCACGAGCGGTTCGAGGCCATGCAGGAGGCACTGCACGGCGGCGAGGCGCCCCCGAGCGACCGGGTCATGGAACAGCACCAAGCGGCCTTCGGCCGCGACTACCGCGCGCAGGACGGTGAGCACCCCGTTGCCGCGATGCGGGACCACTGGGACCACCGGGCCCACTGACCGGCCACCGCTCCGCGCCCGTACTCCCCCTCGCCCACTCCTCCGCTCTCCACTCCTCCTCGTACAGGAGACGCCATGAACCACCCGACAACCGCTTCACACGTTCCCGACCCCGACCCCGAGCACGATGTCGTCGCCCTGCTGACGGCGCAGCACGGGGAGATCCGCAACCTCTTCGACGAGGTCGAGCGGAGCACCGGCGATGCCCGGAGGGACGCCTTCGGCCGTCTGGTGCGCATGCTCGCGGTGCACGAGACGGCGGAGGAAGAGGTCGTCCATCCCTTCGCCCGGAAGAAGGCCGAGGGCGGTGAGGGCGTCGTCGCCGAACGGCTGGAAGAGGAACGCCAGGCCAAGGAGGCGCTGAGCGCGCTGGAGAAGGTGGATCCGGAGGACGCCGACTTCCTGCCCGCGCTGCGGGACCTGCGTACCGCCGTGATGCAGCACGCGCGTGCGGAGGAGCGGTACGAGTTCGCCCAGCTGCGGCGGCTGAACGACCCCGGGACCCTGGCCACGATGGCCAAGAGCGTCAGGGCCGCCGAGGCCACCGCACCCACTCACCCGCACCCCGGTGTGGAATCCGGTGCCAAGAACCTGCTCCTCGGGCCCTTCGCGGCCATCGCCGACCGCATGCGCGACGCCCTGCACGGCGGCCCCGGAAAGCGCGGCTGAGCAGCTGAACGGCTGAACGGGGCGGGCCTCCCGGACCGGCGCGGCCCGCTCCGGGAGGCCGCGCCGTCACGCGCCCGCCGGCGCCGGCTGCGCGCTGCGGGCCTCCAGGCGTACGACGATGCCCTTGGAGGTCGGGGTGTTGCTGTGGTCGGCGACGCTGTCGAGCGGGACCAGTACGTTGGTTTCCGGGTAGTAGGCGGCGGCGCAGCCGCGGACGGTGGGGTAGCCGACGACGCGGAAGCCCTCGGCCCGGTGCTCGGTGCCGTCGTGCCAGACGCTGACCAGGTCCACCAGGGCGCCTTCCGAGAGCCCGAGGGCCTCGATGTCGCGCGGGTCGACGAGGACGACGTGGCGGGAGCCGTGGATGCCGCGGTAGCGGTCGTTCTTCGTGTACGGGACGGTGTTCCACTGGTCGTGCGAGCGCAGCGTCTGCAGCAGCAGGTGTCCCTCGGGCGCGCGCAGCATCTCGAAGTCGTTGCTGGTGAACCGCGCGCGCCCGGTCGACGTGTGGAAGACCCCTTCGTTCACCGGGTTCGGCAGGCCGAAGCCGCCCGGCTTGGCGACGCGGGAGTTGAAGTCCTCGAAGCCCGGTACGACACGGGAGATGTGGTCGCGGATCGTCCCGTAGTCCGCCTCGAACCTCTCCCAGGCGACGGGCACCTTGTCGCCGAGGGTGCGGCGTGCCAGCCGGCTGAGGATGGCCACCTCGCTGAGCAGGTGCTTGGAGGCCGGTTCCAGGCGTCCGTGCGAGGCGTGCACCTGGCTCATGGAGTCCTCGACGGTGACGAACTGCTCGCCGCCCGCCTGGATGTCACGTTCGGTGCGGCCGAGCGTGGGCAGGATCAGCGCGGTCTGGCCGCACACCGCGTGCGAGCGGTTCAGCTTGGTCGAGATGTGGGCGGTCAGCCGGCAGTTGCGCATGGCCGCCTCGGTCGCGTCGCTGTCGGGAGTGGCGCGTACGAAGTTGCCCGCGAGGCCGAGGAAGACCTTGGCCCGGCCGTCCCGCATGGCCCGGATCGAGTCGACGGTGTCCCAGCCGTGTTCGCTCGGCGGCGTGAAGGAGAATTCGCGCTCCAGTGCGTCCAGGAACGACTGCGGCATCTGCTCCCAGATGCCCATCGTCCGGTCGCCCTGGACATTGCTGTGTCCGCGTACGGGGCAGGCGCCGGCGCCCGGGCCGCCCACGTTGCCGCGCAGCAGCAGGAAGTTCACCACTTCCCGGATGGTGGGGACGCCGTGTTTCTGCTGGGTGAGGCCCATGGCCCAGCAGACGATGATCCGCCCGCTGTCCAGCACCATGTCGCGTACGGCCTCGATCTCGGCGCGGGTCAGCCCGGTGGCCTCCAGCACCTCCGGCCAGGAGAAGTTGGCGCGCAGGTGCGCGGCGAACTCCTCGAACCCACTGGTGTGGCTCTCGATGAAGTCCCGGTCCAGGACGGTGCCCGGCGCGGCTTCCTCGGCCTCCAGCAGGAGCATGTTGAGGGCCTGGAACAGCGCGAGGTCGCCGCCGAGCCGGATGTGCAGGAACCGGTCGGCGATCCGGGTGCCGTGGCCGATGATGCCGCGCGGCCGCTGCGGGTGCTTGAAGCGGATCAGTCCGGCCTCGGGCAGCGGGTTCACGGCGACGATGCGGCCGCCGTTGCGCTTGGTCTCCTCCAGTGCGGAGAGCATCCGCGGATGGTTGGTGCCGGGGTTCTGGCCGACGACGAAGACCAGGTCGGAGTGGTAGAGGTCGAGCAGGCTCACATCGCCCTTGCCGATGCCGAGCGTTTCGTTCAAGGCGGTGCCGCTGGGCTCGTGGCACATGTTGGAGCAGTCGGGCAGGTTGTTGGTGCCGAAGGCGCGGGAGAAGAGCTGCAGGGTGAAGGCGGCCTCGTTGCCGGCGCGGCCCGAGGTGTAGAAGACGGCCTCGTTCGGGGAGCCGAGCGCGTTGAGTTCACCGGCGATCAGGTCGAGTGCGGCGGACCAGCTGATCGGCTCGTAGTGGTCGGAGCCGGGCCGCTTGACCATGGGTTCGGTGAGCCGGCCCTGCTGGTTGAGCCATTCGTCCGAGCGGCGGGCCAGTTCGCTGACCGGGTGCCGGCGGAAGAAGTCGGCGGTGATCCGGCGGGAGGTCGCCTCGTCGTTGGTGTGTTTGGCGCCGTTCTCGCAGTACTCGTTGAGGTGCCGGTGGCGGGGCTCCGGCTCGGGCCACGCACAGCCGGGGCAGTCGAACCCCTTGGTCTGGTTGAGGTCCAGCAGCGTCAGCATGGTGCGCCGCGGGGAGGTCTCGGAGAGGGAGTACTTCAGTGCGTTGGCCACTGCCGGCACGCCGACCGCCCATGTCTTCGGCGGGGTGACCTCGAGGTGTTCCGCGGATTCCGGCCGGTCCTGGGGCCGGCCGCCGGTCCCGCCGCCCGCTCCGGGCCGTGCCGCTCCGGCTTCCCTGGTCGCCGTTGCGTCTGTTTCCTCGTGCCGGGATGTCGTCACCGAAGTTCAGCCTTCCTCTGGTACGCAGGGCCTGCGCCGGTCGGCTCGGCCGGGCAGTGGTCGGACAGCGGGCTGCGCTGCCGGGGGTCAGCCGGTCGGCCACGTCGGCACGTGCGGCTGCTTCTGGCCGGAGTCGGGCAGTACGTGACCGCCGTCGATGGCCCCTCGCCACTGTCCGGTCTCGCGCCCCTGGGCCTCGATGAACTGCTTGAAGCACTCCAGGTCGCCGCAGACCCTGCGGCGGAGGACGCCCAGGCCGTCCCCGGCGCGCTCCACGAGCCCCTGCGGAGTGAAGTCGAGGCGCAGGTCCACCCGGCAGCTGCCCTCGCCCAGGGAGTGGAACGTCACCGTGCCGGTGTGGCGCGGGTCGTGCAGGCTGCGCCACACCAGCCGCTCGTCCGGCCGCTGCTCCACGATCTCGGCGTCGAACTCGCGGGTGACACCGCCGAACCGCGTGATCCAGTGGGTGAGGTTGGACTGCGGCCGGTCCACGCGCTGCACACCCTCCATGAACCGCGGGAAGGTCTCGAACTGCGTCCACTGGTTGTAGGCCGTGCGCAGCGGGACGTCCACGTCGACCGAGTGCTCGATGGTGCTCATGCCTGTGTCCTGCCTGTCCACCGCGTGACCGGCGGCCGGCCCGTCCCCGTGACCGGCCGGTGCCGTCACCCCGGCACCTACAAGATCGTTTGTACGATTGCCTGGCCCGAGTGCCCAGGAATGCCCCGCTCAACCCTCCTGGCAGCACGCCTCACCGCATCGGCCGAACGGCGGGACGGCCGAACGACGGGACGGCGGGACGGGGCATCAGG
The DNA here is from genome assembly GCF_002920575.1 of Streptomyces sp. Ru73. Taxonomy (GTDB): domain Bacteria; phylum Actinomycetota; class Actinomycetes; order Streptomycetales; family Streptomycetaceae; genus Streptomyces. Next base: position 124,807 of record NZ_PQSQ01000005.1, on the reverse strand, counting down.
GACCATGAGGCATGCACTCGGACGGCTGGCACCTCACCGAAGACCTCGACGGCTTCCTCGACCGGACCGGAGACTTCCTGCGCTCGCGCCCCGCCCTGCACACCACGCAGCTGTCGGCGCTCGAAAAGCTGCGCACGCTCGGGAGGGCCGGGTACGGCGCCCGGGCCCCCGTCTTCGGCCGGCTGGAACGGGCGGGCGAGGTCCATGCCGTCTGCTACCGCCTCCCGCCCCGCGGTCTGAGCCTCACCCCTCTCACCGCCGGGCAGGCCGATGCCCTCGCCGCCCGTCTGGTGGACCTCGGGCACGCCCCGCCCTCCGTCACCGCGGACCACCGCACCGCCGCCGCCTTCGCCGAGTCCTGGCACCGCCACACGGGCGCGGCCCCGACGCTCCGGGTCCGGCTCCACCTGTACCGCCTCGGCACGCTCACCCCGCCGGAGCCGTTCCCGGCTGGCCGGGGCCGTCCGGTGGGCGAACGGGACCACGAGCACCTCATGAGCTGGTGCCGGGCGTTCGCCGCGGACGTCGGGGAGGACGTCGCCATCGACGCCGCCTCCTGGGCAGGTACGCGTTTCGCCGAGAAGCGGTACACCTACTGGGAGACCCCGGACGGTACGCCGGTGTCCATGGCGGGCGTGAATCCGATGGTCGGCGGCCAGGTCCGGATCGATCCCGTCCACACCCCGGCCCACCTGCGCGGCCGTGGTTACGCGGGGGCCGTGACGGTCGAGGTCGGCCGCGCCGCGCTCGCCGCCGGCGCCGAGGAGGTCGTGCTGTTCACGAACGCGGCCAATCCCACCAGCAACGCGCTCTACCAACGCCTCGGATACCGCCGGGTCACCGATTTCGCCGCGTACGACTTCGCGTAGGCCGCACCGGGGCGCCGGCGGTCACACCACGCTCTGTCCCTGCTGCCGGCGGACCATCTCGGTGATCCAGGCGGGCGCGAAGGGCGAGGTGCAGCCGGGGGACGTCGGGTAGTCCTTGAGCACTTCCAGGCGCTCGCCGATGTCGATCGCGCGGGCGCGGTGCTCCGGGTGCGCGATCCCGATCTGGGCCAGGCACTGGTTCATCGCCCACTGGAGGCGTTCCGGAGCGTCCTTCATCTCCGCCTCGATGACGTCGAGGAGCCCTGGGAGGTCGAGTCCTTCGGGCTTCTTCGTCACGCGTTCGGCGGTCAGCGTCCAGCCGGCGCCGGCGACGACCGGGTCGGGGTCGGCGAGCCAGTCCTGCCGCAGTTCCTCGGCGTGCGGGCTCTTCTTCACGACGTAGTTCACCAGCCAGTCGTGCACCTTGGGGGTGCGCGCCTCGCGCAGCATGGCGTCCAGCTCGTCGCGCTCGAACGCCTTGGGTCGGCAGACCAGCGTCGCCAGCAGTTTCGCCGCGCTGTCATCGGTCGCCCAGAGGCCGCGCGCGAGGTCCTGCTGCGTCTTCAGCCGCTTCGCGAGCGCGCGCAGCTTGCCGAGGTTCACACCGTGGTCGTCACCGTGCTTCTTGTTCACCTCGCGGGTCTTCGGGTCCTCGAGCCCGGCCAGTTCGGCCAGCACCTCGGCCACGGTCGTCTCGGCCACGTCAGCCTCCTGTTCCTCACGTGCGAGGGTCAGCCTACGGAGGCGGGAGCGGCCGCGGCGCAGGCGCACCGCGGCCCCGACCGGTCCTTGCCGCACTTCCGGTGCTCAGCGGGCCGTCAGGCGAGGTGGTGGACCTCCTGGAGTCCGTACACCGGGGTGGGGAGGCCCTCGTAGCGGGCCTTGAGCTGGAGGGCGAGGTACAGGGAGTAGTGGCGGGACTGGTGCAGGTTGCCGCCGTGGAACCACAGGCCCGGCTGCTGGGTGGGCTTCCACATGTTGCGCTGTTCGCCCTCCCAGGGCCCGGGGTCCTTGGTGGTGTCCGAGCCGAGGCCCCAGCACTTGCCGACCCGGTCCGCCATCTCCTGGCCGCACAGGTCGGCGACCCAGCCGTTCATGGAGCCGTAGCCGGTCGCGTAGACGACGAGGTCGGCGTCCAGTTCCGTGCCGTCGGCGAGGACGACGCCGGTGCGGGTGAGGTGGTCGACCTGGCCGTGCGCGAGCTTGATCTTCCCGTCGGCCACGAGTTCGGCCGCGCCCACGTCGATGTAGTAGCCGGAGCCGCGGCGCAGGTACTTCATGAACAGACCGGAGCCGTCGTCGCCCCAGTCGTGGGCGAAGCCGGCCTTCTCGAGGCGCGCGTAGAAGTCGGCGTCGCGTTCGCGGATCTTGTCGTAAATGGGGATCTGGAACTGGTGCATGATCCGGTAGGGCAGCGACGCGAAGACCATGTCGGCCTTCTCGGTGGTCATGCCCGCGCGTACGGCACGTTCGGAGTAGAGGTCGCCGAGGCCCAGCTCCATCAGGGAGTCCGACCGCACGATGTGCGTCGAGGAGCGCTGCACCATGGTCACGTCGGCGCCGTGTTCCCACAGTGCCGCGCAGATGTCGTGCGCGGAGTTGTTGGAGCCGATGACGACCGCCTTCTTGCCCGCGTACCGGTCCGGTCCCGGGTGCTGCGAGGAGTGGTGCTGGTCGCCCTCGAACTCGTCCATGCCGGGGAAGGAGGGCAGGTTGGGCTTGCCCGACATGCCGGTGGCGAAGACCAGGTGGCGCGGGGTGAGGACGACCTCCTCGCCGTCCCGGTTCACCACGACCCGCCAGGTCTCGGCCGCCTCGTCGAACGCGGCCGAGGTGACCTCCGACCGCGTCCAGTACGGCACGTCCATCACGCGGGTGTACATCTCCAGCCAGTCCGCGATCTTGTCCTTCGGCGCGAACACCGGCCAGTTGTCCGGGAAGGGGAGGTACGGCAGGTGGTCGTACCAGACCGGGTCGTGCAGGCACAGGCTCTTGTACCGCTTGCGCCAGGAGTCGCCGGGCCGGTCGTTGCGCTCCACGACGAGAGAGGGCACGCCGAGCTGGCGCAGCCGGGCGCCGAGCGCGATGCCGCCCTGGCCGCCGCCGATGACCACCACGAACGGCTGCCGTTCGTAGCCGAGCTGCTGCTGTTCCAGCTCGCGTTCCTCGGCCCAGGACAGGCGGTGGGTGACCGCGCCGTGGCGGGCGCCCTTGGGCCGCAGGTCGCCGCGCGGTTCGGGGAAGTCCTTGAGCTCGCGGAGGCTGGTCAGCAGCGTCCAGGCGCCTTCGTCCGTCAGCCGCAGGTGGCCCTTGGCCCGCCCCACGGCGGTCTCGAACTCGATCCACGCCTCGGTGACGCCGTCGGCCTCCGCCGGTGGCTCGGTGGTGCGGAACCCGGACGGGCCGGTGCCGGCGAGGCAGGCGGTGAGCAGGTCGGCGACGCCGGCCCGGCCCTCCACGGTCTTGATGTTCCAGGTGAAGGCCACCAGGTCCCGCCAGTAGCTGTCGACGGCGAACAGCGAGGCGGCGGCCGCCACGTCACGCGCGGCGAGTGCGGACTCGAACCGGGCGAGCCAGTCGTCCACGCGTGCTTGCGGGGAACGGTCCTGCCGCACCGTGTCCAGCGTCTGTGTCATCGGAACTCCCTCCGACCGGCGTGCATGCTGTAACGCCGATCACACGCCGCCCGGGATGCCGGCGACAAGGGTTGCACCGAATTGCACGCGGCGGCGGGACCCTGGCGATTCGAACGACCGGGTTTCCCTCGCACGCGGCGGGACCACAGCGCTCCCCGCGACCGGTTCGCCTTGCACGCATGCACGACCGCAGCGCTCCCCGCGGCCCGTTCCCCGTGCACGACCGTAGCGATCGCCCCGGCCTGCTCCTATCCTGAAGCGGCTGACGCGACGGTGCGCTGGGCCGGGAGGTGGTACGGGTGCGTGGCGCCGTCCCACCGGGCCGGAACCTCCCGACGCACGCCCGGGACCTGGTCCGGATGCACGAGGCGGTCATGTCCGGCACACGCCCGCCGGTGCCGCCCCGCGACATCGTCTCCCACTCCTGGTCGCGAATGCTGCGGCTGGGCCTCACCGCGGACCGCGTGAACAAGCGTGAGGTCTTCGCGGCGGAGGAGGTCGCGCGCCGGCGGTGCGCATCGCCGTTGCGGGACGTGGTCGACCGGATCGCGGAGATGTTCCAGGCCACCTCGGACGCGGCGACCATGATGCTCGTGGTGACCGACGCCGACGGGGCCGTGCTGTGGCGGGCCGGTGCCTCCGCCGTCCGCCGCCGGGCCGATGAACTCGGGTTCACCGAGGGCGCCGACTGGACCGAGGCCAAGGTCGGGACGAACGCGATCGGCACCGCGCTGGCCGAGGCCGCGCCCGTCGAACTCCTCGCCGGTGAGCACTTCGAGCAGGGCCAGCACCCCTGGTACTGCAGCGCTGCCCCGATCCACGACCCGCGTACCGGGCAGCTGCTCGGCGTCATCGACGTCAGCGGCCCCGCGCTGTCCCTGCACCCCGCGGTCGGCATGCTGGTCGAGGCGGCGACGCGGCTGGCCGAGGCGGAACTGTGGCGGTCGCACCAGCAACGCCTGGACGCGCTGCGGCAGTTGGCCGAACCGCTGCTGGCCGGAAGCAGCGAACCGGCTCTGGTCGTGGACGACAACGGCTGGGTCGCGCACCGCGCGGGCGTCGCCGTGGGCGACCGGATCGCCGCGCCGCGGGCCGGCCAGGCCATCGCCGTACCCGGTCTCGGCGCCTGGCTGCCGGAGAGGCTGGCCGACGGCTGGCTCGTCCGCCCGGCGGGCCGCGGCCGCACCGTGCTGCTCGACCTCGACCTGTCCGGCCCCCCGGTGCTGCGGGCGAGTACCGGCGACACCAGCTGGTGCCGCGGCATCACGAGGCGCCACGCCGAGATCCTGTCCCTGCTGCACGCGGCGGGGCCGGCGGGGCTGACGGCGGCCGCGCTGAGCCGCTCGCTGTTCGGCGATCCGGACCACCTCGTCACCGCGCGGGCGGAGGTGAGCCGCCTCCGCCGCCTCCTCGGCGCCGTCGTGGACACCCGGCCGTACCGGCTGGCCGAGGGCGTACGGCTCACCATTCGCCCCGGCCGGTAATGGAACGTCCCGTCACGGCAGGGCTGCTCCGACGCTCCTAGGGCCTGTCCGATGGGTCAGGTGTCGTCTCTCGCTTTGCCGCACGCCGATCATCTCGCGCCTCACCAGCCTTCAGACACGACCATTCCCCCGTCTGGGCAGTGATGACCGATATGAGTAGAAACATCCAGTAATCGTGCGTAATGTAGCCATCACTCAGCGCATATGCCTGAGGCATCGCTATGCAAGGAGGTGGAGGTCATGGCTGACAAGCGTGACGAGATCCCCGAGGAGGAGATCCTCGAGGAGGGAAGGAGTCGTTCGGCACAGTCCGCCGAGCGGAAGAAGCAGGATCCGACGAAGGAGCGATCCGAGTCGCGCGAGCAGTCCGGTGACGACGACGATCCGCCCGGGCCGAGGGCCGCTGCCGGCCTGCGATGAAGACGGACGTTGTGGCGGTCGAGTGGTAACGAACGCCGGGGTCTGCGGTGCGCCGACGAGACGCACCGCAGACCCGTTCCCGAACACGCGCCGCCGGTCGCCGGCTGCTCGCCCCTCAACAGCTTCGAGGTGCTGCGCAAGGTCGACGAGTTGCCGGTGAGCACCTGGCGCTACCGCATCGACGCGGCCGAAGTCCGGCACCTGGGACCGATGGCCCAGGACTGGTGGGAGGCGTTCGGGCGCGGCGGCGGAGACAGAACCATCAGCATGGTCGACACCAACGGCGTCGCGCTCGCCTGCGTCCAGGCCCTGCACCGGCTGCTCGAAGAGAGCCGCGAAGAGGTACGCGAACTCCGCCGACGGGTGGGCGCGCTCACTGCCACCCTCCGGCAGGTTGCGCGAACAGCCGTCTCCCCGTCGGTTCTTGACCGGCCGGCGGAGCGTTACGGCGGCGCCCCCAGCCACGACCGGTGAGGAGTCCGGATCAGTGACCATCCATGTCTTCGTCGGGCCGACGGTGCCCGTCGACGTCGTCCGTGACCGGCTCCCCGCAGCCGTGGTGCACGGCCCAGCCGGCCACGGCGACCTCATCCGCCTCGATCCGGCACCCGGCGACATCGCCGTCGTCATCGACGGGCGGTACCACCACAGCCTGCCGCTACGGCACAAGGAGATCCTCTGGGCCCTCGCCCGGGGGACCGTCGTTCTCGGCGCGGCCAGCATCGGCGCCCTGCGGGCCGCCGAGCTCCAGGCGTATGGCATGGTCGGCGTGGGCGAGATCTTCCACCAGTACCGCGACGGCGTCATCGACTCGGACGCCGACGTCGCGGTCGCCCAAACGGAGGACCCGCCCCACCGGGCCCTCACCCTCGCCCTCGTCGACGTCCGCCACCAGGTCACCGAGCTCACCCGTAGCGGCGTCCTGACCGGGGAGGCGGCGGCGCGCATCCTGGAGGTGGCGGACGCACTCCCGTACACCGCGCGCTCCTGGGCCGCCATCAAGCACCATCTCGCCCGGACGCGACCCGAGTTGCTCGCGCAGACCGAGGAAGCCGCACGTACCGTCGCCGGTGATCCGCTCCTCTACAGCCTGAAGGCGTCCGACGCGCTGCGCTGCCTCGACCACGCGGGAGCCCTCACCGGAGCAGCGCCGGCCGCCGAGTCCTGGGCGGCGGACGACGGGTGGCGGACCACCTTCCTGGACGAGGCGATCGCCGAGTACCTCCCCGCCGACCCGGGCGGAGCCCACCCGAGCACTCTGGGAGACGTCCTGCGTGAACAGCGCCTCCATGACCCCGGTTTCCCCGCCCGCTGGGCCGCGTACGTCCGAAACTGGATCGCCACCGCCAAGGACACCTGCCCAGGTCGCCTCACGAAGGAGCAGACGGCGGAGTGGCTGACCCCTCAGGAGGCCCACGCCTGGAACTATGACCGGGCCCGCACCGTCGCCCACGTACGGTCGGCCGCCCCGCCCCTCGCGCGGGCCGCGGAGGCCGATCGACTGCGGGCACTCCTGCACGGACGAAGCCCGGCCGTACAGGAGTGCCCGCCCTCCACGCACACGAGCCGACCGGCCCAAGGGCAGCGGATGCGCGCCTACTTGAGCGGCGTCTGGGGTGTGCCCGAAGAGAACGACGCCCTGCTGGCGGCCGCCCGGGACCGTGGCTTTCCCAGCATCCGCCACGCTGTGGACGCGGCCCGCCAACTGCTCAACGACCCGCCCCTGGAAGAACGGACCACACGGTGACGGCCACCCACGCAGCGACATCCGCCACACGCAAGGTCTTCACGGAGGGCACCCACCGCGTACGTTCTCCGGAGGAGACCTGGGAGGCGGTACGGCCCCTGCTGTCCGAGTACGGCATCACGCGCGTCGCAGACGTCACCGGGCTCGACACCCTCGGCCTGCCCGTCGCCATGGCCGTACGCCCCCTGTCGAAGACGCTGGCCGTCTCCCAGGGCAAGGGGCAATCCGCGCTGCTGGCGAAACTCTCGGCCGCCATGGAGAGCATTGAACTCTGGTACGCGGAGCGGGCCGTCCCCGACCCCGATCTCGGGATCGCCCCCGCGCGGCGTCTCGACCTGCCGTACGACCTGATGGACCTCGCCCACCAGCCGGGAAGTATGACCGACGCCCGGCGGGAGCTGTCCTGGGTGCGGGCCGTCGACCTGCTCAGCGGCTCCCCCGTTCCGCTGCCGCTGGACGCCGTACGCCTCACCCTGGAGGCGGATCGGCCCTGGCAGCCGCCGGGCCTTCAGGCGTCGAGCAACGGTCTGGGTTCCGGCAACACGCAGGCCGAGGCACTGCTGCACGCCCTGTACGAGGTCGTCGAGCGAGACTGTCTGACCCAGCTCAACAACAGCGGTCACGACTGCCGCCTGACCATCGAACCCGGCTCCGTCGCGGGAGGGGTGAGCGACCGGCTGGTCCGGCTCTTCGACGAGGCGGCGGTCTATTTGGAGATCGCCCTCGTCCCCAACCGGTGGCAGGTACCGTGCTTCGTCGCGTACGTCTGGAGCGAGGACTTCCCGGTGTGGTCCGCCGGTTCAGGCGCCCACTCCTCGCCGGACGTAGCCCTGTCGAGGGCGATCACGGAGGCGGCCCAGAGCCGTCTGACCTTCATCACCGGTACCAGGGATGACCTGCCCGCCCTCTATCATGACGACCCGCGAAACCGCCCGTGTGCGCCACCGGATCTGGTCACCTATCCGGATGCCGTGGCCTCGTACCGCACCGGTTTCGACGACGTCACCGCCGAACTCACGTGGCTGACGGGCCGGATCTCGCGGGCCACGGGCTGCGGTCCCCTCGCCGTCCGCCTCGCCGACCGGGACGAACTGGCCGTGGTGAGAGTCGTCTGCCCCGGCCTGCGGTTCCACGCCCGGCACGAGATCCCCCGCCCCGTCCGCACACCCTGACCGACGAGAAACTACCGACACGAGCGTCTGGCTCAACCCTTCTGTGGGTCGGCCTTCTCAATGGAGAAGACGACACCTTCTGTAGTATCCATGGGCTGCGGCGTGACTGTGCGTGTGCGCTGTTTTCCGGGCTCAGGGACGGTCCACATGGGCAGGCAAGACCCGTACGCCCCGGAGGCACCTGTTGCACGATGCGGAATGCGCCCTCGACCCCGTCGACCGGGCGCAACTCCCACGCCGGTGTACTCGCCACCATGGCCGGCCACCGCCTCGGACGTGAGCGCGGCCCGTCCGGCGAAGTCAGTCATCGACCCATCGGACAGGCTCTAGCACACGCGGCGCCCGCGGAGGATCACAATGCCGGTTTCGTGGCCGGGCGGCGGGCACGGGAATAACCTGGATGCACCGCCGGAGCCGTCGATTCCCGGGCCGTGATCGCGCCACGGACCGACGGGCCCGGAGAGGCCCGGGGGGGGTGGCTCATGAGGCACGGGACGTCAGGACCGCGCAGACGTCGCATCGTGACCTGGTCCGCCGTCGTGGTGACCGTCGCCGCCGCGTGGACGGCCGCGGGCATCGTCAACCGCCCGTCACCGCCGGACACCCGGCTCTACGGAGTCGCCCCATGGGCGGCGCGCGGCCCGGCCGACAGCATCGACGTCGTCGGCACCGCCCGCGGCAGCTGTCCCATGCCGTCCCGGGTCACCGGGCGCCCCGATGCCTACCTCTGCATCACGGCCGAGGGCACGGCCGATCCGTGCTTCGCGCCGCCCGTCCACTCCGAGCCGACGTCCGGGCGGGTGCTCTGCCCGGCGGGCGGTTCGGTGACCCGGTACCGCGCCGTGGCGGTGGACGGCGGACTGGTCACCCACCCGGCGGGCCCGCGCCGGGAGTTCGCCGTGCGCCTCGCCGACGGCCAGACCTGCTGGGCCACCGCCGCGTTACCGGGCACGCCCCGCTACCGCTGCCCGAAAGGCACGCTCCAGGGGCCGCCGCACGGCCCCCGCACCCACCGGACAGCGGCGTACCTGCCGGCGGCGCGTAGCACGGCACAGAACGTGCGGGTGACCATCACGTACCGCTGACCCACCCACGCTCCCGGGGGAACCGATGAACACCGTCGTGCCGCCACCACCGTCCGCACCGCCACCGCCGTCCCAGCCGCCGCCTCCCTCCCAGCCGCCCGCGCCGTCGCCGCCGCCCGGCAGGGCCGCTACCTGGTGGTCCCGGTGGCGCGAACCACTGGTCGCGCCCCTGGTGGTGGCCGTCCTGCTGGCCGCCACGCCGTTCGTCTGGCACCAGGCCCGGCAGCTCTTCGCCGGCGACGCCGGCCCCGCGCGCATCCTGTCCACGACCGTCTTCCGCACCGACGCGCAGGGCGGCACCTACGTCTTCCCGGACGCGCGCGACCTCACCCTGCGGGAGCGCCGTTCCGCCTACCTGGCCGAGCAGTCGGGCAGCGGGACGAAGACGCAGCACTGGTTCCGGTCCAGGGGCGGCGTCGATCCGTACGAATCGGATGTGCAAGTGGTCCTCGAAGGGCTGCGGCAGGACCCGGTCCGGATCACCGACCTGAGCGTGCGCGCGGACTGCACCGCCCCGCTGACCGGCACGCTGATGCTTTCCCCCTCAGCGGGCGCTGACGACAGTGTCCGGATCGGCGTCGACCTCGACTCCCCCCGCCGGGTGCCGTATCTCCGCGACACGTCGGGCAAGAAGCGGCCCTACTTCCCCGGGCACACGATCTCGCTGGCCGAGAAGGAGCAGGTCGTGCTCGACCTCGTGGCCACGACCGCCCGGCACTACTGCTCCTACACCTACCGCCTGACGGTCCTCACCCAGGAGGGCGAGCGGAGCCTGGACATCGACGACCACGGCAAGCCGTTCAAGGTCACGGCCGTACCCGCCAAGACGGTGGACGGCTTCCGCGCGAAGTACCCGGCCTTCCGCCGGTTGTACATCGGCGGCGTCATCAACCCGGACGGCGCGACGAACCCTTGGCCTCGGAAGGACCCGAAGACGTTCGTGTCGTGAGGGTGCGTGGCGCCGGTTGGCACCACATGGCGCCATCCTGTATCGAACGTGCACTCGTAGGCGCCTCAACTCTCACGGCGGCCAGCACCCCTTACTCGGTGAACCATAAGGCTTGCGCGTGACGCCATAGTGGTGCCACTATGGCGTCACTCATCGCGCCACGCTTGCCGCGCCAAGCGCCACCACCACGAGAGGAAATCCGATGAACCAGACCACTCCCAGCCACCGGTCGGCGCCCGTTCCGCACGGCCTTCCGATGGAGCGTGACGCGGGCCCGTTCGCGCCGCCCCGGCGTATCACGCAGCTGCGCGAGACCCGGCCCGTCAGCCCCATGGTGTTCCCCGACGGTCACGAGGGCTGGCTCGTCACCGGGTACGACGCGGTGCGTCAGATGATGGCCGACACCCGGTTCAGCTCACGCCAGGACCTCGGCGTGCTCCACGTGCCGTACGAGATACCCGGCATGCCCGTGCCCACCGAACCGTCCCCGCAGGTGCCGGGGTTGTTCATCACGATGGACCCGCCGGACCACAGCCGGCTGCGGCGCAGGCTCACCGGCGCGTTCACCGTCAGACGCATGAGAATGCTCGAAGAGCGCATCATGGAGATCACCGAACGGCAGCTGGACGAGCTGGCGCGGCTCGCCCCGCCGGTCGACCTGGTGAAGGCGTTCGCGCTGCCGGTGCCCTCCCTGGTGATCTGCGAACTGCTCGGCGTGCCGTACGCGGACCGGGAGACGTTCCAGGTCAACTCCGCCAAGTTCCTGGTCAAGGACCAGGCGCTGGACGAGAAGATGGCCGCGTACGGCGCGATGACCTCGTACCTGGCCGAACTGGTCACGCGCAAGCGCGCCGAACCGGGCGAGGACATACTCTCCGACCTCGCCCGCCAGGAGGACCTGACCATCGAGGAGCTGACCGGCGCCGCCTTCCTGCTGCTGCTCGCGGGCCACGAGACCACCGCCAACATGCTGGGGCTCGGCACCTTCGCGCTGCTGGAGCACCCCGAGCAGCTGGCCGAGCTGCGTGCCGACCCGGACCTGATCCCCGACGCCGTCGAGGAGCTGCTCCGGTACCTGTCCGTCGCCGACATCTTCTACCGCTACGCGACGGAGGACATCGCGCTCGGCGGCGAGACGATCCCCGCGGGTTCGACGGTCGTCGTCTCGCTGCTGGCCGCCAACCACGACCCGCGGCGCTTCGACGACCCCGGCACCCTGGACATCCACCGCAAGGCCCGCGGCCTGCTGTCCTTCGGGCACGGCGTTCATCAGTGCCTCGGCCAGCAGCTGGCCCGCATCGAGATGCGCGCCGGCTTCGCGGGACTGCTGCGCCGCTTCCCGACGCTCCGCCTCGCCATTCCCGCCGACGAGGTGAAGCTCAAGACGGACATGAACATCTACGGCGCCCATGAACTGCCGGTGACCTGGACGGAAGCGGCCCGGTAGAGCCGACGGGCGCCCCTGGCCGGGTGCCGCTACGCCGGGCCCGATGGCCCGGTGTGGTGGTCCAGCAGGCGGGTCAGCGTCCGCACGAACTGCTCGCGTTCGTCCGGCTCCAGCGGCGCGAGCAGCACGTCGTGGAGGTCGTCCAGCACCTTGTCGAGGCGCCGCAGGTGACGGCGGCCCCGGGCGGAGATCGTGATGACGTTGCGGCGCCGGTCCTCGGGGTCCGGCGCCCGCTCGACGAGCTTCCGCTCGGCCAGTTCGTTGAGCACGGCGACCATGTCGCTGCGGTGCATGCCGGACCGCCGGCTCAGTTCCGCCTGGCTGCCCGGCCCGTACTCCTCCAGTGAGGCGAGTACGGCGTAGTGCCATTTCCGGGCGTCGGCCTCGGCCAGCCCCTCGTTGATGAGCCGGTCCGACCGCATGCACAGCTGCGACAGCAGCCGGCTCGCCCGCCGGCGCAGCCTGTCGGGCGTCCTGGGCGCGCCGTCGTCGGGCATGTCCGCGGCCTCGGCTCTGCTCATGGCGGTCATCCTATCCATTGCGTTAGTCCCACTAACGATGTACGTTCGTCGCTCGCTCAAACCGTTGGTGCGACTAACGATTGCTGGACTCCGAGAAAGGATGATCTTGCCGAGCAGGACACTGCAGATTCCCGCCGCGGACGGCCTGGCCGACGCCTTCGCCGCCTTCCCCGACGACGGCGGTCAGCACCCCGGGGTGCTGATGTACCCGGACGCCTTCGGCATCCGGCCCGTGGTGCGGGAGATGGCCCGCGAACTGGCGGGGCACGGCTACTGCGTACTCGTCCCCCACTTCTTCTACCGGCACGGCCCGGCACCGGTGGTCGAGCTTCCCGAGTACATCGGAGAAGACGTCCGGCCCGCGCTGATCGCCCAGCTGATGCCCCTGATCGAGGCGCACACCCCCGAACGCATCGCGCGCGACGCGGAGACCTACCTGGGGTTCCTCACCGCGCAGCCCGAGGTCGGTGCCGGGCCGGTCGCGGTGACCGGGTACTGCATCGGCGGCCTGCTGGCGCTGCACACCGCCTCGGCCCATCCCGGACGGGTGGCCGCCGTCGCCGGGTTCCACGGCCCGGTGAGCGCCGGCGGGTCCGAGAACCTGCACGCCTTCCTCTCCAGGATCACCGCCCGGGTCCACCTCGGCCATGCCGAGAGCGACCTGACCCCCGAGGCCCTCGGCGAGCTCAATCAGGCCCTGGACGCCGCGGGGGTCGACCACACCTCCGAGATCTACCCCGGCACCGTCCACGGCTTCACCATGGCCGACACCGACGCCTTCGACGCCGCGGCACTGCGGCGTCACTGGGACCGCTTGCTCCCCCTCCTCGGCCGCACCCTGACCAGCGGCTGAGGCACGGCGCCAGGGCGACCCCGCGAGCAGAGCCGGTTCTCTGAGCGGTCTCCTCGCGGGGTCTGGGCGGGGAGACCGCCGGGGGAGGTGAGGTACAGGAAAGCGCATATATGCGCGTGAGGGAACGGTCCTGCACGGACTCACTCGAACGAAGGACGCGCCGGAGTCCGGGCCGGCACTGGAGCGCCCCGTGATAGCGCCCATCGACAGCACCCACAACCGGATCCCGTTCCTGCGGGACGGTCGGCTCATCACCGTGACCGGTGACCGGTGGCCGGCGGCTGGCGGCAGACTTCGGCCTGCGCGCCGGTCTCCTCCGGCCGGTGCCACGCCTCAGCCCTGTACGCGCTCCAACGCGCGCGCCAGGTTCTGTGCGGGCTCGCCGAGGAGCCCCTGGTGGAAGGCCGCTTCATAGGTCTGGTCGGACACCGCGGCGCGGGCCGCCCGCTCGCACTCGGCGCGCATCGCGCCCAGTTCCGGCATGCCGCGTTGGGGGTGTCCGGTGGCACGCCAGTACGCCTCGCTGGTGCCGGAGACGAACGCCGCTTCCTCGCCCTTGCCCTGAGCGGCCAGGGCCGCGGCGAGCAGGTCCAGGCCGAGGGCCACACCGAAGCTGTCGCCCAGGCCCCGCTTGCCGACCAGCATGGCCCGCGCGTGCCCGGCGGCCTCGCGCGGCTCACCCTGGAGCAGTGCGATGAGCGCAAGTTGGTAGTTCAGATAGGCGCGCGTCCAGAACTCCCCCTTCGCCACGCACAGTTGCTTCATCTCCTGGGCCATTTCCCGCGCTTCGGCCAGTCTTCCCGTACCGGTGAGGGCGAAGACGGAGACGAGGCGGCAGCGCAGCCGGGCCGCCGAGGGCTCCTCCATGCCAGAGTCAGGGGCCGGGTCCGTCTCCTGTGCCCGGTCCACGGTGGCCGCCGCCTCCAGGGGGCGGCCGAGGAGGAGGGCGAGCACGCCGGCCAGGTAGGCGGCGTCCAGCCGGTCGTCGGCATCGCCGTTGCGGGAGGCGTGCCGGGTGCAGCGTGCGCTGATGCGCCGCGCCTCGTCGTACTCCCCCTGCAGGGTGAGCGCGACGCCGAGTGACCACAGGGCCGCGGCGTGGTGCGGGCCCGGTGTCCCGCAGCGGGCCAGGGCCTGTTCGAGGTAGGCGCGGGCGCTGTGCAGGTGCCCGCAGCAGACCCAGAAGAAGCCGACCGAGCCGATCAGTTCGACCGCCCTGGGCGGATCGGTGGCCAGCAGGTGTTCCATGGCGGCGCACAGGTCGCTGTGCGTCTCGGCGAGGCGCGCGTACCAGTACATCTGGCGGGCGCCGAACCACTCGGCGCGGGCCCGGGCTGCGAGCTGCAGGCACCAGTCGGCGTGCCGGCCGGCCGCTTCGGCTTCCTCGCCCAGTTCGTGCAGCCAGGTGGCGCCGTACTCGCGGATCGTGTCGAGCATGCGGTAGCGGTCGCCGCTGCGCTGCACCACGGACTGGTCGACCAGTGCCTGCAGGGTGGCGGCGATGTCCTCTTCCGCCAGTGGCCCGGCGGCGCAGACGCGCGTGGCGGCCGCGAGGTCGAAGCCGTCGGCGAAGACGGACAGGCGGGCCCAGAGGAGTCGTTCCAGCGGCCGGCACAGCTCGTGGCTCCAGCCCACCGTCGTACGCAGTGCCTGCTGGCGCGGCGGCCAGGCGTGGTCGCTGCCGTCGAGCGCCTCGAAGCGGGAGGCCAGCTTCGCCGTGACGCCGGCGAGGCCGTGCTGGGGCACCTGTGCCGCGGCCAGTTCCAGGGCGAGGGGGATGCCTTCCAGGCGGTGGCAGATGTCGGCGGCCACCGCTTCTTCATGCGGCTGGAGCGGGCGCCCGCCGTCGGTCATCCGCTCGGTGAACAGCCGCAGCGCGTCGGCGCCGTCGGCCGCGAGCGGGGCGAGCGACAGCACCTCCTCCGCCCGGATGCGCATGGCCTGCCTGCTGGTGGCGAGGAGGGTGAGGTCGGGCACGGTGGTGAGGAGGTCGGCCGCGAGCGCGGTGCACGCGCCGAGGAGGTGTTCGCAGCCGTCCAGCACCAGCAGGAGCCGCTTGCCGGCCAGCCATTCGCAGAGCGCGTCGATCGGCATGCGGGGAGTGTGGTCGGACAGGTCGACGGCGTCGGCGACGGCGTTCACCAGGAGCCGGTCCGTCTGCAGCATCGACAGATCGGCCCACCACACGCCGTCGGGGTACTCCCCGGCCGCCTGCCGCGCCGCGCGCAGGGCCAGTCGCGACTTGCCGACGCCGCCCAGGCCCGTGATCGTGGTCAACCGCCGCGCTTTGAGCAGGTCCTGCAGGAGTGTCAGTTCACTCTCGCGTCCGACGAAACTGCTGTGCTCTTCGGGCAGGTAACCACGCATCCGCATAGTGTGCCGCACTTTTTCCCCTGCGTAAGCGGAGTCACAGGCGCCCCACGGCCATCACGGGACCTCACACCCGGGCGGGGTACTTCGCGGGCCCCGGCTCCATGGCTGCCGCGCTCCCGATCTCACCCGATCGGGCGCGTTCGGACACCGCGGCAGCGGACAGACGGACCCTGCACGGGGTCGGCCATGCGTACCGCGCTCGGGGGCTTCACGCCGTGCACCACAAGGCCACGGAGCCCGGACCCCGCCCCGCTGGCCTGCAGAGGGCATGGCGGGCCGGCCCTCAGAGGAGCACCACCGAACGCAGCACGTCGCCGTCGTGCATCCGCTCGAAGGCCTTCTCGACCCCGTCGAGCCCGATCGTCTCCGTGACGAAGGCGTCCAGGTCCAGGCGCCCCTGCCGGTAGAGGTCGATGAGCATCGGGAAGTCGCGTGACGGCAGGCAGTCGCCGTACCAGGACGAGGTGAGCGTGCCGCCGCGGCCGAAGACGTCCAGCAGGGGCAGCCGCAGCTCCATGTCGGGAGTCGGCACGCCGACGAGGACGACCGTGCCCGCCAGGTCGCGTGCGGAGAAGGCCTGCTCGTACGTCTCCGGGCGGCCGACCGCGTCGATCACCACGTCGGCGCCGAATCCGCCGGTCAGCTCGCGCACGGCGGTGACGGGATCGCCCTGCCGGGAGTGGACGGTGTGCGTGGCGCCGATCCGCTCCGCGGTCTTCAGCTTCCGTTCGTCGATGTCGACGGCGATGATTCTGGCGGCCCCGGCGAGCCGCGCACCGGCGATCGCCGCCGCGCCCACGCCGCCGCAGCCGATGACCGCCACGCTGTCGCCGCGTCCGACCCGGCCGGTGTTGAGGGCGGCGCCGATGCCGGCCATCACCCCGCAGCCCAGCAGTCCGGCCGCCGCCGGTGCCGCCGCCCGGTCGACCTTGGTGCACTGTCCGGCCGCAACCAGTGTCTTCTCCGCGAAGGCGCCGATGCCCAGGGCCGGGGACAGCTCGGTGCCGTCGGTGAGGGTCATCTTCTGCCGGGCGTTGTGGGTGTCGAAGCAGTACCAGGGCCGGCCGCGCCGGCACGCCCTGCACTGGCCGCACACCGCACGCCAGTTGAGGATGACGAAGTCCCCCGCTGCGACGTCGGTGACGCCTTCGCCCACCGACTCCACGACGCCCGCCGCCTCGTGGCCGAGCAGGAACGGGAAGTCGTCGCCGATGCCGCCCTCGCGGTAGTGCAGATCGGTGTGGCACACCCCGCAGGCTTCGACCTTGACCAGCGCCTCACCCGGACCGGGGTCGGGAACGACGATCGTCTCCAGGCCGACGGGGGCGCCCTTGCCCCGCGCGACGACAGCACGGACCTGGTGCGTCATGGTCACTCCTGAGCTGTTGCAAGAACTGAGCGATGTCTCGTTGCGCTGTTCCGTCAGTGCGTGTTTCGTGTTTCGTAATGCGGCACACGTCTCGCTTGCCGCAACACAGCATCACGGAGAGGCGGACGATGGTCAAGAAGTGAAGGCGAAGGGGAACGATCCGGCCGGACGACCTCGCGGTACGCCGGCAGCCCGGCCGCGGCGGCATCAAGTGTGCCGGCCGCGACAGGGGTTCGGGCAACCGCGTCGCGGTCGCAACGTTCTCGTTCCGTGGTCTTGACGTGAACGCTCAGCCGATGTTCCGTTGCGTAGGCAGAAACACGTCTTGCCATGAGCAACGATGCTCGGGCGTGAGCCGCCGCTTGCGACGCCGCTGTCCAGGACGGCCACCGACCGGGCCCCACGGGTCACTGGTCTCCTTCGCCGTACGGCCCTCCCTGCTGTGCCGCCGGGGCGCGCGCCCGGCAGCGGCGCTGGGCGAGGTGGTCGTCCGAAGGCGCGTCCGGCCGTGCGGCCGCCGGTCCACCGTCCCCTCATTCGGGAGGTCTTATGTCGATCCGTGCCATCGACGAGGCGCCACTGAACAAGTTCCACCGAAAACTTACCTGGGCCTGCGCGGGCGGCCCTTTCCTGGACGGATACCTCCTCAGCATCGTCGGCGTCTCGCTCGTCGGCATGAGCAATGAACTGCACCTGACGACGGGCGACGAAAGCCTCATCGGCGCCGCGGCGCTGATCGGCATCTTCGTCGGCGGGCTCTTCTTCGGCGCCGTGACCGACAAGGTCGGCCGTGAGGCGATGTACACCATCGACCTGGCGGTCCTGGTCGGCGCCTCCGCGCTGTCGGTGTTCGCCACCGATGCCTGGCAGGTCGTCGTGCTGCGGTTCATCCTCGGCATCGCCATTGGCGCGGACTATCCGATTGCTACGTCCCTGCTGGCCGAGTGGGTGCCCAACAAACACCGCGGCCGGCTGCTCGGCATCCTCATCCTCGCCTGGTACATCGGCGCGGCGGCCGCCTACGCCGTCGGCTACGTCCTGGCCGAGATCGGCGGTACCGGCACCTGGCGCTGGATGATCGCGTCCTCCGCCGTGCTGTGCGCGGTGATCCTGCTGCTGCGCCTCGGCACGCCCGAATCCCCGCTGTGGCTGGTGAACAAGGGGCGGACCGCCGACGCGCAGAAGGCGATCGAGCGGGCCCTGAACCGCACCGTCTCCACCAAGGAACTGCTCGCCGCCGCGGCCACCGAGCAGTCGCTGCAGCAGCACCGGGTCCGCGACCTCTTCCAAGGCACCTATCTGCGCCGGACCCTCTTCTGCGGCCTGTTCTACATGTGTCAGATCACGCCGATGTTCGCGCTGTACACCTTCGGCCCGACCATCCTGGGCTCGTTCGGCCTGAGCGAGGGCAATGCGAGCAACCTGGGCTCGGCGCTGATCAGTGTCGTCTTCGTGCTCGGCTGTCTCCCGGCGCTGCGCATGGTGGACCGGATCGGCCGCCGGCCGGTCATCGTCTGGTCGTTCGCGCTGATGGCGCTTCCGCTCATCGTGCTCGGCGGCGGTTCGGCGATCCCCTTCGCGGTCGTCGTGCTGTGCTTCTGCGCGTACGCCCTGTTCTCCGGCGGGCCGACCGTCCTGGAGTGGACGTACCCCAACGAGCTGTTCCCCACCAGCATCCGGGCGACGGCGGGCGGTGTGGCCACCTCCATCAGCCGGGTGGGCGCCGCTGCGGGCACCTACCTGCTGCCGATCTCCCTCAGCAAGCTGGGGGTCGGCCCGACCATGCTCATCGGTGCGGGCATCACGCTGGTGGGCTGGCTGGTGTCGGTGCTGTGGGCCGAGGAGACGCGGGGCCGGACGCTGGCGGAGACCAGTGCGCTGCCCGCCACGCGCCCCTCCGCCACCGGTACGGAGGGCCGCGAGCGGGTCCGGCGGGACCAGTACCAGGACGAGTACCGGGGCTCATGACGCCGGATGCCGCACGTCCGGCGCCCGGCACCTGGACCCGGTACCCGGCGCTGCGCGCCTGATCCGCCGCCGTAGGGGCATCGCCGCATACGGCAGGCAGCCGGCCGGCCTCCGACGAGGCCGGCCGGCTGTCTGCCGAGGCCGGGCCCGGCAGCGTGCGTCGCAGGGTGGCGCGTATGGCCTGTGCCGATGTCTTGACAGCCATCGCTCAGCGGGAAGACTGTTCCTGATCGCAACGGAGGCGGACAGTCCGTTCGCGGTATGACGAGCGTTCAGCGCCGACCGGGAGAGGGCGGAGAGCTACGGCCGACCAGCGGGCTGCGGCCGCCGACCGGCAGACGGTGCGCGGCGGCGGGGCCGTACAGGGAAAATGCGCCGCACGGCACAATGATCACTCAACGGTAGCCGAGCATACTGGATGTATGGAAATGCCCGCATTTCGACTGCCCTCCATGGCGCCTTCCCGCCTGTTTGCCGGAAGGCGCGCACGGAGCCGGCGTCCGCGGCCACGGCCGGGTGCCGGGCAGCCGGCCCCGCCCGAAGGCGGCCCGGGCGGTTCCCTGCGCTCCCTGCTCAGCGCGCGGAGCGTTGCCGGGCAGGGGTTCCTGCTGCAGCTGGCGGTCGTGCTGGTCCTCGTCCTCGCCGCCGTCGCGGCCCTCGTCCTGCAGGCCAGGGCGTCGAGCCTGCGGGAGGCCCGCGGCCGTTCGCTCGCCGCTGCCGAGGCGTTCGCGCACGCGCCGGGGACACTGAGCGCCATGCGGTCAGCCGACCCCAGCGCGCTGCTGCAGCCGCGCGCCGAGGAGGTCAGGAAGACGTCCGGGGTCACCTACGTCATCGCGTTCAGTCCCGACGGCGTCCGCTGGACCCACCCCGACCCGAAACTGATCGGCAAGCGCGTCACCGGCTCGTACGCCGACGCGCTCGCGGGCCACGTGCACCAGACCACCTACCGGACGCCCGGGGTGGGCCGCGCCGTGGACACGATGGTCCCCGTCGTCGACCGCAGCGGGAAGGTCGCGGGGCTGGTGTCCGTCGGCATCACGGTCGAGAGCGTGAACGCCCGGGTGACCGACCAGCTGCCACTGCTGCTCGGCTCGGCCGCCGTCGCGCTGGTGCTGGCCACCGGCGGTTCGGCGTGGGTGAGCCGGCGGCTGATGCGGCAGACCCGCGGCCTGGGGCCTGCGGAGATGACCCGGATGTACGAGCACCACGACGCGGTCCTGCACTCGGTGCGGGAAGGCGTGCTCGTCATCAGCGGCGAGGGCCGGCTGCTGCTGGCCAACGACGAGGCGCAGCGGCTGCTCGGCCTGCCGCCGGACGCCGAGCGGCGGCCGGTCACCGAACTGGGGCTGGAGGCGGACACCGCCGAACTGCTGGCATCGGGCCGGACGGCCACCGACGAGGTGCACCGGGCCGGTGACCGGCTGCTGGCGGTCAACCTGCGGCCGGTGGGCGGCGACAGGGATCCGGCGGGCAGTGTGGTCACCCTGCGCGACACCACCGAGCTGCGGGCCCTCGCGGGCCGCGCCGCACTGGCCAGGGAACGGCTGCAGCTGCTCTACGACGCGGGTGCGCGGGTCGGGACGACGCTGGACGTGGTGCGTACCGCTGAGGAGCTGGCCGAGGTGGCGGTGCCCCGGTTCGCCGACTTCGTCACCGTGGAGCTGGTGGAGGCGGTCACGCGGGGCGAGGAACCGAACGGCACCAGCGGCGAGATGCGCCGTGTCGCGACGCGCGGCATCCGCGACGACCAGCCTCTCCTGCCGGTGGGCGAGCTGATCAGATCGGCGCCCACCGGACCGATGGCGGTCGGCGTGGCGAGCGGGCACGCGGTGCTCGTACCGGACCTGGCCGCCTCCGACGGGTGGCGCGCCCAGCTGCCGGAACGCGCGCAGCACGTCCTGGACTACGGCATCCACACCCTGATCTCGGTGCCCCTGCGGGCGCGCGGGACGGTGCTGGGCGCGGTGAACTTCTGGCGGTCGCAGAGCGCGGCGTTCGAGCCGGAGGACCTGTCCTCCGCCGAGGAGCTGGCCGCGCGCGCCGCGGTCTCCATCGACAACGCCCGCCGGTACACCCGCGAGCACACCATGGCGGTCACGCTGCAGCGCAGCCTCCTGCCGCACGGGCTGCCGGAGCACTCCGGCATCGAGGTGGCCCACCGCTATCTGCCGGCGAAGGCCGGGGTGGGCGGCGACTGGTTCGACGTCATTCCCCTGCCGGGCGCGCGGGTGGCGCTGGTGGTGGGCGACGTGGTGGGACACGGGCTGCACGCGGCGGCGACGATGGGCCGGCTGCGGACCGCGGTGCACAACTTCTCCACGCTGGACCTGCCGCCCGACGAGCTGCTGAACCATCTGGACGAGCTGGTGGCCCGCATCGACGCGGACGAAGCCCCCGAGGGCGACGTCGCGGAGGTGACCGGCGCGACCTGCCTGTACGCCATTTACGACCCGGTCTCCGGGACGTGTGCGCTCGCCCGGGCCGGCCATCCCGGGCCTGCCGTGGTGCGCCCCGACGGTGTCGTGGAGTACCCGGAGGTGCCGCTCTCGCCGCCCCTGGGGCTGGGCAGCAGCCAGCCGTTCGAGACGGCGGAGATCCAGTTGTCCGAGGGATCGCAGCTGGCGCTGTTCACCGACGGTCTGCTGGAGGACGACGACCGCGACCTCGACACCGGCCTGGCCCAGTTGCGTACCGCGCTGGCCCATCCGGGCCGTGATCCCGAGGAGACCTGCCGGGCGGTCTTCGACGCGGTGCTTCCCGCGCGGCCGCGGGACGACGTCGCGCTGCTCATCGCGCGTACCCGGCTGCTGGACGCGGACCGGGTGGCCGCCTGGGACGTACCGAGCGACCCCGCAGCGGTCCCCCGGGTCCGCGCCGAGGCCACCCGCCGGCTGGCCGAGTGGGGGCTGGACGGGATCGCGTTCACCACCGAGCTGCTGATCAGCGAGCTGGTCACCAATGCCGTCCGGTACGGCACCGATCCGATCCGGCTCCGTCTGCTGCACGACAACGACACGCTGATCTGCGAGGTCGCCGACGGCAGCAGCACCTCGCCGCATCTGCGCCGGGCGAAGACCGGCGACGAGGGCGGGCGCGGCCTGTTCCTGGTCGCCCAGTTCGCCCAGCGCTGGGGCACCCGCTACACCTCCCGCGGCAAGGTCATCTGGACGGAACAGTCCCTGCGCGACCCGGCGGCCGAGCCCGCCGAGGACGTGGGCGACGCGCTCCTGGACCAGTGGGACGACGCGGAGTTCTAGCGCGGCGCACGGTGCGGGACGCCGGGCGGAGCGACAGCGTACGCGGCGGGGGCGGAGCGACAGCGTACGCGGCGGTGCGACGGGCGGCCCGAGGGGTGGATTCCTCCGCACACTGCACGTCGCGGCCGCCGTCGGCGCCTGTTCCCACCGTCGGCAGTCACTGAAAACGCGTGCCGGGCGGCGGGCCCGTCGGCCCGCCGCCCGGCATTCTCAAGGGCGTTGTGCGTGTCTTTCCGTGCGGATCGGGTCAGTGGGTGCCGAGGCGGTCCTGGACCCAGGTGTGGAACTCGCCGATGTGGTGCTCGCTCGGGACCAGGACGCCGCCCTTGGCGTACAGGCGCGAGCTCATCGCCGGCTGGCAGCGCTCACAGGCGTCGAAGTCCTGGCGGTTGACCCGGTCGAACAGCTCGACGGAGCGGCTGACGTCCTTGCCGGACGCCACGACGTGCGGCAGGTACAGCCAGTCGCACTCCACGACCGTGCGGTCGGCCGCCACCGGGTACATCCGGTGGAAGATCACATGGTCGGGGACGAGGTTGATGAACACCTGCGGCCGCACCGTGATCGCGTAGTACCGGCGGTCCTGGTCCTCCGAGACCCCCGGAATGCGGTCCAGCCCTTCCGAGCCGTCAACGGTGAATCCCTTGATGTCCTCGCCGAACTCCGCGCCGTGCCCGACGTAGTACTGCGCAGCGAAGCCGTCGGCGAACTCCGGCAGGACCTCGGTCAGCTCGGGGTGGATCGTCGCGCAGTGGTAGCACTCCATGAAGTTCTCAATGATGAGCTTCCAGTTCGCCTGCACGTCGTAGACGATCCGCTTGCCGAGCTCCAGGTTCTCGATGTCGTACGCGCTGATCGACTCCGCGTCGCCCAGGCGCGCCACCACGTCCTGGATCACCGACTCCTCGAAGGAGGGCGGGTTCTCGGCCAGGCACACCCACACGTAGCCCAGCCACTCGCGCACCGCGACGTTCGCCAGGCCGTACTCGGTACGGCCGACGTCCGGCATCTTCGTCAGGTTCGGCGCCGCGACGAGCTTGCCCGTGAGGTCGTAGGTCCAGGCGTGGTACGGGCACTGGAACGCCCGCTTCACCTCGCCGGACTCCTCCGTGCACAGCTTGGCGCCGCGGTGCCGGCAGACGTTGAAGAAGGCCCGGACCGAGTTGTCCCGCGACCTGGTCAGCAGGACGCTCTCCCGGCCGATGTCCACGGTCTTGAACGCGCCCGGCTTGGCCAGATCCGCCGAGCGTGCCGCGCAGAACCACATCGATTCGAAGATGCGCTCCTGCTCCAGGCGGAAGATCTCCGGGTCCGTGTAGTGATCACCGGGGAGGGTGGCGATCAGGCTCTCCGGAAGTCCGGTCGTAGTCATAGTTCACCTCGAAGAGAAGTGCCTCGGACAGAAAGGAAGGGGAGGTGCTTTCACGCAGCGGCGTGCAGGCCGGCGGCGCGTTCGGCCGCCTCGACGACGTTGGCGAGGAGCATCGCGCGCGTCATGGGACCGACGCCGCCGGGCATCGGGGCCACCCACCCGGCGACGCCTGCGACGTCCGGGTGCACGTCGCCGAGCAGGCCCTCTTCCGTGCGGGTGATGCCGACGTCCAGGACGGCGGCGCCCGGCCGGACCATGTCGGGCGTGATGAGCCCGGCCGAGCCGGCGGCCGCGACGACGATGTCCGCCTCGCGGACGTGCCAGGGCAGGCCCTTCGTACCGGTGTGGCACAGCGTCACGGTGGCGTTCTCGGACCTGCGGGTGAGCAGCAGGCCGATGGGCCGGCCGACCGTGACGCCGCGGCCGATCACGCAGACCCGGGCGCCGGCGAGCGGCACGTCGTGGCGGCGCAGCAGTTCGACGATGCCGCGCGGGGTGCAGGGCAGCGGGCCGTCGACGCCGAGGACCAGGCGGCCCAGGTTGACGGGGTGCAGCCCGTCGGCGTCCTTCGCGGGGTCCATCCGCTCCAGTACCGCGTTGGCGTCGAGGCCGCGCGGGAGGGGCAGCTGGACGATGTAGCCGGTGCACGCGGGGTCGGCGTTCAGCTCGTCGATGACCTGCTCGACCTGCTCCTGCGTCGCGTCGGCCGGCAGTTCGCGCCGGATCGAGGCGATGCCGACCTGTGCGCAGTCGCGGTGCTTGCCGCCGACGTAGGCGTGGCTGCCGGGGTCGTCGCCGACCAGTACGGTGCCGAGGCCGGGGACGACGCCGTGCTCGGCCAACGTGGCGACGCGCTCGGCGAGTTCGGCGCGGAGGGCGGCCGCGGTGCGTCGGCCGTCGAGGATGTTCGCGCTCATGTCTTCTCCCTATTCCTGGCCGCGGGGGCGCTGCCCTAGCCGCGGAGGCGCTGCATCTTCGGGTCGAACAGCGGCTCTTCGGTGACGACCGCCGGGATGCTCTGATCGAAGTAGCCGATGTGCAGGGTGCGGCCGGGGGTGGCCAGTTCGGCGGGGAGCCACGCGTAGGCGATGCCCTTGCCGATCGTGTATCCGTAGGCGGCGCTGGTGACGTAGCCGACGGTGCAGTCCCCCTCGAAGACCGGCTCCTTGCCCATGACCACCGCGCTGGGATCGTCGATGGTCAGGCAGGTCAGCCGGCGTCGTACGTTCTCGGCGCGGCGCTGCAGCGCTTCGCGGCCGAGGAAGTCGCCCTTGTCCATCCGGACCGCGAAGCCGACGCCGGCCTCGTACGGGTCGTGCTCGTAGGTCATGTCGGTGCCGAAGGACCGGTAGCCCTTCTCCAGCCGGAGGCTGTTGAACGCGCCCCGGCCGGCCGCGATGCCGCCGTACGGCCGTGCCGCCTCCCAGAGCGTGTCCCAGAGCTTGAGGCCCATGTCGGCGGTGGTGTACAGCTCCCAGCCCAGTTCGCCGACGTAGGACAGGCGCATCGCGGTGACGGGGACGGCGCCGATGTGTGCCTGCTTCGCGCGGAAGAAGCGCAGGCCGTCGTTGGAGAAGTCCTGGTCGGCCAGCGGCTGGAGGACGTCCCTGGCCTTCGGGCCCCACAGGCCGATGCAGCAGGTGCCGGCGGTGATGTCGCGCACTGCCACCGAGCCGTCGTCGGGCAGGTGCCGGATGAGCCAGTCCAGGTCCAGGTTGCCGTTGGCGCCGACCTGGAAGCGGTTCTTGCCGAGCCGGGCGATGGTGACGTCGCTGCGGATGCCGCCGTCCACGTCCAGCAGCAGGGTGTACGTGACCGAGCCCACCGATTTGTCGATGTTTCCGGTGGTCAGGTACTGCAGGAAGGTGGCGGCGCCGCGCCCTGTGACCTCCAGCCGCTTGAGCGCGGTCATGTCGTACATCGCGACGCCCTCGCGGGTCGCCTGGGCCTCGGCACCCACGATCGGCGACCAGTAGCGGGCCGCCCAGTCGTTGGGCGTGGGGATCTCCCGCCCCGCCAGCAGGGACTCGTTGGCCTCGTACCACTGGGGCCGCTCAAAGCCCGATGCTTCCAGGAAGTACGCGCCGAGCTCCTGCTGGCGGGGGTGGAAGGGGCTGGTGCGCAGGGGTCGTGGCGCACCGGCCGGCTGGAGGGGGTGGAGGATGTCGTAGACCTCGTCGAAGGCCTGGCAGTCCCGCGCGAGCACGTACTCGGGGGCCAGCTGGTGCGGCTCGAAGCGGTTGACGTCGCACTCGTGCAGGTCGAACGAGGAGCAGTGGCCGTCGACGAGCCATTCGGCGACGGCGCGGCCGACGCCGGCGGAGTGCGTCACCCACACGGCTTCCGCCACCCAGAAACCCTTCACCTGCGGCGATTCGCCCAGCAGCGGCATGCCGTCGGCGGTGAAGGAGAAGAGGCCGTTGATGCCTTCCTCGACCTTGGCCTCCCGCGTCGCCGGGAGCAGCGACTGCGTCTCGGTCCAGGCGTCGGCGAAGTCGTCGGGGGTGAAGCGCAGGACGGACGGCATCTCCTCGGCCTCGTCCACCGCGAGGATGTCGTCGGCCGACACGGGCATGGCGCGGTGCCCGTAGTAGCCGATGCCGAGGCGGTCGAAGCGGTCCCGGTAGTAGAGGTCGGCGTCCTGGTGGCGCAGGATCGGGCGCACGGCCTCCTCGTCCTGGCCCGCCAGCGCCGGTACCGGTCCGGTCCAGGCGAGCTGGTGGGCGACGGGGGTGAGGGGGAGGTTCATGCCGACCATGCGGGCGACCCTCGGGCCCCAGATGCCGGCGCAGCACACCACGATGTCGGCGGGGATCTCGCCCTGGTCGGTGACGACCGAGGTCACGCGTTCGCCGTCGGCGCCGTCGTCCTCGGTGCGGACGTCCAGCACCTCGTGGTGGCCGAGGAAGCGCACTCCGCGGCCCTGGGCCGCGGTGATCTGCGCCTCGACGGCGAGCACGGCTTTGGCCAGGCCGTCGGTGGGGATGAGCATGCCGCCCAGTACCCGGTCGGGGTTGACCAGCGGGTGCAGCTGGACGCATTCCTCCGGGCCGAGCATCCGGGCTTCGATTCCCCACGAGGTCACCCAGCCGTGCCGGCGCTGCAGCTCCGCCAGCCGCTCCGGTGACGTGGCGATCTCCAGGCCGCCCACCTGGAGGAAGCACGGCTCCCCCGCGACCTCCAGGGAGCTGAACTTCTCGACCGTGTAGCGGGCCATCTCCGCCAGGGCCTTCGAGGAGTTCGTCTGGAAGACCAGGCCCGGGGCGTGCGACGACGATCCGCCGGTGGCCGGCAGCGGCCCCTGGTCGACCACCGTCACCTCGGTCCAGCCCCGGACGGACAGCTCATCGGCCAGCGCCGCCCCCACGACACCCGCACCGATGATGACCACTCGCGGTCCCGCCATCGCCACCACCCTCCAATTCAGAAGTTGCCTTATGCGCAACGCGCATCGGGTTGCGCAACACACAGTGCAGTCCACCCAGACGGGTGTCAAGAGGTGATCCCGGCGGATCGGCGGTGCGGCGGGTGACGCGCCCGAGTGACGCACCGATGCCCCAACTCCCTGGTGAGCAAGGTGGAAAGAAGGGCTTGACCGCGAGGCGTCCCGTCCGGACCATGTTGCGTATCGAACATGCTGTTGCGTAATGCGCACTCACCTGGAGGCCTCAGTGTCCGTTCGCCCGCAGCTCGATCGCGAGTTCGTCCTCACCGTTTCGTGCCCCGACCGCTCCGGCCTCGTCCACGCCGTCACCGGCTTCGTCGTCCAGCACTCCGGGAACATCCAGGAGAGCCAGCAGTTCGACGACCGGCAGCAGGGCCACTTCTTCCTGCGCATGCGCTTCGACGTCTCGGACCCGGCCATCACGCTCGACGACCTGCGCTCCGGGTTCGCGCCCGTGGCGGAGGCGTACCGGATCACCTGGAACCTGTACGACGCCGCGACGCCCACCCGAACGCTGATCATGGTGTCGAAGTTCGGCCACTGCCTGAACGACCTGCTCTTCCGCAAGAGCACCGGCAGCCTCAACATCGAGATCCCGGCGATCGTCTCCAACCACCGGGAGTTCGAGGCGCTCGCGGAGAGCCACGGGATTCCGTTCCACCACATCCCCGTGACGCGGGACACGAAGCCCGAGGCGGAGGCCCGGCTGCTGGAGCTCGTCGACGAGCTGAACATCGACCTGGTCGTCCTCGCCCGCTACATGCAGATCCTCTCCAACGACCTGTGCAAGCAGCTCGAAGGCCGGGCGATCAACATCCATCACTCGTTCCTGCCGAGCTTCAAGGGCGCACGGCCGTACGCGCAGGCGCACGAGCGCGGCGTCAAGCTCGTCGGTGCCACCGCGCACTACGTCACCCCGGACCTGGACGAGGGCCCGATCATCGAGCAGGACGTGGTACGCGTGGACCACTCGCAGGGCCCCGACGCGCTGGTCACCCTCGGCCGCGACGTCGAGGCGCAGGTCCTCGCGCGGGCGGTGGAGTGGCACAGCGAGAGCCGGATCATGGTGAACGGCAACCGCACGGTCGTCCTGCGCTGACCGCCCCCGCCGCCTGCTGTGCGGCCCGCGCGGGGCAGCCGGCCGCACGCCCCGCCGGTCGGCGTTTCCGGTGCTCGCTGCCCCTAGGATGCGGCCATGAGCAACCACAGCACCGAGGCCGCCGGCGCCCCCGGCGGCGGCGTGCAGTCCGTCGACCGAGCCGTCTCCGTGCTGGAGTTCCTGGCCCAGCACGGAGAGGCGGGCGTGAGCGAGGTGGCGGCGTCGCTCGGCGTCCACAAGTCCACCGCCTTCCGGCTGCTCGGCGCCCTCGAAGCGCGCGGCATGGTGGAGCAGGAGAGCGAGCGCGGGAAGTACCGGCTCGGCTTCGGCATCGTGCGGCTGGCCGGCGCGGTGACGGCCCGCATCGACATCACCCGGCACGGCCAGGAGATCTGCGAGCGCCTCGCCAAGGAGCTGGGCGAGACGATGAACCTCGCGGTGCTCGAATCCCACTACGTCATCAACCTCGCCCAGGTACGCGGCCCGTCCGCCATCGCCGCACAGAACTGGATCGGCCGGCTGACGCCGCTGCACTCCACGTCGAGCGGGAAGATCCTGCTGGCGCACCTCTCCCCCGAGCGCCGGACGGAGCTGCTCGCCGGGGTCCGGCTGGCCCGCATGACGCCCCGCACGCTGACGACCAAGAAGAAGCTGGCGGCCGCGCTGGCCGAGGCGCGCGAGCGGGGTTACGCCACGACGGTGGAGGAGTACGAGGAGGGGCTGAACGCCATGGCCGCGCCCGTCCGCTCGCGCGACGGCGAGACCGTCGCGGCGCTGACCGCCTCCGGCCCGGCCTTCCGCTTCACCGAGGAGCGCATGCACGAACTCGCACCGTCCCTGGTCGAGGGCGCCGCGGAGCTCAGCCGCCGCCTCGGCTACCCGGGCTGACGGGCCGCATCGCACGGGACCCGAGCCGCCGCCGGCGGCCGTGCGGCGGTGGCGGAGTACGCACGGCCCTCACAGCGGGTACGTCTGCGGCGTCCCCGCCGGCGTTTCCAGACCCCAGCGCGCGGTCACGCGTACGGCGTCGACGGTCGAGGCGACGTCGTGCACGCGGACGCACCAGGCGTCCTGCGCGGCGGCCAGGACGGACACCGCCGAGGTGGCCGCGTCCCGCAGGTGAGCCGGGCGGGGCCGGCCGGTCACCGGGTCCGTCAGCAACTCCCCGAGGAAGGACTTGCGGGCCGCGCCCACGAGCACCGGATGGCCGAGCGCGGTGACCTCCGGCAGGCGGCCCAGCAACTGCCAGTTGTGCTCGGGGAGTTTGGCGAAGCCGAGCCCCGGGTCGAGGACCAGGCAGTCCGCCGGGACACCGGCGTGCAGCGCCGCTTCGATCCGCAGCCGCAGCTCGTCGACCACCTCGGTGACCACGTCGTCGTAGACGGCCCGTGCCCGCATGCCGGCGGAGTGCCCGCGCCAGTGCATGACCACGTACGGCACCCCGGCGCCCGCCATCAGCGGCAGCATCCCGGGGTCGGCGAGGCCGCCCGAGACGTCGTTGACCAGCCGTGCGCCGGCCTCGACGGCACGGGCGGCCACCTCGGCCCGCATGGTGTCGACACTGACGGTCGCGCCCGCCGCTGCCAGCTCGCGGACGACCGGCAGCACGCGCCGCAGCTCCTCCTCTGCCGAGGGCCGCACGGCACCGGGGCGGGTCGACTCGCCGCCCACGTCCAGGATGTCCGCGCCCTCCTCCCACAGCGAAAGGCCGTGCGCGACGGCCCGCTCCGGGTCGTACCACCGCCCGCCGTCGGAGAAGGAGTCGGGCGTGACGTTCACGATGCCCATGACCAGGGCCCGCGCGAGCCGGGGCAGCCCGCGCGGGTGCAGCGCGGGGGCGCCCCGGCTCGGCCGGATCGCGGTGCTCATGCGGTGCCGCCCCGTGCCGCCGTGGTGGCGAGCTGCCGGCGCCAGCGGGTGAACTGCTTGGTGCGGGCCATGCCCAGTACGGCGACCGGCTCCCCGGCGCGGCGGTAGACAGCGAGGAAGCCGCGGTCGGCCGGGTCGCCGTCCTCGACGGTCACGCTGTCGGCCAGGGCGGCGTGCCCCGCGAACTGGATCCGCACCCCGTACTGGTCGGACCAGAAGTACGGCGGGCGCGGCGCACCCAACGGCGCGGTGCCACCGGAGAGCAGGGCTGCCACGGCCGTCGCCGGGCGCTCGTTGGCGCCGGTCCAGTGCTCGATCCGGCGGTGTGCGGCGAAGCCCTCGTCGTACCAGGCCGCGCAGTCACCGACCGCGACGACGCCCGGAATGCTGGTGATGCCGTCGGCCCCGCAGCGCACGCCCCCGTTGTCGAGCGCGACGCCCGAGCCCTCCAGCCAGTCGGTGCAGGGGGTGGCGCCGATGCCCGTGACGACGATGTCGGCCGGGATGCTGCGGCCGTCGTCGAGCAGGACCGCGTCCACCCGGCTCCGCGCGCCCGCTCCGGCGGGCGCCTCCCCGCCCCGCAGCCCGAGGGGGACCACGGCCGGGGAGTCCGCGGTGGCGGTCACCCCTCGTACGCCGGTGCCGCACAGCAGGCGCACCCCGTGGTCGCCGTGCAGCGCGGAGACCGCTGCCGCCATCTCCGGCCCGAGCGGACCGGCGAGCGGCGTGGGCCCGGCGACGACGAACGTCACGTCCAGGCCCATGACGGCGGCGGTCGAGGCCACTTCGGCGCCGACGAAGCCGCCGCCGATGACGACCAGCCGGCCGCCGTGCGCCAGCTCGTCCCGCAGCGCACGGGCGTCGTCGAGGGTGCGCAAAACGTGCACGCCGGCCAGGCCCTCACTGCCGGGCAGGGTGCGCGCCGCGGCTCCGGTGGCGATCACCACGCCGTCCGCGCGCACGGCCCCGCCGTCGGCGAGCCGTACCGCGCGTTCCCGGGTGTCCAGCCCGGCGGCCCGCGTCCCGAGCACCCACTCGGCCGCGAGGTCCTCGTCGTCCGTTTCGAGCGCGAGGTCGGCCTCGTCGGCCTTGCCGGTCAGGAACTCCTTGGACAACGGCGGTCTGTCATAAGGGCGGTGCCGCTCCTCGCCGATGAGGACGAGGCGCCCGTCGTAGCCCTGGTCGCGCAGGGCGCGAGCGGCGGAGAGGCCGGCGAGCGAGGCGCCGACGACGGCCACGGTCTTCACGCGACACCTCCGGCCAGGCGAGCGGCGACGCAGGGCGGCAGGTTCGGCGGCGCTTCGGACAGCGCCACCCAGACCATGTCGTCCTCGACGAGCACCTGGTGCGTCCGTACGGGCCGCTTGGCCGGCGGGGCGTCAGCTGCGCCGGTGCGCAGGTCGAACTTCGAGGCGTGCAGCGGGCATTCGACCTCGCGCCCCTCCAGCCAGCCGTCGGACAGCGAGGCGTCCTGATGGGTGCACGTGTCGTCGATGGCGTAGAGCTCGCCGTCCTCGGTGTGGAACACCGCGACGGGCGGGACGGTCTCGAGCCGGTAGGACTCGCCTCGCGGGATGTCGGAGAGACGACACGCGGGAATCATATGGCCACCTCGTTGCGTATACAGAAACACATGGCGCTCTACGCAACGAGTCTGGAGCCGCCCCGAACCCGTGTCAAGGAATCCGGGAGAACGAAGATCGGGACATTTTGCGTTGCGTGATGCGCAACAAAAATCACCCTGCGCATCACTGTGGAAGCCCGGGACGGACCCGCCCGCTAACGGGCGTCGAGCGTCCCCGCGGCCCGGCGGAGCGCCTGCCGGCAGGCCAGGACGGCGGGGTGCCCACTGGCGCCGCGGCGTACGACGGTGAAGACGCGGCGGGTGCGCCGGCCGCGCGGGAGCTGCCGCAGGGCGACGGTCGGCGGGCGGCCCTCCCAGAGAAGGCCGGGGAGCAGCGCCGCGGCGTGGCCCTGCTGGACGAGGCGGAGGTGGAGCAGCAGGTCGGTGGTCTCGAACCGCACGTCGGGGTCGAAGCCCGCGTCACGGCAGAGGGTCATGGCCCAGTGCCGGGCGGTGGTGCCTTCGGGTTCCATGACCCAGGGGTGGGCGGCGAGCGCGCGGAGCGCCGCCGTCGGACCGTCGGCCCCCTGGACGTCGGCCCCCTCGGGCAGGGCGAGATGGAGGGGGTCGTCGAGCAGGTCCTCCTGCTCCAGTTCGGCGGGGCGCGGGCCGGTGTTCCCGGGGTACTCCTCGGCGAGGACCAGGTCGAAGTCGCGGGCCTGCAGCGCGGGCAGGGCCCGTTCCGGCTCCTGGTGCGTGACGTGCACGCGCAGCTGCGGATGGCTGTCGCGGAGCAGGTCGAGCGCGGCCGGTACGAGGGTGAGCGCGGCCGTCTGGAACGAGGCGATGCGCAGGGTGCCGGTCAGGTCGGTCAGGGAGGTGGCGATGTCCGCCTCCGCGCGCTCCAGCCGCTCCAGTACCGCTTCGGTGTGCGCGACCAGGATCTCGGCCTGCTCGGTCAGCCGTACGCGTCGGCCGACCGGTTCCAGCAGGGGCACCCCGACCTCGGCCTCCAGCTGGGAGAGCTGCTGGGAGACGGAGGAGGGCGCGTAGGACAGGGCGGCGGCGACGGCCGCGAGCGTGCCGCGGTGCTTGAGCTCGCGCAGCAGGCGCAGTCGGTGCAGGTCGAACATCGGCGGACCGCTTTCCTCGCCGGCTCCCCGCCGCCAGTACGAACGATCGGGTTTTCCGATGAGTATAGGTCGGAAACTTCCGCTGGACCGATCGTGGCAGGTGCCCGACCCTGATCAGGTGACTGAACCTGATCAGATGACCGAAAACGTCTCAGCCCTCCACGCCCCGTCCCTCCGTACGCTGCCGTGGACCGTCCGGCCCGGCGCCCGGCGCTGGCGATGCGCGCCCGCACCCGCCGCGGTGCGCGAGTTCCACGCCTCGCTGCCGGACTACTCCCCCACCCCGCTCACCGAACTCCCGGGTCTGGCTCGTGAGTTGAGCGTCGGCCGGGTCTTCGTCAAGGACGAGTCGCACCGGCTGGGGCTGCCCGCCTTCAAGGCGCTCGGCGCTGCCTGGGCGGTCCACCGCGTCCTCGCCGAGCGCGCGGCGAACGGCGCGAGACCGGGCCCGGTCACCCTGGTGACCGCCACCGACGGGAACCACGGCCGGGCGGTGGCCCGCACGGCACGCCTGCGCGGACAGCGCGCCCACGTCTTCGTACCGCAGGGGGTGCATCCGCAGGCCGTGGCGGCCATCGCCGCCGAGGAGGCCACGGTCACCGAGGTCCCCGGCCCGTACGACGAGGCCGTGCGCCTGGCGGCCGAGGCGGCGGCAGGGCCCGACGCGGTCCTGGTGCAGGACACCGCCTGGCCGGGTTACGAGCAGGTCCCGGGCTGGATCGTCGAGGGCTACTCCACGCTCTGCGCCGAGATCGACGAGCAGCTGGCCGACGGCGGTGTCGCGGGCCCCGACCTGGTCGCGGTGCCGGTGGGTGTGGGATCGCTGGCGCAGGCGGTGGTCACCCACTACCGCAGCCGCCCGTCCGGACCGGCCCCGGCGCTGCTGGCGGTGGAACCGGAGGCGGCGGCCTGCGTGCTGGAGAGCCTCGCCCTCGGCGAACCGGTCGGTGTCACCACCGGCGACACCACCATGGCCGGGCTGAACTGCGGCACCCCCTCCAGCCTCGCCTGGCCGTACCTGGACGGCGGGCTGGACGCCGCCGTCGCCGTCACCGACGCCGAGAGCGCCCGCGCGGCGCGGGACAGCGCCGCACTCGGCGTCTCCTCGGGGCCCTGCGGCGCCGCCGCGCTGGCCGGCGTCCGGGCCGTACTCACCGGCGCCGGTTCCGACGACCGCCGCGCGGCGCTGGGGCTCGGCCCGTCCTCGGTGCTCGTACTGCTGAGCACCGAGGGACCCGCGGCCAACCCGCACTCCCCCACCGCCCCCTGAACCCCGATTCCTCTCCGCACCCGAAGGAGGGCCGCAGATGCTGACCCACTTCCTGGCCGCGCTCGGCGTGCTGGGCCTGCTGACCATCGTTCCCGGGCCGGACATGGCCGTGGTGACCCGGCGCGCCGTCGCGGCCGGAACCCCGGACGCGTTGCGGACCGCGGGCGGCATCGCGGCCGGGCTGCTGGTCTGGGGCGTGCTGACCGTGGCGGGACTCGCGGCCGCGCTGGCCGCCTCGCCCGTCGCGTACCTGGTCCTGAAGCTGCTGGGCGCCGGCTACCTGGTGTTCCTGGGGGCGCAGGCGTTGTGGCAGAACCGCCGTGCCGTCTCCCCGACGGCACGTACCGACCCCGGTGCGGCCACGGGGAACCCCTGGCGGACCGGGCTGGTCAGCAACGTACTGAACCCGAAGATCGCCGTCTTCTACACCGGGCTGCTGCCCACCCTGGCCCCGGCCGGCATGCGGCCCGTGCGGGCCATGGCGCTCCTCGTGCTCCTGCACATCGTCCTGACCCTCGCCTGGCTGAGCGGCTACGTCCTGCTGCTGGCCAAGGCCGGGCCGGTGCTCGAGAAGCCACGGGTCCGCCGCGCCCTCGGCCGGATCACGGGCGTCGTACTGATCGGCTTCGGTGTCGTGGTCGCGACCGCAGCCGGCTGACCCGCGATCCATCGCCGGACCCGGCCCGGCCTGCACGCGATCCTCTGACGGCCCCTCACCGGCACCCGCTTTCCCGCGGCTCCGGTGGGGGCTTCGTCGTGGTGCGTACAGGTCGTCAGCCGTTCCGGGAACGTTCAACTGGCTGACCCTGAACATCGTTGGGTACTGCACCTAAGGTCCATGAGGCTTTCGAAAGAAGGGACTCATGGACGCACTCCCCGCAGTCCGCGCGCGCCGGATCACCAAGTGTTTCGGTGACGTCGTCGCACTCGACGGCGTCGACCTGGACGTGCCGCAGGGGCGGATACACGGCCTGGCCGGACCGAACGGCGCCGGCAAGACCACCCTGCTCGGCCTGCTCCTCGGGCTGGCCGTCGCCGACAGCGGCAGCCTCGACATCCTCGGAACACCGGTCGGGCGGGCGCTCGACGCACCCGACGGTGTCGCGGGCTTCGTGGACGGCCCCGGTCTCTACCCCTCGCTCACCGCCCGGCAGAACCTCGCCGCGCTCGCAGCCCTCCGCGGTGACAACGCCAGGACCACCGCCGTCGACGACGCGCTCGCGCAGGTCGGACTCACCGCGGTCGCCGACGAACGGACCCGCGGCTTCTCCCTCGGCATGCGTCAGCGGCTCGGACTGGCCGCGGCCCTGCTCACCAAACCCCGGCTGCTCGTCCTCGACGAACCGGCCAACGGACTCGATCCGGCGGGTAAGAAACACGTACACGGAGTCCTCGACCGGCTCGCGGCGGACGGCACCGGTGTCGTGCTCTCCAGCCACCGCATGGACGACCTCGAAGCGCTCTGCTCCGAGGTCACCATCCTCGCCGCCGGGCGGGTCGTCTTCTCCGGGCCGCTGGCCAAGCTGGCCGCCGAGAACGCCGAACTCGACTACCGGCTGCTCACCTCCGACCCGGAAACGGCCCGCCGACTGGCCGCCGGCACGGCCGGTATCCGTGTCCTCGACGGCTCCGGGGCACGGCACGACAGCGACGCGCTCGTCGTGCGTGCGCTGACCCCCGCCCTCGACGAACTGGTGGTGCGACTCGTGCAGGGAGGCATCGCACTGCGCGAACTCGCCCCCGTGGTGTCGCCGCTGGAGGCCGCGTTCCTCGCCCTCACCGAGAACCAGGAGGCCGCCCGATGACCGCGACCCTCGCCCCCGCGCCGGCCGCCGTCGCCGGTGCCCGCCGCGCCTCGGTGGTACGCGGCTACCGCTTCGAGCTGGTCAAGCTGGTCTCGCAGTGGCGCATCCGGCTGCTGCTCCTGGCCTGCTGGCTCGCGCCGGCCCTCTTCGTCGCGGCGGTCAGCCAACAGAGTTCGCTCCCCGTCGACACCCTCTTCGGCCGCTGGATGCACGCGACGGGGTGGGCCGGCCCGCTGGTGATGCTCGGCTTCGCCGGGACCTGGGCACTGCCGCTGATCACCTCGGTGGTCGCGGGTGATGTGTTCGCCTCCGAGGACCGGCTCGGCACCTGGCGCCACCTGCTCGTGGCGTTCCGGTCGCCCCGGCGGATCTTCGCCGCCAAGGTGCTCGCCAGCCTCACCGTCCTGCTGCTGCTCGTGGTCGGGCTCGCCTGTTCCGCCGCGGTCGGCGGGGTGGTGGCGGTCGGCAACCAGCCGCTGGCCGGCCTGGACGGCCACCTGCTGACGCCGGGGGACGCCGCCGCCAGGACCCTGCTGGCCTGGGCCTGCGTCCTCGCGCCGACCCTCGCCCTCGCCGGGATCGGGCTGCTCGGCTCGGTGGCGCTGGGCCGTTCCCCGATGGGGCTGCTGCTGCCCGTGCTGGTCGCCCTCGCGATGCAGCTCGCCCAGATGATGCCGCTGCCCGTCGCCGTACGGCTCGCGCTGCCGAGCTACGCCTTCCTCTCCTGGAACGGCCTGTTCACGAGCCCGGCTCAGCTCGCCCCGCTGGTGATCGGCATCGTCGTCAGCCTGGTGTGGGCCGTGCTGGCGACGGCGCTGGCCTACCTGCTGTTCGTACGGCGCGACTTCACGAACCCCGGCTTCGACGGCTCGGGGCGCCGCGCGGTCACCATCGGCTTCCTGCCGCCGGCCGGACTGGCCGCCCTGACGGTGGCGGTCCTCAGCGCGTCGGCCACGGCCACGGCCACCGGCTCCGGGATCGAGCAGGAGAAGGTGCAGCGCTCGGTCGCCACGGCCTTCGCCCACCTGTACCGCATGCAGACCGCGCAGCTGCACCGGCCCGACGTCACCGAAGCCCGCCTGAAGGCCACGGCGGCGTGCAACAAGGGCAGCGACCGGGTCGCGGCGGAGGGGCCCGGCAACGACTGGCGCTGTGTCGTCTCCTGGCACCTGCCCGGCGTCGACGCCGCGGGCCAGGCCGTCTACCAGCTCGATGTGACACCGGACGGGCGGTTCATGGCCGACGGCGATGGACCGAAGGAAGTCAACGGCTACTTCCTGGTGCGGACTCCGCAGGGCGACGCGCCGAACCCGCTGTGGCAGTTCGACGGCAATGTCGAACTTCTCTCCTCGAAGGGATAACAACTCCATGCAGGTCATACGCCGCCGTCGGAACGACGACACCGGCCGCTCCGGCATCGCCGGCAGAGGCCTCAGCCGCCGCAGCACGCTGGCGACCGCCACCGCTGTCGTCCTCGCCGCCACCGCCGGCATCGGTTACGCGCAGACCCACCAGTTCGGCACCCAGCAGGTCGGCCAGCAGACCGCCGACGGCCAGGTCATCTCCAGCGACCAGCACATCGCCCCGTACGGCGACCGCCTCGTCATCAACAACGGCAAGATCATGTCGTCCTCGGTCAGCCCGGACGGCGACCATGTCGCGGCCTCGCTGACCGACGGCGGCGCGGCGCTCGCCATCGTCGACCGCAAGAACTGGAAGGTACAGCAGCTCGTCAGCGCCTCCGCGTCCTCCAGCCCGCGCATCAGCAGCAACTCCGTCGGCCAGGAAGGCCCCACGTACTCGCCCGACGGCAAGCAGCTGTGGCTGGGCCAGACCGACGGCTACACCAAGTTCACCGTGAACCCGGACGGCAGCGTCTCGGACCCGCAGTTCATCAAGATCCCGGCGGACGGCGCCAAGCACGCGCTGGTGGGCGAGCCGGTGTTCTCGGCCGACGGCGCCACCGTCTACGCCGCGGTCAACGGCCAGAACAAGGTGGTCGCCCTCGACGCGGCGACCGGGGACATCACGCACACCTGGAACGTGGGCAACGCCCCGCGCGACATGGTCAAGGTCGGCGACAAGCTCTACGTCAGCAACGAGGGCGGCCGCCCGGCCAAGCCCGGCGACACCACGATCAACTCGTACAACACCCAGGTGCCGGCCGACCCGAAGACGGGCGCCACCACCACCGGCACGGTCAGCGTCATCGACCTGGCGAAGCCGGAAGCGGCCGTCCGGAGCATCGACGTCGGCCTGCACCCGACCGCGCTGTACGCCAAGAAGGGCGCGCTGTTCGTCACCAACACCGCCACCAACGACGTGTCGGTCATCAGCACCGCCACCGACAAGGTCGTGCAGACCATCGCCACCCGTCCGTGGCCGGAGGCGTCGGTGGGCTACGAGCCCAACGCGGTGACGCTCACCGACGACGGCCGTCTGCTCGTGACGCTCGGCCGCGCCAACGCGGTCGCCGTCTACAAATACAAGAGCCCGCAGGAGCCGGTCAGTTACGTCGGCCTGCTGCCCACGGACTACTTCCCCGCGGAGATCGCCACCGTCGGCAAGCAGGTGCTGGTCTCCAACACCCGCGGCATCGACGCCCGCCGGCCCACCACCAGCGGTGGGCACGGCACCCATGACACCACCTCCAGCCTGCAGCGCTTCACCCTGCCCGACGACAGCGTCATCAGGTCCCGGACGGCCAAGGTGTTCAAGCAGAACGGCTGGACGGCCGACTCGGTCAAGAAGGCCGCAGGCAAGGGCACGGCGAAGCCGGTCGCGGTCCCGCAGCGGCTCGGCGACCCCTCGACGATCAAGCACGTCTTCCTGATCGTCAAGGAGAACCGGACCTACGACCAGGTCTTCGGCGACATGCCGCAGGGCAACGGCGACCCGAAGCTGGCGCAGTTCGGCGAGAACGTCACGCCGAACCAGCACGCGATGGCCGAGCAGTTCGGCCTGTACGACAACACCTACGACATCGGCACGAACTCCGCCGAGGGCCACAACTGGCTCATGCAGAGCGACAACCCGGAGTACACCGAGTCCTCGGCCGGTGAGTACCAGCGCAGCTACGACACCGAGAACGACGCGCTCGGCCACCAGAAGTCGGGGTTCCTGTGGACCGGTGCGCAGGCGGCGGGCAAGTCCGTCAAGGACTTCGGTGAGTTCCAGTCGGTGGAGCAGAAGCCGGCCGACGCGTCCTGGCAGAACCTGTACTGCGACGCCAGGACCATGGAGGCGACCGGGAAGCCCACGGCCTACCCGATCAAGACGGGCTCGGCGATCCCCTCGCTGAACGACGTCTCGGTGCAGGGCTTCCCGATGTTCGACCTCAGCGTCCCGGACGTGTACAAGTACCAGATCTGGAAGCAGGACTTCGAGAAGAACGGCCCGGCGAACCTGAACATGTTCTGGTTCTCCAACGACCACACCGGCGGTCCCGCCAGCCCGTCCGCGCAGGTCGCGGACAATGACCTCGCGGTCGGCAAGATGGTCGACAAGATCTCGCACAGCAAGTACTGGAAGGACTCGGCGATCTTCGTCGTCGAGGACGACTCGCAGGCCGGCCTCGACCACGTCGACGGGCACCGGGCGCCGATCCAGATCATCAGCCCCTGGGCGCAGCACGGCAGGACGGACAGCCACTACTACACCCAGATCACGATGATCCGGACCATCGAGCAGATCCTCGGGATCCACCCGATGAACCAGAAGGACAGCGCGGCCACGCCCATGAGCGCGGCCTTCACCGGCAAGCCGGACACCACTCCCTTCACGGCGCGGCCCAACCGCGTACCGCTGACCGACGGTCTGAAGGAGCAGCCGTCCTGCGGTTCTGACAACCCGGCGCCGCAGAGCACCAAGGCGGCGGCCGTGGCGCCGGCGAAGGTGCCGGCGGACATGCGGGACCTCGCGGCGGCCTGGGAGAAGTGGAAGTCCAAGCAGCGGCTGACCGGCCCGCACGCCATCCCGGACTACGCCAACCCGGCCCAGATGAACCACCTCACCTGGTACGAGACGCACGGCTGGAAGCAGCCGTACCCGGGCGAGAAGAAGCTGTTCGCCCCGGAGGACGTGCCGGGCGCCTTCATCCCGTCCGCGGAGAACGACGGCTGAGGACCGGCGCGGCCTGAGCGCTCACCGCCGTCACAGCGGCCCGGACCGGCTCGCCCGGTCCGGGCCGCTTGCGCTCAGCTTCCGGTGCAGCAGGCGTCGCCGGCCAGGGCGCCGCTCTTGCCCATCCGGTCGGCGTCGGCCTTGACGACGTAGATCTCCCAGGGCTCCTTGCCGGGCCCGTGGACCCAGACCTTGTCCTGGAGCGCGTAGCAGCAGGAGGTGTCGTTCTCCTCGAAGGTCGCCAGGCCCGCTTCCTCGAGGCGGGCGGTGGCCGCGGTGACCTCTTCGGTGGTGGCGACCTCGACGCCGAGGTGGTCGAGCCGGGTCTCCTGGCCCGCCTCGCCCTCGATCAGCACCAGCTTCAGCGGCGGCTCGGTGAGGGCGAAGTTGGCGTATCCGGGGCGGCGCTTGGCCGGCTCGACGCCGAAGAGCCGGGAGTAGAACTCCACGGACGCCGCCAGGTCGGCAACGTTGAGGGCAAGCTGTACACGGGACATGGCACCCACCTGATCTCGCTGGATCGACATCTTTCGATGCAAGCTTGCGCGCTGGATAGGCGTCCGTCAACATAGAAGCATGTCGAAACAAGAGCTCGAGGTGGTCGAGGTGACCGGCCCGGCCGAGGACTGCTGTCCGGGGCTGCTGACGGCCCCGATGGACGAGGCGCAGGCCACCGAGCTGGCGAAGGTCTTCAAGGCGCTGGGCGATCCGGTACGGCTGCGGCTGCTGTCGATGATCGCCTCGCGGGCCGGCGGCGAGGTCTGCGTCTGCGATCTGACCCCGGCCTTCGACCTGTCCCAGCCGACCATCTCCCACCACCTCAAGCTGCTGCGGCAGGCCGGTCTGATCGACTGCGAGCGCCGGGGCACGTGGGTGTACTACTGGCTGCTGCCCGAGATGACCGACCGCCTCGCCGGCATCCTGGCCCGCCCTGCCGGACAGCCCCTGCCCGAGCCCACCGCACCGCACACGGAGGCCGCCTCGTGACCGGCGGCACCACTCCCCCGGCCACCGGCCCGGTCGCCGCCCGCCTCTCCTTCCTCGACCGCTTCCTGGCCGTGTGGATCCTGCTGGCGATGGCCGCGGGACTGGGCCTCGGCCGCCTCGTACCGGGCCTGGGCGACGCGCTCGCGAAGGTCACCGTCACCGGCGTCTCGCTGCCGATCGCGCTCGGCCTGCTCGTGATGATGTATCCGGTACTCGCCAAGGTCCGCTACGACCGCCTGGACACCGTCACCGGCGACCGCCGCCTGCTGATCCCCTCCCTGGTGATCAACTGGCTGGTCGGCCCCGCGGTGATGTTCGCGCTCGCCTGGCTCTTCCTGCCGGACCTGCCGGAGTACCGGACCGGCCTGATCATCGTCGGGCTGGCCCGCTGCATCGCCATGGTCATCATCTGGAACGACCTGGCCTGCGGCGACCGTGAGGCCGCCGCGGTCCTCGTCGCCCTCAACTCCGTCTTCCAGGTGCTCGCCTTCTCCGCCCTGGGCTGGTTCTACCTCTCCGTGCTCCCCGGGTGGCTCGGCCTCGCGACCACCGGTCTGGATGTGTCGGTGTGGGAGATCGCCCGCAGTGTGCTGGTCTTCCTCGGCATCCCGCTGGCCGCCGGGTTCCTCACCCGCCGCCTAGGCGAGCGGGCCAGGGGCCGCACCTGGTACGAGAACAGGCTGGTCCCGCGCATCGGCCCGTTCGCGCTCTACGGCCTGCTGTTCACCATCGTCGTGCTCTTCGCCCTCCAGGGTGACGCGATCACCTCCCGGCCGTGGGACGTGACCCGGATCGCGCTGCCCCTGCTGGTGTACTTCGCCGTGATGTGGGCCGGGTCCATGGCCCTCGGCAGGGCCGTCGGCCTCGGCTACCCGCGGGCGACGACGCTGGCCTTCACCGCCGCCGGCAACAACTTCGAACTCGCCATCGCGGTGGCCATCGCGACCTTCGGCGCCGCCTCCGGCCAGGCCCTGGCCGGCGTCGTCGGACCCCTCATCGAGGTCCCCGTGCTGATCGGCCTGGTGCATGTCGCCCTGGCGGCCCGCCGGTACTTCCCCGCCGCCTCCGCCGGGGACCGCGCTACGGCTGGTGAACCGGTCGCTCCTGGCGCGCTTTCCGGCAGCTCTCCAGGTGATCGATGAGCCTGTCGGCCGGGCCCAGGTCGGTACTGCGGTCGGTGACCAGACTGTGGCTGCCGTACGTCAGCCGGTACTCGAAGCGGTCCCGGGAGCCCGCGTCGATCTGACGGGCCGGCAGGCCGGCGAAGTCGACGGCGGCCAGCAGCGAGTCGAGCTTCTTCTCCTCGGCAGCCGACAGGTCGCGGGCCGCGTGGCTGCCCGTGCGGTC
This sequence comes from Streptomyces sp. Ru73, assembly GCF_002920575.1. GTDB lineage: Bacteria > Actinomycetota > Actinomycetes > Streptomycetales > Streptomycetaceae > Streptomyces. Next base: position 82,641 of record NZ_PQSQ01000005.1, on the reverse strand, counting down.
GGTGACGGAGACCGATCCGTCGGGGCGTACGTCGATGCCGTACTGGACTCCGGCGATGCCGCCGCTCACGGCGAGGCTCACGTCGGCCGAGGCGGGCCCGCGCGTCGCACCCGACGCTGCGGGCTCGCCGCACGCGGCCAGCAGCACGGCAATCACAAGAACGGCCGGACGCCACACCGTGCGCAGTGTCATGCTCGCCCTCCCGGGGCTCGTGTGGCCCGACCTTACCCACTGTTCCGGGCCACCGCACGGCACCGCGCGGAGCGGCGAGCCCCGCGTCACCACAAGTGCGCCGCCCCCGTACGTGACGTCCCGGGAAACCCGCGGTCTCTCGGTACGTTCTCCACCAAGGGACGAGGACGAACCGGGCGGGAAGCATGAAGATCGACTGGGACCGGCGCGCGTGTGCGCGCCGCGGGCATGTCACGTACGCACCCGAGGAAGCAGCCCTGCGCGAGCGGTTGCGCGCGCCCACCGCGGTGGGTGAGGCGTGGCGCTGCCTGCGCTGCGGGGACTTCGCCGTCGGCCCGCCGCAGGGCAGCGGGCCCGCGGCCGACGCCCCGCTCGTGCCGCGCGGCAGGGCCCTGCGCGACACGGTCATCATCCGGCTGATCGCCGTGGAGCGGGCCGTGCGGGGGCTGTTCGTGCTGCTGGCCGCGTACGCGGTGTGGAAGTTCAGCAACAGCAAGGATTCCGTCCACCGCCTCTTCGACGAAAATCTCGTCGCCCTCCGGCCGGTCGCCCGTCACTTCCACTTCGACCTGGACCACTCGCCGGTGGTCGACACGATCCGCAGGGTCTTCCAGTACCGGCACTCCACCCTGACGTTCGTGGCGGTCGCACTGCTGGTCTACGCGCTCGTCGAACTCCTCGAAGGCGTGGGCCTGTGGCTGCTCAAGCGGTGGGCCGAGTACCTGGCGGTGGTGGCCACGGCCGCTTTCCTGCCCCTGGAGGTCTACGAGCTGACCGAGAAGGTGAGCTGGCTGCGGATCGCCACCTTCGTGGTGAACATCCTGGTGGTGGTGTACATCGCGGTGTCCAAGCGGCTGTTCGGGCTGCGCGGCGGCAGGGCGGCGTACGAGTCCGAGCGGCACAGCGCCTCGCTGCTGGAGGTGGAGACGTCGGCCGGCGCGGCCCCCGAGAACGGCTGACAGGGGGTCAGCGGGACGGCCCGGACCCGGCGTGTGGTGCCGGTCCGCTCGCTCACCAGCGGATCGGTACCGGCAGGGCGGTCAGCAGCGCGGTCACCGCCACGGTGGTGCCCAGGAGTACCAGTTCGGCGCGTGCGGGGGCACAGGCGCTGAGCGGGTCGTCGGCGCGGCGCAGCCGGAGCCGGGCGTACAGGGCCAGTGCGCTGGTGACGGCCACCAGCAGGAGCTTGGCGAGCAGGACGCGGCCGTACGCGGTGCCGGTGAGCTGGCCGAGGACGGTGCCGGGCGGCATCCGCCGCAGGGTGCTGCACACTCCGGTCGCGGTCAGCGCGGCGAGCAGGAAGACGGCCCCGCGGGCGTACCGGGCGAGCAGCACCGCGCCCGGACCCGGCGCCGCCGTACGCCACAGCCGCAGGGTGCGCAGCACATGGAGGAGGGTGCCGGCCCAGAGCGCCGCACAGGTCAGGTGGAGGAGGGTGAGGGCCGAGCCGACGAGCGGGGTGTCCTCCGGCGCCGGGTGGGCGCGCAGTGCCTCGCACACGACGAGGACGGCGAGGGGCGCCGCCTGTGCGGCCGGGCGGCGCGAGCGGGCCAGGAGGGCGGCGACGAGGAAGGCGTTGACCTCCAGCAGCGCGAGCATGCCGTCGCGCGTCCGGTAGAGGCCGCTGAGGTCCAGGTCGGCGAGGCTCTGCGGCACGAGGTTGCCGTCGGAGACGATCGCGGCGAGCCCTGCCGCGGCCAGCGCACCGGCCAGCCCGACCCCCGCTGACCAGGCACGCGGCAGCGGCGCCGGCCCGCCGGGGACGCGGCGCGCCAGCCACGTACCGGCCACCTCGCCGGTCTGGACGCACACCGCCGCCAGCACCACGCCCCGCAGCAGCGAGACCCACCCGGCCGCCGGCGCCTCCGCCTCCCCCGTACCGTGCAGGGCGGCCCCGGGCCCGAGCAGCGCCACGGCCGCGCCGGCCATGGCGAGCAGGAGCAGGAGCGCGGCCCGCCTGACGTCGGCACGGTCCGGTGCGGCCGCGGTCGCGGGGCCGGCTGCAGGCGTGGCCGTGTCGTCGGCCGGCGCGGTGGGCGGTCGCATGGAGAGCACCTCGCGAGTTCACGGATGGCTGCACCATCCCTATCCGAAAAGGCGCCTTCCGCTTGTTTCCCGCGGAGAAGTCGCCCATGTGCAGGAAAGTACTTACTGCACACCGGGGGCACGTGCGGGGTCCCTGGACACCACCGGGCGGAATGTGACGCCGCGACGGCCACGAACGGCCGGTATCGACCGTACGAAGCGGACGCGGGACCGCTCTCCGCGGGTGCGGGGCGGCCATCCGCGGGCGCGGGGCCGTCATCCGCGGGCGCGGGGCCGCTATCCCAGCAGCGCCGCGATGGCGACGAGGGCAGGGACGGAGAGGAGGGTGGACAGCAGGACGGATTCGCGGGCGAGGCGTTCGGCCACGCGGTACTGGGAGGCGTAGGTGTAGAGGTTCTGGGCGGCCGGCAGCGCGGCGATCACGACGACGTCGAGCAGGTCGGCGCCGTGCAGGTGGAAGACTGCGGCGCCAAGGGCCCAGGCCGTGACGGGCTGGACCACGGTCTTGAGGACGGCCGACAGCACGATGGCGGGCCGGTGGTCACCGCGTGCGGGCAGGCCGGAGCCGCACAGGGATATGCCGAAGGCCAGCAGGACGGCGGGGACGGACATGTTGCCGATGAGGGTGAGGGGTTCGAGCACCGGCCGGGGAACGGCCCAGCCGCCGGCGGCGACGGTGACGCCCGCGAGCGAGCCGAGGGCCATCGGGTTGCGCAGCGGCGTGGTCAGCCGTCGCAGGAGGGACTGCGGCTCGCCGGGCCGGGTCAGGTCGAGGAGGGTCAGCGCGAGCGGGGTGACGATGATCTGCTGGAAGAGCAGCACGGGCGCGACGAGCGAGGCATCTCCCAACACGTAGACGGCGATGGGGATGCCGAGATTGCCGGCGTTGACGTAGCTGGAGCAGAGGGCACCGATGGTGAGCTGTCCCGCCTCCCAGCGCCTCAGGAGGCCGACGGCGGTGAAGAGGGCGGCCGCCGCCACCGTACTGAGCGCGGTGACGACCAGCCGCTCGGACAGGAGGATGCGCAGGTCGGCGCCCGCGAGCGTGGTGAAGAGCAGGCAGGGAGTGGCGACGCTGAAGGCGAGCCGGGTCAGGACGTACCGGCCGTCACTGCCGAGGTACGCGCGCCGCCCGATGACGTAACCGACGCCGACGACGACGGCGATCACCATGAAACCGGTGAGAACTCCCTGCATGCTCTTCCTTGCTGAGGTGCCGCTGCTTGGTGCGATTCTCGGAGGAGACGTCGGCAGCGGCGTCGGCGGGGTCCGGTGGCGGCCGGGGCTTTCGGATATTTCCGTGCCGTGCCGCCGATGGCGGTGCACACTCGCTCCATGGCGGACATGCAGGCGTTCCGGGACGAGGTCAGCGGCTGGGCGGCCGGCGGCCCCGGCGGACCGGCGGGTGAGCTGGCCCTGCGGCTGGGCGTACGGACCGCGGTGCTGCTCGAAGGCCCCAGCGACCTCGCGGCGGTGGAGACCCTGGCCGCACGGCGCGGCCGGGACCTGGCCGCCGAGGGGGTGTGCGTCGTGGCGATGGGCGGGGCGATGAGCATCGGCCGGTACGCCACGCTCCTCGGGCCGCCCGGCCTCGGCCTCCGCCTGGCAGGACTGTGCGACGAGAACGAGCAGCGCTTCTTCGACCGCGGCCTGGAACGGGCCCGGGCGCCCCGCCGGGACGTCTTCGTGTGCGTGAGCGACCTGGAGGACGAGTTCATCCGCGCGCTGGGACCGGCGAGCGTCGAGGAGATCATCCGGGCGGAGGGTGACCACCGCGCCTGGCAGACGTTCCTGCACCAGCCCGCCCAGCACGGCCGCCCCCGGCAGCGCCAGCTACGGCGCTTCCTCGGCACCAAGAAGGGCCGCAAGATCCGCTACGGCCGCCTCCTCGCCGAAGCCCTCTCCCCCGAGCGGGTACCGGCTCCTCTCGACGGCCTCTTCGCGCGCTTGTGAGCGACCGGGGGCGCCTGGGAGCTACTGCGAGCGACGCGTACGGCCGGGACGGACGCACACGGCGGCACGCTCGCGGCTCCGCATCCGGCATCCCGTACTCCGCACTCTGCACCCCGCACCTCGCACTCGGTACTCACCGCGCACCGCGCCGTGGCGACGTGACCCGAAAATCGAACACGTGGTCTAATTCGAGCCATGGCGCACACCACTCCCTTCCCCCGAGACCTGCTCGACGCACAACGCGACTGGAACCGCACCTACGCCGCCCTCGCCGCACGGCCGGCGAACACCGCCGCGCTGCGCCGCCGGCTCCAGCTGCTCTCCGCCCGTATCGCCGGCCATCCCTTCTGGACCGCGACCGAGCGACGGTCCGCCGCCACCCGCGCGGAGCTGCGCCGCCAGGCCCGCGCCCTGGAGGAGCGGGACGGATAAGGGCGTACGACGCGGCGGCACCGGGCAGCGCCTGGCGGCATCAGGCGGTGTGGCCGGCATGGCACGGGCACGCCGCCGCGTCCCCGCCTCGTCGACAGCGCCGGCCTCGTCGGCAGCGCCGGCCTCGTCGATAGCGCCGGCAGGTGAGGAGCCTCCCGCGTCAGGTCGTGCTCGGCAGGGCCTGCGAGAGGAGGGTCTCCGCCGCCGCCCGTGCGTGCCGGCCGTAGTCCGCTTCGCCCAGCACCATGGCCCGGCTGGCCGCTCCGTCCGCGAGGGTGACCAGTTGCTCGGCGAGCGCGGCGGGTTCGCGGCAGCCCAGCTCCGCCACCAGCGCGGTGACCAGCCGCACCATCTTCAGTTTCTGTTCGCGGGCGTAGGAGTGGACCGCGCTGTCCGGGTCGGGGAACTCCGCAGCCGCATCGATGAACGGGCACCCGCGCACCGGGTCCGCGTCCGGTGCGGGCTGGTCGAACAGTCCGAGGATGCGGTCACGCGGGGAGACGTCCTCGCGGGTCAGTACGCCTTCCAGCGTGGCCCCCGAGGAGGCGAGCCCCTCCAGGTAGGCGATCACCAGATCGCTCTTGGTCCGGAAGTGCGCGTAAAGCGTGCGCTTGGACACCGGCGCTTCCTCCGCGACCTGTTCCATGCCGGTCGCGTTGATGCCCTGGACCGCGAACAGCCGGGCGGCGGCGGCCAGGATGCGCTCCCGCCCGCCGCGCCCGCGCCCTTGGGGTGTCGTAGTCGTCGCACTCACGCAGCAAGTATACGTCTGCGTTTACTTCGCGGGCCGAGGCTGTTAGCGTCCGGAAGGTAAACGCATCCGTTTACACAGATTGTCGTCGAGGAGGGTCTCATGAGCCCGTTGGTTCCCACCGAGCTGAGCGGCTGTGCGGAGAAGCTGATACGCGGCCGGCACGCCACCCGTGCGTTCCGCCCGGAAGCGGTGCCCGAGGACACGATGCGGGCGATCTTCTCGCTGGCCGGCGCCGCGCCGTCCAACTCCAACGCACAGCCCTGGCGGGTGGAGGTGGTGAGCGGCGCCCCACGGGAGCGCCTGGCCGGTGCCCTGCAGGCGGCCCACGCCGAGCAGCGCCTCTCGGCCGACCTTCCGTACGCGGAGACCATGTACGCACAGGAGCACCAGGCGCGCCGGCGAGCGTTCGGCGCCCAGCTGTACGGCGCACTGGGCATCGGTGCCGACGATCACGAGGCGCGGGCGGCCTACGACGCGGAGAGCCTGCGTTTCTACGGCGCGCCGCACGCCGCGTTCCTGTTCGTCACCGGGGACGGCGGGCCCCGGCTGGCCGCTGACGTCGGCGCCTACATGCAGACCCTGCTCCTGGCGATGACCGCGTACGGCGTGGCGAGCTGCCCCCAGGGACTGCTGAGCTTCTACGCCGACACGGTCCGCGCCGAACTGGGCGTCAGCGAAGGAAAGCTGCTCGTGGGCATCTCCTTCGGCTACGCCGACGCATCCGCACCGGTCAACCACGTCACCACCGAACGCGCAGCCCTCGAAGCGGTCACGGCCTTCCACGGCTAGGACCGTCACAGCACGGAAGCGGCACCCGGGTGCCAAAGCTGAACGCTCGGGCGGTCGGCGGCGCTCGCCGTTCGGCCCGGTGCCGATTCCCGCCCGCATGATCCGCCTAGGCTCGTCGGTGGACGTCAAGCGCCGGGAAAGACATGGGAGAGGCGGCATGAGCGAAGGCAATGGTGCGGTGGTACGGACCGGGACGCTGCTGCGGAGGATGCGGGCGCGTGATCCGGAGGAGGAGCACCGGGCGTCGACGCCGCTGGAGCTGTTGTTCGACCTGACGTTCGTGGTCGCGGTCTCCCAGGCCGCGGCCCAGCTCCATCACGCGCTGGCCGAGGGGCACTTCGGCGCCGGTCTGGCGGGGTACGCCGCGGTGTTCTTCGCGATCTGGTGGGCGTGGATGAACTTCACCTGGTTCGCCTCCGCCTACGACACCGACGACGTTCCCTACCGGCTGCTGACGCTGCTGCAGATGGCGGGCGTGCTGGTACTGGCCGCCGGCGTGCCCAGCGCGTTCCAGCACGGCGACTTCGCGCTCGTGGTGGTCGGTTACGTCATCATGCGCATCGCCATCATCACCCAGTGGCTCCGGGCCGCCACCGAACACCCCGAAGGCCGCCCGGCTGCCCTGCGGTACGCGGCGGGCATCGTCGTGGTGCAGGTCGGCTGGATCGCCCGGCTCTGGTCCACGGGCGTCTGGGCCCCCCTCACCTTCGTCCTGCTCGTGGCGGCGGAGCTCGCCGTGCCGGCCTGGGCGGAGAACCACGGGAGGGCCACCAGCTGGCACCCGGAACACATCACCGAGCGGTACAGCCTGTTCACCATCATCGTGCTCGGCGAGGTCATCCTCGCCTCGCTCTCGGCCGTCCAGTCGGCCGTGTCCGCGCACGGCCTGTCCACGGACGTCCTGCTGATCGTGCTCGGCGGGCTGTTCCTGGTCTTCGCCCTGTGGTGGATCTACTTCACCGGCAGCGACGCCCGCCTCAGTACCCTCCATACGGCTCTGACCTGGGGGTACGGCCACTACGTCGTCTTCGCGGCACTGGCCGCGCTCGGTGCGGGGCTGGAGGCAGCGCTCGACGCCACCGAGCACCACGCCCACCTGTCCGCCCGTGGCGCCGGGCTGGCCGTGGCCGTCCCGACGGCGGTGGTACTCGTCGTCCTCGGCGTGCTGCACCGGATGACCGGTACCGGTGCCGTGGGCCACGCTCTGCTGGTGGCGGTGGGCGTGCTCGTCGTACTGGCCCTCGGCTTCAGCGCGCCCGTACTGGGCGTGGGCGGCGCCGTGCTGGGCATCGGACTGACCGTCGCCGCGACGCTGGCCGCCAACCTGACGGTCTTCTGCCACCGGGCCGCACCGGTGCACTGAATCCTTGGCCTGATTGGGCCGACCCGGCGGCCGAGCGAGCTGAGTGCCGTGCGCCGGGAGGGAGGGCCGACGTCACTTCGCGGGGCACCGCCGGCAGGGCCCCGCGAAGTGACGGTGCGTCATCAGCGCGCGGCGCGCAGCCACACCGTGGTGTCCGGCGGGAGCTGGCCGCCCGTCAGCGGACCGCTGGCGAGCAGTACCTCACCGGCGGGCAGGGACACGGGCCGGTCCGAGAGGTTGGCGAGGCACTGCCAGCCGGTCGAGCGGCGGAAGTGGATGAGGTCCGCGGTACCGGTACCGGTGCCGGCCGCACCATCCGCCGCCGCTCCTCCCGCCGCGCCGCCCTCCGACGTACGGTCCGCCACCGCCCCGTCCGCCGCTGGGCCCTCCGCCGCCGTCTCGTCCGGTGCCGACAGCCACTCCAGCGACTCGTCGCCCTGCAGCTCGCGACGGAGCCGGAGGGCCGCGCGGTACAGCTCCAGCGTGGAACCCTCGACGCCGTCCTGCGCCGCCACCGACAGCTCGCCGAAGACCGGCGGCTGCGGCAGCCAGGCCCCGCCGGGCCCGAAGCCGTACGACGTACCCCCGCGGGTCCACGGCAGCGGCACCCGGCAGCCGTCCCGGCCCTTGCGGGTGTGTCCGGTGTTCTCCCACACCGGGTCCTGGAGCGCCTCGGCGGGCAGGTCGGCGACCTCCGGGAGGCCCAGTTCCTCGCCCTGGTAGACGTAGGAAGCACCGGGCAGGGCGAGCATCAGCAGCGTCGCGGCGCGGGCCCGGCGCAGCCCCGATTCGAGGTCGGGGGCCGGGTCCTTGCCGTCGCTCAGCAGCCACGCGTCGGTGTCGGTGCCGAGAGGCAGCGCGAGCCGCGAGGCGTGCCGTACGACATCGTGGTTGGAGAGCACCCAGGTCGCGGACGCGCCCGCCGCGGCGGCCGTGGCCAGCGACTCGGTGATGACCTTGCGCAGTGCGGGCGCCGTCCACTCCGCCTGGAGGTACTCGAAGTTGAACGCCTGGCCCAGCTCGTCGGGGCGGGTGTAGAGGACCCGGCGGGAGTTCTTCACCCAGGCCTCGGCGACCGCCATCCGCGGCGGGTCGTAGGAGTCCAGGACGATCCGCCAGTCCCGGTAGATCTCGTGCACCTCGTCCCGGTCCCAGTGCGGGTGGGTGCCGTCGGGCATCAGGTCGTGGTCGCCCTTGAACTGGTTGTCGCCCATGTCGCGCAGCGGCTCGGTGAGGTCCTTGGCCAGGCCGTGCGCCACGTCGATGCGGAAGCCGTCGACGCCGCGGTCGGACCAGAAGCGCAGCGTGCGGCGGAAGTCCTCGCGGACCTCTTCGTTGGTCCAGTCGAGGTCCGGCTGCTCGGGGGCGAAGAGGTGGAGGTACCACTGGCCGTCCGGCACCCGCTTCCAGGCGCTGCCGCCGAAGCGCGAGACCCAGTCCGAGGGCGGCAGCTCTCCGTTCTCGCCGCGCCCGTCGCGGAAGACGTACCGGGCGCGGGCCGCCGAGCCGGGCGGTGACGCCAGTGCCTCCTGGAACCATACGTGCTGGTCGGAGGTGTGGTTGGGGACCAGGTCCACCAGGATCTTCAGGCCCAGCCGGTGTGCTTCGGCGACCATGGCGTCGAAGTCGGCGAGGGTGCCGAGGCGCGGGTCGACGTCCCGGAAGTCGGCCACGTCGTAGCCGCCGTCGGCCAGCTCGGAGGGGTAGAAGGGGCTCAGCCACAGCGCGTCGACGCCGAGGGAGGCGAGGTGGGTGAGCCGGCCGGTGAGGCCGGGCAGGTCGCCGATGCCGTCGCCGTCGCTGTCGGCGAAGCTGCGCGGGTAGACCTGGTAGATGACGGCCTGCCGCCACCAATTGGGGTCCTGCGAGGACGCGTCGGCGACGGCGGGAGCCAGCACGACGGCGTCCGTCCCGGCGGGGCCGGTGTCCTTCGCAGGCAGGCCGGTCACGGCGGAATCGGTCGCGTGGGGGTCGGTCACGAAAGCTCCTTCACGAAGCGGGTCGGATGCGCACAACGGTGGGGACGGGCTGGCCGGGCACCGGTCATCCCTTGACCGCGCCGTCGGTGAGGCCGGACAGCACGGCGCGCCGGAACACCAGGACGAGGAGGGCGATCGGCACCGTCGCGGCCATCGCGCCGGCGAAGATCGTGCCGTACGGGATCTCGTACTGGCTGCTGAAGAGTGCGATGCCCACGGGCACGGTCCGGTAGGCGTCCTCGCTGTTGAAGGTGAGCGCCATCAGGAACTCCGTCCAGGTGGCGGTGAAGGTGAACACCCCGGCCGTGAACAGCGCCGGCCTGGCCTGCGGCAGGATCACCGACAGCAGTGTGCGGGTCGGGCCCGCGCCGTCCACCGTCGCCGCCTCCTCCAGCTCGTACGGGATGCCCAGCAGCGAGTTGCGCAGGATCCAGATGGCGAACGGCAGGTGGAAGGCGATGTACGGGATGATCAGGCCCCAGTAGCTGTTGAGCAGGTTCAGCTCGCGCTCGACGAGGTACAGCGGGGTGACCACTGCGATGGTCGGGAAGACGGAGATCATCAGCAGCGCTGTCATCACCGGGCCGCGCCCGCGCATCGGCGTACGGGCCAGCGCGTACCCGGCGAACAGTCCGAGCCCGAGGACGATCGCGGTGGCGCTGACGGCCACCACCGCGCTGTTGAGCAGGTAGCGGTCGAAGCCCGCCGAGCCCAGCGCCTGCCGGTAGTTGGCCAGGGTCGGATGGAGCGGGACGGGGGTCGGCGGCAGTGTGCCGTTCTCCCGCGCCGTCTTGAACGAGGTCACCGCCATCCACAGCAGTGGCAGCGCGGTCACGGCGACCAGCACCAGCGCACCGACGTTGACCACGTTCACATACCGGCGCACGCCCGTGCGCCCGCGGCCGCGCGTCATGCCGCGCCCCCTTCGTCGACCTGGTTGCGGAACATCCGCAGGAACAGCAGACAGCAGGCGATGACCAGCACGCCCGTACTCGTGGCGATCGCCGCGCCCATGCCGATGTCGAGGTTCTGGAAGAGCGTCTTGTACCCGAGTACGGCGAGGGACTGCGTGGCCGTGCCGGGGCCGCCCTGGGTGAGCACGAACGGCAGGTCGAAGATGCCGAAGGCCTGCAGTACGCGGAAGAGCACCGCCACCGACACCACGGGGCGCAGCGCGGGCAGGACGACGTTCCAGAAGGTGGTCCACGCCCCCGCGCCGTCCACCTCGGCCGCCTCGTACCGCTCCTTCGGGATGCGGACCAGCCCGGCCAGGATGATCACCGCGACGAACGGAGTGGTCTTCCAGACGTCGGCGACCGCCATCCCGGTGATCGCGGGGACGGGTGTGCCGAGGATGACCGGCGACTGGTCCATCACCAGCCCGAACAGCCAGGTCACGGCGCCGAACGTGGCGTCGTACAGGAAGTCCCACAGCTGCGCTGAGACCACCGTGATCAGCGACCAGGGAATGAGCAGCAGCGCGAGGATCCAGCCGCGCCCGGCCTCCAGCCGGTCCAGCAGCACCGCCACCGCGATGCCGAGGGCGATCTCCACGGCCACCGTCACCAGTGTGTAGCCGACCGTGAAGGCCAGCGCCTCCAGCCAGACCGGGCTGGCCAGCATGGTCGTGTAGTTGCCGAGCGTCCACTCCTCGACGTGGGTGCCGCCGAAGGTGAAGCGGACCTTGCTGAAGCTGAGGACGACGGAGTACAGCACCGGGAAGACCGTCACCAGGGCGATCACCACGAGCGCCGGGGTGGTGTAGAGCCAGCCGGTGCGGGCCCGGCGGCGCGCGAGACCGGCCGGCGGGCGCTGCTTGCCGTCCTTGCGCGCGGTGGGTGCGGGACGCCGCGGTGCCGGCCGGGTGGCCGTGGGCGTCGGTGCCTGAGGGACCGTCACAATGCCTCCCCCCGCAGTGCGGCCTGCAGGTCGCCGCGGGCGTGCGCCAGCGCCTGCCGTACGCTCGTGCCGCCGCTGAGCACTTCGTTGACCGGTGTGAACACCGCCTTGCTGACCATGGGGTACTCCGGGGTCCGGGTCGGCCGGGCGACCAGCCGTACGTCGCGGGCGAGCGCGAAGGCCGGGTTGGCCGACCTGGCGACGGCCCTGCCGTGCAGCTGGGAGAGGAGCGGCGGCAGCACGGCCGCGTCCCGGGCCAGGATCGACTGGCCCTCCTCGGCGAGGAAGCGGGCGAACGCCAGGGCCGTGCCGAGGTTGCGGGAGTGCGGATTGAGGTAGTTGCACCAGCCGCCCAGACAGCTGCGGCCGCCCGTGCCGCCTTCGAAGCCGGGCCGCCGCATCACCCCGATCTTCCCCGCGACCTGCGAGGACGCCGGGTTGTCCGCGACGCCCCAGGCGTACAGCCAGTTCCGCAGGAAGACCGACCGGCCGCTGGTGAAGGCGTCCAGGCTGTCCTGCTCGACGAAGGTCGTCACCGAGGACGGGGTGACCCCGCGGGTGATCAGCTCGCGCAGGTAGGTCAGGGCCCGCACGCCCGCCGGCCCGTCGAAGGTGACCTTGCGGGCATCGGGAGAGAGGATGCTGCCGCCGGCGTCGGCGACCAGCTCCGCGACGTTCGCGGTCAGCCCTTCGTACACGGTGCCCTGCCACACGAAGCCGAAGTCGGCGTCGCCCGCCCGCTGGATCTTCGTGGCGGTGGTCGCCAGCTCCTCCCACGAACCGGGCGGCCGCAGCCCGTGCTTGTGCAGCAGGTCCTTGCGGTAGTACAGGAACGCCTCGTCGAGGTAGAACGGGAAGGCGTACACCTGCCCCTGGTACGTCAGCGCCCGGACCAGCTCCTCGGGATAGCGCTGCCAATAGCCCTTCGGCAGCAGCGGGTCCAGCGCCAGCGCCAGCGAGTTGTACGCGAACTGGGCGGGCCAGGCGACGTCGCCCATGTACACGTCGGGCGACGGACTGCCGCTCGCCACCTGCGTGGTGAGGGTCGCGCGTGCCACGTCCGTGGTCGGCGGTGCGGCGATCAACCTTACGGTGACGTTGGGGTGCTTCCGCCGGAAAGCCCTGACCAGGGCCGGTCTCAGGTCGCTGCCGTCGCGGGCCGCTACCCGCCCGGCCCACCAGCGGATGGTGACCGGACCGCGCGGCACCTCGGTGGCGTCCGAGACGTCCGGGCCGCGCGCGGCGGCACGCCCGCAGCCGGTCGCGGCGACGAGCGGGACGGCGGCCCCGGCGGTGGTTCTGAGGAGGGATCTGCGGCTCAACGGCATGACGATGCGCTCCTGACCGAGGGAGAACGCTGAGGGGAGGCGTCGAAAGGAGGGCACTGGGAGGTGCTCCTGACAACGCTTGCACGCTAGGGACGGCCCTCATGCCTGTCAATGCCACGCGCAGCAACAAGAAGAGGCGTCCGCTCCCACGAAGAACCAGGCAGAATGGTCGACTTGCCCCCGTATCATCGGACCTGTCACGGCGTCAGCAGGGGCCGGTCATGAGGACAACTCGGCCCCAGCACGGCGGAATTCCGCCCCGACCTCGGTGATAACGCTGTCACCGACCAGGTCCATGTGGCCTACACCTGTGCTACGTTCCGGACATGCCTCCAGCGCAGCGTCTCCCCACCATGGCCGACGTGGCCGAACGGGCGGGGGTCTCGGTCTCCACGGTCTCGCGGACCCTGCGTGGCCTCTCCACCGTCTCGGACGACGCCAGGACGAGGGTGGAAGCGGCGGCCCGCGAACTCTCCTTCGTCATTTCCCGGCAGGCGTCCAGCCTGGTCACCGGCAAGACCGGCACGGTCGCGGTCCTCGCGCCCACCCTCGGCTCGTGGTTCGTCGGGCAGGTGCTGCGCGGCCTCAGCGAGATACTGCGGGACGCGGGCCTGGACCTGAAGGTCTACAGCGTCGGCGACCTCACGGAACGCGCCGCCTTCTTCGACCGGCTGCCGGCCCGCCGCAACGCCGACGCGCTCCTGGTCGTCTCCTTCGACCTGACCGAGGCGGAGTTCGCCCGGCTGGACGGGCTGGGCGTCCCGGTGGTGTACGTCAGCCAGCACGCCCCCGGCCGGGCCAGTGTGTACGTCGAGGACATCGCGGCGGCCCGCGCCGGCACCCGCTACCTGCGCGGCCTCGGCCACCGCCGGATCGCCTTCGTCCGCGCGGCCCCCGACTCCGGCTTCACGTGCAGCTCGCGCACCCGCCTGTTCGGTTACCGCGAGGCCCTCGCCGAGGCGGCCGTCCCGTACGACGAGGAGCTGGTGGTCAGCACCTCGCGCGGCCGGCGCGCCACCGCCGAGGCCGTCGGCCGGCTGCTCTGTCTGGCGGACCCGCCGACCGCGGTGTTCGCCGAGACCGACGAGATAGCGATGGAGGTGCTGTGGGTACTGCGGTCCTCCGGGATCGACGTACCGGACCGCGTCTCCGTCCTCGGCTTCGACGACCACGACCACGCCGAATGGCTGGATCTCACCACCATCGCCCAGCCCGCCGCCGAGGTCGGCCGCGCGGCCGGCACTCTCGCCCGCACCCTCATCGGCGACCCGTCCGCCGACCCGGCCCGGCACGTCGTCCTGCCGACGCATCTGATCCCCCGGGGGACCACGGGGCCGGTACGGGAGGCGCAGGGGCGAGAGGATCCGGCGCGGGAGGAGCCGACGTGGGAGAAGCCGACGTGGGAGGAAGACGGCAGCAGCGTGTGACCTCCCCCTCCCCCGGCGTCAGTGCCCGCTGACGAAGCAGAACTCGTTGCCCTCGGGGTCGGTCAGCACCTGGAACTGCCCGTACGGATTCGTCACCAGCTCACCGACGGCGACCGCACCCAGCCGGACGGCCTCGGCCGTCGCCGTGGGAATGTCCCCGGCCAACAGGTCCAGATGCACCCGGTTCTTCGTGCTCTTCGGCTCGGGCACCCGCTGGAAGGCCAGCCGCGGCATCTCCGGCGGATCGACATAGCTCCACTCCGCGTTCCGCGCCACCGGCTCCGCGTCCAGCAGCCGCCCCCAGAACCGGGCCAGCCCCTGCGGATCAGCACAGTCGAAAACGACCTCGTCCACTCGTGCACGCATCCTGACACCTTAGGGCCCCATGAGGCTCCGCTCCCCTGCCTCCGCCGGCCGGGGCCCGGAGCGTACGGGCAGCGCGGGGTGCCCGAGTGACATGGGTGACACGAGTGGCGAGGGTGACCCGGTGTGTTTGGCGTGGTGGCGGATCCCTACGCTGCTTCCAGCACGACCGAAGGAGCACTCTGGTGGGGACCATCGAAACCCAGGTGGCCGTCGTCGGCGCCGGGCCCGCCGGCCTGACACTGGCGACGCTGCTGCGCGAGCGGGGCATCGCCTGCGTGGTGATCGACAAGTTCGACCGCGATCAGCTGCTGGCCAGGGCACGCGCCGGATTCCTGGAGCGCCGCACCGTACAGCTCATGGACCGCCTCGGGCTCTCGAAGCGGCTCCGTACCGAGGGCCTGCCGCACACCGCGTGCGAGTTCCGGTGCGACGGCGAGGTCGTGCGGCTGGACTACGCGGACCTGTGCGGTGACACCCCGAGCTTCGTCTACCCGCAGCAGGAGGTGGTGTCCGACCTGCTGGACGGGTACGAGTCGGCGGCCGGCGCCACCCTGCTGGGCCGCCCCGTCGTCGGCCTCGGCACCGAGCGCGGGCTGCCGGTGGTGCGGTGCGCGGACGGCACGGCGGTGCGCGCCGAGGTGGTGGTGGAGGCCGCGGGCCAGTACGGTCCCGTGCGCGCCGCCCTGCCGGCCGACGCCTTCACCGAGTACGACGTGCGGCACGGCGTACGGCTCCTCGGCGTCCTCGCGCAGACGCCGCCCTTCGCACCGCACACCGTGTACGGCCAGCACGCCGACGGGTTCGCCGGCCAGATGCTGCGGTCGCCGGAGGTCACGCGCCTGTACCTGGAGGCGGCGGAGGACGAGACCCTGGACGACTGGCCCGAGGAACGGGTGTGGCGGGAGCTGGACGCCCGGCTGGCGCTGCCGCCGGGGGCGCTGCGGCGGGGGCCGGTCTTCGACCGGTCGATCGTGGAGATGCGGACCCGTGTGGTGGAGCCCATGCACCTCGGGCGGGTGGCGCTGGTGGGTGACGCGGCCCACATCGTGCCGCCGTCCGGCGGCAAGGGCATGAACCTGGCGATGGCCGACGCGGCCGACCTCGCCGCCGCACTGGGCCGGCACTTCTCCGAGGATCCGGGCGGTGACGTCAGCGAGGTGCTGGCGGCCTACTCGCGGCGGCGGCTCGCCGACGTGTGGCAGGTCCAGGAGTTCAGCCACTTCATGCTCCACCTCCAGCACGGCCCGCGCCCCGGCACCCCGGACGCCGGCTACGTCGAGGGGCTGCGGCGGGCCCGCCTCTTCCGGCTGCGCGACGACCCGGCGTACGCGCGGGCCTTCCTGGAGCGGTACATGGGGCCGGAACTCGCCCCGGGCCTCTGACCGAGCCGGCCTGGTCGGCTCCTGAGCGTTCACCTTTTGAAGTGAAGCCGATGATTCCGAATCCCTTGACGGCCCTTCTTGCGACGAGTTAACTCAAGGCGTGAATCAGGTCTGGACCAGGCCGAGTTGGCATGGTCCCGGCGTCATTCACGGTTGGCCGGACGGACTGTGCACCGCCTACGAAGGGCAGCCAGCCATGCCTTGAGCGTCCAGGACTTCAACGCTTCGGTGCGCGCGGCGCACATCACGGCAGTGCGACCGTCCCGGGCCGATGCCCGCTCCCCCCACACCGCACAGGAGCTCCCATGAGTTCAGCAGCACAGGATGGAAGCAGGTCACGATCAGGGTCACCGGCACGATCACGATCGGAGTCACGGTCACGATCGGAGTCGCGGTCACGTTCGGGGTCACGGTCACCGCGCATCCGCATGGTCCGTCGGGGCGCCGTCGGTGTCGTCGCCGCGGCGGTCATCGGTGGCGGCACAATGGCCGCGGCCGACGCCACGCCGGCCACCGGGCCCGAGGCGGCCGGCGCGCCGCAGGCCGTGGCCCCGTATCTGTACAACGGCTGGGGTGACACGCCCGATCCCGCGACGGTGATGGACGCCAGCGGCGTCAAGTGGTTCACCCTCGCGTTCGTCCTCAGCAACGGCTCGTGCGACCCCCAGTGGGACGGCAGCCGCCCGCTCACCGGCGGCGTCGACGCGCAGACCGTGGACGCCATCCGCGCCAAGGGCGGGGACGTCATCCCCTCCTTCGGCGGCGCCAGTGGCAGCAAGCTGGAGCAGACCTGCCCGGACGCCACCGCGCTGGCCGGTGCGTACCAGAAGGTGATCGACGCCTACGGCCTGAAGGCGATCGACATCGACATCGAGGGCGACGCGTACGCCGACCCCACGGTGCAGCGGAAGACGATCGACGCGTTGAAGCGGGTCAAGGCCGAGAAGCAGGGACTGACGACGTACGTCACGTTCCCCAGCGCCCAGGACGGACCGGACGACGGCATGATCGAGCGGGCCGCCGACGCAGGGCTGGAGGTGGACGGCTGGACGATCATGCCGTTCGACTTCGGTGACGCGGGCGGCCAGGACATGGGCGAGCTGACCGAGAAGGCCGCCGAGGGCCTGAAGAACACCGTCAAGACGGCCTACGGCTACAGCGACGACGCGGCCTACCGGCACAGCGGCATCTCCTCGATGAACGGCATCACCGACGCCGACGAGCGGGTCACCACGAAGAACTTCGAGGCCATCCGCGCGTACGCGCAGGAGCACCACCTCGCCCGGCTCACTTACTGGTCGGCCAACCGCGACCGCCCGTGCCCCGGTGCCTATCCCAACGACGACACCTGCTCCGGAGTGGATCAGGAGCCGTGGCAGTTCGCCAAGATCTTCGCCGGATACACGGGCTGACGGGGGCACGGTGACACTCGACATGAGCCGCAACGCTTCGGAGCACCCGCGTCCGCGCCACCGCCGGCGCCGCGCCCTGCCCGCCGCTGCCGCCGCCCTCGCCCTCGCGACCGGCGCCGCTGCCCTCCTCACCACGCAGAGCGCGAGCGCGCGCCCCGAACACACCACGTCTTCCGCTGTCTCGCAGGAGCAGGACCGAGGCCGAGCCCCGGCGCACGGGCAAAAACACCTCACCGCGGCCGACGCCCCGGACCTCGGCCCCAACGTCGACGTCTTCGACCCCTCGATGTCCAAGGACGACATCCAGTCCCGGCTCGACGCGGTCTTCAAGGAGCAGGAGAAGAACCAGTTCGGGCAGGAACGGCACGCGCTGCTGTTCAAGCCCGGTAAGTACGACGTGGACGCCAACATCGGCTTCTACACCCAGATCGCCGGGCTCGGCATGTCGCCCGACGACACGGACATCAACGGCGATGTGCACGCCGAGGCCGACTGGTTCGACGACAACGCCACGCAGAACTTCTGGCGGGGCGCCGAGAACATGGCCGTCACCCCGGCGAACGGCACCGATCGCTGGGCCGTCTCGCAGGCCGCGCCGTTCCGCCGGATGCACGTCAAGGGCAACCTGCAGCTGGACCCGCGCAACCACGGCTGGTCCAGCGGTGGCCTGCTCGCCGACACCAGGGTCGACGGTACGGTCTCCTCCGGGTCGCAGCAGCAGTACCTGTCCCGCAACACCGAGTGGAGCGGCTGGCACGGCTCCAACTGGAACATGGTGTTCGTCGGCGCGAAGAACCCGCCGGCCGGCGACTTCCCCGACCCGCCGTACACCACGGTCGACAAGACCCCGAAGTCCCGCGAGAAGCCGTTCCTCTACGTCGACGACCAGGGCGCGTACAAGGTCTTCGTGCCCGACGTCGCCACCGGCACCCAGGGCACGACGTGGTCCGGCGGCACCCCGAAGGGCACATCCCTCCCGCTCGACGACTTCTTCATCGCCAAGCCCGGTGTGCGCGCGTCCGAGCTCAACTCCGCACTGAACCAGGGCAAACACCTGCTCTTCACGCCCGGCGTCTACCACCTGGACGACACGGTCGAGGTGACGAAGCCGGACACCGTGGTGCTCGGCCTCGGGCTCGCCACCCTCGTACCGGACGGCGGGGTCACCGCGCTCTCGGTGGCCGACGTCGACGGCGCGAAGGTCGCCGGACTGCTGATCGACGCCGGCAAGGAGAGCTCGGACCCGCTCATGGAGATGGGCCGGAAGGGCGCTTCGGCCGACCACTCCGCCGATCCGTCCTCCCTGCACGACGTGTACTTCCGCGTCGGCGGCGCAGGCGTCGGCAAGGCGGCCAAGAGCCTGGTGGTCAACAGCTCGGACGTCATCGGCGACCACACCTGGATCTGGCGGGCCGACCACGGCGACGGGGTCGGCTGGACGCAGAACACCGCGGACAACGGACTCATCGTCAACGGGGACGACGTCACGATGTACGGCCTGTTCGTCGAGCACTTCCAGAAGGACCAGGTGGTGTGGAACGGCAACGGCGGCCGGACGTACTTCTTCCAGAACGAGATGCCGTACGACCCGCCGGACCAGGCATCCTGGAGGGACGGCGACACGAAGGGCTACGCCGCGTACAAGGTGGCCGACGGGGTCACCGACCACCAGGCGTACGGGCTGGGCAGCTACTGCTACTTCAACGTCAACAAGTCGGTGGCCGCCGACCGCGCCTTCCAGGTGCCCCGCGCGGACGGCGTGCGGTTCCACCACATGGTGGGCGTCTCGCTCGGCGGCACCGGCACCATCCAGCACGTCATCAACGACCAGGGCGGCCCGGCGAACGCCGGCAACCAGGAGGCATACGTGGTGAATTACCCGTAGTCCCCTCTCTTCCCATGCACCACTTCCCGCAGCGAACGGCCGCCTCCCCCATGGGCGGCCGTTCGTGTGTCACCACCCCACCGCGGAGGCGCCGAACCCTCCGGGACACGGTGACAGAACGGTGACACACGGAGCACAACGATCCCACGGGCCGCCTTGTCTGACTGGGCAGGCGCAGCGAGCGCCGCCGATGACCAACTGGGGGAACACCATGACTCTCATCCGCCGTGCGGCCACGACCGCCGCGCTGACCGCCGTCACCGTCGGTGCGGTGACCGCCCTTGCCTCGCCGTCCTCCGCTGCGCCCCGGACGACGGCCACGGCCGCCGCGGCCCCGGCCACGGCGCAGGCGGCCTACAACGGCGTCTGCGGCAGCGGCTACAAGGTCATCGACTCGACGCCGGTCAGCGACGTCGGCACGGTGTACGTGACCTGGAACGAGTCGACGGGCAAGAACTGCGCCGTCACCATCCGGAACACGCCCGGCACGCCGGCCGTGTGGATGGCCGTCTCGCTCGCCATCGACGCCGGGCGCGGCGCGCCGTACGTGGTGGACAGCGGCCACTACACCACGTACGCCGGGCCGGTGTACCTGGACGCCCGCGGCCAGTGCATCCTGTGGAACGCCGCGATCGACGGCGTGGGCGCCAACGGCCGCGGCCACTGCGGCTGACCGGCTGCTCCGTACGAACCCAACCGCCCGTCCCGGCTCCTCGGGGCGGGCGGCTCCGTTGCGGAGGGCCACCCGACCGGCGTCGGCGGTGCCCGACCAGTACAGAGGCAATAGAGCTCTGGTGTAGCGGAGTACTGGACTACTGAGGTGCGGGAGCGCGGACAGCGCTGGAGTACCGGGCGCTCGGTCACCGAGTCACCGGGCCTCGACGCGGTCGCTCTCCCGTGCGCGTCCTCGGCCCGGAGGGCGTGTCCGACGTACATGTCCTCCGTACATGTCCTCAGCGTGGAGGCCACGTGAGCATCCAACCGACCGCGGCACGCACCGCACCCGAGGCCGTCGACGGCCACGACACGGCCGGTGCCCTGCTGGCCAGGGTGGACCGTATCCCCCTGACCCGCTTCCACCTGCGGATCGCCGGGCTGCTCGGAGTCGGCACCTTCTTCGACTCCTTCGACGCGCTGCTCCTCTCGGTCGTGCTCAGTGCCGTGCTGGCCACGCTCGGCGCACCGCTGTCGGTGGCGGGGGCGCTGATCGCCGCGGGCTATGTGGGGCAGATCATCGGTGCGCTCGTGTTCGGTGTGGTCAGCGAGCGGGTCGGCCGCAAGGCGGCCTTCGTCGCCGCTTCAGCGCTCTTCGGGCTGCTGTCCCTGTGCGCGGCGGTGGCCTGGAACGTCGAGAGCATGATGGCCTTCCGCTTCGTGCAGGGCATGGGGCTGGGTGCCGAAGTGCCTGTCGCAGCGGCGATGTTCAACGAGTTCGTGGGCGCACGCGCCCGCGGGCGGATCGTGCTCGCCTACGAGAGCCTGTTCCTGTGGGGCGTCCTCGGCGCGACGCTGCTCGGCGCGGCGTTCCTCGCGGCGTTCCCGCCCGAGACGGCCTGGCGCTCGCTGTTCGTCCTCGCGGGCGTGCCGGTGCTCACCGCGTTGTGGGCGTGGTTCCGCCTGCCCGAGTCACCGCGCCACCTCGTCCATCGTGGTGCGCTCGACCGGGCCCGTTCCGTGGTGGAGGAGATGGAGGCGAGCGCACGCGACGGGGGCCACGCCCTGGAGCCGGTGGTCCCGCCGGCCACCGCGCGGCCCGTCGTGGAGCCCCGGACGCGCTTCGGCGAGCTGTTCTCCCCCGCCTACCGTGCGCGCACCGCCGCGCTGTGGTGCGTGTGGTTCACCACCTTCCTGCCGCTCGGCGGCTTCACCACCTGGATGCCGACGCTGTTGATGCGTGTCGGCGGCCTCCCGCCGGCCCGGGCTTCGCTGCTGACCGGCGGGATCGTGGTGGGCAACCTCGCGGTGCTGTACCTGACCGCGTGGTCCCTGGACCGGCTCGGCCGCCGGTTCTGGTTCGCCGCCGGGTAC
Organism: Streptomyces sp. Ru73; assembly: GCF_002920575.1. GTDB lineage: Bacteria > Actinomycetota > Actinomycetes > Streptomycetales > Streptomycetaceae > Streptomyces. The sequence continues at coordinate 61,406 of NZ_PQSQ01000005.1, read as the reverse complement.
GGTCTGGCGCTGTTCGGCAGCGTCGGCGGTGCGGTCGCCCTCGGTGTCCTGGGGCAGGAACGCTGGGACGTCCTGTTCGCCGCCGGTGCCCTCGTCCTGCTCGGCGTCAACATCAACGCCCCGCTGATCTACCTGTACACCGCGGAGCTGTATCCGACCCGGATGCGGGCCTGGGCGACGATGACCGGCAGCACCATGCGCAACCTCGCCTCGGTGGTCGCGCCCATCACCATCGGGCTGCTGCTCGGCGCGCGCACCGGAGTGCTGTGGAGCTTCGTACTGTCCGCCGCGGTGCTCCTGACCGGCCTGGCGGTCGTGCTGCGCTACGGCGTGGAAACCAAACAGCGTTCCCTGGAGGAACTGGCCCGCTGACCAGCCGCCGAGGAGAAGGCGGGCACGGTCTCAGTGCCGAAGTGGCCCGCCGGCTCCGCCGCGTCTCACGTCAGCTCCTTCAGGAAGTGCACGTCTTCGTGCCCGCCCGGGAGGCCCGGCAGGCGGCCGGTCTCGCGGTAACCGTGGCGGGCGTAGAAGGCCGGCGCCTGGAAGGAGTACGTGGAGACGGCCATCCGCGCACAGCCGCGGCGGCGGGCCTCGGCCTCCGCCGCCTGCAGCAAGCGGGTGCCCCAGCCGGCCTGGCGGTGGTCCTCGTGGACCCACAGCAGCTCGATGCCGCCCAGGTCGCCCCAGGTCCAGCCGGTGAGGCCGGCGATGATCCCGCCGTCCGTGTCCGTGACCCGGACGCTGAACTCCGTCTCCTCCGCCCCGCCGGTGGCGGCGTTGTTGAACGCGTCCAGTCGCTCCCCCAGCAGCTCTTCGAGGTCATTGTCGGCACCACCGGTGCGCAGGACGGGCTCCTTGTCGGTCATGCCGCCAGTGTGGACCACGGCTCGCGGCGCGGGACGACGTGGGGGGGGACGTACTGCGCCACGTCCGGCGGTGCGTACTGCGCCGCGTTTCCGTACGCACTGGGCCACGTGCCTGATCCATTCGACGGAAAAGTGCGTCCCCCTGTCATGTGAAGGCGTCATCGCGGACAGGCACCCGGACATGACTGATCAGCCGGAACCGTCGCGGTGGCCGGACCGCCCGGACCCCCCGCGTACCGACACCGAAGCGCTCACGCGGATCGTGCTGCGGCCGATCGCCAGCAGCCTGCCGCTGGGCTTCTTCGCGTTCGGCCTGGGCAGCGTGCTGCTCACCTCGGTGGAGCTGGGCTGGGTGCCGTTGGCGCAGAGCCGGCCGGTCTTCGTCCTGATGCTGCTGTTCGTCGTCCCGCTGATGCTGATCGCGGGGATCATGGCGTTCCTGGCCCGGGACGGCGGTGCGGCGACCGCGCTGCTGACGCTGGGGTTCGCCTGGGCCGGCACGGCACTGGTCATGGCGTCCGGGCAGCCGGGGCAGCCGAGTCCGGCGCTGGCCGTGTTCCTGCTGACCCTGTCGCCCTTCGTGCTCGTACTCAGCGCGGCGGCGTTCGGCGGGAAGCCGCTGTTCGGGGTGCTGCTGCTGGCCGGTGCTTCCCGGTTCGCGCTGGTCGGCTCCTACAACGCGACGGGCAACACAGCGGTGGAGACGGCCGCGGGCTGGCTGGGCGTCGTCCTCGGCGGTTTCGCGCTCTACGGCGGGCTGGCCCTCCTCCTGGAGGACACCGCCCAGCGCACCGTGCTCCCCCTCGGGCGGCGCAGCCACGCCCGGGTCTCCCTGGAAGGCGGCCTGCGCGCCCAACTCACCCACGCGCAGCACGAGGCAGGCGTCCGCCGCCAACTGTGAGCCGGGCAGGGTGGGGCCCTGCGTACTCGGCCTGTGCCATGCCCCCGCGTCGGCGGCAGCACGCCGACGCGGGGGCAGTGCGATGCGGGGAGTTGAGTGGGACCCGGCGGGGAGCGAAGGGTTTCAGTCCTGGTGCAGTTGGTTGCGGCCGGGGCCGCCGGAGAGGGTGTCGGTGCCGTTGCCGCCCCACAGGATGTCGTCACCGCTGTTGCCCCACAGCGTATCGTTGCCCTCCTCCCCGTACAGCGTGTCGTTGCCCTTGCCGCCGTAGAGGACGTCGGCGCCGCCCCTGCCGTGCAGGACGTCGTTGCCGTCGTCGCCGTGCAGGGTGTTCTCCTCATCGGTGCCGGTCAGCGAGTCGTTCCCGGCTCCGCCGAAGCAGTCCTGACCGCAGTGGGTGAGGACGTCGTTGCCCGGGCCGCCGTACGAGCCGAAGCCGAACGGACCACCGCCACCGTCCAGCCGGTCGTCACCGTCGTCGCCGTACAGCATGGCGGAAGCGGAGCCCTTGAGTACGTCGTTGCCCGGGCCCCCGTGGACCCCGGCCCACGCGTCGCTGTCCGGTTCGAGCGTCGCGGTGTCGTCCTGGTCGCCGAGGTCGATGTCATAGCTGTCGGAGTCGTCCGAGTTCACCGGTATCTCGACCGCGCAGCGCACGACGGTGCGGTCGCCTTCGGCGGGGTACGCGCACTCGTCCCATTCCGCCGCGCCCGGGTCGATGGCGATGTCGTACCGGTCGTGGAAGGTAAGGACGTAGTACGACTCGAACTCGCCGCGCTGCTCGATCTCTTCGTCGACCGTCAGCTGGTTCTGCTGGCCGGGAGCGGCCTTGTACCAGAGCTCGCCGTCCTCGTGGACAACGGTGGCCGTGGCCGCCGAGGCCGCCTGGGCGGCCGGCGCCGCGAGGGCGGCTGTGCCGAGGGTGAGCGCGAGCGTGGCGGTGGCAGCGAGGGTGCGGTAGGCGTGCATACGCGAGTGGCCCTTCGGAGTCTCAGTGTGTGGTGTGCGGTGTGCAGTGGTGCATGTGGTCACTGAGTTGGACGAAGGGCCTGATGCCGGAGTTGTGCCATGGATCATGAACAACGGCGGGCCGGGCCGTGACCGGTCCATGGCCGCGACGTGGACGGGGCGTCCCGCAGGGGGGGCGCTTGTCGGCGGTACGTTGCTCGCACAGGGGTATCAACTGGTGGACAATGTGCCGTAGTTGACCTGGGGGCCGGTGAGGACGCATGTACGAAGGCGGGATCGACACAGTCCACTTCGTTCGTCTGCGCGACGTGATACGCGTCTGCGAACTCAACGTCACCGGCCCCGAGGTGGAGGACATCCGCAACCTCTACTGCGCCGTCTCCGAGGAGGAGGCTTCCCGCATGTGGGGCGGCGACTGGGTACTGGCCAACCCCGCCGACGCCGGCCGCTGGCGGGCCGCCACGGATGCCATGATCCGCACCACCGAGCGCCTCCGGGCCGAGGAACGGGACGCCACCCGCCACCTGCGCCGTCCCTGGGGCAAGACACGCCGCGTGCTGTCGTCCGTCCGCCACGCGCACCGCAACCATGTGCTGCGCCGGGACCACGACGCCACGATGGAACGCCTGCGGACGGAGATGCTCGCCGCCTACCGCCGTTTCCGCGACCAGGCCGCCGACCTCACCGCCCACGTCAAGGCCGAGCGCGAACGGTACGCACGCGAACGGCGGCAGCACGAGGAACAGGCCCGGCGGAAGCGGGCCGCTGCCATGGCCCGTCCGCTGGACGTTCCCCGGTGGGGCTACCGCGTCGAGGAGGCCGGCAACGGCCTGAGGTACCGCCGCTTCCGGGTCACCCTGGAAACACTGGACGCCGACCGCGGCTGCCGCGGCGACACCGACGGCGGGCTCCGCGGCGGCCTCACCCCGCACGAGGTGCACGCCGCCTTCGTCGAGGAGCGCGAGCGCGATCCGTACCTCTGGCTGACCTTCGGCCTGGACACCGGGCGCGCCATGGAGGAGTGGCGGGGCAGCACCGCCGAGGCATGGCAGGAGATCACCGGCCACCTCGTCGACGAGCACCCCACCCGCCCGGAGGAGCGCGGCTCCTCCCAGCGCCATTACGGCCCGTCCAGCAACTACTTCAGCCCGGGCGGCTTCGGCTCGTACTGACCCTGTCCGGCCGGCCGTACGAGCCGAAGCCGCTGCCCGGGTACTACTTGATGTACCTGTAGCGGTAGGGCTCGAACTTCCCGTTGCCCGCGAAGTAGGGGTAGGGGACGGTGCGGTTCTTGACCCGCGGCGGGGTCTGCTCGTACGTCCAGTACCTGGTCTTGGCCGCGTTGGCCCACCCGGCGAAGATGACCACGTGCTTGCTCCTGTTGAGGAGCAGGTCGCCGATCTGGAGCTCGGCCTTGGTGATCTTCTTGGTGATGGCGGGGTCGGCCAGGCCCTGGGTGTTGCGTCCGGGCGCGGGCAGGTTCAGGGCCATGGAGACATAGCCGCTGGAGTCGGTGCGGTACCGCTTGCCCTGCGGGTCGGGGTAGGTGCGGGCCTGGCTGTAGGGCACTTGGCGATCGAACCAGAACTTCGTACGGGCCAGCACTTCGTTCCGGGTGATGCTGGTTGCCGCGGTGGGCTCGGACGTGCCGGAGGCGTCGGCAGCGTGCGCGCTGGGCGCTGTGAGCGTGGCGGCAGCAACGGCCAGCGCGGCGAGCGCGGCCGAACGGCGCGTGATCAACAAATGCTCCCTCGGTCAGTAGACACAGGACACGGGGTGGGGGCCGAAGCACGGGGGCTCGGCCCCTGGCCGAGCTTGATCCTTCCTGCCGACCGGGCGTTGCGTCAGTCGGAATTGCGTCATTCCCACCAAAGGGCGCTTTTCGGACTGGTGATCTCGTAGGCCCGTCTCGCACACCCGCGGGCTTTCGCAGGCGAAGCTACTGCGCCGCGCGGCCCGAACGGGCCGGGATCGGGGCCAGGCGCGCCGCCAGGTGGGAGTCGGTCTCAAACGACCCCGCGGCATGCGGCTGACCAGCACCGAACAGCGCCGTCCGCATCGCCCGCCTCATAGATGCAAGCTTGTATCTATGAGTGTTACCGTCGAACGGTGACCAAGAAAGCAGGGCGCGCCTCAGCCGCGCAGACGGTGTACGACATGACCAAGGAGCTGATCCTCAGCGGTGAGCTGTCCGCCGGGACGCTGATCAGCGAGGGCGAGATCGCCCAGCGTGTGCAGGTCAGCCGTACGCCGGTACGCGAGGCGTTCCTCCGGCTCGAGGCCGAGGAGCTGCTGGCCCTGCATCCCAAGCGCGGCGCCGTCGTCGTGCCCGTGCCCGCGGGCGAGGCCGCGGACGTGCTGGAGCTGCGGCAGGCACTGGAGCAGTCCGCAGCGGAGCGGATCGCCCAGGACGGCCTGGCGGCCGACGACGAGGCGCGGCTGCGCGAGCTGGTCGCCCGGCAGCGGGAACTCGCGGAGGCCGGGGACCTCAATGGGTTCGCCGCGGCCGACGAGGCGTTCCACCGGGGCATCGTCGAGGTGTCCGGGAACCGCCTCGCCAGCCGCTTCTACGCCACCCTCGGCGACCGGCAGCGGCGGATGAGCATGTCGGCGCTGCGACCCCGGCCGCAGCGGCTGCACGTACTCGCCGATGAGCACGAGACGCTGCTCACCCACCTCACCGCCGGGGAAGCCGCCGCCTTCGGGCACGCCCTGCGCGCACACCTCGCCGCGACCCACGGCTCGCCGGAACGGCCCGCCGACAAGCGCTGAACCCACCGGCGGCGAGCACTGAACTCACCGGCGGAAAGCACTGAACACCGGCGGCCGCGCCGAGCCGCCGCTCACGTACGACGCACAAGGAACCTGTCATCACCATGCTCAAAACCCAACGGGTCGCCGAGTCGCCGGCCGTCGAGCCCCGTTCGGGCTCGTGGCGTCCGGTCGCCGCAGCGATGTTCGTCTGCGGCTGGGGCGGCAACCAGTTCACTCCCCTGCTGCTGATGTACCGCCGGCTCGGCGGCTACTCGGCGATCAGCGTCGACGCCTTCCTCGGCGCCTACGTCATCGGCCTCATACCCGGGCTGCTGCTCGCCGGGCCGGTGTCCGACCGGCGCGGGCGCCGGCCGGTCCTGGTGTTCGGCACCGTGGCGTCCGCGCTCGCCAGCCTCGTGCTGAGCTTCGGCGCCGACGGCGCGTGGGCGATCTACGCCGGCCGGCTGCTCACGGGCGTCGCGGTCGGCATCGCCATGTCGGTGGGCAGCAGCTGGGTCAAGGAACTCTCCACCGGAGCGGACACCGGGCTCGCCGCGCGGCGTGCCGCGCTCTGCCAGACGGCGGGCTTCGCGCTGGGCGCCGGCGTCGCGGGCGCGCTGGCCCAGTGGGGGCCGTGGCCGATGGTGACCCCGTACGTCGTGCACATCCTCATCACCGCCGCCGTCCCCGCGCTGCTGCTGCGGGTGCCGGAGACGCGCACGCCCGCTTCCTCGGCGGCGGCGGGCTCGGATCGCGGACTGCTCCGCAGCCTGGCCGACGACCTGCGCGTCCCTCAGGCGGCACGGCGGCGCTTCCGGCTCGTGGTGGTTCCCCTCGCGCCGTGGGTCTTCGGCGCTGCGGGCCTGGCGTACGCGGTGATGCCCCAGCTGGTCGCCTCGCACGTGGGTCACTGGGAGCTGGCGTTCGCGACCGCGCTGACGGTGCTGACCCTGGGCACCGGCGCGGCCGTACAGCCGGTGGCCAAGCGGCTGCACCAGGCGGCCGGGCGGTCGAACGGCCGCGGAAACGCGCGTGCCTCCGTGGTCGCGATGACCGTGATGCTGGTCGGTGCGGTGCTGTGCGCGCTGAACGCCGCACTGGGTTCGCCGTGGCTGGCCGCAGTGGCCGCGATCGTCCTGGGCGCGGCCTATGGCATCGCAGTGGTCTCCGGGCTGCTGGAGATCCAGCGGATGGCGGGCGAAGCGGACCTGGCCGGTCTGACGGGCGTTTACTACGCGCTGGCCTACTCGGGTTTCCTCCTCCCGGCCCTGCTGGCCACGCTGTCGGACTGGCTCTCGTACCCGGTCATGCTCGGTGGCGTGGCCGTGGTGGCGCTGGCCTGCCTGACGCTCGTCCTGCGGGGCGCGCGGACGACGACACCTGCGGTGCCGACGGCGGACGAACGGCCGTCGGAGGAGCGGGCGTCGGATGAGCGGGCGTCGGACGGGCGGACGGCCGACGGGCCCGCGCCCGCCGAGGCTTCGCGCGGCTGAGGCTGCGCGGCTGAGGGGCTGAGAGACTGAAGGGCTGACGCGGGCACTCCCCCGGAACCTCACCGGTCTCCGCCGTGACTGCTCCCCTCACGGCCCGCACGGTGTATCGTCCCGGTGATCCGGGGGATGCATGCCATCTACATGCGTTCCCTCGGCGCATGGTGCGTGGGCCAACATCCCGCTCACCTGGTGCGTCTCGGCCGTGGCGCCACGGAACACCCTCTCCTGCGCGGCACCGCTTCGTTGCGCAGTCACGTTCCCGGAGGGCCCATGCACCCCGCACCGACCATCGCAGAACGGCTCGACCGACTGCCCCTCACTCGGCGCCACTGGATGGCCGTGGTCGTTGTCGGCGTCGGCATCTTCTTCGACCTGTACGAGGTGTTCCTCGCCGGTACGCTCAGTACGGCGCTCACCGAGGATTTCCACGTCACCGAGGGGCAGCTCAAGCCGATCCTCGCGTCCGCGTTCGTCGGCGCTTTCCTCGGCGCGATACTGATGACGCGGGTGGCCGACCGGCTCGGCCGCCGCCGCGCGTTCTACCTCACGCTCGGCATCTACTCCGCGTTCTCCGTCCTCGCCGCGTTCAGCGTCAACGTGGACATGCTGATCATCTGCCGCTTCCTCGCGGGTGTCGGCATCGGCGGCGAACTGCCGCTGTGCGACGCGTACCTCTCCGACCTGCTGCCCGCCCGCTGCCGCGGCCGGCTGATCGGCTGGGCGTACACCATCGGCTTCTGCGGTGTGCCCGGAGCCGGCTTCCTCGCCCTCGGGCTCGTTCCGCACACCGTGCTGGGCTTCGCGGGCTGGCGCTGGATGTTCCTGATCGGCGGCCTGGGCGCGGCCGTGTGCTGGCTGCTGCGCCGCGGGCTGCCGGAGTCGCCGCGATGGCTGGCGGCGGTGGGCCGGCACGACGAGGCCGCCGCGGTGGTCGACTGGTTCGCGGCCTCGGCGGGGCAGAGGCCGGAGCCGGTGGCGGCAGAGACGGAGAAGCAGCCGGTGCAGCACCCCCCGGCCGCCCCGGCGACCGCGCCGACGACCGCGCCGGTGAAGCCCGCTCCCATGCGCGAGCTGTTCGCGGCGCCCTGGCGCAAGCGGACCGTCATGCTGTGGGTCTTCCAGGTGCTCCAGGTGTTCGGCTACTACGGCTTCGGCACGCTGGCGCCGCTGGTCCTCGCCAGCAAGGGCTACGACATCGTGCACAGCCTGGCGTTCAGCGCGCTGACCTTCCTCGGCTATCCGCTCGGGTCGCTCTGCTCGGTCTTCGTGATCGAGCGCATGGAACGCAAGACCCTCATCAGCGCCTCGGCACTGATCATGCTCGCGTGCGGCCTCGCCTTCGGCTACTGCGACGAGCCCGCGCTCATCATCGTCTTCGGTACCTGTTACACCATCGCCAGCAACCTGTTCTCCAACGCCTTCCACGTCTACTCGGGCGAGCTGTACCCGACGACCCTGCGCGCCCGCGGTGCCGGCACGGGCTACTCGCTCAGCCGGCTGGCGACCGCCGCCATGCCGTACGTCCTGCTGCCGCTGCTCGACAGCAGCGGAGCCAACGGGGTCTTCCTGGTCATCGGCTGCGCCATGGCCGCCATCGTCCTGGACGTCAGCCTCCTCGGCCCGCGCACGACGGGCCGCGGCCTGGACGACGTGGCGGGCAGGGCCACGGACGGGGCGTCGGACTCGGTGACGGACAGCGCGACGGACTCGGTGACGGGCGGGGCAACCGACCCGGCCTCGCCGGCCCCCGGCACGGGCACGGGCCCGGACCCGGAAGCGGCAACGCACCGCCAGTAGGGGACGGGCGGGCTCGCCACCGAGTAGCTCGCCTCGCGCAACACCACGACGCGTTCCAGGGCCAGCACGCCAGCACGTCCCACTGCGGCGGCGCCTCTGCCTTCGTCCCTTCGTGGATCAGGCGGGCAGCTCGGCGAGCCAGCCCGTCAGGATGCGGTTGACTTCGGCGGGGCGTTCCTGCTGGATCCAGTGGCCGCAGCCGTCGAGGAGGTGGGAGGAGACCAGGCCCGGCAGCGTGACCGGGTACGCCTCGATCGCGTCGGCCAGCCATGTCGTGGACGCGTCCCGGTTGCCGCCGATGAAGAGCGACGGCTGGGTGATGGGCGTGCCGTCGAACGCGGCCAGGTCCTCCCAGTCCCGGTCCATGTTCCGGTAGCGGTTGAGTGCGTAGGTCATGCCGGTGCGCTCGAACTCCCCCGCGTAGAAGTCGAGGTCCCGCTCGCCCAGCCACTCGGGCAGCCGGCCGGCCGGGAATCGCTCGCGCAGCGTCCCTCCCTTGCTGGCGAAGTGGGGGTCGGGGGCGCCGGGTCCGGGCATGGTGTCGGCGGAGAACGCCGCATAGAAGCCCGCGAGCCAGCCGCGTACATCGGGTTCGATCTCGGCCTCGGCGCGGCCCGGCTCCTGGAAGTACGAGACATAGAACTCCTCGTCCCCGCCCATCTGCGTGAAGATGTCACTGGGCCGGGGGCCGCCGCGCGGGGCGTACGGAACGCTCAGCAGGCCCACCGCGCGGAAGACCTCCGGCCGCAGCAGGGCCGAGTTCGCGGCGATGGTGGCGCCCCAGTCGTGGCCGACGATCACGGCCGACTCCTCGCCGAGGGCGCGCACCACCGCGACGTTGTCCTCGACCAGGTCGAGCATCCGGTACGCGTCCGTCACGGCCGGCTTGGAGGAGCGTCCGTAACCGCGTACGTCGATGGCGACCGCGCGGTATCCCGCCGCCGCGAGCACCGGCAGCTGCGCACGCCAGGAGTACCAGCTTTCCGGAAAGCCGTGTACGAGCAGCACCAGCGGCCCGCTCCCCTGCTCCACGAGGTGGATCCGGCCTGCGGGCGAGGGGACCGACCGATGGGTGATGCCGGCTGCGGCATGCTGCGACATGCGTCTCCTCCACGACAGTTGACTGTTGGCTGGTCACTGGCCACTGGCACTGGCACTGGCACTGGTCACTGATGACCGGCGTTCCACGACCTCAACGCCGATCATGAGCGACACCCACCGAGAAGACGAGCACATTTGCCGACCCGGCAAAAAGCAGCCCTACTGCCCGTCGGCAACCGCTAGTTGTTCTTGCACTTCTTGGTGTCCTTGTTGACGTCCATGATCTCGTTGATGTGCGCGAACTTGTACTTGCCCTGGGTGTCGCCCTGGAAGGTGACGCACTTGTAGAACGGCGTCGATCCGTCGTTGTAGAACTTGAAGGCCGCGGTGACGCGCGTCCCGCCCAGGCAGTGGTTGTTGTAGTACACCGTGGTGCTCGACCAGCCGGTCTTCCAGGAGAAGTTGACCCGCGCGTTCGACTCGTTGCAGGTGATGCTGTCCTTGCCCGACTTCGGCGGAGCCTTCGCCTCCGGCGCGGCCGCGGCGGTCGGCTGGGAAGCGCCGGGCACGGCAGGAGCGGCGGGCGTCGCGGATGCCGGTGCGGAACTCAGCACGAGGCCGAGGCCGACGGCGGCGAGGATGGCCCCGGCCGAGACAAAAGTACGCATCGATTTCCCCCAAGAGGTCGCCGATCACCGCGCGAGTACGTGATCGTTTGAGACAGTCACGATCACTAAAGCCCCCGGCCTGACAAGCGTCAAGCTCCCTCCCCGGGCGACTGGCTCATCGTCGTCCCAGGTGGGAGCCGGCGCCCCGCAATGACGAGGAGAGACATGCTCACGGACTACCAGCGGCGGCTGCGCGAACGGTTCCTGTCCGTTCCCGAGACCGCTCCGCCGGCCCCCTGGCGGTCGGTCTGGGACCACCGGCAGCCCGTCGGCGGGCTGCTCGGCATCGGCTTCGCGGTGCATCCTGTCACCGGTCATGAGCTGGTCATGGTGGTCTCCTCCGACGGGCACGGCATCTTCGACGCCCTCACCGGGGAGAAGATCGCCCGCGACCGGGATCCGGACCCCGATGGCAGCACCCCGGACGCCGCGCCGGACCTGTCCTGCCCCGGCTTCGGGCCGCTCGCCGGGGCGCGCGTACCCATCGCGGGCCTCTTCGGAGGCGGCCTGCACACCACGACGTACGACGGCTGGAACGTGGAGGTGGTCAGCCCGGAGTGGCCGCACCACCGCGTCCTGCTCTCGGCAGACGGCGGAATGCCGCACGACGGGCCGCACGGCGAGGGCTGGTGGCACATCTACGATGCCCACTACTCCACGCTGCGCACCGCCGGCTTCTCCCCGTCCGGACACACCCTCGCCGTCGCCACCAGCAGCGACATCACCCTGTGGACCCGTACGCGCCTCGCCCGGCAGGGACGGTGAGATAGGCCGGAGTGCGTGCCCATGCCGTAGACAGGGGTGAAAGCAGAACAAAGGCAAGGAGGTCATGCGCTCCTTGCCACTTTCAAGATATAGCCCAGTGTGGGGCTTGCGGCAAGGCCGTGGTGATGCTGCAGAATCTCCGGCCCAGGCCAGCACCTGCGGAAATTCGATTATTCGCGAGGTGCGTGTGCTTTGGGTGTCCCGACCGCCGCAGGGCCGGGCATGGCGGCCGGCCGGAATTCCCCTCACTGAACGGGTGTCCTGATGATTGACGTGATCGTGGTCGGCGCCGGACCGACCGGGTTGATGCTGGCCAGTGAGTTGCGCCTGCACGGCGTGCGCGTACTCGTACTGGAAAGGGACCCGGAGCCGACCAGGGTCGTCCGCTCGCTCGGACTGCACGTCCGCAGTATCGAGGTGATGGACCAGCGCGGGCTTCTGGAACGATTTCTCGCGCACGGCAGGAAGCGCGCGCTCGGTGGTTATTTCGCGGGGATCGATAAACCGTGGCCCGCCCGGATGGACACGGCTCACTCGTACATCCTCGGCATTCCGCAGACGGTCACCGACCGCCTGCTGGCCGAACACGCGACGGAGGTCGGTGCCGAGATCCGGCGCGGGTGCGAGGTGGTCGGGCTGAGCCAGGACGAGGACGGGGTGACCGTCGAGCCGGCGGAGGGCGCACCGCTGCGCTCGCGCTACCTGGTCGGGTGTGACGGTGGCCGCAGTACGGTGCGCAAGCGGCTCGGTGTCGGCTTCCCCGGCGAGCCTGCCAAGAACGAGTGGCTGCTGGGTGAGGCGGAAGTGACCACGCCGCCGGAGGAGTTGGCGGCGGTGGTGGCCGAGGTCCGCACGACGTACCGCGGGTTCGGCGTCGGGCCCATCGGGGGCGGGGCGCACCGGTTCGTCGTGCCGGCCGAGGGGGTGGCCGCGGGCGAGGAGCGTACGTCACCGCCGACGTTGGACGAGGTCAGGCGGCGGCTGCGGGTGTTCGCCGGCACCGACTTCGGCGTGCACGCGCCGCGCTGGCTGTCGCGTTTCGGCGACGCCACGCGGCTGGCCGAGCGGTACCGGGTCGGGCGAGTGCTGCTGGCCGGGGACGCGGCGCACGTCCACCCGCCGCTGGGTGGGCAGGGGCTGAACCTCGGCGTCCAGGACGCGTTCAACCTGGGCTGGAAGCTGGCCGCCACGGTCAACGGCTGGGCTCCGGACGGGCTGCTGGACAGCTACCAGGTCGAACGGCAGCCGGTGGCCGACGACGTACTCAACAACACGCGTGCGCAATCGGAGTTGCTGTCCCAGGAGCCGGGCCCGCGGGCGGTGCGCCGGGTGCTGGCGGAGCTGATGGACTTCGAGGAGGTCAACCGCTACCTGATCGAGAAGATCACCGCGGTCGGCATCCGCTACGACTTCGGCGACGGCCACGAGCAGGGCCAAGGCCGAGGCCGAGGCCAACCTCACGGACTCATCGGGCGGCGGCTGCGGGACGTGCAGCTGAAGCGGACCCGCCTGTACGAGCTGATGCACAGCGGCCGCGGCCTGCTGCTCGACCAGACCGGCCGGCTCTCGACCGCCGGGTGGACGGACCGCGTCGACCATGTCACCGACGTCAGCGAGGAGTTGGACGCACCGGCCGTGCTACTGCGGCCGGACGGCCATGTGGCGTGGGTCGGCGACGATCAGGAGGATGTCGCCGACCACCTCTCGAAGTGGTTCGGCACGCCGACCAACTGAGCAAGCGCGGCGCCGAGTTACCCGACCCGCCGGGTCCGCCCAACCACCAACCGGGCGCCCCAACCTCACCCACCGGCACCGTAAATCTCCTCGCTGACCAGGCCTTCCGCCACCTGCCCTGTGCGCATGCCGCCCTCGAAGTCGTCGTTCATCTGCCTGCCCTGCCGCGCCTCCTGCAAGCAGCCGCCGCCGTCTTCGCGCTACGAGTACGAGCGGCGTTGCGCCCGGTGCGGCCGGACGCTGACGCACGTCGGCTCCGCCTTCGGGGCGCCTCGTCGGCGGGAGGCCGCTCCCGAGGGGCAGACCAACGGCGGCGTACCGCGATAGGGCTCCGCCTCATTGCCTGAGAGAGGTCAGTTGGGCCGGGCGGTGAGGTGTTTCCGTGCGGCAGCCCAGATCTGCTCGAAATCGTTCGCCGTCAGGTACTCGGGGTGGTGCCCCTCCCAGTCCGGGACCGGCGGTTCGGCGGTAAGGCCGAAGCGGCGCTCGTAAGCTGCCGGCCGGCCGGCATCGTGGGCCCGCTGCCACTCGGCGAGGGACGCGGCGACGAGCGGTGTCGCCTCCGGGCCCTGCAGTTCGACCTGGCGCTGCACCCAGCCCTGGGCGTCGACCTCGAAGTAGAACCACGTGTCCTCTTCGTCCCAGTAGCAGCGCATCCATGTTGTCGTCGTTGTCACCGGGCCATCATGCCCGCGAGTCCAGGGCGCATTCAGCGCCGCATGGCGGGTCCGGGCGCGAGGGTCGCAGCGGGAAGAGGTGTGACCGACATCACGGTGTACCCGCCCGACGTCCTCAGGTCATCATATGACCTGATCGCGCCGCCTCCTCGGGGCGGACCGCGCCCGGACAGCAGTGGATACGAGGGTGGGCATGAACGATCAGGACGGGTCGGCACGGCCGCGTGTGGGCGTGGTGGGGCTCGGGGCCATGGGGCTCGGGATGGCGCGCAGTCTGCGGGCGGCCGGGTACGACGTGGGGGTCCACGACCTGCGGCCCGACGTCGCGGCCGGCTTCGCGCGGGACGGTGGGACCGTCTTCCCCTCCCCCGGTGACCTGGCCGCCGAGGTGGACGTTCTGGTCAGCGTGGTGGTCAATGCGGAGCAGGTCGAGTCGGTGCTGTTCGGCGCCGACGGGGCGGCCGGCCGGCTGCGGCCGGGAGCCGTGTTCGTGATGTGCTCCACCGTCGACCCCGGCTGGTCCGAGGCGCTCGAAGGGCGGCTGGCCGAGCGGGGCGTGCGCTACCTGGACGCACCGATCTCGGGCGGCGCGGCGCGGGCCGCGACCGGCGAGCTCACCATGATGACGTCGGGCGCCGCCGAGGCGTACGCGGTCGCCGACCCCGTGCTGGAGGCCATGAGCAGCACCGTCTACCGCCTCGGCGACCGGGCCGGCCTCGGCTCGAAGGTCAAGGTCGTGAACCAGCTGCTCGCGGGCGTGCACATCGCGGCGGCGGCCGAGGCGATGGCGTTGGGCCTCAAGGCCGGCGTCCCGGCCGAAGCGCTCTACGAGGTCATCACGCACAGCGCCGGCAACTCCTGGATGTTCGAGAACCGGATGGCTCACGTGCTCGCCGGGGACTACACACCGCTCTCCGCCGTCGACATCTTCGTCAAGGACCTGGGCATCGTGCTCGATTCCGCCCGGCCGGAGAGGTTCCCGCTGCCCCTCGCCGCCACAGCGCATCAGATGTTCCTGCAGGCATCGGCTTCCGGGCTGGGCGGCGAGGACGACAGCGCGGTCATCAAGATCTTCCCTGGCATCGACCTGCCCGAGCCGACGGAGGCATGAGAATGGGTATCCGACTCGGCTGCATCGCCGATGACTTCACCGGCGCCACCGACCTGGCGAACAACCTCGTACGCGCGGGCATGCGCGTGGTCCAGCTGATCGACGTACCGCCGGTCGGCCCCGATCGGACAACGGCCGAAAAGGCAGCGGCCGATCGGTCAACGGCCGCTCGGACAGCGGCCGAGCAGGTGGTGGACGCGGATGCCATGAACGCGGATGCCATGAACGTGGATGCCATGGACGCGGATGCCGTGGTCATCGCGCTCAAGTCCCGTACCGTGCCGGCCGCCGAAGCCGTCGAGGCATCGCTGCGGGCACTGGACTGGCTGCGGTCGGCGGGCGCCGAGCAGATCTACTTCAAGTACTGCTCGACGTTCGACTCGACGCCGGCCGGGAACATCGGGCCGGTCACCGAGGCCCTGCTCGACGCGCTGGGCAGCGATTTCACCATCGCGACGCCGGCGTTCCCGGACAACGGGCGCACGGTCTTCAAGGGTCATCTCTTCGTCGGCGACGTGCTGTTGAGCGAGAGCGGCATGCGGGACCATCCGCTGACGCCGATGACCGACTCCAACCTGGTTTCCGTACTCGGCGCGCAGACGACGCGCGCGGTCGGGCTCATCGACCACACGGTCGTCGCGGACGGCCCCCAAGCGATCCGGGAGCGGATCGGCGCCCTGCGCGCGGAAGGCCGCGGGATGGCCGTCGTGGACGCCGTGTCCAACGACGACCTCGTACGGCTGGGCGCGGCGGTGAAGGGGATGCCGCTGGTGACCGCAGGCTCCGGGCTGGCGATCGGGCTGCCCGCGAACTGGGGGGTCAAGCCGTCCCCGGCCGCCGCGCAGCTGCCGCCGGCCGGCGGTCACGCGGCCGTCATCGCCGGGTCGGTCTCCGCCGCCACGAACCGCCAGGTCCGTGCGTTCCTGGACACCGGGCGGCCCGCGTTCAGTGTGGACCCGTTGCGCATCGCGGACGGCGAGGACGTGGCCGCTCAGGCGCTGGAGTTCGCGGCAGCGCACCTGGCCGACGGGCCGGTCCTCGTCTACTCCACCGAGGCGCCCGAGGCGGTGCGGACCGTGCAGGGCCGGCTCGGTGCCGCCGAAGCCGGTGAGCTGGTGGAACGTACTCTCGCGCGCGTCGCACGCGGACTGGTCGAGCTCGGTGTGCGCCGGCTCGTCGTCGCGGGCGGCGAGACCTCGGGCGCGGTCGTCCAGGCGCTCGGCATCACCGGGCTGCGGATCGGGCCGCAGATCGACCCCGGCGTGCCGTGGTGCGCGGCAACCCTGCCGCACAAGGACGCCTTGCGTACCGGCCGGGAGACGCCCCCTACCGGCGGGGACACCCTCGACACCGGCGGGGACACCCCCCACTCCGGCGGAGACACGCTTCACATCGCTCTGAAGTCGGGCAACTTCGGTGGGCCGGACTTCTTCACCGCATCGTTCGCCTGCCTGGACCGGGAGACCTCGTGACCCAGTTTCCGTACGCCACCGCCGACGAGGCGCGGGGCGAGATCGTCCGGGTGGGGACGAGCCTGTTCGCGCGGGGGTACGTCCACGCCAGCGCCGGCAACATCAGCGCGAAGGTGGCCGACGGGTACCTGATCACACCCACCGACGCCGCGCTGGGCTTCCTCGAACCCCGGCGTCTGGCGCTGGTCGACGCCGGTGGTGAGCAGCTCGCCGGCGACCGGGCCAGCAAGACGCTGACGCTCCACCGGCGCATCTACGACGCCGACCCCACGGCGCGGTTCGTCCTGCACACCCACTCCACGCACCTGGTCGCGCTGACGCTGGCCGGGGTGTGGCGTCCGGACGACGTGCTGCCGCCCCTCACCCCGTACTACGTGATGAAGGTCGGGCACGTGCCGCTCATCCCCTACCACCGGCCCGGCGACCCGCGCGTGGCCGATCTGGTGGCCGACCGGATCGCCGACCGCGCCGCGAGCGGCACACCGATCAGGGCCGTCCTGCTCGACCGGCTGGGGCCGGTCGTCTGGGGGCCCGATGCGGCCGCCGCCCTCGCCGTCCTCGAAGAACTCGAGGAGACGGCGCGCCTCTGGCTCACCACCGGCCGGCGCCCCGACCCCCTTCCCGCCGACGCGATCGACGAACTGAGGTCCGCGTTCGGCGCGGCGTGGTGACGCGCTCTCCCGCCGAAGAACTTCCCAGGTGGCGGCAGGCGCTCTCCTCAGGCCCCCGCACACCAAAGCCCCCGGCACACCCCCTCTACAGCTTTGCGCAACCCCCCACTGACCCCCGTCAGAGAATCCCTGAGCCGCAGAAGGATTCGTCATGTCGCTTCCCGCCGCCCCCACGGGCGAGGCCGCCGGCCTCGCCCGTGAGAACGCCGTCTTCCGCAAGGTCATCAGACGCCTCGTCCCCTTCCTCGTCCTCTGTTACGTCGTCTCCTACCTCGACCGGGTCAACGTCGGCTTCGCGAAGCTGCAGATGTCCGACGATCTCGGGTTCAGCGAGGCGGCCTACGGCCTCGGTGCCGGCCTGTTCTTCATCGGGTACTTCCTCTTCGAGGTGCCCTCCAACCTGCTGCTGCAGCGGGTCGGTGCCCGTACCTGGATCGCCCGGATCATGATCACGTGGGGGCTGGTCTCGGCGGCGTTCATGTTCGTCACCAACGAGGTGACGTTCTACGTGCTGAGGTTCCTGCTCGGTGCCGCGGAGGCGGGCTTCTACCCGGGCGTGATCCTGTACTGCACCTACTGGTTCCCCTCGCACCGCCGCGCCCGGGTGATCGCGCTGTTCATGTCCGCCATCCCGGTGGCCGGCATCTTCGGCAACCCCCTCTCCGGCTGGATCATGGACACGTTCCACGGCGTCAACGACTGGCAGGGCTGGCAGTGGCTGTTCCTGCTCGAAGGGCTGCCCGCCGTCGCCGTCGGTGTGGCCACGCTGTTCTACCTCGACAACAGTGTGCGCAGCGCCAAGTGGCTCACCGACGAGGAGAAGGCCGTCGTGGAGCGCGCGCTGGAGGACGACGCTGCGCACCACACCGTGCACGGCCGGGTCTGGGACGCCTTCCGCGAGCCGAAGGTGTGGCTGATGTGCCTCATCTACTTCTGCTTCGTGATGGGGCAGTACGCGCTGACGTTCTGGATGCCGACGTTCGTCCAGTCCACCGGCATCAAGGGCAACTTCGCGATCGGTGCGCTCAGCGCCGTGCCGTACCTGGCCGCGCTCGTCGCGATGAACCTGTTCGGCGCTTCGGCCGACAAGCGCCGCGAGCGCCGCTGGCACCTGGTCGTCCCGTCCCTCATGGGCGCCGTCGGATTCTCGCTGGCCGCCGGCTGGGCCGGGTCGACCGTGCTGTCCCTGATCGCGCTGTCCTTCGCCGCGGCCGGGGTGCTGACCTGCGCGCCGCTGTTCTGGTCGCTGCCCACCGCGTTCCTGGGCGGCACCGCGGCGGCGGCCGGGCTCGCCGTGATCAACTCGGTCGGCAACCTGGCCGGCTTCGTCAGCCCGTACATGATCGGCGCGCTCAAGGACGCCACCGGCTCGGCGTCGATCCCGATGTACGTCCTGGCGCTCAGCCTCGTCGTCGGCGCCGCCGCGGTGCTCCTCACCAAGAAGCAGGTCGTCAACCGCTGAAGCCGGCGAAACCACTCAAGCCGCGGAAGGCGCTGAAGCCGCGGAAATCACCGACCGCATCCGCGCCGCGCCGCGCCGCCCGGAAGAATCCGGTACGGAGCCCGTCCGTTACCGGTCCGAACGCAGGAGCCACCATGCCAAGGTTCGCCGCGAACCTCTCCATGATGTACACCGAACACGATTTCCTCGACCGCTTCGCCGCCGCCGCGGCGGACGGCTTCGAGGGCGTCGAGTACCTCTTCCCGTACGACTACGAGGCCGCCGCGCTGCGCCGGCGGCTCGACGACCACGGCCTGCTGCAGGTGCTCTTCAACGCGCCGCCGGGCGCGTGGGACGCGGGCGAGCGCGGGACCGCCTCGCTGCCCGGGCGCGAGGCGGAGACGCGGTCGGGGATCGACCGCGCCCTGGAGTACGCGGCGGCGCTGGGCTGCCCGCGCGTGCACGTCATGGCCGGGCTGGTGAGCCCGGACGCGGCGCCCGCCGAGCGGGACGCGCAGCACGCGACGTACCTGACCAACCTCGCCTGGGCCGCGGAGCGCGCGGCGGCAGTGGATGTCGACGTGCTCATCGAACCGATCAACCAGCGCGACATGCCGGGGTACTTCCTGCGCACGCAGGCGCAGGCCCACGCGGTCGTACAGGAGGTGGGCGCGCCGAACCTGAAGGTGCAGCTGGACCTGTACCACTGTCAGATCGTCGAGGGCGACCTCACCACGACGCTGCGCCGTGACCTGCCGACCGGCCGGGTCGGCCATCTGCAGATCGCGGGCGTGCCCGACCGGCACGAGCCGGACCTCGGCGAACTCGACGTCCGGCACCTCTTCGGCGTCGTCGACGAGGTGGGGTTCGACGGCTGGGTCGGCTGCGAGTACCGCCCGCGTGCCGGCACGACCGAGGGTCTGGGCTGGCTCAAGGACTACCGAGGAGAGAAGGCATGAGGATCGTCATCACGGGTGGCTTCGGCTTCCTGGGCCGGCAGGTGGCCGGCGCGCTGCTGGAGGCGCGTACGTTCGCCGGTGTGCCCGTCGACCGGCTGGTACTCGCCGACCGGTTCGTGCCGTCCGGGGCCCCGGAGGCGGCCGATCCGCTCGTGGACGTCGTGCAGGGCGACCTGACCGACCGCCTCGGTGAGCTGTTCGCGGAGCCGGTGGACGTCGTGATCCACCTCGCGTCCGCGGTGTCGGCCGAGTGCGAGGCCGACTTCGACCTCGGCATGAGCGCGAACGTGGACACCACGCGTGCGCTGCTCGAAGCCGCCAGGGCGCAGTCGGCCGGCGGCGGGCCCACGCCGCGGATCGTGTTCTCCAGCAGCGTCGCGATCTACGGTTCCGACCCCGCGCTGCCGCTGCCGCCGGTGGTCAGCGAGGCGACCCTGCCCACGCCCCGGTCGAGTTACGGGGTGCAGAAGTTCGTCTGCGAGCAGCTGGTCGGCGAGTACACGCGCCGTGGATACCTCGACGGGCGCGTGGCCCGGCTGATGACGGTTTCGGTGCGGCCCGGCAAGCCGAACGCGGCCGCCTCCGGCTTCCTCTCCGGCATCGTCCGCGAGCCGCTCGCGGGCCTCCCGGCGACCTGCCCGGTCGATCCCGGGCTGCGGGTGGCGCTGGCCTCGCCGCGGCGTACGGTCGAGGGCATCCTGCGGGTCGCCGAGGCCGAGCGCGGCACCGGGCCCGGGCAGCTCGACGGGCGGCTGCCCGTCAACCTGCCGGCGCTCACGGTCACGGTCGCCGAGATGCTGGACACACTGCGGAAGGTGGCCGGTGACGCCGTCGCCGACCTGGTGACGGTGGCGCCTGACCCGGCCGTCGAGGCCATCGTGGGGTCCTGGCCGGCGCGCTTCGACAACGCCCGCGCGACCGCGCTCGGGCTGGCGCCCGACCCGGACTTCGAGACGGTGGTGCGGGACTACCTCCGCGACCACGCCGACGCCGTGGTGGCCGTCGATGCCGCGCAGGTGGCGGCGGGCCCGCGCCCGTAGACTGATGACCATGTTGTCCAAGTTGAGTGGTCCCGTGCGGCTGGCGGACCGGGTCGCCGCGGTGCTCTCCGAGGAGATCGAGTCCGGGCGGCTCGCCGAGGGCGACAAGCTGCCGACCGAGGTGGAACTGGTCAAGCAGCTGGGTGTCAGCCGCACGGTGGTGCGCGAGGCGGTCTCCCGGCTCCGCAACGCCGGTCTGGTCGAACCGCGCCAGGGCCTCGGTGTGTTCGTCATGCCCCGGCGCACCCGGCCGCTCGACCTGGAGGCCGAGGCGGACGACACCAAGGCGAAGGTGCGGCAGATCGTGGAGCTGCGCCGTGCCATCGAGGGCGAGGCGGCCGCGCTGGCGGCCACCCGCGCCACGCCGGACGACGTCGCGCGGATGCGGGAGGCGCTGGACGCGATCGACGCCGCGGTCGCGGCCGGTGGTGACGGCGCCGACGAGGACTACGCCTTTCACCGGTCCATCGCCGAGTCGACGGGGAACACGGTGATGGTGTCGACGCTGCGGTACCTCGGCGAGGTGCTGCGCAGCGGCATCCGGGTCACGCGGGCGAACGAGGCGCGGCGGACGGACTTCTTCGAGGCGGTCCGGCAGGAGCACCACGCCATCCTGGCCGCCATCGAGTCCGGCGACGCGGAGGCGGCGTGCGCGGCCGCCCGCCGCCATCTGAAGCACGCCGCGGCGCGGCTCCAGGAGGCGGACGACGGCTTCTGGACGGAAACCGAGGACCTGGACGTGGACCTGGGGGCCACCACCTGAGACCGGTCCCGCTGGGTACGCCGGCTCAGTGGCGCAATTGCGCGGCGGCCGCCTGACGCATCGTCGTCATCGGGGTTCGCCGCGCGCGGCGGGTCGCCGACTGGCTCACGGAGCGGGAGCGCGGGCTGGTCCCGGGGGAGGCGGTACGTGGTCGGTCGTCCTGATCAGCGCAGGGCCATGCGCTCGGCCCACGTGCCGGGACCGCTCTCCGAGGCCGCGCGGCGTGGCGGCCAGGGCGCGGGCCACGGCTTCCCTGGCGGGTTTGGGGCGGTAGTCCTCGTCGTGGAGGGTGGGGTGTCCGTACGGGCTGCGGCTGCCCTGGGGCACCCAGGAATCCGCGTCGCCGACGCCCCAGACCGTGAGGCCGGTACAGGCGGGCGCGGCGAGGCACTGCTCGACGACGGCGCGGTAGGCGGCGGCCTGGGCGGCCAGCTTCGCGGGGGTGACCGGCGGCAGCATTCGCACACTGAGCTCGGTGACGGCCACTTCCAGGCCGAGTTCCGCGAAGCGGTTCAGCGTCCGGGCCACGGCCGGCATCTCCTGTCCCAGCAGCAGATGGCACTGGAAGCCGATGCCGTGCAGGGGGACGCCCCGGTCGAGGAGTGAGCCGGCCAGGTCGTACAGCGCCTTGCTCTTGGGGTTCTCCTCAAGGGTGTTGAACTCATTGAGGTAGAGACGTGCTCCGGGGTCCGCGGCGTGCGCCCAGGTGAGGGCCTGGGCGATGTGGTCGGGGCCGAGCGCTTCGTGCCAGATGCTGCGGCGCAGGCAACCGTCGTCCGCCAGGGGCTCGTTGACGACGTCCCAGGCCGTGACCGTGCCGGCGTAGCGCCGGGCCAGGGTGGTGACGTGCGTACGGAGCAGGGTGGTCAGCTCACCCGGGGTGAAGTGGCCCCCGGTGAGCCAGGGCGGCAGTTGGTCGTACCAGACCAGCGGGTGGCCGCGCACTTCCTGGCCGTGCCGCGCGGCGAAGCGTGCGATCGCGTCGGCCGCGGCCCAGGTGCGGGTGTGGCGTTCGCGTTCCACGTGGTCCCACTTCATGGCGTTCTCGGGGGTGACACTGCTGAACTGGGTCGCGGCGAGCGCCCGGTAGCGGGGATCGGCGAGGCCCCGCTCGGTGAGCGCTGTGCCGAAGACGAGTCCGTGCCGGGCGGCCAGTTCGCTGAGGGTCAAGATGCGCCCAAGGTCAGGAGAGGGCCGACGTGGGCGCGGTCGCCGTCGAGCGGAACCACGCGATGGTACGGAGCAGCCCTTCCGGCAGGCCGGTGGTCGGCTTCCAGCCCAGCTCCTCCCGCGCCCGTGTGATGTCGGGGCGGCGCAACGACGGGTCGTCCGGCGGGCGTTCGACGAAGACGACGGGAGATGCGGAGCCGGTCATGCGGATGACCTGGTGGGCGAGGTCGAGCATGGTGATCTCGTACGGGTTGCCGAGGTTGACCGGGCCGGGCGTCGCCGCCGCGGCCAGCAGCAGAAGCCCTTCGGCGAGGTCGTCGACGTAGCAGAGGGAACGGGTCTGCAGGCCGTCGCCCGCGACGGTGACCGGGTCGCCGCGCAGCGCCTGGGTGACGAACGCGGGCACGGCACGGCCGTCGGCGGGGCGCATGCGCGGCCCGTAGGTGTTGAAGATGCGGGCGATCGCGGTGCTGGTGCCGCGGGCCCTGCGGTGGGCGGCCGTCAGCGCCTCCGCGAAGCGTTTGGCCTCGTCGTAGACGCTGCGCGGGCCGGTGGGGTTGACATTGCCCCAGTACGTCTCGGGCTGCGGATGGACGAGCGGGTCGCCGTAGACCTCGGAGGTGGAGGCGAGGACGAAGCGGGCGGACTTCTCCTGGGCCAGCCGCAGCAGGTTGTCCGTACCGGCCGAGCCTGCGGCGAGCGTGGCGAGCGGATGGCTGAGGTAGTCGCGGGGCGAGGCGGGCGAGGCGAGATGGAAGACCACGTCGACGGGGCCGGGAAGTGCGGTGGTCTCCGTGATGTCGTGCCGCCGGAAGCGGAACGGGCCGCGCCGGCCGAGCCCCGCGATGTTGCGGAGGTCGCCGGTGAGCAGGTTGTCGAGGCAGATGACCGCGTGTCCCCCGTCGAGCAGGCACCGGCACAGGTGGGAGCCCACGAAGCCGGCCCCGCCGGCGACGACCACGGTCTGACGGCGGCTCATGTGCGACCTCCGGGTGGTTGCGGGTGCCGCGTCATGTGCGGCTCCCGAGGAGTGGGCGCGCCGGCAGGTACGCCTCCAGGACGCGGCCGCCTTCCCTCATGCAGGCGCCGGCTCCGCGCAGCGCCCGGTCGGCCTCGTCCGCGTTCCGCGGCGCGCCGCCGGGACAGGCGGTCCAGGCACGGTGCAGTTCCTCGGCGGTCGGGCCGGGCGGTGCGGGGTGCGGGGAACGCAGGAAGGCGGCGAGATCGCGTGCGTACGCGGTGCCGTCACCGTTCGCGTTCCCGTCGCTGGTCCCGTTGCCGTTGCTGTTCCCGCCGGTGTCGCCGTCGCCGTCGGGGAGCGGACTCGCGTACGTCTGGAGCAGGCTGGTGTACCACTCGGGCACCGGCAGCCACTCCCCCGCCGCGATGCCGAACCGGTGGTAATCGGGCCGGACTTCCGGCGGCGGCCCGTCCGGTGTGGCGGAGACGAGTGCTTCCTGCCACCGTGCCACGCGGTCCCAGCCGGCCGTGAGTTTGTCGTGGTCCACCGTGATCAGCGGGCGCCCCCACTCACTGCCGAGCTCTTCGAGGTAACCGATGAGGAAGGAGGCGCCCAGGATGAGGTCGTACGCGGTGAAGGCCTCGCGCAGTACGGGGTCGGCCAGCTCGCTGAAGCAGCGGTGGACGCGTGCGGTGTCCTGGCACATGGCCGCGTACCAGCGGCGTACGCCGCCGAGCGCGGTACCGGGATGCCGCTTGCGGGTGTGCAGGCGGACGTGGGCCCGGCCGTAACGGAGCCACCGGTCCGAGATCTCCACGATGGCGCCGGAGAGCCGGTGGGTGACGGGGGCCGACCGGGCCAGCCATCGGAGGGAGTGTCCGGCGGCGCGGAGCCGGAGGCCGAAGTCGGCGTCCTCGGCGGCGTTGTTGAAGTGGGTGTCGTCGAAGCGCATGCGGTGCGGGAGCCGGTCGCGCCGCACGCCGCAGTTGGCCGTCACCACGTACGCCGCACCGCCCGCACCGTCCGGTGGCGCGTCGAAGAGGCGCTGGTAGTTCATGTAGGCGAGCAGCGGGCCCGGCCCTTCGGCGCGGACCGGCGCGGCCACGGCGACCTCCGCGGGCAGGTGCAGTGCCGTGGCGAGGTCCGTGCACCAGGTCGCCGGCAGCCGGCAGTCGTCGTCGGTGAAGAGCACGGTGTCGTGGCATGCCGTCTCCAGTGCGGCGTTCCGGGCGCCGGGCGCGCTCCGCCGGGGCAGGTGGAGCACCCGCACCTGAGGCGAGCCGAGGTGAGCCAGGGGGTCGGGGGACGGCGGGGTGCCATTGACCATGACCAGCACCTCGGCGTGCGGGTCGTACGCCGCGGCGGCCAGCGCTGACTCGACGGTGGACCGCACCGTGGGGCGTTCGAGGGTGGTCGGTATGGCGACGGTGACGCTCAAGGGCAGCTCCGTGGCGTCGGCGCGGGCGAGAACGCGAGGTCGGTGAGCAGGTCCTGGTCCTTGCCGCCGATCCACAGCGCGTCTCCGAGGAACCGGCCGGCCGGGTACGCCTCCAGGGCGCAGTGGTAGTACGGGCGGCCGGCGTCGTGCAGCAGGACGGCCGTCCGCTCACCGAGGAGCCGCAGTGCGGTCAGCAGACAGCGGCGGCGCTTGCGCCCGTTGATCAGGATGACGTCGTACGGTCCCGGAGCCTCTGCCGCTCCGGCAGCCGTCATGGGGTAGGCGACGTAGTCGTCGAGGTCGGCGGCGCGGTCCGCGTAGTGGCTGACGCCGAAGTGCGGGTGCAGCGGGCCTCTGTCCCAGCACACCACGTCGATCCGTACGCCGTCGGTGCCGGGTGTGTACGGGACGCCGTCGGTGCCGGCCGCCTCGTCGTGGCCGGTGGCCGGTTCCCCGTCCATGTACCGCACGGAGACGCCCGGCCGTGCGGCGAGCAGTGGCGGCAGTTCGGTGTCGAGGTGGCCGCGGTGGTGTTCCAGGCTGGTCCAGTGGCACGGTACGCCGGCGTCGGCGAGCAGTTGCGGGAAGGCGAGGGTGCTGCGCCCGGAGCCCCACTCCAGGACCCGCAGCGGCCGCTTACCTCCTCCCCCGTCCCGTTGCCCGTCCCGGTACGCGGCGGCGTTCAGCAGCACGGTCCCGATCAGTTCGCCGTCCGTCTCGCTGGTCAGGCCGTACGGGCTCGTGTGGCCGGCGGACGCCGGCGCGGGGCCGGAGACGGTCATGGTGAAGTCGTCGAGGTGGAAGGGCACGGTGCCGTGGAGGGATTCGGCGTAGACGACGAGCCGGGTGGCCTCGTGGGTGAGGGTGTAGGTGCCGCCGAGCTCGGTCCAGTGATCAGCCGCGACGCGGGTGTCCGGTACCACGGTGTCGTAACAGGTGCCGCCGGTGTGGTGGCGTTCCATCGTGAGCTTGAGGTCCGCGGGTGCCTCGCCGGGGGCGAGCCGGGCCCACAGCCGGAAGGCGTACGCAGCACCGGGCGTCGGCGGGGCGGGCAGTGCCAGCCGGGGCCCCTCCCACGGCTCGGTGCGGCTGCTGCACAGCAGGCTGTGGGTGCCGCTGTGGGCGCAGGCGTCGCTGACCGTCACCCGGGCGCTGCCCACGCGGCAGGACCAGCCCTGTGTCGTCCCGTCCTCGAAGGTGCAGGTGACGGCGCCCGCACCGGAGCCGGTGGGCGAGGCGTTGTCCGCCGCCGCGCCGGTCACCGCATCCGTCCCGGCCGCGGCCGGCGAGCCCGGTGCGGCGCCGGCTCGGTACGTCTCCCACAGCGCGCGGTTGACGAGCGGTGCGGCCGCCTGTTTCAACGTGCCGGACCAGTGCACGAACAGCGGCGGGTGGCCGTCCGGCGACACCACCCGGCCGTCCTCGACCGCACCGACCGGATCGCCGCCCCACCACTCCACCGCGAGGCCCTCGGCGCCCGCGTCGGCCAGTGCGCTGAGGCTGGCGTAGCGGTAACCGGACGTCACCATCAGGTAGTTGAGCATCGGCTGGTCGTTCAGCCCCGGGCACATGTGCGGCAGCAGGTCGCGTACCTCGGGCAGCCGCCGGACGACGTCCGCGAGCGGCAGGCACTCCTTGCGGGAGGCGACGAAGCCGGTGGCGCCGGCGAAGCCGAACTGTTCCTCGGTGAGCCGTCCGGTCGTCTCGATCGAGTCGTTCCAGACGAACCGGCGGGTGGTGGGGTCGTTGCCGTGGGCGGTGAGGAAGCCGTAGTCGGCGAGCAGGTCGAAGACGAAGTCGGCACTGTGCAGGACGACGGTGTCGGAGTCGAAGTACGCGAACTCCTCGAACGGCCCTTCCCACATGGCGAGTTTGCGGAAGTGGCCACGGGGAGTGCCGCGGATGGCCGCCCCGACCGTGTCGCACGCGTGCAGTACCTCGCGGTCGTCCAGTACCGAGAAGCCGTGGCTGGACTGAAGCGCGCGCAGTGCGCCGGTGTCGTCGGCGAAGGGAATGAGGCACAGCGGAAGGTCGGGGTTGAACCGCCGGAAGCTGTTGAGGAACGCGGTCGCGTAGTCCAGGAATCCATCGTTCGCCAGGAAATACACTCCACGCTGCGGCGCCATGGAAGGCTACCTCCTGCTCGTCGGCATGCTGCCACAGTAGGCACACCGCCCGGCGCGGGTGAGGCACCGATCAGCCGATCCCGGAGGAGATATATCGGCCGCGATGCGCGGCTTCGGGCCCGGCAGCAGCAACGGCCCGTACCACCGCTCCCGTACCGCTGTTCACTCCGGCCCCGGCCCCGCCGGAACAGATCGGTCGCGTACGTATGGCTACCGCCGCCGACGCCACCGACCTGCACTTCCGGCTTCGGGCGAGGGGCCGGCCAGCCGCCGGCCCCGCGCCGTTCAGGGCGTCGGTGACGGGCCGGGTGGGAGGTGGACTGTCATGATCAGGTGGCAGGTGGTGGTGCCGGCGCCGCGGTAGGTGTGTGCGGTGTCGCCGTCGAAGGTGGCGGTCCGGCCGGCTTCGACGGTGTGCTCGGTGCCGTCCACGATCAGCGTCATCCGCCCGGCGGTGACGCTGACGGTCTCCACCACTCCGGCCTGGTGCGGGTGGCTGGGGTACTCCTCGCCCGGTTCCAGCTGCCAGCGCCAGACCTCGACGGGGGCCGGGCCGGAGGTGGTCAGCAGGAGCCGGGCCTCGCTGCCCCGGTTGCCGGTCCACAGCGGTGCGACGGTGTCGGCGGCCACGATGCGGACCCGGCCCTCGGCCCGTCCCTGCATCAGCGCCGACACCGAGATGCCCAGGGTGTCGGCCAGCCGCACCAGCGTGGCCAGGTTGGGGTTGCCCTGGGCCTTCTCCAGGCCGACCAGGGCGCCCTTGCTCACCTGGGCGCGCCGGCTGAGCTCCTCCAGGGACAGGCCCGCGCGGACGCGGGCCGCCCGGACGTTGTGCGCGACCGTCCGCAGGGCTGCGGCTGTCTCGGGCACCTGATCACCCTCCTCACCGGCGGGCACCGGCCTCACCGACGGGCCAGTGGATTGCACCACGCGGTCGTTCGGTTGACACGCGCCGGTCATTTCGTTGTACGGTTCGGTCGTTCCAATGAGATTGTAAGGGATGTACCGTGATCGCTCTGCTGCTGGCTCTGGGCAGCTCCCTCGCCTACGGGTGCGCCGACTTCCTCGGCGGACTCGGCGCCCGCAAGGCCCATGTGCTGCGTACCGTCATGATCGCCGCGCCGGCCAGTCTGGCGGTCGAACTGCTGCTGTGGCCCGTACTGGGCGCCTCCTTCAGCGCCTCCGCCGTCGGCTGGGGCGCCGCTTCCGGGCTCGCCTCGGCCGCCGCGTTCGCGCTGCTCTACCGCACGCTGGCCATCGGCCCGATGAACGTGCTCTCCCCCGTCACCGCGCTGGTCTCCGCCGCGCTCCCCGTCGGGGTGGGGCTGCTGCAGGGCGAGCACCTGGCCACCGCCGGGCTGGTCGGCCTGCCGCTCGCACTGGTGGCGGTGGTGCTGGTCAGCGCCGGGCACGGCGCCGGCTCGGCACGACCCTCGCGTACCGCGCTGCTGCTGGCCTTCGGCGCCGGCGCCGCCATCGCGCTCCAGCTGATCTGTCTGCACCAGGCGCCGTCCGACAGCGGCGTGGCCCCGCTGATCGTCGGGCGCGCGGTCTCCTCGGCGGTCACCCTGGCAGCGGCGGGCCTGATGCGCCGCCGGCTGGGCTCCGAGCGGCCCGCGTACGCGATGTCGGCAGGCGCGGGAGCGCTGGACTCGGTGGCGAACCTGCTGTTCCTGCTCGCCTCCCGCAGCGGGGACCTCGCCGTCGTCGCCGTGATCACGGCCCTGTACCCGGCGGGCACGGTACTGCTCGCCCGTGGCGTGCTCGCCGAGCGCATCCACCGCGGCCAGCTCGTCGGCCTGGGCACCGCCGCCGTCGCGGTCAGCCTGCTGGCCCTGACCTGAGCGAGTCAGCAGGGCGGGCAGCCCGAACCCCCTGGCATCAGCGCATCCCCCCCAGCCCACCCCAGCCCACCCCACCCCACGCACGGAACGGAACCTCTCCCATGCCCTCCTTCCTCCTCGCCCCCGCCGTCGCGGACGCCTTCCCCGACACCCTGATCGCCCTCGTCACGGCCACCGGCCTGCGCGGTCGCGAAGACTGGCCCGACACCGGCGCCGCGCTGGCCGAGCTGGAGCAGCGGCTCGCCGAGGGCTCCTGGCAGCCCGCCGACGAGAGCGACCCCCGCATCGAGAGCTGGCACACCGCCTACCGCGCCTTCGGCACCAACCCCCGCCGCATCCGCCCCAGCGTCGACGCGCTCGGCCGCCGTCTCGCCAAGAAGGGCACGCTGCCGCGCATCAACCCGGCCGTCGATTCGTACAACGCCGTCTCGGTGCGCCACGGCCTGCCCGCCGGCGCCTTCGACCTGACCACCGTCACCGGTGACGTCATCATCCGGTACGCGGACGGCACCGAGTCCTTCACCCCGCTCGGCGAGCCCGGCACCGTCGAGCACCCCAAGCCCGGTGAGGTCGTCTACGTCGACTCCGCCGGCGTACTGACCCGGCACTGGAACCACCGCGACGCCCACCGCACCCGTGTCACCGAGGACTCCGCGCACGTCGTGTTCGCCCTCGAGACCGTCGCCGCCTCGCGCGACGGCGACCTGCTGAAGACCGCGGCGGAGGAACTGCGCGGCCTGCTCGCCGCGCACAGCGACGACGTCGGCGTGCGGTACCTGAGCCCCGCAGAGCCCCGCGTCGCCGTCTGACGCACCTTCAGGAGCTGCCGTTCGGGCGGCGGACCGCCAGGGCCAGTGGCAGGAGGGCCGTCAGCACGGCGAGGGCCAGATAGCCCCAGGTCAGCGTGGCGGCGGTGGCGATGGAGGCGACCAGGAGCGGGCCTCCGGCGTCACCGAGTTCGCGGCCGAGTTCGGCGGCGCCCATGGTCTGGCCCATGCGTTCCCGGGGCGTCGCGCCGGCGAGGGCGGCGAAGCCGAGCGGGGTGATCAGGCCGGTGCCGGCGCCGATCAGGACGGCGGCCGTCAGGAGTCCGGCCACGCCGGGCAGCAGTGCGGCGGCCAGGCCGCACGCCGTCACGGCGAGCCCCACGGCCAGCCCCGTGCGGGCGGTCAGCCGGCCCTCGTCCAGCGCGCGCCCGGCCCACGGCTGGACCACGGCGGCACACGCCGCGAGGACGGAGACGGCGGCGCCGGTGGCCGGCGGCGGCAGGCCGTCGGCCGCGCCGGACAGGGGCAGGAATCCCACGCCCACGGACAGCGCAGCGGTGGCGGCGGCCAGCGCGGCGACCGACCGCAGGAAGGCGCCGTCGGCGAGCCGGCGGGCCAGGCCCAGGAGGGTCTGGCGCTGCTTGGGCAGGGGCGGCACGGCGGGTACGGCGAGCGCGGCCCACACGGCGACGGCCGCGGCCAGCACCATCAGGACGGCGAACAGCAGCGTCAGTCCGCCCGCCCACACCAGCGCACCGCCGAGCAGGGGCCCAGCGGTGTAGCCGATGCTCTTGCAGAAGCCGTACGAGCCGAACGCGCGGCCGTGCTTGGCCTGCGGGTTCAGCCGGGCGACCAGCGCGGAGGCGGCCGGCGAGAACGCGGACGCCGCGGCGCCCTGGCCCAGCCGGGCGGCCCACAGCCAGCCGGGATCCCGTACGGCGACGAACACGGCGGAGGCGGCGGCGAACGCGACCAGCCCGCCCAGCAGGACCGGCCGGGCGCCCACGCGGTCGGCGAGGGTGCCGAAAACGGGCTTGAGGACGACCTCGGCACCGTCGTACAGCGCCAGCAGCACGCCCAGGTACAGCACCGACCTGACCAGGTCGGCGTCGCCTGCGCCGAGGTTGGCCGCGATGCCGTGCGCGCCGAAGGCGGTGGTGAAGCCGGCGGCGTACAGCGGCCACATCCGCCGCCCGTCCGTGGCCGGTGCGGCGGTGGCGCCGGTGGCCGGCTGTCCGCTCACGACGCCTCTCCCTCGCTGCCGTCGGAGAACGCGTGGAGGTGGGCGAAGACCCGTTCGCTGTAGCCCTCGAAGCGCCGCGCGCACTCGGCGAGCCGCCGGTCGGCCGCCGCGCCGCCCGGCGCGCCGAACACGTCGCGGGCCTTGAGATCGCGGTGCCAGCGGCGCAGCCGCTCCAGCGACTGCTCCTCCTCTTCCAGCTCGGCCAGGGTGAACTTGCGCTGCGCGATCTCCTTGTCCAGCTCCGCCGTGTACTTACCGCAGTCGGCGGTGAACTCGGCCCAGTCCTCCTCGCGCGCCGCGGTGAACATCGCCTCGAACCGGGCCGCGTCCCGCGGTTCCCGGCCGGCGGCCCGCAGCACCACGGTCTCGCCCTGGGCGCGCTCGGCCAGTTCCAGGGCCCGCCGCACGCCGTCGGCGAAGACCGGCACGTCCGGCACCGCCCAGACGCCCTGGCCGAGCGAGAGCGCGCCGACCTTGCGCAGCTCCCGCCAGACCGCCACCCGGTGGCGCGACGGCTGTGCGGGCAACCGCACGATCAGCACCACCCATTGCCTCGCCGTTTCCTCACTCACACGGGGAAAGTAACACGCGTTACATACTCATGGGGAGTGAGTGTCACTTCTGCGGCGGTGCCACGGTGTGTCACCCGTTCGACTTCCGCTTTGTCGGGAACAGTGGGAGTTCCGCACCCCCTATGTCAGGAGCTTGCTCATGAGTGTGCGCGTCGCTGTCATCTACTACAGCGCCACCGGGAACGTTCACCAGCTGGCCCAGGCCGTCGCCGACGGAGCCGCCGGCCGCAACGCCGAGGTACGGCTCCGCCGGGTGACGGAGCTGGCGCCGGATGCCGCCATCGACGCCAATCCCGCCTGGCGCGCGCATGTCGACGCGACGAAGAACCAGGTGCCGGAGGCGACGCTGGAGGACCTGGAGTGGGCGACGGCCTACGCCTTCGGCACACCGACCCGGTTCGGCAACGTGTCCTCGCAGCTGAAGCAGTTCATCGACCTCACGGGCGGGCTGTGGCAGGCGGGCGTCTTCCACAGCAAGCCGGCCACCAGCTTCACCTCTGCGATGAACCGGCACGGCGGGCAGGAGTCCACGCTGCTGTCGCTGAACAACGTCTTCTACCACTGGGGCTGCATCATCGTGCCGCCCGGTTACACCGACCCGCTGCTGTACGCGGCGGGCGGCAACCCGTACGGCACCAGCTGGCCCAGCGGCGGCGGCGAGGGCCCGGACGCGGCGACGCTGGAGGCCGCGCGCTACCAGGGCCGGCACCTGGCGGACATCGCCGAGCGGCTGCGGGGCTGAACACCGCACAGTGGCCGGCCGCCGAGAAGGCGGCCGGCCACTGACGTCTCACCCGACGTACGTGCCGCTGGGGACTTGCCGCGTCACACGGAGGTGGCGAAGCGCTCCCACACGCGGTGGCTGCCGAGGAGCTGCGTGATGCGTTCCAGGGTGGCGGGTCCGCTGTCGCCGAGCACGACGCCGGGCGCGTCGGCCGGGACGCCGGCGGTGCCCAGTACGGCGTCGGCGCCCGCCCAGCCGCCGATGGCCTTGCCGTGCCGGAAGGCCTCGGACAGCAGGAGGCCGACCCGCGGATCGGTCGCCGCCGCCTGCTCGCCGGACGGGCCAGCGGCCGCCTTGGCGTCCCGTGCGCCGAGGGCGTCCTTGCCGGTGCCGGGGGTGCCCGCGACGAGGACGGCGTCGAACTCTACGGAGCGGGCGGTGACGTAGGTGCGCTGTACCGTGAGCGCGTCGTCGCCGCTTCCCAGCTTGCCGCCGGCCGGTGCGATGACGAGCGGCACCATGCCCGCGTCGAGCACGGCCTGCCGCACCGCGCGTACGCCGTCCAGGTCACCGGTCTCGTCGGTGACGATGCCGACGATCCGGCCGTCCACCGGCCACACCTTGCCGACCTGCGACAGCGCGGGGCTCGGCTCCACCGCGGCGAGCTCCTCGGTGGGTTCCGGTGCCGGCAGGCCGAGGCCCGTCGCGACCTGGGCGCAGAGCTCGGGGTCGATGTTGGCCAGTACCTTCAGGCCCCGCTCCTTGACGGCCTGCTCGTAGCACTTGCCGAGCTCGAAGGTGTACGCGTCGATGATGTGCTCGCGCTCCACCGGCGACATGCTCAGCCAGAAGCGGCGGGCCTGGCTGAAGTGGTCGGCGAAGGACTCAGGGGCCTCCCGCACCTTCCGCGCCGCCGGCACCTCGACCGGTGTCTCGACGAACGCGCCGGCGTCCGCGCCCGCCACGAAGGGACAGCCCCCGTCGAGCGAGTTGGGCTTGTAGGGCGCGACGCCCCGGTGCACCGCCGTCTGGTGCATGCCGTCGCGCAGCATGTCGTTGACGGGGGCGTGCGGGCGGTTGATGGGCAGCTGCGGGAAGTTCGGGCCGCCCAGCCGGGTGATCTGGGTGTCCAGGTACGAGAAGAGCCGCCCGGCGAGCAGCGGGTCGTCGGTGATGTCGATGCCGGGGACGAGGTGGCCGGCGTGGAACGCCACCTGCTCGGTCTCGGCGAAGAAGTTCGAGGGGTTGCGGTTGAGGGTGAGCAGGCCGATCGGCTGGACCGGGGCGAGCTCCTCGGGGACGAGGTTCGTCGGGTCCAGGAGGTCGATGCCCTCGAAGGTCTGCTCGGGCGTGTCGGGGAAGGTCTGGATGCCCAGTTCCCACTGCGGGTAGGCACCGGCCTCGATGGCGTCGGCGAGGTCCCGGCGGTGGAAGTCCGGGTCGACGCCGTTGATGATCTGAGCCTCTTCCCAGACCAGCGAGTGCACGCCGAGCTTCGGCTTCCAGTGGAACTTGACCAGGGTCGTGGCGCCCTCGGCGTTGACCAGCCGGAAGGTGTGGACGCCGAAGCCCTCCATCATCCGGTAGGAGCGCGGGATGCCGCGGTCGGACATGTTCCACAGCGTGTGGTGGGCCGCTTCGGTGTGCAGGGTGACGAAGTCCCAGAACGTGTCGTGCGCGCTCTGGGCCTGCGGGATCTCCCGGTCGGGGTGCGGCTTGCCGGCGTGGATGATGTCCGGGAATTTGATCGCGTCCTGGATGAAGAAGACCGGGATGTTGTTGCCGACCAGGTCGAAGACGCCCTCGGAGGTGTAGAACTTCGTCGCGAAGCCGCGGGTGTCGCGCACCGTGTCGGACGAGCCGCGGGAGCCGAGGACGGTGGAGAACCGTACGAACACCGGCGTCTCCACGTCCTTGCCGAGGAACGCCGCCTTGGTGACGTTCGCCGCCGTCCCGTACCCCTGGAAGCCGCCGTGGGCCGCGGCGCCGCGCGCGTGCACCACGCGCTCCGGGATGCGCTCGTGGTCGAAGTGCATGACCTTTTCGCGCAGGTGGTGGTCCTGCATCAGGACCGGTCCGCGGGGTCCGGCCTTCAGGGAGTGGTCCGTGTCGGGGAGCCGGACGCCCTGGGCGTCCGTCAGCCGTTCGCCGCGCTGCGCGACGTCCGCCTGGTCCGCACCGGTGGGCTCGCCGGTCGGCGACATCGTCGCGGGGCCGCTCTGGTCGGGCTTGGGCGGCAGCGGGCCGCGCGGCTCGACCGGCTCGTCGACGGGCGGCGTCTCGGGTCCGGGCTTGCCCGGGATGCCCTCCTCTGGCCCGGTCGAGTGCCGCAGCGCGTCGGTGACCTTCTCCGCGGCCTGCTTCAGAGGGTTGGCGTCGTCCATCGTCGAGAACTCCTTCATGTCGGTCGGCCGGCCACCCGTGAGCCGGTGCGGGGCCGGCCCTCAGTCAGCCGGTGCGTGGATCCTGAGCAGCGGATCCTCCGATGTGCGGCCTGCCCGCCTGCCCAGTAGCCGCGATGACCGGCCTGAAACAGCTGAAACGGCGGCAGGGCGCCGCAGGCGGCACCGCGCGACACGGGACAGGGCACAACACGGCAAACCAGGACACTCGCACACAGAAACTCACTCTATGCGGCACACCGCACACGGTGCGTGTGCACGTTCGGCCAGTCGTGCGGCCGGCCGCACGGCGCCGGCCGGAGACCGCATCGGCGCAGGACGCCGCCGCCCTCGGTTCAGCTGCGGGCCAGCAGCAGGTCCTCGCCGCTCGACGGGCGGAGGCCGTCGGCCCGGCCGGCGAAGTACCGCTCGGCGAACGAGGCCCCCGACACGTGCCGCACCTCGGCGAACCCCGCCTCACGCGCCAGCGCCAGCATCTCCTCCGGCGGATAGAAGCTGAGGAACGGCGTACCGGACGCCTGCGCGCCCTCCTGGCTGGCCCGCAGGCCGGGGCGGTCGGCGTCGTCGAGGAGTTCGGGCGGCAGCAGGAAGGTCATGGCCAGCGTCGAGCCGGGGGCGAACGCGGCGATCCGGCGCAGGGTGTCGGCCGTGGCGTCCTTGGTGAGGTACATGGTCACGCCGGTGGAGACGACGACCGCGGGCCGGCCGGGGTCGAACCCGGCGGCGGCCAGCTGCTCGGGCCAGGGCGTGGCGGCCTCGAAGTCGACCGGCACCAGATGCAGCCCGTCGGGGATGCCGTAGCCGAGTTCGTGCAGGCGGCGGCGCTTCCACGCCTGGGGTCCCGGCTGATCGACCTCGAAGATCCGCAGCCGTGCCGCGACCTCGGGCCGGCGCTGCGCGAAGGTGTCCAGCCCCGCGCCCAGGATGACGTACTGGGTGACGCCGCGATCGGCCTGCTCCGTCACCAGGTCCTCGATGAACCGGGCGCGTGCCACGATGGCCGCGCGGAATCCCCGGGTGGCCTGCGGGTCCATGTCCGGACGGGCGCGCCAGCCGTCGCCGGGGTCCGCGAGCCGCAGCCCCACCTCGTCCTCGATCACGTGCGGCGGCGCATCGACCTCAAGGTGCAACGCCCGCCAGAGAGCGGTTCGCACGGCAGTGTGGTCCGGCACCTCGGGCTGCTCCTCCGCCATGACGCTCCTCCTCGGTACGGTCGGCTCTCGTCGGCGGCCCGGCGGCTCCGCCGGTGCTCACCATACGGCGGGGAGGCCGTCCCCGCTCACGGCTTGGCCACACGCACCGTCAGCGGATTGTTGAAGTAGCCGGAGGCCGACTGCTGTTCGTGGAAGGACTCGCCCGGGCCGCCGCCGTAGACGCGGAAGAACCAGGCGCGGCCGGTGTGGTCCTCGAAGTCTTCCTGCAGCCGGCGCCGGGGCAGCCCGTGGATGTCCTTGATGGCCGGGTCCGTGCACAGCTTGCGGAGCACGTCGTCGAACTTCTTCTTGAACGCCTGCTGGCCGTCCTCCGGCTTCAGTTCGCTCAGGCCGCTGAACCAGCCGCCGGATTCCTTCGCGCGCCGGTAGAGCGTGTCGTACAGCTCCTCACGCGCGATGCGGTCGAAGTCGTTGCGTGCGTAGTTCTCCAGCGTCACCCGGCAGGTGCCGTCCAGGGAGGAGGCGACCACGGCGGCGAAGTGGTAGCCCCAGACGTCGTCGCCGCGGGCCGCCGGCGGGCTCACGGAGTGGTCGCGCTCGTCCTGGGCGGCCATGCTGAAGATGGCGAAGCCCTCGCCGACCCCGGGCGAGGCGTACTGGTTGACGCCCAGCCGTGCCGCGGTCGCGTCCCGGCCGCCGTCCCTGATGGCCTCGCCGTACGCCCTGCCGTTGTCCGGCGCCTTCCGGTCCCTGGCCTCCGCCGCGTCCACGGCGCCCGGTACGTCCAGGCCACCGTCGGAGGTGGTGGCGATCTGCCCGGCGAGGCTGCTGACGCGCGCGTCGCTGTCCGAGCCGGGGGTGATCTCGAACCCGCCGGCGCCGCCGCCCAGCACCACCCGGCTCGTCTTGTCCCGGTCCGACCCCATCAGCCTGCAGGCCACCGTGATGCACGTACTGCGTACGAGCGAGACGAACTCCTCGCCGGCCGGCGGGGCTTGCCGGGCCTGCTGGGCCAGCACCGGCTGCACGCGGGACAGACGCCGCTCACCCACGGTGATGCTCCGGCCCTGGAGCGCCAGGCGCACGATGCTGCCGGCCGCTGCCAGGGAGGCGTTGGCGTTGTCGACGACCTCGCCGACGGCGTAGAACTCCTTGGGCTCGTCCTTGTCGAGCACCGCGAGCGTGCCGTCGTCCGCGACCCGCAGCCCCGCCTCGGCGGGCTTGACCTCACGGGCCGGGTAGCGGACGCGCTCGGGGATGCCGCGCGGGCCGAGGGTCGCGCCACTGCCGACCACGACCTGCGCCTCCTGCTCCTGCGCCATGAAGTGCGGGCCCTTCTCGCCCGGTTCGGCATGGGTGGGGTAGCTGCCGCCGGGGACGGAGCCGAGCCGCTGGACGGCGTGCAGGGACGCACCGTCGCTCGGGCCCTCGGTGCGCCGGTCGCTCCGGGTGCCGCCCGTCGCACCGACCACCCGGGCCAGTGCGGCGTTGCCCGCGCTGCGCTGCAGTACGGCCAGGGCCTCGGCGTCGGCGCGGCCGGCGAGCCCCCGCCCGACGAGGTCCGCCGCCGTACGGGCCGCCGTGCCGGTGGCGCCCGGAGTTGCCGGTCGCCGGAGGGGCTGCGGAACCGCGTGCCGGGGCATCCCGTCCTGCTGTGGCCGCCGCACCATGGTCGCCCTTCTCCTCCGTCATGGGCCGGCCGCATGGCGGGCCCGCGCCGCCGGGTCCGCGCCGGCTCGGCACCCTTGAGCGTGTCACGGCCGGCGGCGGCGCCACAGGGGCGTCCGGGCAGCGGGCGGGGAAGAGTCAGGCGCCCTTTCGGGCATCTCCCCCGCCACTGCCCGGAAGCGGCGGGCCGTACGCGCTACACCACCGCGGCGCCCGCCGCACGCAGCCGCCCCTGGAGCCTGCCCTGCAGGTCGGCGACGAGGCGTTCGACCGGCGGGGTGACGCGCGGCCCGAGGAGACTGGTCACGATGGCGGCGGCCACGCCCATGCCGGCCACGGGCCCCAGCGGCGTACAGCCGAAGAAGTGGCTGAGGCCGGGCGTCTGCACGACCGCCATCAGCGCCGCGGCCGAGCCGACGGTGGTCGCCCACAGCAGCGGGCTGCGCTGGCGGCCGATGAGCGTCTGGGTGAGCTGGGCGCCGACGACTCCGCACAGGGCCATGGTGCTGGTACGGCGCGCGGTGCCGGGCGTGAAGCGGCCGATCAGCCATGCGACGGTGGCGCCCAGCGCGGTCACGATGCCCCGCTGGCGGATCTGGCGCAGCAGCGGAGCGCCCAGTGCGCTGGTGCCGACCGGTGTGCTGCCCTCCGCCGCGGCCTGCTCCGTACTGTGGTCGTCCGGCGGTGTGACGGCCACGGCCATCGCGGGGAACATGTCCGTCAGCAGGTTGACCAGCAAGAGCTGACGGGTGGACAGGGGCGATGCTCCGGCGATCAGCGTGCCGAGCACGGTGAAGCCGACCTCGCCGGCGTTGCCGCCGATGAGGATGCTGATGGCGTCCGCGACGCTGCGCCACAGGGCGCGTCCTTCCCGGACGGCGTCGACCAGTACGGCCAGGTCCGGTTCGGTCAGTACCAGGTCGGCGGCGTTGCGCGCGGCGGCCGAGCCGCGCGCCGCGAGGCCGACACCGACGTGCGCTGCCCGGATCGCCGCCGCGTCGTTGGCGCCGTCGCCGACCATCGCGACCACCCGGCCGGCGGCCCGCAGCCCCTCGACCACCTGGAGCTTCTGCTCGGGAGCGACGCGCGCGATGACGCCCACGCCGCTGAGGAGGCGGGCGCGGCCCGCCCGGTCGGCGGCCGCGAGTTCGTCGCCGGTGACGACGCCGGTATCCTCCGGCCAGCCCAGCGCCACGGCGACCGCGCGGGCGGTGTGCGGATGGTCGCCGGTCAGCATGACGGGCGTCACCCCGGCCGCCCGCAGCCCCTCGACCATGGGCGCCGAGCCGGGGCGCGGGGTGTCGGCGAGTGCGACGAAACCCGCGAACTCCAGCTTCGCCAAAGGCTCGTTGACGATGTCGTCGGCGTCCTGGCCGCCGGTGAGGGAACGGGTGGCGACGGCGAGGACGCGCAGCCCCTCGCCGGCCAGGGACTGTGCCCACTCGGCGGCCTCGGCGGGGAGGCCGGGGCAGGCGTCCAGGACGGTTTCCGGCGCGCCCTTGACCACGAGCAGACGGTCGCCCGTACCGGTCTCGCCGACGGCAGCGGTGTAGCCGCGGCTGGCTTCGAAGGGCAGTCCGGCGGTGGCGGTCCAGTCGGGGTCGGCCGGGGTGGCGGCCAGTACGGCCTCGTCGGTGGCGTGCGCCTGACGGCCGTTGGCGTCCTCGGCCTCCTGCGGGCAGGCGCGTCCCGCCAGCCGCAGGACGTCGGCCGCGGCTTCGTCCCGCGGTTCGCACACTGTGCCGTCGGCGGTGGTGAGCCGGACGACGCGCAGCCGGTTCTCGGTGAGCGTGCCGGTCTTGTCGAAACACACCGTGTCCACCCGGCCCAGGGCTTCGAGGGCGCGCGGTGTGCGGACGAGGATGCCGCGGCGGGTGAGGCGGCGGGCTGCGGCCAGTTGCGCCACGGTGGCCACGAGGGGCAGGCCCTCGGGTACGGCGGCCACCGCGACGGCCACGCCGCCGCCGACGGCCTCGCGGATCGGGCGGCCGCGCAGCAGCGACAGGCCGGTGACCGCGGCGCCGCCCGCGAGGGTGAGCGGGAGTGCCTTGCGGGTGAGTTCCTGCAGGCGGCCCTGGACGCCCTCGGCCGGCGGGGTGCGGGAGGCGAGCGCGACGGCCCGGCCGGCTTCGGTGTGCTCCCCCGTGTCCACGACCACGGCGGTGGCCTGACCGGTGACCACGGTGGTGCCCT
Organism: Streptomyces sp. Ru73; assembly: GCF_002920575.1. Taxonomy (GTDB): domain Bacteria; phylum Actinomycetota; class Actinomycetes; order Streptomycetales; family Streptomycetaceae; genus Streptomyces. The sequence continues at coordinate 22,022 of NZ_PQSQ01000005.1, read as the reverse complement.
CGAAGACCATGCACCGGCGGTCGGCGATGGCCGCCTGCGGCGTCGCGGAGAGCTGTTTGGCGGTGGGCAGGGACTCGCCGGTCAGCGAGGACTCGTCGACCTCCAGGCCGGTCAGCTCCAGCAGGCGGGCGTCGGCGGGGACGACGTCCCCCACCTCCAGCTTGATCACGTCGCCGGGTGCCAGCCGTGCCGCGTCCACCGTGGTGGTGCGCCCGCCGCTGCCGTCGGCGCGGCGTGCCTTCTGCTTCTGGCCCTTGGCCAGCGTGGTCAGTGCCTGTTCGGCGCGCTGCCGCTGTACGCCGCCGACGAGCGCGTTCATGCCCATCGCCCCGACGACGAGGGCCGCGTCGACGGCCGACCCCGTGATGGCGGAGGCCGCGGCGCCGACCGCGAGGACGGGCGTGAGGGGGTCGTCCAGCTCGGCCCGTACCGCGTTGGCGAGCTGGAACGACCACCGGGCCGGCGCGAGGACGGGGTGGCCCGCCACCCGTCCGGCCAGGGCCCGGGCCGTCGTCACCGCGCCGGCCAGCGCCGTCGGCTCGCCGGGGCGGCCGTCGCGCAGCCGGGCCACGGCCTCGTCGGGTTCCAGCGCGTGCCACGGCACGCGGGGGCGGGGCCGCGGGGCCGGGGTGGCGGCCACGCGGACGGCGGCTGCCCACCCCGTCACCAGTGCGCCCAGGGCCGCCGCGTTGACCGGGCCGTGCTGCGAGCCGGCGAGGACGGCGAGGCCGCGTCGTTGTGCGCCCGTGGCGACGAGCAGGCCGGACAGTGCCGCGCCCGCCCGGGCCAGTACCTGCGAGCGGCGGCCGACGGACCGGGCGGCGGGCACGGCGACGAGCAGCCGCCACACGTCCTCCAGGCCGCCGAAGACCAGGGCGTCGGCGTCCCAGACGACGGCGCTGTCCTCGTCGGTGACGGCCACGGCAACGTCGCTGCTCAGCAGCCCGGCGAGCAGTTCGTCGTCCTCGCCCGGGCGGCCCGGCTCGTCGGGGTGGAGTGCGGGCACGCGCGCCACGGTCAGGACCACGTGCCCGTCGTTCTGCCGGTGCCGTACGTGGTCCGCGAGGGGATGTTCCGCCGAGACGACTTCGTCGGCCAGCGCGGCGAAGTCCGCCAGCGCCGGGTCGTCCACCACGACGGTGTACTGGTCCGCCTGCCGGGCCGCGTCCAGTACGGCCTCGGTGAGCGGGTCGAGTTCGCGGCCGACCGTGACCGTGCCGACGTCCCGCCCGTCGACCGACACGATCATCATGCCCGTCTCCGCCGACGGCTCGCCCGGTACCGGACGCAGTTCTGCCCCGCCCGTGTCCGCCGGTGCCTCGCCGGCCCTGTCCGTCGGCTGCTCGCCGCCCTCGTCCTGGTCGATGGCCGCGGCCGCCGCCCGCCACAGCCGCTCGCGGTCCCAGCCCTCCGCGCTGGGGTGCACCTCGCAGAGGGTGCGCCTGCTGCCGCGCAGGGCGCTGGGGTGCAGCACCACCGTGTCCACGAGCTGCAGTTGCTTCAGCCGCTCGGGGTCGCGGACCAGGACGCCGGAGCGCGCCAGGGCGCCGCCCAGGGCCGCGGAGAAGGCCGCGGGGCCGTACCGCGCGGCCTTCGGGGAGCCCGAAAGGACCGCCTCCGCCGCCTCGTTGAGGTTCCGCCTCAGCAGCAGCGTCGCGGCGGCGCCCATCATGCTGCCGGTCGCGGCGTGGGCCGCGTACTGCTGGGCCGGCGTCGGCCGCAGTGGCGGCCGGGCGACCTCCCGCGGTGTGGCACTCGACCTGTCCGGCGCGCACACCCGGTCGTGTGCCGCGTCGAAGACGGCCGCCCGCGAGACGCTCTCCACCAACTGGCCGGCGCGCAGCATGCCGTCCAGGACCAGCGAGGTCGGGGACTGGCCCGCGCCGTGCACGACGGCGTTCGCCGCCGCCAGTGCCAGGTCGGCTCCGGCGGCGCCGAGCCGGGTGGTCAGCAGGGCCCGGAACCGCGGGTTCTCGCGCAGCAGTGTGACGCCGGCGGTCACCACCCTGGACGAGCGCGGCACCCGGAACACCTTGCCGGTGACCGCGGCGGCCACGCCCACCGCGTCCATCGCCAGTGCGGTCGCCGCGACCCGTACGGCCGTGGTGCCCTCGGGGTGCGCGAAGTCGTGCAGGGGCGCGTCGTCGTGCGTCAGCCCGTACCGTTCGGCCAGCTCGGTGGCCTTCTCCACCACGCGGTCGGTGGCCGCCTCCTGCGAGGCGGTGACCACCAGCCGTGCCAGGCCGCCGTCCCAGTAGGCGAGCAGCACGTCCGGGTGTTCGGCGAGCGCGCCGGCCACCCGCCTGGCCACCGCCTCCACGCCGCCCGCCCGCCGTACGCGGGCGTCCGAGGCCGGCCGCAGCGCCAGGTGCACCCGCGAGCCGGCCCGCCATTCCTCCGGACCGCCCGGCAGTGCGTTGTGTGCCACGTGCGCCACGTGCGCCGTGGTGCCGGCCAGCGCCGACGCGCCGTCGGAAGCGGCACGCAGACCGGCGCCGACGGCATCGTTCGCCGCCGTGGCACACGCCGCCGCGCCACGGGCGACGTAACCGGGCGCGGAGAGCGCCACCCCCAGGCCCGCCGCAGGCAGACGGGTCAACAGCCCAAGAACCATGTCCCACCCTCATCGCATGTCCCGCACACACGGGTATCCGGCTCCAGAGGTACGGGCGTGCCGCCGCCCGCCCCCTGGGGAAGCTCCACGGTCAGGAAGCCTTGGTGCGCGACGCCGACCGCTTCGTCGCGTTCGTGCCCGAAGCGGACCGTGAGCGGGTGCCGCTCGCCGTGGCCTTCCCCGTGCTCTTGGCCGTGGTCCTGGCCGTTCCCTTGGCCGTGCTCTTGGCCGCGGGCCTGGACTTGCTCGCGGACGCGGACTGCGTCTTCTTCTGGCTACGGGTCCGGGTCGTGCCGCCGGCCGTGGTCCGGCTCTGCGTCTTGGTGCCGCCCTGTGTCTTGGTACCGGTGTGGCCGCCCTGTGCCTTGCTGCCGGTCGGCGTCTTGGTGCCGCTGTGCGCCGTGGTGCCACCCTGCGTCGTGGTGCGGCTCTGCGATCCGCCGCCGTCCTGGCCGTCCTCCTTGGGGCGCGGCTGCGTGAGCCACACGGCGGCCGCGCCGGCCGCCGCCACCGGCCACTCGATGAGGCCGGCCACGCCGAGCAGGCCCGCACCGGTGTACGCCGCGATGCGCCGGCCGTGCGGGGACACCACGCCCACCGCGTTCAGCGCGCCCTCGGCCGCCTTCTTGGCCTCGGCCATGCCGGGTACCCGGTTCAGGTCGGGCGTGATCGCGCGAAGCGGCCCCGTGAACCTGCCCGCCGACGACGCCTGCTTCTCGCTCATACCGCCTCCGCATGCGCTCCCACAGGCCCGCACCTCAGAGGAACAAGCGGTACCTGCACGTCAGCCTCTGTCTGCCTCCGGGTTCCCCTGACGTCACCGGTCAATCACACATCTCACCCCTAAAGCTGACGTACGACGGCATCCGCGCCCGCCGGCTTGCGGCTGCCGGGAAGCCGTCGTACGCGCGAGCGCCATGCGGCCGGGCCACCGCGTCCGTACGACGCCTTCCCGGGGTGATCGCGCAGCTCAGCCCGCGTCGAGTTCGGTGAGCAGCTGGAAGGTGAGCGCGTCGACCGGTCGCGCCTTGCCAGCGGTCTCCTCGCTGAAGGTGTTCACCATCATCACGACCGCCGTCCCGCTCTCCCGGCTGAAGGCGGCGCAGGTACTGAAGCCGCCGGTCCCGCCGTTGTGCCAGGTCATGGTGCGGCCGGTGGACAGCGGGCTGAGGTGCCAGCCGAGCCCGATCCGCAGGCTGCTGCCGGGGGCGGTGAAGTGGGGCCGCTGGGTGAGCTCGATCGCGGCCCGCAGCGGCGTACGCCGCGGGTCGAGCTGCGCGGCCAGGTACCGCAGCATGTCGTCGGCGGTGCTGTACATCGACGTGCCGGCGCCGCTGAGCACCGCGTCGTGCCAGTCGGGGACGGTCTGCCCGGCGAGGTGGCCGACGGCCTTGCGCACCGCCATGTCCGGCCGCAGTGCCGTCGTGGTGTCCGGCAGCCGGAGCGGCCGCGTCACGGTGCGCCGCACCATCGCGTCCACGTCGTCGAAGGCCAGCGCCTGGCCGAGCAGCCCGAAGCCGAGGTTGGAGTACGCGTACGTGCTGCCCGGCTCGGTGTCCAGCCGCGTCCTGCGCAGGCCGATCGCCAGGTCGTCCAGTGTGTAGTGCGCGTACGGGTCCAGCGGGTCGGCTTCCGCGAGGAGGTTCGGCGGCAGGGACGGCAGGCCGGAGCTGTGGGTCGCCAGGTCGGCCAGTGTGATCCGCCGGGGTCCCTTGCGCGGGACACGGAACCGGGCGGGCAGGGTGAGCGGTGCGTCGAGACGGGTCGTGCCCGCGCTGACGGCCCGTGCGAGGGCGGTGGCGGTGAGCGTCTTGCCGATGGAGCCGAGCTGGAACACGGTACGGCCGTCGGGCGCAGCGCCTCGCGTGCCGTTCATGCGCTCCGCACCGCTTCTGCCCGCGCCCGCGACGTACGTACGGCCGCCCTGGATCACCCCGCAGACCGCGCCCGGGCTGCCGGCGGCCAGCGCCCGGTCCAGGCAGTCCCGTACGCGCGCGGGCAGGCCACCGTCGGCGGCGGCGGTGCCGGAGAGCAGCGGTAACCCTGCCCCGGCCGCCGCCGCGGTGGCCGTGAGAAGAAACGTCCGTCGGTCCATTGGGTCACTCCCCCGTCGTCATGTCCGCCGGCACCACCGCTGACAGCAGCACGAGCAGCGGTACGACCCGGCCTGCGGGCACCCGGTACTGGCCGCGCCCCTCGGCCTGGAGCCAGCCGGCTGCCGTGAGCTGCTTGAGGTGGTGGTACAGCTGCCCTGTGGTGTTCAGCGCGGCGGTCTCCTGCAGCTCGGCCGCCGACCGGATGCCGCGCAGCACCGCACGCAGCAGCGTGAGCCGCACCGGGTGGCCGAGCGCGGCGTACGGCGCGGCGTGCGCGGACCAGTCCGCCGCGAGCAGGCCGTCCGCCACCGCGCCCTGCTGCCATTCGTAGTGCTCGCCGGTGGGCAGGTCCACCGCACCGGTGAACAGCACCTGCCCGCTCCCCGTGACGCGCCGGCGAAGCTCCTCCAGAGCCCAGAAGACATCGTCCCGGGCCACGTCGGACCCGGTCTCCAGCCGCGCCACCCGCTCTTCGAGCGCGGCCACGCGCGCTGCCAAGGACTCGTCCGTCACGCTCCGGAGATTACGTTATTCCGGAATAACAGAGCAAGGGCTTTCCGGCCGGACGCTCCTCGTGGCCCGCCCACCTGCCCCTGGACATGCGTGAGCCGTGGCCCGCCGAGGGCGGGCCACGGCTGACGAACCTAGCGGCCGAGGTACGGGCCGGGGCGCCTGCCTACCGTGCCGCGACGAGTTCGAACGTCGACAGCGGCGGTCCGTAGACGCTGCGGGAGCCGTCCCGGTCCATGCTGGTGATCGCCAGTTCACGCGTGCCGACACCGCCGCAGAAGTAATGCATGACCGACTTCGGGTCGTACTGGGTGAGATCGATCGTGCCGGTGGTGTCCTCGTCGGGACACACGGCCGGAGCCCCGGAGCGAATGTGCTCGTGCCGGAATCCGAGCGTGTGGCCGAGTTCGTGCCGGAAAACCCCTGCCCGGTCGAAGTCGGTCGTGTGGTACGAGGGATCGACGAGCACCCGCCGCCGGTGGGGCGGATCGTTCGGGAAGAATGCCGAGGCGATGAAGGCGCCCTTGGCGTCGATGTGCCGCACGGCGAAGAGCACTTCCGGCGGCCGCAGGGAACCGCTGTTGTCGGCCGCGCTGACGTACTCGAATTGCACGCCGCAGGTGTCGGACCAGTCCCGGGTGGCCGCCTTCATGTTCTCGACCACTTCCTGGTACCACTCCTGGCGCGGGAACGTCTGCTGCAGGACGCAGTACTTCAGGATCGTGCCCGGCTCCCAGCGGACGAGCTTGCCCTCCTGAACGATGCCGAGGAGCGTGTTCTCCCGGGGCTTGAGGTAGCTGAGGCCGGCTTCCTCGGTCAGCCGGGCCGCCTCGTTCCGGGCGGCCAGCGCCTGCTGCGCCTCCCGGTAGAGGCGCAGTTCGTCCTCGTCGAAGAGCAGGTCACCCTCGACGCAGTACAGTTCCTCGCCGTCGATGGGCAGCGCGGGCGGCGGCGCGAAGGCCGCCCCTTCCGCCCCGGCAGCCGCACCGGCACGGGACGCGGCGGTCCCTTCACTCGATTTCGGATCGGTCGGCTTCGCCATTCTTCACTCACCACCTGGCAGCATGGCCGGACGGAATCGCCGGATCCATTCCACGATCGCCTGGTCCAGGTCTTTGAGTTGGTCTCCACCGGAAACCCAGTAGGTCTCGTTGTCGACCTCGACCTTCGGCATGGTGTCGAGCCACGTGCCGAATTCCGGCAGGGCACTCACCTTTTTCCGCACATGGGGATACCGGTCGAGCAACTTGCCTTCGGCGGTGCGCTCGTCCCGCTCATGAGATTGCCCGTCCACGTCGTTCCCTGCGCTTCGCCTCACGAGTCACTTCTACGACGCGTCGTCCCCCGCCCCGTGCCTCCGAGCACCGGGCCCGTGCCGGAAAGCCTGCTCCCCATTCCCCCGGCGGTCAATGGAACCGGCACCGCCGTTCGCCGCTCCGCCCGCCACCCGCTACCGTGCTGCTCCGTACCGACAAGACGATCGACGAGGCTCGCCGCGATGAAGACGCGCACCCTGAACTTCGGCCTGTACGCGGACGACGAGGGGCTGGCGTGGGCCGGCCGGCTCGTCGACGAGGCAGTGGCGTCCCGCGGCGCCCGGCTCGTCGGGAAATCCGTCGTACGCACCGTCGGCGACGGCGGGCTGCCGACCGCGGAGCTGTACGACTTCCTGGCGGAGCAGTGGGCGTGGGAACACCCCGGCCAGGACAGCGGCGCGCGGGAGCCCGTCCACCTGAAGGTCCGTCTGGTGTGCTCCCTGCGGACGTGGCGGGCCATCCGCAAGGCGGTGCTCAGGTCCCTCTGCCCGGAGGGCAGCGCGCCCCACGCCTGCCGCGTGCCGTGGTTCGCCGCCTGAGCCGGGCGTGCGGCCCAACGACGTGGCATTGAGCGGTGGTGGGGAAATGCGTCGCGTTCCGTACGGGTGACCCGTTAGCCTCCGCCTGAGACCGGCGTGGAGGGGGACGGCCATGAGTGCCGAGGGCGTGCGGAGCGGACGGCTGGGGCTGCTGCTCGACCAGTTCGACTGGGCCAGGGAGATGGCCGAGGTGCGGCTGACGGGGCTCAGCGACGAGGAGTACCTGTGGGAGCCGGTGGCCGGCTGCTGGTCGGTCCGGCGCCGGGGCGAGGCCGTGACGCCCAGGGCCTACGGGCCGGGCGAGTGGGTGCTCGACCAGGGCGCCCCGGACATTCCCGCGAGCGAGTACGCCGAGGTCGCCCGGCAGGCCGCCGGCGGCATGACCGTGGCGAAGATCGCCGATGACTGGCAGGTGAGCGTCGAGCGCGTCGAGCAGGTTCTGGCGCACACCGGCACGCCGGAGCCCGACGCCACCCCCGTCACCACGATCGCGTGGCGGCTGGGGCATCTGCACTCCTGTTTCGCGGGCCAGTGGGAGTGGACCTTCGGCGAGCGCCGGCGGGAGCCGAAGCTGCTCGTCGACTTCACGCCGTCCGCCGCTCTGGCACTGGAGCGGCTCTGGGCGCTGCTGGACCGCTGGCGGAAGAGCGTGGCGACCGTGACCGACGAGCAGCTCGACACGATCGGCTTCTCCCAGTACCCGTACGGCTCCGACCCCGACGATGCCTACGTCGACGTACTGATGGGGTCCAACGTGGAGTTCATCCACCACATGGCCGAAGTCGCGCTGCTCCGCGACCTGTGGCGGAACCGCACCTGACCGCGGCCGGCCCGGCCCGCCGGCCGCGGCCGTACCGTCTCAGGCGGCGAGCGTCTGGGGCATCCTGCGCACCGGGGCGGCCGGGAGGCGGACCGGGGCCACGGGGGTGCGGCGGACCGGCTCGGCCGGGGTGTCGGTGGGCAGCACGCGGTACGTGGTCTTGGCCGCGTCCACGAGCGCGTCGCCGAGGGTGATGCGGCCGGCGGCGTGCAGCATGTCGCAGATGTCGGTCGGCAGCGCGACGTAGCAGCCGCCCCGGTGGGTGCGGGAGTCGTACGGCTGCCAGTAGCCGTACCGGCGTCGTCCGCCGGCCCGTACGGTGGCGAACACCGGGGCCCGCGCGTCGGAGATGGCGCGGAGCACGTCGACGCAGGCGGCGTCGAGCGGGACGTCGGTACGGGCGCGCGTGCGGGACCGGTACGCGGCGCCCCCGCCAGGCACACCGGAGCTCGCCGCGGCTCTGTGGGAGGCGGTCGGCGCAGCGGCGGTCGGGGCCTGGTCGAGGACGGGCGTCATCGGGACCTTCCTAAGGGCGAGGGTTCAAGATCACGTACCCATTGAACCAGGTGTCGATCATATTTACCCAACTTTCTGGCGGCGGTTCGCCGTTGTGTCGCGAACCGGGCTCCCGGACCGCCCGGGACGCCCGGATCACCGGTCCAGGACGCGGCCTCACCGGTCCAGGACACGGCCTCACCGGTTCAGGACGCGGCGCAGCCACTGGACCCGGGCCCGGCGCGCGTCGCGGGAGACGGCGGCGTCCGGGGCCAGCTGGTCGAAGCCGTGGAAGCCGCCGGGCCAGATGTGCAGCTCGGCATCCCCGCCGGCCTGCCAGATCCGGGTGGCGTAGGCCACGGCCTCGTCGCGGAAGGTCTCGGCGGCACCCGCGTCGATGTAGGCGGGCGCGAGGCCGGACAGGTCGGCGGCCCGGGCGGGAGCCGCGTACGCGGGCACCTCCGCGGTGCCGCGCGCCGCACCCAGCAGGGCGGTCCAGCCGACCTCGTTGGCGTGCCGGTCCCACAGCCCGCGCCCCGCCATCTGGTGGCCGGACGGAGTGTCGTTGCGGTCGTCGAGCATCGGGCACATCGCCAGCTGGCCGATGATGCCCGGACCCCGGCGGTCGCGCGTCATCAGCGCGACGGCCGCGGTGAGGCCGCCGCCCGCGCTGCCCCCGGCGACGACGATGCGCTCCGGGTCGCCGCCGAGCTCCTCGGCGTGCTCCGCGACCCACTCCAGTCCGGCGTAACAGTCCTCGACACCGGCCGGGTACGGGTGCTCGGGTGCGAGCCGGTACTCGGCCGACACCACCACCAGCCCCAGCGGCTCGGCCCACTCGCGCAGGATCAGCTCCATGCCCGCGCGGCTGCTGCCACTGATCATCCCGCCGCCGTGCAGGTGGTAGACGACCGGTGCGCCCTCCGCCAGGCCGGCCGGACGGGCGACGAGCAGCGGGACCTCCGGTGCGCCTGCGGGGCCGGGCGCCGTCCGCTCGTCCACCTCGTAGGCACCGCCGGCACGGAGTTGTTCCAGGGTGGGTTCCGGGACCATCTCGGCCAGCCGGGCACGCCAGCCCGGGACCAGGGCGGCCGAAGAGGGGAAGGCGGCACGCAGGTCGCCCATGCCGTCCAGGACGGCGGCCAGCTCCGGGTCGAAGGGCGTCGCCGGCATCTCGTCCGGCCGGCTCCGCCGGGACGCAGCGGTGTTGCTCATGTACGTATCTCCTTGGTGGTGCGGTGGGTCGTCACAAGGCGGGTGGGCGTGGGGCCGTGGCCGGGTCAGCTCACCGGCGGGGTTTGGAGGACGGCCCGTACCTCGTCCCCGGTGGTCTCCGTCAGCTCGTCGCCGACCAGCAGCCAGCGGGTGATGCCGGCCGCCTCCAGGAACGGCAGGTCGTGGCTGGCGATCACCAACGCGCCCTCGAAGGACTCCAGCGCGCTGGTCAGCTGACGCACGCTCGCCACGTCGAGGTTGTTGGTCGGCTCGTCGAGCAGCAGCAGTTGCGGGGCGGGCGCCGCGAGCACGGTCGCCGCGAGCGCGGCCCGGAAGCGTTCGCCGCCCGACAGGGTGCCCGCCGGCTGTTCGGCACGCGCTCCCTTGAAGAGGAAGCGCGCGAGCTGTGCGCGGATGTGGTTGTCGGTGACGCCGGGAGCGGTGCGCGCCACGTTCGCGGCGACGCTCAGCGCATCGTCCAGCACGTCCAGCCGCTGCGGCAGGAACCGCAGCGGCACGTACGTCCTGGCCGTACCGGACAGAGGGGTGAGTTCGCCGGTGAGGGTGCGGAGCAGGGTGGTCTTGCCGGCTCCGTTGCGTCCGACCAGGGCGATGCGCTCGGGGCCGTGCACGTCGAGCGTGCCGGTGCGCAGCCGGCCGTACCGGGGCCGCAGCTCGTGGAGGCTCAGGACCCTGCGGCCGGCCGGTACCGCGGTGTGCGGCAGGTCCACCCGGATCTCGGCGTCGTCACGGACCGCGTCCGCCGCGGCCTCGCGCCGCTCGCGTGCCTCCTGGAGGCGGTCTTCGTGCAGGCCGCGCAGCTTGTCGGCGGACTCCTGCGCCGAGCGCTTGCGCTCCCCCGCCACGATCCGCGGGGCGCGCCGCTGGGCGTCGAGCTTCTTGCTCTGCCGCTGCCGCCGGGCGACCTTGGTCCGGGTCTCCTCCAGCTCGCGCCGCTGGCGGCGGACGTCCGCCTCGGCCGAGCGCAGCGCCCGGCCCGCCGCCTCCTGCTGGGCGGCCAGTGCCTCCTGGTACGCGGACCACCCGCCGCCGTACCAGTTCACCGTGGCCGCTCCCGTGCCCGGTGCGGAGCCCGGCGCCGGTCGCAGCTCGGCGACGCGGTCCATCCGTTCCAGCAGGTCACGGTCGTGGCTGACGACGATCAGGGTGCCGGAGCGCCAGGCGTCGACGGCCCCGTACAGACGGCGCCGTGCGAACAGGTCGAGGTTGTTGGTGGGCTCGTCCAGCAGCAGGACATCGGGCCGCTGCAGCAGCAGTGCGGCCAGCCGCAGCAGTACGGTCTCGCCGCCGGACATCTCCCCCACGGTCCGGTCGAGGCCGAGGTCGCCGAGGCCGAGGGAGCCCAGCGTGGCCAGGGCGCGCTCTTCGACGTCCCAGTCGTCGCCGACCGTTTCGAAGTGTGTTTCGGACACGTCTCCCGCTTCGATGGCGCGGAGGGCGGCACGCCGTTCGGCGATGCCCAGCGCCTGGTCGACGCGGAGCGCGGTGTCCAGGGTGATGTTCTGCGGGAGGTGGGCGAGGCGGCCGCCGACGGTCACCGTTCCCGCCGCGGGGCGCAGCTCGCCGGCCAGCAGGCGCAGCAGTGTGGTCTTGCCGGTGCCGTTGGCGCCGACGAGGCCGGTGCGGCCCCGGCCGACGGTGAGGGAGAGCCCGTCGAGGACGGTCGTGCCGTCCGGCCACTGGAAGGACAGGGCGGAGCAGGTCACGGAGGCGCTGGGGGTCGCCGGTGCGGACATGATGATTCTCGCAGTCGTAGGCGGTGGGAAGGGGCTACGTGTGCGAGCACCAGGCGGCGACCGGACCGGCGGAAGACGGGTGCGGCTCTCCGGAGGGCGAGGGACAGCTCAAGCACCGAGGTCGCATGCACGCGGGGTCACGGACGGCGAGAAGGCCGGGTCGACGTGACGGGCGTACGGCCGATGCCGTACCGCGTGATGTTCGCGAACCTCAGATGCGCAACGTCCACCTCTATCGGAGACAACAGGACCCTGCGACTGTACCTCATGGCCCGGAGCGGGCGTGCTGCGAATCATCCGCCGTGCGCATCCTCCGCGGCTCGCTGTCGTTGACCGGCCGAGTCCCATGAGAGGAAGTCCGTTGGCATCGACGTCCCTGTTCCAGCCCCGTGTGCGGGTGGCCGTCCTGGCGGCGTCCACCGTCCTGCTGGGCGCCGCCGCGACGGCGTCCGCGCCTGCGGTGGCGCCCGCCGCCGCATCCGCCGCTCCCGCATCCGCCGCTCCCGTGTCCGCCGCCGTCCCGCAGCCGGAGGGCGGGCAGCCGGAGCGCGGGCGGCCGTACATCGAGACCAGTCTCTTCTTCGGCACCGCCCATCCGGACGGCAGCCCGCCCGTCACCGACCGGCAGTTCCGCCGCTTCGTGGACGAGTTCGTCACGCCCCGCTTCCCGGCCGGGCTGACCGTCCAGCAGGGCACCGGCCAGTACCGGGACCGGCACGGGACCATCGAGCGTGAGCGGTCCTACGAGCTGATCGTGTTCTACCCCACGGCTCAGGCGGGGCCCAGCGGTCGCAAGATCGAGGAGATCCGGTCCGCGTACGAGAAGAAGTTCGCCCAGGAGTCCGTGGCACGCGTCGACGACCGCACCACCGTGGACTTCTGACCACCACTGTGTGCCCGGTGGTGGACCGCGGGTGATCCTCCGCTGCACGTAACGGTCGTACGCACAGGGGTGGGCCCGGCAGACGCGCTGTCTGCCGGGCCCACTCGGTAGGTCCTGTGCCGTTACTGCTGCCCGCCGCCGCTCTGCCGGCCGCCCTTGCGGCCCGCCTCGGCGGCGCGCTCACGGTCGTTGGCGAAGTTCCCGCCGCTCTCGTGGCCGCCCTTCTGGCCGGCCTCCGAGGCGCGCTTCGGGTCGTTGGCGAAGTTCCCGCTGCTCTCCTGGCCCACTTCCGCGGCGCGCTTCGGATCGTTGGCGAAGTTGCCCCCGCTCTGCCGGCCGCCCATCCGGCCGGCCTCGGCGGCGCGCTCACGGTCGTTGGCGAAGTTGCCCGAGTTGTTGGATGCAGCCACGGCTGTTTCCTCCATCTCGTCGTGCGTCGTGCCTTGCACCACGCGAGTGCCCCGGCCACTGGGGAACATGCACCCCGATGTCCTCATGGGCGCAGCGGGCGCGGACCGTTACGGCGTGTCCCAGACGGGGGCGCGGAGCACCTGGCCGGGGTAGACCTGGTCCATGCCGGACAGCAGGGGCCGGTTCGCTTCGAGGAGGCGGGGGCAGAACGCGGCGTCACCGTAGATGCGTTCCGCGATGTCGACGAGGGTCTCGCCCGCACGGACCGTCACGAACCGCGGGCTCAGGCCTTCCTGACCGACCGTGATGCGGTCCTCCACCCGTGCCACTCCGACGACGTTGCCCACGGCGAGCAGGATCTTCTCCTTCTGCTCCTGCACGGCGGCGTCACCGCTGACGATCGCCGTGGTGCCGTCGACCGCCACATGGAAGTGATCACACGTCAGTTCCAGCTGGTGGAGGCGTTCCTTGAGCTGCGCGGCGGCCGCGTCCGGTTCGGCCGCCAGGGGACCGGCCGGCTGGTGGTCCGACCGCAGGCGGTCTCCCGCCTCGGGAACGAACTCATACGTCGTCATGCCATTGCCCTGCCTCTCGCCCCCCGAACCTCTTGCGATGAGCGTGCCACTCTCCGCAGTGCCCCGGAAGTCATACACCCACGCACCGGCGAGTCGGTCATCCTGGGGAGGGAAGGGGAGGGCAGCGCGCGGCCGGGGGTGTCTCAGCGGACCAGCGGCGCGGCCCTGGCGACGAACTCCTCGATGGCCTGCCGGGACTCGGCATCCCGTGTGCGGTGGTCCGTCTCGTCCTGTGCGTTCGACACTTCCCAGGTGCACCGGTAGGCCCGCTCCGCCGCGCGCACCACTTCCTGGTCGTCGGTGAGCAGTTTGACCCGGTAGAGGGCCTGGCGGGCGACTGTCCTGAGCCGGTGCGCCTCGTCCCGCGCCGCACGGAACGGCTCTCCGCCGGGGTCCTCCCGCTTGCCGTACCAGCGCTGGGCCTGGCCGTGCCGGTACTGCTCGGCGGCCTCGGCGAAGGCGCTGTACGTGGTGATGCGCTCCTGCCGGAGTGCCTCGGACCGGGTGAACGCCTCGCCCCGCTTGGAGGCGGCGCGCTGAAAGGCGTGAGTGACCACCGACCCCAGCAGCGTTCCCCCTACCGCTACGACACTTGCCCAGAGCGCTTCCATGACACCAGTCGATCACGGTCGGCGAGCGCCCCGCGTGGTACCTGCCGCCTCTGACGGCGTGCGGCGGCGACGGTGCGGGGCTCGCCAGGGTCGTCAGGCCGTGACGTGCGGCCGGCTCTTGGCGTCGGGGGCCGTCACGCGCGCCTTGTCCTCGGGCTCGGGGGACGTGCCGCGGTCGGCTTCGTCCTGGACGAGCAGGGAGAGCAGGGCAGCCACGGTCAGCCCCGACTCGGCGGGGTGGCGCAGCACCTTGCTCGGTTCGATCCGGTATGTATTGGTACGGCCCTCCCGCGTATGGGAGAGGTAACCGTCCCGTTCGAGGTCGGCAATGATCTTCTGGACGGCACGTTCGGTCAGGCGGCAGTACGCGGCGATATCACGGATGCGGGCGCTGTGATCATCCGCAATGGCTGCCAGTACCCGTGCATGATTAGTGATGAACGTCCATCCGGTGTATGGCTCAGGCACTCCATCCATGTGCCCACTCTAGCGACCAGGTATACGCGCATTCAAAAGCACGTACAGTATTTCGTGTATTAGTTGACGCACGTGGGCCGCGGAAGGCAGCCTGAAGGCGGCGGTCAGCCACGGACGAGGGGCGGACGAGGGAGAGAGGCCATGCCGGAGCCTACGTACTCTGCGCAGTCCCTCACCGGTGCGGGCGCCGGTCACGGGCAGGAAGACGGCCGCGCACCGGCGGGTGCCCTGCCGTACCCGGTGACCGTCGAGGTCACGCGGAACGGCCACCGGGTCGGCGTGGCCCTGCGGGGCGAGCTGGACCTGGAGACCAGCCAGCAGATCCAGTCCGACCTGCGCCAGGCCCTCAGCCGCTCGGTCAGCGGCGTCGACCTGGACCTGAGCGGAGTGTCCTTCTGCGACTGTTCCGGCCTCAACCTCCTTCTCCGGCTGCGCCGGCGAGCACTGGACCACTGCAAGACGGTCACCATCGGTGCCGGCAGTCGCGCGGTCGAGCGGCTGCTCGGCCTGACCGGCACCCGGGCACTGTTTCCCCACCCGAATCGGGACTACGAGAACATGACACACCCTGCCTGCCACGACGCCGGCCCGCGCGACGACAACGACCAGGACCCGCACGTCGTGATCGCCCAGTTGCGGCGAGCCATGCAGACCCGGCCGACCATCGACCTGGCGCGCGGCATCCTCATGGCCTCCTTCAACCTGACCCCCGAGGAGGCGTGGCACGTGCTGGTCGCCGCCTCGCAGAACAGCAACACCAAGCTGCACCGTCTGGCGGACGACCTGGTGGGCACCATCCAGGGCGGCGCGCTCCCCGATGCCGTACAGCACCACCTTGCGCAGGCGGTCACGAAGACGCAGAACACCGCGCCGGCGGCGGCACCGGTCTCCGCGGAGCCACCGGTTTCCGGGGAGTCACCGGCCCCGCCGGAGTCGCCGGCCCCGGGCGCCCTGGCTGCGGAAGCGGTCCCCTGCACCAGTGCCCCGGACGGCCCCATCACGCCGACCGGCCCCTGACCGTCCCGTCCACCGGCTGGGCCGGTCAGGGCGGCTGAGCACGGGCCACTCGGGCCGATTCCGTCGACTGGGCTGCTCGGGCGGGTGCCCCCGGTCGGCCGCCGCCCGACACGCCTCACCCAGCTGGTGGATTCCGGGAGTCGCGGATCGGACATGCACATGAGGCGGGCCGTTCTGGCAGCCCCATGAAGCACACTGGCCGCATGGACCACATCAGTCAGCAGCCGGATACGGCACACACGCGGAAGTTCCCGCCGCGGCCGGAGAACGTGGCGCTGGCTCGGCATTTCGTGGGCACCGTCCTCGAGGACGCCGGCTCCGAGCTGAGGGAGACGGCCGAACTGCTGGTCAGCGAGTTGATGACCAATGCGATCCTGCATGCGCGCACCGAGACCGAGGTGTCGGCCTGGCCGCTCGACCACGGGGTGCACGTACAGGTGACCGATCAGCGGCCCTCCCGGCTGCTGGTGCCGCAGGGCCGCCTCCCCCTCCTCGGCCCGGGCCGGGGACTGGCCCTGGTCGAGCGGCTGGCGTCCCGCTACGGGGTCGACGCCGACGCGGAACGCAAGACGGTGTGGTGCGAAGTACGGCCCGGCGGGCCGCCGTCCCCGCCGTCCTCCTGGCAGATCACGACCGGCGCGGACCCCACCGGGCCGGCCCCGGACGGGGCGGACATGCGGAGCGCCGCGGCCGCCGCGATACTTTCCGGCCCCACCCGCACCGTCACACTGGTCGACCTGCCCGGCGCCCTCTACCTGGCGTCCCAGCAGCACCGGCACGCGCTGCTGCGCGAAATGGTCCTCGCCGCGTCCGCCGGTCAGCACTTCGGCGTACGCCCGGAAGACCTCGCGGCGGCGCACGACATGAGCAACGTGATCAGCGCCTGTGTCACGACCGAGCTGGAGAAGCAGCCGGCGGCCGCCTACATCCACACCCTGCGCCTCGCCTTCCCGGCGGACGCCACGAGGGCGGTCATCACCCTGCGCCACGTACTCGACGTGGCCGAGGAAGTGGCCCGCGACGAGCGCCTGCTCGCCTGGCCGGCGCTTCCCCAGAACCGACTCTTCCGCCAGTGGATCCTCGACCAGATCACCAGCCAGCTCGCCGGCGGATCGCCCGTGGCCTGGACGGTGGTGCCCCGCGAGCAGAGCGCGAGCCCCGCCGAGCTGGTGCCCGTGGACGCCACCCACGTCTGGGCGAGCAGGGTGCCCACGATCGCGGCCGACGACGAGAACCGGATCATCGCGGCGAACGGCACGGCGGCCGACCTGCTGGGCTGGCAGGCCGATGAACTGGTCGGCCAGCGGCTCACCGCCCTCATCCCCGAGCACCTGCGCGAACGCCACATCGCGGCGTTCAACTCGCTGCTGCTGACCGGCCGGTCGCGCATCCTGGGCCGCTCCGTACCGCTCCCGGCCCTGCACCGGGACGGCCGCCTGGTCCCCATCCGGCTGTTCATCCAGACCCAGGGCACGACCGACGGCCGTACGGTGTTCATCGCCCAGCTCACTCCCAGGGCGGCTCCCCGGGCCCCGGCACCGGGCCAGTACGGGGAGAGCCGGTACGCGATGCCGGCCGAGCCGGGCGGGCCGTACCCGCCGGAGACCGCGGAAGACCTCGCGCGCACGGGTGACCTCCCGCCCCCGGGTGACGAGGAGTTCACCGTCCCCGTCGCGGACGCCGGGGACACCTTCGTCACCAGCCCGAACACGAGCCCGAGGCCGAGCGGCGTTGCAGGCGCGGAAGGCGAGACGGCTGCGGAAGGCGAGACGGAGGAAGGCGCCGCTCCCCAGGTCACCGGCGGGACGAGCGGTGAGGCGAGCGGCGAGGAGACCGACGGGCCGGCGCTGGAGCGGCAGCTGTCCCTGCTCACCGACATCGCGGAGGCGCTGAGCAGCGCGTCGAGCCTGGACGAGGGGCTGCAACGAGTGTGCAAGCTGCTGTCCCAGCAGCTCGCCGACTGGTCCGTGGTGGATCTGCTCGACGAGTCCGACCAGTTGCAGCGGGTCTGCATCAGCCACCGCAACCCCTGGGAACTGCCCGCCGAGGCCTGCGCGGGCCGGCTCCCGCCGGTGACCGAGGCCGCGCGCGGACCACTGGCCCGGGTGCTGCGCGGCGCCGGTCCGCTGCTGCTCACCGAAGCACCGTCGCTGAACCGGACCGGGAGCCCCCTCGACACCCGGTACGCCCGCCTCTTCGCGCAGCTGGGCGCCGGCAGCGCGCTGATCGCCCCACTGCGGGTACGCGGCGCGGTGTTCGGCGCGCTGACCCTGGCCCGTACCGATCCGGACGACCCTTTCACCGACGCCGACCTGCCCCTGATCGACGGCCTGGTCCGCAACCTCTCGCTGGGCGTGGAGAACGCCCGGCTGTACCAGGAGACCCGGCAGATCGCCGAGCGCCTCCAGCACTCCCTGCTGCCCGTGCTGCCGGAGATCCCGCACCTGCAGATGGCCGCCCGGTACGCGCCCTCCTCCATGACCGCGCAGATCGGCGGCGACTGGTACGACAGCTTCCGCGTGCCCAACGGCGACACCGCCCTGGTCATCGGCGATGTCACCGGCCACGACCTGGAGGCGGCCATCGCGATGAGCCAGCTCCGCAGCATGCTGCGCGGCATCGCCATCGACCGCCACGAACCACCGGGCGAGATCCTGCGCCGGCTGGACATGGCACAGCACAGCCTGCACGAAGAGTCCACCGCCACCTGCATCTACGCCCTGGTGTCGGGCCCCGAGAGCGGCCCCTGGGAGCTGAAGCACTCCTCCGCCGGACACCTGCCGCCGCTGCTGACGACCGAGGACGGCGACACCCGCTACCTCGGAGGAGCCGCCGGCCTGCTGCTCGGCATGGACCCCGACCTGCCCCGCCCCCACGCGACGGACTGCCTGCCGCCCCACTCGACGGTACTGCTGTACACCGACGGCCTCATCGAACGGCGCGACGAGTCCCTCAACGACGCCATGGCCCGCCTCCGCCGCCACACCGCCGCCCTGGCCCGCAAGCCCCTCGACGTCTTCTGCGACGAACTCCTCATCGCCCTCAGCGCCGACAACGCCGACGACATCGCCCTCCTCGCCGTCCGCCCGGTACCCCGCACCTGACGAACCGAACTACGGGCCAATTGCCGGTAGTTCACCATGTGCGCGCCCCTTCTCCCCGCGCCTGTTCGTCCGGTAGAGAGGATCGTCCGGCAGGGAGAGGGTGCGTTCGGGGAGGGCGTGTGGGCTCGTACGGTCATGAGGGGCGCGGGGGGCAGGGCGGGGTGCCGGAGGTGGCGCGGCCTGCTGGCGATGTGCACGTCACCGTGTGGGGTGATGGCGGCGCCGGGCGTGCGCCTGTCGTCTTTGTGCATGGGATTCTCACCTGGGGTGATGACGAGCGGTACGGGTTCGCGGCGCAGCGGCCGTTGGCGGACCGGTACCGGCTGCTGGTGATGGACCGCCGAGGGTATGGGCGCAGTCCGGACATCGCGCACAGCGACTGGGCGGTGGACGCGGAGGACATCGTCGGCCTGCTCGGGACCGGTGCGCATCTGGTGGGGCATGCGTACGGCGGGGTCGGTGCGATGGCCGCTGCCGTACGCCGTCCCGATCTGGTCCGTTCACTCACCCTGATCCAGCCCGGTGCGCTGCGGCCGGCCGAGGGGCATCCCGTCGTCGCCGAGGCGCTGGCGCGGGCGCGGGCGGCCACCGCGGCGCTGCCCGCCGGGCTCACTCCGGAGGAGTTCCTGCGCGGTGCCACCGAATCGGTCGGGATGGCGACGCCCGAGCCGACGCCCGAGCGGCTGCGTGCGGCGGCCGCCACGATGGCCGAACGTCCCTGCTGGGACGCGGACATCCCGCTCGGGCCGCTGGCCGGGGCGCCCTTCCCTAAGCTGATGGTCTCCGGGGACTGGGCAGGGGCTCCCGAGCAGTACCGGAAGTACGCGGGCGAGCCGCTGATCGCCTGTGCCGAGCACATCGCCGCGGCCATCGGGGCCGAGCATCTGGTGGTGCCCGGCTACTACCCGCACACGCAGCAGCCGGACCGCGTCAACGCCGCGCTGCGGGAGTTGTGGGACGGTGCCGAGCCGGTGTGAGTCGCTGAACATGACGGAGGGCCCGCGACCGGCGCGGGCCCTCCGGCGTATCCGTGGGGGACGGATAGGTGATCGTTTCGTACCCGTCCGCACGGCGGCAATGCGTCGACTGCGCCGGCAGAGCGTCCCTGCGGGTCAGGTGTACCCGGTTGGCGCAGCACGCGCCGTGAGGTGAGCGGACGGTGTTATGAGCGACCGGCGCGGGCGTTGCGCAGGGTGCGGGCGCACCAGCCGATGATCACAGCGTTGACCAGCGCACCGAGGGCGACGGCGAGGAAGCCCATGGCGGGAAAGTCCGGCAGGACGAGCAGGACGAGGCTGACCGGTGCGGTGGCTGTCACCGGCACCACGCCGGCGAAGGAGGCGTCCGGGTTGTCGCCGTAGCCGACCACGACGGCCCAGACGAGCAGGGCCGCGCACACCGCCAGGTAGATACGGGCGAGCAGGCTGCCGAGCGCGTCACGCACGGTGCGCAGGACGGGGTTGCTGGACGCGGGGTCGTTCATGGCGGTGGTGGGCTCCTTGTGCGTGGTGTGCGTCATGGTCGTGGTGTGGGGGGTCATGGCGGTCCGCGTTTCGTCGGTGGGTGGGTGGGTGGATGGGTGGGTGGTATGCGGACGGTGTGTCAGGAGGGTGCCGGGCCGGGGCCCGGCGGGGCGGCGCCCGGTGGGGTGGCGCGGACGAGTCCCAGGTCGTACGCGAGGATCGTGGCTTGCACCCGGTCACGCACCCCGAGCTTGCGCAGCAGCGCGTTCACGTGGGACTTGACCGTGCCGACGGTGATGTCGAGTTCGGTGGCGATCTCCGCGTTGTTGAGGCCGGAGGCGACCAGGGTGAGGACGGCGCGTTCCCGTGCGGTCAGCCGGTCCAGGACCGTGGCGTCGGTCCCGGTGGTCGGTCCGTGGTGCGGCGCCGCGGCGTAGTGGCCGATGAGCCGGCGCGTGGCGGACGGGGCGAGGACGCTCTCGCCGGCGGCCACGACGCGGATGCCCTGCAGCAGTTCGGCCGCCTGCACGTCCTTGAGCAGGAAGCCGGACGCACCGGCGCGCAGTGCGTCGAAGACATAGGCGTCGAGGTCGAAGGTGGTCAGTACGAGGACGCGCGGCGGGTCCTCGCGTCCGGTGAGGATGCGGGTGGCGGTGATGCCGTCGAGCCCTGGCATCCGTACGTCCATGACGATCACGTCGGGTGCGAGCCGCTCGGCGAGGCTCACCGCTGCGGCGCCGTCTGCGGCCTCGCCCACGACGGTCATGTCGGGTTCGGCGTCGATGACGGCGGCGAAGCCCGCCCGGACGACCGCCTGGTCGTCGACGACCAGCACGGCGAGGGTCATCGGGATTCCTCCTGGTCGGAGTCGGTGGGGAGGGGCAGGTGCAGCACCACCGTGCCCGGCTGTGCGGTGGTCAGGGTGCCGCCGAGCGCGGCGGTGCGCGTCATCAGCCGCTGCCGTGCCGCCCGGCGGGTCGCGCCGGACACGCCGGTCGCGGTGACGGTCAGGACGTCGTCGGTGGCGTCGAGGACGAGTGTGGTGGGCCCGTGCTCCCCGTCGGCGCCTGCTTCCAGTACGGTCTCGGCGGCGCGGTAGGCGGCGATGTCCACGGCTGCGGGCAGCCGCTCGGGAACCCGGTCGGTGAGCCGCACCCGCACCGTGCGGCCGGCGGCCCGACACTGGTCGACGAGCAGGTCGAGGGCCTGGAGGGTGGGCTGCGGGCGGAGTTCGGCGTGCTGTTCCCCGGCGCGTACGGTGTCGAGCAGGGCCCGCATGGCGGCCAGGGCCGCGCGGGCGCGCTCCGCCGTTTCCGCGAGCCGCCCCGCCTCCGCCTCCTCGATCACTTCGGCGGTGCGGGCCAGCACGGTGGTCTCCAGTCCGGTGGTGATGCGCCGGCGTTCGGCCCACGCGTCCCGGACGGCCTCCTCGGTCCACGCGGCGACGCGCTCCTCGTGTGCGTCCAGGGCGGCGCGCCGCCGCTTGCCGTACCAGGTGCCCAGTGCCCACGCCGCGGCAGCCGCCAGTCCGGCCGCGGCGGCAGCGGCCCCGGCGACCGCCCCTGCGGACGCGGTGCCGCCCCGGGCCAGTACGGCCACGGTCAGCGCGGCGGCGTGCACGGCGGCGGCCACAGCGGGCGCCAGGAACCACGGCACACTGCCACTGCCCATGCCACTGCCCAGGGCGGACAGCGCGGCGCGCGGCGCCGGAGCCACCACCGGCGGCTCACCGCTGTCCGGTTCCGCCGCGCGCCGGACCGGTCTGTGCCGGACCGGTGTGCTGTCCGCCTCGGCCGCGCCGGAGGCCCGTACGGCGAGTGCCGCGCACGTGGCGAGCATGCTCAGCGCGGGCGGCAGGACGGCCGGTCCGGCGTACCCGCCCGCGGCCATCGCCGCAGGCCAGAGCGCGGCGAGGAGCAGCTGCACGCTCAGCGCGGTACGCGGCGCCCGGCGCGACCACAGCAGGGTGAGCGCCTGCGCGGCTGCGAGCAGTGCGAAGAGCGCGCCGGCGGAGATCCCGGGTCCGGCCGGTGTCGTGCTCTCCCGGATGACGAGGAACGGCAGCAGCGGCTGGAAGCACAGCCCCACGGCCGCGACGCACTGGGCGAGCCGGTACGTC
>NZ_PQSQ01000004.1 GCF_002920575.1 Streptomyces sp. Ru73 | reverse complement strand
CCCCCTCGCTCCCCTCACTCCCCTCGCTCCCCCTCGAACGCCTCAGCCGAGGTTCGGGAGGCGCCAGTCGATGGGGGTGTGGCCCTGGGCGGCGACCGCGTCGTTTATCTGCGTGAAGGGACGCGAGCCGAAGAACTTCTTCGCGGAGAGCGGCGAGGGGTGCGCCCCCTGCACGACCACGTGCCGCTGCCCGTCGATCAGCGGCAGCTTCTTCTTGGCGTAGTTGCCCCAGAGCACGAACACCACCGGGTCGGGCCGGCTCGCCACCGCCCTGATCACCGCGTCGGTGAACTTCTCCCAGCCCTTGCCCTTGTGGGAGTTGGCCTCGCCGGCCCGCACGGTCAGCACGGCGTTCAGCAGCAGCACCCCCTGCTGCGCCCACGGCATCAGATAGCCGTTGTCGGGCACCGGCGTGCCGAGCTCGTCGTGCATCTCCTTGAAGATGTTGCGCAGCGACGGCGGGATCTTGACGCCGGGGCGCACCGAGAAGCACAGGCCGTGCCCCTGCCCGGCGCCGTGGTACGGATCCTGGCCGAGGATCATGACCTTCACCTGGTCGTACGGCGTGGCGTCCAGCGCGGCGAAGACCTCCTCGCGCGGCGGGTAGACAGGCCCCCGGGCGCGCTCCTCTTCCACGAAGGCCGTGAGCTCCTGGAAATAGGGCTTGGTCAGCTCCTCGCCGAGTACGCCGCGCCAGGATTCGGGCAGCATGTCGGGCATCACGTCAACGACCTCCGGTTGGTTCCGCGTCTTTCCCGACAGAACCTACCGGCGACCACTGACAACGCCCGCCTCCGGGGCACCGCCCTGTGGACAACTCGCGGGGGCCGTCCACCGCGCGCCCGGCCCTCGCGCACGATGCCTGGGCGCCACCGCCACGTCCCTGACGGGCCCGCCCCCCTGCGTGCCCGGTCGGTCCCCCTGTGCCGCCGCCGGAACGGCCGATGGCGGCGGCCCTCAGGACCACCGCCACCGCCGGCAGAACTCCGCACCCGGCGGAGCGTACGGGTCCGGGGCCGTCACCCCCGGCATTTCAGACGCCGCCGCTTGCCACCCGGCGGCTCACTCCCCCGTTCGGTTCCGCTCGCTTCAGACCCCCGCGTTCAGGAAGCGCCCGCCGTCGATGACGAGGTTCTGGCCGGTGATCCAGCCCGCGTCGTCCGACAGCAGGAACGCCGCGGCGCCGCCGATGTCCTGCGGTACGCCCAGCCGCGCCATCGGGTACTGCGCCGCCGCCTCCGCCTCGCGGTCCTCGTACAGCGCGGCCGCGAACTTGGTCTTCACGACCGCGGGCGAGATGGAGTTGACCCGCACCACGGGCGCGAACTCGTGCGCGAGCTGCTGCGTGAGGTTGATCATCGCGGCCTTGCTCATGCCGTACGCGCCGATGAAGGGCGAGGCGGAGATGCCCGCGATGGAGGCGATGTTGACGATCGCGCCGCCGTTGTCCTTCTGCCACGCCTTCCAGGTCTGCTGGGCGAAGCCGAGCGCGGAGACGACGTTGGTCTCATACACCTTGCGGGCGACCGCGAGGTCCAGCTCGGCGATCGGCCCGAAGACCGGGTTCGTACCGGCGTTGTTCACGAGGTAGTCGACCCGCCCGAAGGCCTCCATGGCCCGCTCGACGGCGGCCGCCTGGTGGGCCTCGTCGTGCGCCTTGCCGGCCACGCCGATCACCCGGTCGGCACCGAGCTTCTCGACGGCCTCCTTGAGCGCGTCCTCGTTGCGGCCGGTAATTACGGCGCGGTGGCCGCGCGCGAGCACGGCCTCGGCGACGCCGTACCCGATGCCGCGGCTGGCACCCGTGATGAGGGCGACCTTGGCGTTGTCCTGCTCAGTCATGTTCTCTGGATCTCCTGGCGTCGATTGACCGTGTCCCGTCAGCTACCCACGTCCCGCGAGCGACCGGCACGCCACGTACTGCTCCGACCACTCACACCGGCCGGCCACGTGCCCCGTCGACGACTCGCACTGTGGCCGACCGCGCGCCCTGGCCGACCACTCGTACCGGCCGACGGCTCGTACTGCCCGGCCACTCGCACTGGCGGCCGACCTCCCACGCGGCGTCGGCCACTCACGCGACATCGGCCGCACACGCGGCGTCGGCCGGCAACGCGACATCGTCGACCACATGCCCTCGCGTCGCGGTGACGTGCGGCGCGCGGGCGTCAGTTGAGCGGACCGCCGGCGACGTACATGACCTGGCCGGAGACGAAGCCGGCCTGCTCACCCGTGAAGAAGGCGATGGCGTTGGCGATGTCCTCGGGCTTGCCGACCCGCTGGACAGGGATCTGGGAGGCGGCCGCGGCCTGGAACTCCTCGAAGCCCATGCCGACCCGCTCGGCGGTGGCCGCGGTCATGTCGGTGACGATGAAGCCGGGCGCGACGGCGTTGGCGGTGATGCCGAACTTGCCGAGCTCCTTGGCGAGGGTCTTGGTGAAGCCCTGCAGACCGGCCTTGGCGGCCGAGTAGTTGACCTGGCCGCGGTTGCCGAGCGCGGAGCTGGAGGAGAGGTTCACGATCCGGCCGAACTTGGCGTCCACCATGTGCTTCTGGCAGGCGCGGGACATCAAGAACGCGCCGCGCAGGTGCACGTTCATGACCGTGTCCCAGTCGCTGTCGCTCATCTTGAACAGCAGGTTGTCGCGGAGCACACCCGCGTTGTTGACGAGGACGGTCGGCGCGCCCAGCTCGTCGGCGACGCGCGCGACGGCGGCCTCCACCTGCGCCGAGTCCGACACGTCACAGCCCACCGCGATGGCCTTGCCGCCGGCCGCGGTGATCTTCTCGACGGTGTCCTTGCAGGCGGCCTCGTCCAGGTCGAGTACGGCGACGGCACGGCCCTCGGCCGCGAGGCGCACGGCGGTGGCGGCGCCGATGCCGCGGGCGGCGCCGGTCACGATGGCTACGCGCTGCTCGGTGGTGGACATGCGGGGTTCTCCTCACCTCGAAAGCGGCTCACCGCTCCCGGAAGGCAGGTGAGCAACCGCTTAGTCGCTTCAGCAGAGCTGACGCTAGAAGCCAGGCCACCCGCTGTCAACGCCCCACAGCCACCCGTTGCACACCTCACCTGCGACATCAAACAAAACGGACGGGCCCGAAGCCCCCACCGGGAAGCCACCGCACCCGCCCACCAGAGCCGCGCGCCCTGCGCGGTGGAGGCACGGACCAGCCACGGAAGCCACCGCACCCGCCAACAGGGACCAGGCGTCCCGCGCCACCCCTCGCCCCCCTCACCCCGGAAAGCACCCGAGCCGGAAGCCGGCCCCCAGCCCTCCAGCCGCCAGGCCCCGGCCGCCCCCTCAGCCCGAAAAGCACCCGAGCCGGGAGCCGGCGCCCAGCCCGCCACCCGCCAGGCCCCGGCCGCCCCCCTCACGCGCCGCGCACATCAAGCCCCCACCGCCCCTCCTACTTCCCCCCTCCCGCGGCAGCCGACGACACCCGCAAGGCCCGCCCCCGGCCCCCGCCCCTCACCTCACCAGCAGCTCCAGCAGTCGCTCCGCTTCCTTCGTCGGGTCGGCCGTCAGGCCGGTGTGCACCGGCCCCGGCTGCACGATCGTGCTGCGCGGCGCGATCAGCCACCGGAAGCGCCGCCCCACGTCCTCGCCCGCCGCCTGGCCGGCCCGCTCGCCGCCGTGGCAGATCCCCTCGACGGCGCTCAGCGCGGCCCGTACGCCCGCCACGTCCACCGTCGGGTCCAGCGCCCGCAGCCGCTCCTCGTCCAGATGCGTACGCGCCTCCACGAAGCGCCGCGCGTGGCAGTAGACCACCACACCCGCATTGATCATCTCGCCGCGCTCGACGCGGGGCACGACCCGCAGCAGCGCGTACTCGAAGACGTCCCGTCCGTTGTGCAGTCCGCTCACTTCACTGCCCTCCGCGGCAACTTCCCGGCCAGCCATTCCGGCGCCTGCGAAGGCTTGTCCTCCGTACGCTCCCCGATCTTGATGTTGTCGCTGATGGCGCCGGCCCGGGCGAGCAGCGTCCGTACGTACGCCTGGCGCACCTCATCGGCGGATTCAAAGCCCGGCTCGTCCACCAGCCACTCGTCCGGCACGTCCGCCACGACCTCGGTCAGCAGTTCCTCGGTCACCTTCGGCACGAACTCCTCCGCCGCGGCCGCCACGTCCGGCCCGAACGTGGCCAGCACGTGGTCGGACGCGTCGTACGGCTTCAGGGCCGCCTTCTCAGCGCCAGGCCAGTTGTGGTGCCAGATCATCGTCGCGCCGTGGTCGATCAGCCACAGCTCCCCGTGCCACACCAGCAGGTTCGGGTTCCGCCAGGACCGGTCGACGTTGTTGATCAGCGCGTCGAACCACACCACCCGGCCGGCCTCGCGCGCGCTCACCTCGAAGGCGAGCGGATCGAACCCCAGCGAACCGGGCAGGTAGTCCATCCCGAGGTTCAGCCCGCCACTGGCCTTGAGCAGCTCCTGCACCTCCTGGTCGGGCTCGCTCAGCCCGATCACGGGGTCCAGCTGCATCCGCACCAGCTCCGGCACCCGAAGCCCCAGCCGCCGCCCCAGCTGACCGCACACCACCTCGGCAACCAGAGTCTTCCGCCCCTGCCCGGCCCCGGTGAACTTCATGACGTAAGTACCCAGGTCGTCGCCCTCGACGATCCCCGGCAACGACCCGCCCTCCCTCAAGGGAGTCACATAACGCGTCGCAATGACTTCTGTAAGCATTTGCCCAGGCTATCCGCCCGCCTGACCGCAAGAATCACGACGGACCGCGGCATCGAGGACCTCATGGACCTACCGTGGATCCTGCCGGGCCGAAACAGCCAGCTGCGCCAGGAAATCGACGAACTCTTCGACCTCCGGGGCCCGCCCCTCCCCGCGAACATCATCGAGTGCTCCACGATCCTCACGCTGAGGACGGTCCTGTCACCAACAGGCCCACTCCCCGTCGCGGCTCGGCGGGCGCATGCCGCTGCACGCGACTCGGCTCGACTGGCGTGCACAGCGCCGGGTCCACCTCCCCGCCACCGCCAGGGCATACATGAGATACGCCCCTGCCAGGCCGTGGAAGAACGCGACCTGGGGGATGGTCAGGTCAGCCGTGCTGTAGGAGCCGGCGAAGACGTCGCGCGGGGCGGTCGCCGCGTCGGCGATCAGCAGCGCGGCGACCATCACCACGACGGCCGCTTCCCTGCGTGCCCGGCGTCCGCCGGACTGTTCATCTGCGGAGTACCGGTAGAAGCACATGAGGAAGTAGACCGCGCCCAGCAGCAGCACGTCCTGCGCGATCTTCCCTGCTCCGTGGTCGGCGCTCATGGACGCGCCGGAAGCAGCATTCGGCAAGGCCAAGGGTTAGGAGGCCAACGGTCGGCGGTACCTGCCGTCGGCGACTCCTCCACCAGCGCGAGGCCGCACCCCGAAGATGGGCCATGCCGCCAGCGAGATCGCGACCACTCCTGCCCGATCGCATTCGAGTCCCTTTCTACCGGCCGAGCAGCTCCTCTCGGGAGCCAGACGAGCCATCCCCCTCCAACTTGCCACCGCGCGTGCACGGCAGAGGCGGTCGTCAGGGATACGTCGGAACGCACCGCTCTACAGCGGCTTGAACGGGGTCATGGACTCCGCCCGAACCCCCAGGAGGCGCCTCATGATCACTACTGCGAACAAGCGGGATGACGCCCCACTGGACACTCCAGCGGGACGTCGGGCGCCGCATGCGGACGACATGTGATCCGTACACGAGATCAGGGCTTGATATCGACGCCTCAGCCACACCGCGACGCACACCCCACCCGCACAAAATGCATGAACGGGATACTTGATCGTTGACCTACATCCATGCGCTGGCATTTCAGATGCCCCGCCATGCCCATTTCAGCCGCAGTCCTCACTAGAAATCGTTACCGTGATCAACGTCGCGATCGACCGTGTGACGGGCCGAGCGACGTTGCCGTAGCGAAGGCCACAGCCGAGCGCTGGGACGGCGCGGGACGTTGGGCCGCACGGGGCCTTGCCCGTTCCTCGCCGCGAGTAGTCCGGCCACGCAGGCCGCGCGGCAACGCCGTCACCCGCATGGTGGGTTGATGGGGCCGACGCCGGACAGGTGGGTGTGCCACCACGTCGCCTGACCGGCATCGGTTGTATGAGATACGGCGTGACCATCGACGGCAAGCCCCTCACACTGCGCTGACGGCGCGCCCTCGTTTCAGCCGTGCAAGGGAGGGTGCGTCAAGGTCAGAGCACTGTGCCTCCCTTGATGACGTGCTCCAGGCACTCCCGCGGCTTGGTCAGGACGGAGATGTCCTCCAGTGGGTTGCCGTCGACGACGAGCAGGTCGGCGTGGGCGCCGGCGGCGAGCGTGCCGATCTGGCCTTCCATGCGCAACAGGCGGGCGGCGGTCGTGGTGGCCGAGCGGATGAGGTCGGCGTTGGGCTGCACCTGGGCGCGCAGGGTGAACTCGTCGAGTTGGTGGCTGTGCATGGGGCCGAGGAGGTCGGAGCCGTAGACGAGGTTCACGCCTGCCTTGTGGGCCTTCTCCAGGGCGCCGAGCCCGGCTTCCCGCACGTCGTCGATCTTCCGGAACGAGGCTTCGCCCAGGCCGTGCTGTCGGCCGGCCTCGGCCAGCTTCTCGTAGGTGATGAGCGTGGGGACGAGGAAGGCGTCGTTGTCCAGCAGGAGTTGGATCGTCTCGTCGTCCAGGAGGTTGCCGTGCTCGACGCAGCGGACGCCGGCGCGCAGGGCGCGGTTGACGCCGCGGGGGTGGTAGGCGTGCACGGTGACGTAGCTGTTGTGGTTGTCGGCCTCGGTGACGGCCGCCCGGACTTCTTCGTCGCTGTACTGGACGGCGGAGACCTCGTCGTGCGGGGAGGCGACGCCGCCGGAGAGCAGCATCTTCAGGTGCCGGGCGCCCTTGCGGAACTCGTCGCGGGCGGCGGTGCGCACGGCGTCCACGCCGTCGGCGATCCGGGAGAAGCCGGGCTCGTGCCCGCAGCACGGTGTGCTGTCGTCGGAGAGCGGGCGCATGTCGCCGTGCCCGCCGGTCTGGGAGAGCGCCTTGCCGCCATGGACGAGCCGGGGCCCGGGCATCAGCCCCTCGGCCAGGGCCCGGGCCATGCCGTGATCGGCACCGCCCACGTCCCGCACGGTGGTGAAGCCGCGGCGCAGCATGCGCCCGGCCTCCTTGAGGGCGCGGACCGTCGCGTAGCCGGGTGTGTGGGAGGCGCGTTCGACGGGGTCGAGGCTGGTGATCAGGATGTGGACGTGGGCATCGATGAGGCCGGGCAGGACGGTGGCCCCGGCCACGTCGAGCACGCGCACCCCGTCGCCGGCGGCCGGGGCGCGGCCGGTGCCGATGGCGGCGATGCGCCCGTCGGCGACCTCGAGCCACGAGGTGTCGGTGAGTTCCCCTTGCTCGGGATGGAGGAGATGGGCGCCGGTGATGAGCAGGCGGCCGTCGGTGGGGGCGGTCATGCGGTGGTTCCTTCCAGCTGTTCCAGGCTGCGTCCGGCGGTCTTCTCGCCGAACGCGACGATCACGGCCACGGCGACGGCGAGAGCGCCGACCAGGGCCAGGAAGACGTTGGTGAAGCCGACGCTCTGGTACAGGTAGCCGATGGTGATGGGGGCGGCGATCGCGCCGATCCGGCCGACGGCGGAGGCCGCGCCCATGCCGGTGGTGCGGATGGCGGTCGGGTAGAGCTCGGCGGTGTAGGCGTAGTAGACGGCGGCCGAGCCGTTGGTGAAGGCGGCGAGGAAAGCGGAACTGACCAGCAGTGCCGCCTGTCCCTCCGCCAGGGCCACGCCGAGAGCGGCCAGGGTGGCGCCGGTGGCGTAGGCGGCGATGAGCCACTTGCGTTCCATGCGTTCGATGAGGGCGCTCGCCACGTAGTAGCCGGGGATCTGGGCCAGGGCGGTGACGAGCGCGAAGACGAACGACTTGGTGATCGTGAAGCCCTTGGCGGCCACCAGCATGGCGGGCATCCAGCTGGTGAAGCCGTAGTTGACGCCGGTGAGGATGAACCACAGCACCCACAGGACAAGGGTGGTGCGGGCCGTTCTTCCCTGCCACAGGGCGGCCAGCTGGCCAAGGATGTTGCGCTCGCGAGGCGCGGCGGGGCGGGCGGCAGCACCTGACGTGGGGGTGTCCTCGTCGGCCGGCGCCGCCTGGTGCCCAGCGACAGCCGATTCTCGCTCGAACTTCTCGACCACGTGCGCGGCTTCGTCGATCCGTCCCCGTGCGATCAGGTAGCGCGGGGACTCCGGCAGGTTTTTACGCCACCACAGCAGCAGGAGGACCGGCGCGGCCGCGAGAACGGCGGCGATGCGCCAGCCCGTCTCGGGGTGCGGGGAGATCACGAGCGGCGCGGCGATACCGGCGAGGACATATCCGAGGGCGAGGAAGCCGACGGTGCGGGCGACGAAGCGCCCGCGGTGCCGTGCGGGCAGGAACTCGGAGATGTACGGGGCGATCAGCGTCGTTTCCGCGCCGATGCCGACGCCGGACAGGGCCCGCCACAGGAACAGCTCGGCCGTTCCGGAGGACGTGGCCATCAGCAGGCTGAACACGCAGAAGACCAGCAGGGCGCACATCATCAGGCGGCGCCGCCCGAATCGGTCGGCGAGCAGTCCCGCGCCCAGGGCGCCGACGAGGTAGCCGAAGAAGATCGAGGACAGCAGCCAGCCGGCGGTGCCTGCGGTGATGCCCCAGATCACGATGACGGCGGAGAGCGCGTACCCCATGAGGGCGCCGTCGAAGGAGTCGAAGGTGTAGCCCAGGCCGCCCTGGAACATCAGGCGGCGGTGCGGGCGGCCGGGTTCCAGGCGGTCGAGTCTGACCAGCAGTGCCTGGCCGGCGGCGGTCGTCGAGCAGCCGGTCTCGGGGGTCGTCACAGTGCCTCCACTGAGGGCGAGGGGAGGTGGGGGGAGGAGATGGCACGCAACGCTAGAGCCACCACGGCGCCAAAACAACACTTGATGCGCAACACGTCACCTGCAATGCTTGTTGCATGAAGTTCACGATGCTGACGCTGCGGCCCGCCCCGGGCCGCGTGGATGATCTGATCGCCTACTACCGCGCGGCAGGCATCCTCGAAGCGTCCGGAGCCCTCTCCTCCCAGGTCCTGGTCCCCGACGACGATCCGGGCACCGTTGTCGTCACCGCCCTGTGGGCCGACCCCGCCGCGTACGCGGCCTGGCAGAATTCCCCCGAGCGCCTGGAGTTCAGCCGGGGCATGACGCCCTTCTTCGGCTCCGCGGACAGCGCGCACACCCGGGAATTCCAGGCCGAGCACGGGTACGTCCCGGCCACCTGACCAACAGCAGGGCCGACGAGGAGGACGACGTGTCGATCGAGGCATGGCTTGCCGGACGAGAGGGGCACGGCAAGCTCGGCTCGCAGGCCGAGCGCGTGGTCCACGTCCTCGTCCGGGCACCGCAGTTCGCCACATACTCCTCGGCCCGCGAGGTCGCCGAGCGGGCCGGCGTCAACGTCTCCACCGTCGTCCGCACCGCACAGCAGCTCGGCTTCGAAGGCTGGACAGACCTCCGGCAAGAGCTGCGCGCCCACTACCTCAGCTCCGTGACCTCGGACAATCCCGGCCCGGCCCGGCCGGCCGAGGCCGCCGCCCGGGTGCTCCACCAGGACGCGGCCAACGTCACCGCACTGGCCACCGAGGAAAACCTCCAGGCGATCCGCGCCACCGCCCAGGCCATCAGAACCGCACGCCGCACCGTGATCGTCAGCTCCGGCAGCGGGGCCGGGCCCGCCCACATCCTCGGCCACCTCGGCACCATCATGGGCTACGACATCCAGCTCGCCCTCGGCTCCGCCACCACCCAGGCCGTGCAGATCACCCGGCTGCAGGAGGGCGACTGCCTGCTCGCCTTCAACGTCTGGCGCCTCACCCGCGCCCTGCGCGGCCTCACCCGTATGGGCCGCGAACGCGGCGCCACGGTAAGCGTCCTCACGGACCTGCGCTCCTCCCCCCTCGCCGAGGACGCCGACCACTTGATCGTCACGCCCATCGAGGGCGTGAGGGGCACCGTCTCCCTCACTGCCATGGTCGCTGTCACCCAGGCGATCCTCGGCGAACTCGCCGACACCGAAACCGGCCGCGCGTCCGGCCAGGTCCAGCAGGCATGGAACGACCTCGACCTCATGGACGACCAGCCGTAGCCCAGCCAAAACGGCTCAGACAGCGCGCACAATCGACTCGGCACCACCGCCGGCGCCCCATGCGGCTATGGCCGCACGCCCCGAAGGCCGGCGCCCCGATCCGGCGCTTCTCACACGACGGTCAACCTTTCCACCGCGCGGTGGGAGGGGTGACGCCACCTCCCCGCGCCTCGGCCGACGAACGGAGTTCCGGTCGCACAAACTCGTACGACACTGAAAGCTCCAGTAAGGAGCATCGCCGCACGTCATCGGCCTACGAGCGGCCAGAACCGTAGGTCAGCGGCGTACGCTGGGGAAGTACATGACATATGTACCCAGGTCGTCGCCCTCGACGATCCCGGGAAGTGATCCGCCCTCCCTGAGGGGCGTCACATATCGAGTCGCAATGACTTCTGTAAGCGTTCGCCCAGGTTATCCGGCTGTTCGCGTTCGGAGTCGCGACGGGCCGCCGCTTACAGCGATACCTCGCTGATCATCACCGCCGAAGCAGGAGGCCGATAGCCGGGCGACCTGCCGGGCGGGGTGAGTCGGGCTGACACGCACACCGCTGCGGGCGGGTGCATCGACTCGTCCGCATACCTGACGCACCTGAGGCACAGGACCGTTGAGCGGAACGATGGCGTTGCACACCTGCTTCTCGCTACCGAGCATGACCTTCCTCATCGGTCCTGCCTCTTGGGAGGTTCAGTGCGATCCGCCGTTCGACGAGGACTTGCTGTATTGGCTGCATGGGTGAGCCTGCTCACCCTGCTGAGCATCGTGTCGGCCGTGCCCGCGGCCGCTGCCCCTCGTTCCTTGACGGTCTCCACCGACAAAGGCCCGGTCAAGGGGGCCGCGGCGGACGGTGTCGAGCGGTTCCTCGGCATTCCGTATGCCGCGCCGCCGGTCGGCTCCAGACGTTGGCAGCCGCCCGCGCCCGCCGCTCGCTGGGCGGGCGTGCGGCCGGCGACCGCCTTCGCACCGCGGTGCCTGCAGCCGGCCAGCGGCGACGGCACTGCCATGAGTGAGGACTGCCTGTACCTGAACGTCTACACGCCCGCACAGCGCACGGACCGTCCGCTGCCGGTGCTGTTCTGGATTCACGGCGGCGGCTTCTCCAGCGGATCAGGAGACGTCTACGACGGCTCGCAGTTCGCGAAGGCCAACAACGTCGTGGTCGTCACGGTCAACTACCGGTTGGGCGTGTTCGGTTTCCTCGGCCTGCCCGGGCTGAGCCGTCAGGGTGCGGGCAATTACGGTCTGCTCGACCAGGAAGCGGCGCTCCGCTGGACGCAACGCAACATCGGTGGCTTGGGCGGGGACGCGAGCCGCGTGACCATTGCGGGCGAGTCGGCCGGTGGGCATTCCGTCTGCGCCCTCATGGCGTCGCCCCCGGCTCAGGGCCTCTTCGCCGGCGCGATCATTCAGAGCGGCGGGTGCCCGAGCCACACGGTTGCCCAGGCCGTCGCCAGGGGGAAGAAGTACGCAGCAGCCGCCGGGTGTTCCGGCCCGTCGGCCGACGTGGGCTGTCTGCGGGCCAAGCCGGCCGGCGAACTGCTGAACGCCGGACGGGACTTCGTCGGTGGTGTCTTGACCGGTCCCCTGCCCGTTTCGGGAGTGCCCGAACTGCCGCTCGCGCCGAGTGTCGCCGTACGGACCGGCCGGTTCGCCAGTGTTCCCCTCCTCATCGGCAGCACGCGCGACGAGGTCCGTCAATGGGGGCTGCCGTTCGCGCACGCGACGAAGGAGCAGTACCAGCGGGCGGTTCGGCTGGAGTTCGGCGCACAGGCTGACGCCGTACTCGCGCACTACCCCTACAGCGCCTACGGCGGTCCGTACGCCGGGACGTATGCACTCAGTGCTCTGTGGGGAGACAGCAGCGTCTTCCTCGGGCTGGGCGGGTGCCAGTATCAGGAACTCACGTCCCGGTTCGCGGATCGGCAACCGCGGACCTATTTCTATGAGTTCGACGACCCGCACCCGCCCGTCCGGGGCGAGGCTCCGGCCGGCTTCGACTCCGGTGCCCCGCACGCCAGCGAACTCGGTTACCTGTGGCCCCTGGCGACCTCGAAGCTGCTTTCTCCGGGGCAGCAGGAGCTGTCCAGGGCGATGGTGCGCCACTGGGGCTCGTTCGTGAGGAACGCGAACCCGGCTACCCCAGGGTTGGCTGCCTGGCCGCCGTACAGCAGTGGCACGTACATGTCGCTGCTGCCCGGTGGTGACAGCCGGGCTCTCGGAACGGAGGTGTACGCGACCCGGCACCAGTGCTCCTTCTGGAACTCCCTCCGTTACGACTGGCTCACCACCAATCCGGACCGCCTCGCGGAGCAGGCAGGCGTTCCCGTTCCCGCCTCCTGAGGCCCACCCTCAGTCCAGCCGGATTCCGGCCCCCGGCCCGAGGGGGAGGTCGAAGCCGTAGAAGAGGGCGAGGACGGCCAGCCATACCGCCAGGAACGGTACGACGAAGACGGCCAGCCGGGCGATGAGGGTGCCCAGGCGTGCCTCCGGCTCGTATTGCTGCAGTAGCGCGAGAACCAGGAAGAGGTACGGGTTCATCGGGGTGAGCGCGCCGGTGGTGGAGTCGCCGATGCGGAATGCGGCCTGGCTGAGGGCCGGGCTCATGCCCAGCAACATGAAGGCGGGGATGAAGACCGGGGCGATCAGCGACCACAGGGCGGATCCGGAGATGATGAAGAAGTTGAGGCAGCAGGTCAGCAGGACGAACACCACGATCGCGCCGAAGCCGGTCATGCCGAGTGCGTCGAACAGGGCCGCTGCCTTCACCGCGATGAGCACGCCGACGTTCGACCAGGTGAACAGGGCGATCACCTGCGCGGCGACGAACATCATGACGAGGTAGCCGGCCATGCCCCGTACCGACTCCGTGACGGCGGCGGCCACGTCCTCGGTCCCGCTGAGTTTCCGTGCCGTGAACCCGTAGGTGAGTCCGGCGAGGAGGAAGGCGCCGAACAGGACCGGGACGATGCCGGAGAGGAACGGCGAGGGGACGAGGGCGCCGCCCGCTCCGCGCAGCGGTGCCCCGGGCGGCAGCCACAGGCCCAGCACTGCCGCCGCGTACCCCGCGACGACGGCTCCTGTGGCCAGCAGGGCCTTGCGCTGCACCGGTGTGAGCTGTGCCGGTTCCTCGTCAGCGGTCGCTCCGTCCCCGTCGGGGTGGTACGCGGGGAGCCGTGGTTCCAGGACGCGGCTGATCAGGAGGCCGCCGAGGAGTGCGAGGACGAGGCTGCTCGTGCCGGTGAAGAAGTAGTTCACCAGGAGGTGGGTCGCGGCTCCGTCGGCGGACGGGAGCAACGCGGCGGCCTGTTGTGTGATCCCGGCGTACAGGGCGTCGAGCGAGCCGATGGTGAAGCCGGCGGCGTACCCCGCGGTGACGCAGGCGAAGCCACCGATGAGCCCCGCCGCCGGGTGCCGGCCCGCGCTCTTGAACACCAGCGCTGCCAGGGGCGGGAGCACGACGGCGGCCACGTCGCTCATCATGTGCGCCTGTGCCGCGATGAGGGCCACGGCGTACGGCAGCGCGGCGCGCGGCACCCGGGCGAGCGTGGCGCGCAGCACGGCCTCCAGCAGCCCGGTCCGTTCGCCGAGGCCCACCACCATGATGAGTATCAGTACGGCGCCGACCGGCGGGAACGTCATGAAGTTGGGGACCAAATGCTCCACGAACCAGCGCACTCCCTCGCCGGTGAGGAGACCGTTGACCGCCTTGGTGTCGTCCGTGCCGGGAATGGCGACGACGACTCCGGCGAGCGAGAGGCCGGTGGACACCAGGCCCAGGGTGAGGAAGAGGGCTGTGAACAGTGCCACAGGGTGGGGTACGGCGTTGCCGACCCGTTCGATCCACGACAGAAGGCGGTCGAGCCGTGCGCCCTGCCCGGGGAGGCGGGGGCCCTGCCCCTGGGCGGAGATGTCTGGTGCGTCCGCCGCCGTCATGGCCGCGCTCCCCTGTACGCCTCCTGGGGCAGCAAGTCCTTGCGGACGGCGCCGTGCTGAACGACCAGCACGACGTTGGCCGGGTCGCCGAGCACACCGATGTCCGTCAGCGGGTCGCCGTCGCAGAGGATGAGGTCGGCGATGCGTCCCGCGGTCAGCGTGCCCAGCCGGTCGTGCACGCCCAGGAGCTCGGCGGAGGTGCGGGTCCCGGCCACGATGGCGTCCATGGGGGCCATGCCGAGGTCGACGAGGTAGGACAGCTCCATCAGGTTCACGCCGTGGGGGCCGACGGCGGCGTCCGTGCCCAGCGCGATCCGGGCCCCCTGCTCAATGGCGCGGGCGATGTTCTCCTTGGTGATGCCCGACCAGCGGACCTTCTTCTGGTAGTGGTAGTCCGCCATCGTGTCCTTGTTGATGCCGGCGTACACGGTGGAGAGGGTGGGAACGAGGAACATGCCGCGCTCGCCGGCCATTTCGACGGCCTGGTCGTTGATGCCGTAGCCGTGCTCGATGCTGGTGACCCCGCCCCGGACGGCGTTGAGGATGCCGGCGGTGCCCTGGGCGTGTGCGGCGACGGGCTTGTCACCGTGGCGGTGTGCCTCGTCGACGACGGCCCGGATCTCCTCCTCCAGCAGGCCCTCGTCGTCGGGCTGGTCGTACGGGCTGCCCATGCCGCCGGTGGCGCAGATCTTGACGACGTCGGCGCCCTCGCGCAGTACCCGGCGCACCGCCAGGCGGCACTCGTCGACGCTGTCGGCGAGTTCGGACATTCCCGCGCTCAGGTCGGTGCCGTCGGGCAGCCGCACATCGGCGTGGCCTCCCGTGTGGCTGATGACGCGTACGGCCGTGTGCAGCCGGGGCCCCTCGATTCGGCCGGTGTCGACGGCGGTGCGGTAACCGGCCGAGAGCCCGGCCAGATCCCGGGCGCTGGTGATGCCCGCATCCAGGGTCTGCCGCAGGCGCGTGGCCGTGTCCAGGGTGACCAGCACGGGGTCGAGTTCGCCCCGGCGGCCGGGGTGGGCCCCGTGGGCGTAGGAGAGGTGGACGTGGCAGTCGAAGAAGCCGGGCAGTACCGTGCGGCCGCCGGCGTCGATGCACCGCGTCCCAGGGGCTGTGGCGGGGGCCGTGGCGGCCGGGCCGGCATAGGTGATGAGGCCGTCAGTGCCGGCGGTGATGACGGCGTCCGCCACCGGCGCCGCCCCTGTGCCGTCGATGAGCCGGGCGTTGCGTATCTGCAGGGCGGTGCCGGAGGCGGCTGTGTCGGTGGTGGCTTCCTGCCTGGTGACATCGGACATGGTGTGCGGGTTCACTCCTTGGGTGGTCAGGAACGGGTGAGTGGGAGTGTGGAATGCGGGAATCACGCCGGTGTCCTGGTGCAGCTTTGAGCCGCACGTCGCCTGGGCCGCGCAGGAATACGCCGGCCCAAGGTGCGCAGGAATTCGCCGCGTCCGGTCTGGACGAACTCGACCGGGGGATCGTGCAGGCGCTGCAGATCCACCCCCGGGCCCCATGGACGCTCGTCGGTGAAGTCCTCGGTATCAATTCCGTTACGGCGGCCCGGCGCTGGCAGCGGCTGCGGGACGCGGGGCTGGCGTGGGTGACCGCCTACCCGCGGCTGACCGACCCCCGCCTCGTGGTGAGCGGCGTCGTCGAGGTCGACACCGAACCCGGCGCCGCGCAGCACGTCGCCGACGCCCTCGCCCGGCAACCCGCCGTCGTCAACATCAAGATCACCGCCGGCGGGCGTGACCTGGTGCTGTCCGTACAGGCCCGCGGCCTCGACCAGCTCGAAGACCTCACCGCCCGGCTTTTCCGGGGCACGGCCGGAGTACGGGCCACCCGCACCCACGTCTTCACCGGGGTGCCCACCGAGGGCAGCCGCTGGCGGCTGCGGAGTCTGGACGACGAGCAGTGTGCGCGACTGGAGGCCGCCGCGCCGCGCCTTGCTGTCACGGGAGGCGCGGCGGACGACGGCGACGCGCTGGACGCACGGCTCGTCGAACTCCTCAGCATCGACGGCCGCATGTCCGTACGCGAGCTGGCGGCGACCGCCGGTGCCGCGCAGACGACGGTGCGCCGGCGGCTCCAAGCGCTTGTCCCCGACCGCGTCAGCCTGCGTTGTGACGTGGCACGGCCGCTGTCGGGGTGGCCGCTGTCCGCCGTGTACTTCGCCTCGGTGCCCAGCCGTCACCTCGATGTGGTGAGCCGCACCCTGGTCGGCGTGCGTGAGGTCCGCTCGTGTGCCATCACCGCCGGGCCGCACAACCTCGTGGTCGACGTCTGGCTGCGCGCGCTCACCGACGTCCACGCCTTCGAAACACACCTGACGCGCCAGCTCCCGCGTCTGACCATCGACGACCGCTCGGTCGTGCTGCGGACGGTCAAGCACATGGGACACCTGCTGGACCGCGGTGGGTGCTGCGTGGGCATCGTTCCGGTGGTCGCCGCGCCGGAGCCGGTGCCGTGAGAGCCGGTGTCGTGAGCACCGCCGGAACGGCCCCCGTCACCGCCCGTCGTGGCCGCGTCAGCCGCGGCCGGCCGCCGCCCACTCCACGACGGTCCGGGCGAATTCCTCGGGAAGCTGCTCCGGAACCGGGGTGTGACCGCCGGAGAGCAGGCGGGTCTCGCAGGCGAGGGCCGCGGCCAGCTTCGTCAGTGACGGGAGCGCGAAGTGGTCGCCCGGGGCGCAGACTGCCAGAGTGCGGGCGGTGACGAGGGGAAGCCGTTCCGCCATCGCATAGCGGCGGACCGCGGCGTGTCCCTCGGTCACGTGGTCGAGCACGGTCAGTGCGTCGATGACGTAACGGTTGAGGGCGGCCTCCTCGCCCGGTCGGTAGAACTCGCGTCGGTGGTTCCACAAGTCGAGGAGGTGTGAACCGTCCGGGCGCGGTATGACGTGGTCCACCGCATGGCCGCCGCCCCGGCGTTTCTCCTCGTCGACGTAGGGCGTCGCGGAGAGGAGGAGGCTGGCTGTCCGGGTGCGGTGGCGGGCGGCGAGTTCCAGGGCGACGAGGCCGCCGGTGTGGTGGCCCACGAGGTGGTACCGATCCAGTTCCAGTGCCTGTATCAGGGCCTCGGCGGCGTCCGCATACCGCTCGATGGAATGCGGCCCCTCGGGCTTCGCGGAGGCGCCGAACCCGAGAGTGTCCATGGCGATCGCGTGGAACTCGGCGCCCACGAGCGGGAGGACGCGGAGGTACTCCGTCCAGGAGCGCGGGGTCTGGTGGAAGAGCAGCACGGGTTCGCCGGTGCCGCACTCCGCGTAGTGGAGCTGGCCGAAGGGGCTGTCGGCGTAGCCCTTGCGGAGGGCGGGGACCGTGCCCGTCACGCGCCGCTCCAGCCCGCGACGAACGGAGTGTCCACACCCAGCGGGCCGACCGCACTGGAGCCGCCCGGGGTCCCCAGCGGTTCGCTGCGGCCGGGCAGTACCTCGTCGAAGAAGCGTCGGCTGTCGTCGCGGAAGACGGCGTCGGCCTTGCGGTCGACGGTGATGGCCTCGACGGGACAGGCGACTTCGCACGCGCCGCAGTCGATGCACTCGGTCGGGTTGATGTAGAGCTTCCGGTCGCCCTCGTAGATGCAGTCGACCGGGCACTCCTCGATGCAGGAGCGGTCCTGGGTGTCGACACAGGCCGCGCCGATGACGTACGCCATGGGTCAGTTCTCCTTGTCGGTGGAGTGGCCGGGGAAGAGGGCGGCCTCGGGATCGATGACGGTGGCCGCGTTGTTGACGGCGGTGGCGGCTTCGCCGAAGCCGACGGCGATGAGGCGGACCTTGCCCGGGTAGTCGGTGATGTCGCCGGCGGCGAACACTCGCGGCAGGTTGGTCGCCATGCGCGTGTCGACGGCGATCTTGCGGGCGTTGAGGGTGAGGCCCCAGTCCTTGATCGGTCCGAGGTCGGCGAGGAAGCCGAGAGCGGCGACGACGGTGTCGGCGGGCAGCGTCCGTGTCTCGCCGGTGGTGCGGTGGCGGATCTCCACGCGCTCCAGGCGCTCGTTGCCGTGCAGGGCGCTCACCTCGGAGTCGGTGATGATCTCGACGCCGAGGTTGCGCACCTTCTCCACGGTCGCCGCGTGCGCGCGGAAGCGTGCGGTGCGGTGGACGAGCCGTACGGAGCGGGCGAGGGGGGCGAGCGTGTCGGCCCAGTCGAAGGCGCTGTCACCGCCACCGACGATGACCACGTCCTGATCGGCGTGGTCGCTGGGATCGGGCACGAAGTAGACCTGGCCGCGGCCCAGGAATTCCTCGCCGGCGGGCAGAGTGCGCGGGGTGAAGGTGCCGACTCCGCCGGTGATGACGACGGCGCCCGCGCGCACCACCGTCCCTCGGTCGCTGCGTACCACGGGCAGGCCGTCGGGGCCGTGAGTGAGTTCGGTGGCGCGGTGGCCGAGGAGGTAACGGGGGCCGTACGGTTCGGCCTGGGCGACCAGGCTGTCGACCAGGTCGCGGCCGCGCACGGCCTGGTAGCCGGCGATGTCGAAGATGGGCTTCTCGGGGTACATCGCACTGATCTGGCCGCCGCACTGCGGCAGGACGTCCATGACCGTCACGCTGAGGCCGCGGAAGCCCGCGTAATAGGCGCCGTACAGGCCGGCCGGGCCCGCGCCGATGATCAGGATGTCGGTATCGAGGGTGGGTGTGGCGGCGTCCGCGCTCGTCGGCGCGTCGGTGGGAACGCTCATGGTCGGGAGCGTAGGGACGGTGCCCGTCCCGCCCAACGGTTTCGTTCCGCCCAGCAGGACGCCGCACGGGCGAGTCCTCCGGGGCTGCACGCATGAGGGAGCCCTCCGGGCGGAGGGCTCCCTCATGCGTGTGCTCATGCGTGCGGTGGGCGCGAGCAGTGGTGGTGGGTCACCGCAGCGACCGGCCGATGCCGAGCGCTGCGGTGCGCAGTGCGGTGGCGTGTTTGACGGCGTCCATGCGGTACGTGGGCGCGGTGATGGACAGCGCGCCCACGAGCGAGCTGTCGCGCCCGAAGACGGGCACGGCCAGGCTCGCGTAACCGAGGCGGATCTCCTCGCTTTCCAGCACGATGCCGTCGGCTCTGATCCTGTCCAGCTGAGCGCGCAGCCGGCCGGGGGAGACAACGGTGTGGCGCGTGACCGGTCTGAGGCCGTGCCGGACGACCTGGAGGAACAGCGAGTCGGGCGAGAAGGCGAGGATCGCCTTGCCGGTGGCGGTGCAGTGCAGCGGGAGGCGGCCCGCGACCCGGGACTCCTCGTTCAGCCCGCGGTGCGGGAAGATCTTGTCGAGATACACGACGTCCAGGGCGTCGTGGATCGCGAAGTGGATCGTCTCGTGGGTGACGAGCAGCAGGTCTTCCATGTACGGCTGGGCGACCTCGCGCAGGATGCGCTGCCGGTGCACCCGCTGGCCCATCTCGAACAGGCGCAGGCCGAGCCGGTAGTCGTTGCCGTCCCGCTCCAGCAGCCCCCAGTCGACGAGCTCCTGGGCGAGCCGGTGCACGGTCGCCTTGGCGATGCCGGTACGGCGGACGAGTTCGGCGAGGGGAAGACTGCTGTCCTGCTCCGTGAAGGCTTCCAGGATGGGCCGGACCTTGCCGAGTACCGAATTCATCGTGTCAGGCGCGCCCCGGTCCCTGGGGGCACCCAGGTCGTGGGGCATGCCCTGACCGGGATACCGAGTTGTGCCGGCGGTCGTGGTGACGGTCATGGTGACAACCTCCCGGTCGGTTCGGCGGTCCGGGCCTCACGCCCGTGCGGTGTCTGCCGGGTCGAGGACGGCCACGCCCATGCCGGTGAGCCACTCGGGCATGGGCTCGTAGGCGAGGCGCCGGCCGGGGACGTGGTCGAGCAGGGACGCCATGATGAGCCAGGTGCGCAGCTCCTGTGCGCCGTTGCCCGCGGCCTCCTCCAGCTCTTCGGAGGTGTACGCCGTGAGGCGGTGGGCCTCGCCCCGCTCCAGGAGGGCGAGGAAGTCCTCGTCGAAGGCGGGGGTGAGGGCGGCCTCGGCGGCGCGGATGATCTCGCGGCGGCGCTGGTCGTAGTCCTGCCAGTTGTTCCGGCCGTTGAGCCAGGCGCCGACCATGAACTCCTCGTCCTCGCCGTCCGGTGCGCGCCAGTCCGGCCACGGCAGCCGGTGCGACAGTCCGCCGGAGCCGACGACCGCCACGCGCCGGTCGCCGGGGAAGGCGAGGACCGCCTCGCGGAGGGCCCGGCCGAGCTGCTCGCAGCGGTCGAGGGTGGGCAGCGGTGGTGCGAAGACGTTGACGACGAGCGGCACGATCTCGGCGCCGAGCCCGTCGAGCAGGTACTGGATGGCGTGCGTCTGCCCGTGGTCGATCTGCAGGCGTGCCGAGAAGGCGACGTCGAAGCGCCCGCTGTCGACGAGTGTGTCGGCGAGGTGCCGGGCCAGTGGCACGTCCACGGGCTGTGGCCCCTTGGGCGTCCCCGACTCACCGCTGGCAAGGCATTCGCCGACGCCGATCGTGAAGCTCGGTATCAGGTCGAGCCAGAAGCCCCGGAAGTGGTTGGAGCCGACCAGGACCACGGTGTCGGGGCGGGCCTCGGCCAGCGCGTCGCGCGCCTGGTGCAATGCGTCGCGGAAACGCTCGGCACGGTCCTTGTGGAGGGTCTGGTCCCAGTGCGTGTTCATGAGGGTGCTGTGCGAGGCACCCACCCCGAGGACGATCTCTGTCATGCTGCGGGGCCCTCCATTTCCGCGTGTGTGCGCGTGACGGTGTCGATGGCGGTGCGGACCAGGTGGCGG
Organism: Streptomyces sp. Ru73; assembly: GCF_002920575.1. Taxonomy (GTDB): domain Bacteria; phylum Actinomycetota; class Actinomycetes; order Streptomycetales; family Streptomycetaceae; genus Streptomyces. Next base: position 150,376 of record NZ_PQSQ01000004.1, on the reverse strand, counting down.
GTCAGCTTCTCCATGGCCGGGACGGAGACGGTGTTCATCCCGCGGGCGAAGTCGATGGGGAAGGGCGCCTCCGCCTCGCCGACCTTGGGCATGCCGACCCGGACGGTGGGGATGCCGCGTCCGCGGAGGATGTTGGCGTCGGTGGCACCGCTGTTGCCGCGTACGACCTCGTGCGCGCGTCCCTCCAGTGCCTCCCATGCTGCTGTGGCACTGCGGTGTATCCAGCTGTCGGGGTCGGTACGTGTGCCGGGAATGGCCAGGATCATCTCCGCGGTGGCGTCCAAGCCCGGCAGCTTCTCGCCCAGTGCGTCGAGGGCCGCGGTGAATTCCCGTTTGGCCTGCATCGGTGTGGTGTCGGGGGCGATGCGCAGGTCGACGCGGAGGGTGCAGGCGGCCGGCGTGACGGCTGCCATCCGCGGCCAGCCGCCGCGGATGGAGGAGACGATGCCCTGCGGGGCGACCGTGCCGTGCGTGTGGCGCTCGGCGTACTCGGCGAACCACTCCTCCAGGTGGCGGGCCACGTCCCCGGCACGGGCGATGGCGTTGTCGTAAGGAAGGCGGTGGCGCGAGCCGACGTAGGTGTGCGTGCCGCGCACCGTCACCTCGAACCAGACCAGGCCGACCTCGTCCCAGGAGACCGTCCAGCCGGGTTTGGCGATGACCGCGTAGTCCGTCCACACGCCTTGCTCCAGCAGGAAGGAACACCCCGCGCCTTGCCCAGTGTTGAGCCGGGTTCCGGCCGGCCGGGCGTTGGTGGGCATGCCGCCCGCGCCGAACGCCGCGACCAGGTCGCCGGTGAGCGGGATGCCGGCGCGGGCGACCGCCTCGGCGGCCATCATCACGCACGCGGCGTGCCCCTTCGGGTTGGATGCGCCCAGACCGGTCACCAGGTCTCCGACGCTCCGGGCCGCGGGGCGCATGTCCTCGCGCAGCTCAGGCCCGATCCACGGGAGGTCCTCGCTCTCCTCCCCCACCGTCAGCGTGTCGATGGGCGCGTACAGCATGAGGTCGGGACCGGTGCCGTCGCCGCGCAGCCGGCCGTACGCGTTGGCCTGGCGGTCGTCGAGCGGCTGGACGGTGGCACCCGTGATGCCTGCGTCCGCGAGTGTGGTGGCGATGTGCCGGGCCAGCTGCCCTTCGTCGCCGGTCGGGCTGGGGATGTCGACGAGGCCGGTGATCAGCTCGCGCAGGCGGTCGCCGGTGATGTGCTGCCAGGCGGCCTCGGTCCATCCGCGTCGTTGCTCGTCGAGCCCGGCGAGTCCGGTGGCGCTCACTGGTTGATCCGGTGGACCTGGGTCATGGTGGTGCGCTCGAAGCGCTTCTTCGCGAGCGGGAGCCCCACCGCGAGCGCTGCGCCAGCGAGCAGGGTGAGCAGGGTGCGGCCCATCGTCATGCCTTCTTTCCGTCGGTGGTCGTGGCCGGCTCGGTGGTACCGGTGGCGGCGGCCGGCTCGGTGGTGGCCGTGCCGAGGCCGGCGAGTTTCTTGCCGTACTCCTCCTCGCTGAGGTTCCGCCAGGCGGTCAGCGAGATGTCGGGGCGGTAGAGCTTCTCCGGCGGGGCATCGGTGACGTCGACCATCCAGGCGTCCTGGCCGGAGAACTGGCCGTGGAAGAGCCAGCGGATCGCCCCCAGGTACTTGGCGTAGAAGCCGAGCGTCTGCCAGCCCTCAGTGAAGTTGACCATCACACCGACGTAGCGGTGGTTGTCCTCGTCGACGGGGACGTAGAACTCGTAGTGGATGAACTTGGGGTAGGCGATGCGCAGCACGCCGGGCATGGAGAGGGAGGCGAAGCCGGGGAAGTCCTGGTCCTCGATGACCGGATTGACCTGCTTGGGGGCGCCGGTGTTGCCGATGTTGAAGGTTTCCTTCGGCGGCTGCATCTTCCACCACCGCTTGTTCGTCCAGTGGCCGACGCCGGGGAAGTCCGCATCCCAGTGGACTTCCTGCTGGACGCGGTAGATCCAGCGGCCGCGCGGTACGACCTTGGTGATGTTCCACGTCGGCATCGGTTTGAACAGCCGCCACAGCGCGGTGCGGTGCAGGTATTTGGCATGGCCCTCGTCGAAGCCGTTCTCGCAGGCGAACCGCCAGTTGCCGCCGCGCGGCTCGATGCGTCCGCCCATGACGAAGGCGTTGCCGACCAGTTCTTCGGGGAGCTGCTCGTCGATCGGGCGCGGCTCTTCGTCCGCCACCGGGATGTAGACCCACACCATGCCGAGGCGCTCCTCGACCGGATAGGTGCGCACACCGAGCTTGCCGGTGAGGCGGCAGCCGGGTCCGTCGGTGATGACGGCGCTGAGCTTGCCGGTGGGCAGGTCGAAGGTCCAGCCGTGGTAGGGACAGCTGACCGTGCCGGGGAACTGCTGATTGCCCTCGGACAGCGGCACCCCGCGATGCGGGCAGCGGTTGTGCAGTGCGTAGGCGGTGCCGCCGTCACGGATCAGTGTGATCTTCTCGCCGGCTATGGTGAACGGCTGCGGATCGCCGGTGATGTGGCTCGACCAGGTCACCGGGTACCAGTAGCCGCGGAACCCCGCGCCGGCCGCGTCGTAGTGGGGCCAGGACGTCCAGTCCTGGCGGCCCTGCGCCGCGCTCTTGCCGCGCCCACGGCGGCCGGTGTCCTGTGCGGTGGCAGTGTTGTCACCCGTGGTCATCGTCCCGGGCCCTCCTGTCGCTCTCGGTCCATGGCGCTAGAGCATCCGGCGCGGGACGGCCGCCGCCAACGGTCCTGTTCCGCTGAACAGAACGCGGACATCCGGACCGCTGAGCGGAGCGCCAGGCCGAGCCACCCGCGGACCGCTGAGCGGAACACCCACCTGGACCGGCCCTCGGTGGGCAGCGAGCATGCGCGCGTGACGACCGTGTGACGACCGACGACGGGGCCGGGCCAGTACGTGCGGCGTGTGGCTCCGGGAGGCTGTGATGGATCACTTGACCGTGCCCGGACTGCTGGAGACCGCTGCCGGGAGATTCGGAGACCGGGTCTTCCTCCGCATGGGCGGTATGGTGCGCACGTACGCGGAGACCCTGGAGGCCGCGGCAGCCATGGCGGGCTCCCTGGCCGCACACGGCTGCCGGCGCGGGGACCGGGTTGCGGCCCTGCTGTCGAACCGGATCGAGCTGGTGGACCTGGTGCTCGGATGCGCGTGGCTGGGGGCGGTCGTCGTGCCGCTGAACACCGCACTGCGCGGCCGATCGCTGCGGCATGTTTTCGATGAGGCCGCCCCGCACTTTCTGTACGTCGAGCCGGACCTCGCGGCGCGTGCTGCCGCGGCGGGGTACCGGGGGCGCGTGTGGGTGGCCGGCGGGAGTGACGCCCCCGCACCCGACCGCGGCGAGGCCGTCGCCCCGGCACCGGTACGCCCGGAGGACACCGCGGCCGTGCTCTTCACCTCGGGCACCACCGGCACGGCACGCGGCGTGCGCTGCCCGCAGGCGCAGTTCGTGTGGTGGGGCAGGAACGTGTCCGACGCGCTGGGCCTGTCCTCCGACGACTCGCTCTACACCTGCCTGCCGCTGTTCCACACCAACGCGCTGAACACCCTGGCACAGGCCATGACGGTCGGCGCGAGCTGCACGGTCGACGGGCGCTTCTCGGCCTCGCGGTACTGGTCACGGGCCGCCGGCTGCGGGGCCACCGTGGTCCACCTCCTCGGCGCGATGGTGCCCATGCTGCTCGCCCAGCCGCCCGGCCCACGGGATCGCGCACACCGAGTTCGGCGTGGGCTTTCCCCCGCAACACCGGCGCCGCTGTGGGAGCCGTTCCGCGACCGGTTCGGTGTGACGCTCGTCGACGGCTTCGGCTCGACCGAGACCAACCTCGTCATCGGCTCCACTCCCGATGAGTACCGCCCGGGCATGATCGGCACCGTACGTCCCGGCTTCCGCGCCGAGGTGGTGGACGAGACGCTGACCCCCGTTCCGGACGGCACTCCGGGCGAACTCATCGTCTCTACCGACCAGTTGCACGCCTTCTCCACCGGTTACACGGGGGAACCCCGGCCGGCCCCGCACTCCTGGCGGCGGACCGGTGACCGCGTGGTCCGCGACCCCGACGGCTGGTTCCGCTTCGTCGACCGCATCAAGGACGTGATCCGGCGACGCGGTGAGAACGTCGCCTCCGGCGAGGTCGAGTCGGTGGTGTGCAGCCACCCGGCGGTGGCCGCGGCCGCCGCGTTCCCCGTCCCCTCCGACCTCGCCGAGGACGAGGTGATGGTGGTGGTCGTGGCCCGCTCCGGCGACACCGTCGAGCCTGCCGAGCTGGCCCGCCACTGCGCAGGCGAGCTGCCCGCTTTCGCCGTACCCCGCTACATCGAGGCGATGCCGGCGCTGCCGCTCACCGAGACCGGCAAGGTCCGCAAGGCGGCACTGCGCGAGCGTGGGGTCACGGCCGCCACCTGGGACCGGGAGGCCGCCGGCAGCCAGTGACGCTTCGATGAGCCGCGGGCACCTGCGGCGGAACACGAACCTGACCGCGGGCACCTGCCACGGACCTGACCGCGGGCACCTGCCACGGAGAGACGCGAAGGGCCGGAAGCGTATGCCGCTCCCGGCCCTTCTCCGCGCATCCAGCGCACGCCTCACCGCGGCAGGACGACCGCCCGCCCACGCACGCGGCCGTTCCGGAGGGCGTCGAGTGCCTTCGCGGTGTCCTCCAGCGCGAACTTCTCGACGGCGACGCCGAGCGTGCCGTCGGCGAGCCGGCGGACGAGTTCACCGCACACTTCGCGGGCCCGCTTCTCTTGCCGGATCATGTTGACCGGCAGCAGGGCCACGTCGTCCAGGAGCCAGGAGGGCAGGTCGAGCTCGACCGCGGTCCCCGTGACGTACCCGATGACGGCCGCGCGTCCCCCCTGGCGCACCCAGCGGCTGCGGCCGATGAGACCGGCGCCGCCGAGGGTGTCCACGAGGAGGTCGGCCGAGCGCCGCTCCGCGAGGTGTTCCGCCTCGTCCAGGACCAGTGCCTCGACCCCGTCGGGCACATCGCCGAGCTGGTCCTTCCGCCCGACGACGCCCACGACGTCAGCGCCCGCGGCACGGGCCTGCTGGGCGACCATGGAACCCACCGCTCCGGACGCACCGACCACCACGACCCGCTCCCCCTCGCGCAGCCGGGCCACGTCGTGCAGGACGACGTACGCCGTGGTGGCGGGCACGAAGAAGCTCGCAGCGGTCTCGGGCGGCAGCGCGACCTCCAGCGGCATGCAGGCCTTGGGCGACACACTTGTCCGCTCGGTCCAGGTGCCGTCCCGCAGTAGGCCGAGGCCGCCGCCGCGCAGCACCACCTGCGTGCCGGGCGTGAGGCCACTGTCCGCGTCCGCCTCCAGGACGACGCCCGCGCCCTCCACCCCGCCGATGTACGGGAGTTCCGGCTTGAGGCGAAAGTCCCCGCCGGCGACGGAAGCATCGAGGTGGGCGACCGCGCCCGCCTGCACCTCGACCAGCACCCGGCCCTGCTCGCGGACCGGCTCGGGCACCTCGTCCACGACCGGCGCGGCGCCCCAGGCGCGGATCCGCGCTGCCCGCATCAGGCGGCCGCCTTGGCGAGGAAGGCGAGGCTGATCGGGTTGTACTGCCCGGCCTGCTCGTGCTGCGGCCAGTGGCCACAGTCGTCGAAGAGCACCAGCTCGGAGCCTGGGATGTTCTCGTGCATGCGGTTGGCCTCGGGGACCTCACCGAACGGGTTCTTGCGTCCCCACACGATGAGCGTCGGACAGGTGATACGGGCCAGGTCCTCGGGGCTGAGGATGTTGCGCTGCCGCCGCTCCATGTCCTGCAGCGACAGGAGGTTGTCGACGTTCGCCACGAACTCCGGCGTGTGGTAGATCGCGTGCCGGATCTCGACCAGTTCCTCGGTGGCGTCGGCGTCGTCCGCCATGAGCAGGCGCAGCCGCTGCCGGGTGAGGTCGATGTCGTCGCTGTGCACGGCCTTCTTGGTGCTCGTGCGGATGCGGTCCATCACCTCGGGGTTGGCCACGGTGCCGCCGGCGCAGAGGAGTTGGAGGCTGAGGACGCGCTCGGGGTGCTCGATGGCGGCGCGCGCACCGACCCAGCCGCCGAGGGACTCGCCCACGATGTGGGCCCGCTCGACGCCGACGGCATCCAGGTAGGCGAGGAGATGGTCGACGTAGTCGGCGATCTCGTACCGGCGGTCGGGCTTGCCGGTGTAACCGTGGCCGAGCATGTCGATGGCGTGCAGGTCGTACGCGGCGTGGGCGGCGATGTTGCGCGAGAAGGCTTCGAGGTGGCCGCTGGTGCCGTGCAGGAAGACGACGGCCTCGGCGGCCGGGTCGCCGGCGCGCAGGGCGCGGGTCGGCACGCCCTTGGCGTCCACGTACTCGATACGGAAGGGGAGCGGGCTCAGATCGGTCCAGAGGGTCACGGGAGGTACTCCGATGCGTTCGATGCGGATGTCGGGTGAGAAGGGGAGAGTGGTCAGGACTTCCCGAGAGAGTCGAGGAAACCGGTGACCACCGAGTGGTACGCCTCGGGGCGCTCCTCCTGGAGGTGGTGCGAGACGTGGTCCATCACGTGCAGGTTCCCGTTCGGCACCATGCGGGCGAGCATGAGCGGGTAGTCCGGGGTGAGGAAGGCGTCGTGCATGCCCCAGATGAAGAGGGTGGGCGCCTGGATACGCGCCAGCTCTTCGGTGAGGTCCTGCCAGTCGCCGCGCGGTGAGTCGGACATGGCGGCGAGGGAGCGCTCACCTTCGTCCAGGCTCTGCTCGTAACGCATGTCGAGGGTTTCGTCGGGCAGCTTCGCTCCGTCGTACCACTCCAGGCTCGTGATCAGCCGGCGCATCTTCTCCCGGGTGGGACCCTCGCCGCCGTAGTAGAGGTCGCGGGCTGTACGACCGCGGTGGCCGTTCTCGGGGAGCGGGGCGAGCGGCCCGTAGAAGACCGGCATGCTGCCGGTGACGACGAGGGAGCGGACCCGGTCGGGATACTTCGCGGCGAGGTTGAGGGCGATGGTGCCGCCCCAGGAGTTGCAGACGAAGTCGGCCCGCTCGACGCCCAGGGTGTCGAGCAGGGCGACGGTCTTGGCCGCGTGGTGGTCCCACATGGGCCCGGTGATGCGGGACTTCTCGGACTTGCCGTACTGGTGGATGTCGACCAGCAGGCAGCGCCGGTCGGTGGCGAAGAGCGGGGCGACGGGGCCGAAGTCGCTCCACGCCGTGCAGCCGGGGCCGCCTCCGTGCAGGAAGACGGTGTCCGGGCCCGAACCGAGGTCGTGGTAGTGATAGCGCACTCCGCCGCCGTCGGCGTAGCGGCTTTCGGGGGGTGACGGGATCATCGCGTTCCTTCCGTGATCGCTGTGCGGTGCCGAGTCCACCAGCGCGGCCCGGTGCGCCCAAGGGAAGGGTTCCACTGAGCGAACCGCGGCCGTGCGACGGTGTTTTCAGTGGGCGCAGCGGTAGCCGCGTTCAGTGGGCGAGGTAGCCGCCGTCGACCGGCAGGGCGGCCCCGGTGAGGAAGCCGCTGTGGTCGCCCGCGAGCAGCAGCAGGGCGGCGGCGAGGTCCTGCGGCTCGCCCCAGCGGCCGAGCGGGACCTGGTGGCCGATCATCTCGAGGGCGACGGGGTCGTCGCGCGAGGCCTCGTTCATCTCGGTCAGTACGGGCCCGGGCAGGAGGCAGTTGGCCGTGACACCGGTGCCGGCGAGTTCGAGGGCCAGCGACTTGGTGAACTGGACGACCGCTCCCTTGGACGCCGCGTACCCGGCACGCCCGGGCGCGCCGACGGCGCCCAGCACGGAGCCGATGGTGACGATGCGTCCGTGTCCCGCGGCCGTCATGTGCCGGCTCGCCTCGCGGGCGGCGTACCACGTGCCGTAGAAGTTGGCGTCCATGCAGGCCCGCAGTGTGTCGGTGGGCAGCTCTGCGACGCTGCCGCGGGCGAGGGTCCCGGCGCTGGTCACCAGGATGCCGGGACCGCCGAGTTCGTCGTGCACGCGCCGTACGGCTACGCGTACTTGATCCTCTTCGGTGACATCACAGGCCAGCCCGAGCACGTCCGGACCGACGCCGGCGGCGGCCTCACGGGCACGGTCCGAGTCGCGCGAGGTGAGCGCGACCCTGGCCCCGGCTTCGTGGAGCGCCCGCACGGCGGCGAGCCCTATCCCGGAAGTACCGCCGGTGACCAGTGCGGTCCGGCCGCGCAGTGCGAACAGCCCGGTCATGCGGGCCTCGTCTCCCGGGCCACCACGAGGGTGACGACGGTGACCAGGGCGAGCCCGATCGTCAGCGCTGCGACGGGCCAGAAGCTGCCGTAGGAGTCGAGCAGGACGGCAGCGACCACCGGGGAGAGCCCGCCCGCGACCGCCGAGGCCAGCTCGTGTCCGATGGCCATGCCGGAGTAGCGGGTCTCGGTGCTGAACAGCTCGGAGAAGTAGGCCGGCTGGACGCCGGTCATGGCGGCGATGGTGATGTGTCCGCCGATCAGCGCCAGCCATACGGCGGGCGCCGAGGCCGTGTTCATGAGGAGGAAGAACGGCACGGTCCACAACACCATGGCGACGGCGCCACCGAGGTAGACGGGTCGGCGGCCGAGCCGGTCGGAGAGGTGCCCGAAGAACACCATCAGCCCCGAGTCGACGGCCATCGCGACGACCACGCCCCACAGCAGCACGTCGGTGGAGACGCCGACATGACGGCCGTAGACCAGGGAGAAGGAGAGGAAGATGTAGCCGGCGCCGTTCTCCGCGAAGCGCAGGCCCACCGCGGTCAGGACGCCACGCGGGTTGGTGCGCAGCACCTCGATGAGGGGAGCGCGCACCACGCCTTCCTCCTGGCTGGTCTCTTCAAAACTCGCCGTCTCGGCCACGTGGCGGCGGATGTAGAGGCCCACCACGAAGATGACCGCACTGGCCAGGAAGGGCAGCCGCCATCCCCAGGTGGCGAAGGCGTCGCCGGCGAGCTGTTCGGCGCCGATCAGCGCCAGGGCGGCCAGGACGTAACCGAGGCCGAGGCCGGAGGAGCTGAAGGAGGAGAAGAAACCACGCCGGTGGGGCGGCGCGTTCTCGCTCAGTATCAGCGTCCCGCCACCCCACTCGCCGCCGGCTGCCACGCCCTGCAGCACGCGCAGCAGGACGAGGAGGATGGGCGAGGCGATGCCGGCCGTGTCGTAGGAGGGCAGCAGCCCCATGCAGAAAGTGGCCACGCCCATGAGCGACAGCGTCGCCATGAGTGCGGTACGCCGGCCCCTGCGGTCGCCGATGTGTCCGAAGAGGATGCCGCCGAGCGGCCGCGCGGCGAACCCGACGGCGTGTGTGGCCAGGGCGGCGATGGTGCCGAGGAGCGGGCTGCCGTGGGCCGGGAAGAAGACATCGCCCAGCACCATCGCGGCAGCGGTCGTGTAGAGGAAGAAGTCGTACCACTCCAACGTGTTGCCGGCGAGCGAAGCGGCCACGATGCGGCGCATGGATGACCGGGTGGCGGGCGGAGTGGGGGCTTGCGAGGCGACCTGTTGGGTCACGGTCCCTCCTTGAGGGGGAGAGCAGGGAAAGGCCGGCGCACGGCGGCCGCGCGCCCGAGAGGGGAGGCGGAGAGGCCCCGGCGGCCCGTACCTCACTGCACGGAAAGGCCGGGCGGTTCGTACCTCACCGGCTTGCGGGGCGGTGCCGTCAGCGGCCCGTGAAGACCGGCGAGCGCTTGTCCAGGAAGGCCTGCAGGCCCTCGGCGGCGTCAGCGGTGCGGGTCAGTTCGCCGACCCCCTTCTCCTCCTGGCGCAGCGCCTCCTCGATGGGCAGTACGCACCCGTCGTCGACGACTCGCTTGAGCAGGCCGATGGCTGCAGTGGGCTGCGCGGCGAGGCGCCGGGCCCGCTCGGCGACGACCGCGGGGAAGTCGGCCGCTTCGGCGACCACGTCCACCAAGCCCAACTCCCTCGCGCGGGCGGCGTCCAGACGCTCGCCCTCGATCATGAGCCGCTTCGCCAGGTGCGGCCCGACGAGGCGGGGCAGCCGCTGACTGCCGCCGGCCCCGGGGAACAGGCCCAGCGCGATCTCGGGGAAGCCGAAGGAGGCGTCGGCGGAGAGAATGCGCAGGTCACATGCGAGGGAGAGTTCCGCTCCCCCGCCGAGCGCATGTCCGTTCATGGCCGCGACCACGGGCTTCGGGGCGCGTTCGAGAAGGCGCTGGACGTCGATCCAGCGGCGCATCTTCGCCTGGTTGCCGTCCGACAGGTCGCGCATCACGGCGATGTCGGCACCGGCGACGAAGAAGCGGCCGGTGCCGGTGATCACGAGGCAGCGTACGGACGGGTCATCCACCAGCGGCGGCAGAACGCCGAGGAACTCCTCGATCATGGCCGGGTCGACGGCGTTGGCCTTGGGGCGGTCGATCCGGATCGTGGCGACGGCTCCGTCGCGGGTGACGTCGAGCACGGAAGCGGTCATACCGTCTCCTCTTCCTTCGTTCCTTCGTCCTGAGCGCCCGGTGAGGGCGCTGCGGAGGGGGAGGTGTGGGTGTGCGTGGTCGTGCGTGGTGGTGCTTCGGGTGGCGGGGGCGGGCTGCGAGCTTTCGAGCTACGGGCTTTCGGGCCGCGCGTGTCATTCGAGGACGCCCGCGGCCCGCAGCGCCGCGAGGTCCTCGTCGGAGAGCCCCAGCAGCCCGCCCAGTACGTCCTGGGTGTGCTGGCCGAGCAGGGGCGCCGGGGAGGTGAGCGCGCCGGGCGTCACGGAGCAGCGGGCGACGATGCCCTCGTGGCGGACGCGGCCCGTACGGGGGTGTTCCAGCTGCGGGTAGAAGTCGCGGGCCGCAAGGTGCTCGTCCTCTTCCACCAGGTCCCGGCCGGTGGCCACGACTGCGGCGGGGACCCCCGCGGCCTGCAGCTGCGCGGCGAGCTCGCCCGCGTCCTGACCACGGGTCCAGGCGGTGAGGGCGGCATCGATGGCGTCCTCATGGGCACGGCGGACGTCCACGCCACCGCCACCGCCACCGCCACCACCCTCACGGTCACTGTCACCGGGCAGGTCGACGAGCTTGGTGAGCGACCGCCACTGGGCGTCGTCGTCGACGGCGATCGCGATCCAGCGGTCCTCGCCGGCGGCCGGGTACACGCCGTGCGGGACGGCGTACGCCGAGCGGTTGGGGTGCTGAGCGGTACGCGGGTCTTCGAGGTCCGGTGTCAGGACGGGTTCCAGCACGGCGGGGCCCATCGTCGCGGCCATCGCTTCGAGCTGGGAGAGGTCGACGTGCCCGCCGCGCCCTTGGGCGAGCAGGTCGAGGGCGCCGAGGGCCGCGGCGTTGGCGGCCACCATGTCGCCGAGTCCGAAGGTCAGGCCTTGTGGGGCGCCGCCCGGGGGCGCGGTCTCGCTGGACAGGCCCGACATGGCGGCGAGCGTGTCGGCGAAGGTCACCGCCTTGCGCCAGGGGCCCGTATGCCCTAGCCCGGCCATGGACACGAGGATCACGTTCGGATTGAGCGCGCGCAGCGACTCGTAGTCCATGCCCCAGCGGGCGAGCACGCCCGGACTGAAGTTCTCCACGACGACGTCACAGTGCGGGACCAGCTCGCGCAGCAGCCGCTGCCCGTCCTCGGTGCGCAGGTTGAGCGCGACACTGCGCTTGTTGCGGTTGAAGTTGAGGAAGTAGCCGCTGTCGTCGGGATCGGACCCGGGCCGCAGGTGCATGGAGGGCGCGAAGCGGGTGGGGTCCTGCCGGTGCTTGGATTCGATCTTGATGATGTCGGCACCGTGTTCGCCGAGCAGCTTCGTGACGTACGGGCCGGCCAGCACCCAGGACAGATCGAGGACACGGACGCCACTGAGCGCCATGACACGCGCATCGCCCGCCGGCCCGTGCGGCCGCCCCTCGCCGGCCAGGCCACGCGGCTGCTTCCCGGGCAGGCCGCGCGACCGCTCGTGCTGCCAGGGCGCGTCACTCGGCACCTCGCGGATCGTCTCCAGCGCGAGCGGCCGCGGCCGGGCGGCCCACGGGAAGCCGACGTCCTCGACGCCCTCTTCGGGCAGGCCGTCGCCGGTGATGCGGACGAAGAAGTCGCGGTCCCGCAGCTGCGGATTGGCGGGCAGCCGGGCGGGCGGCACGACCTCGGCCCACGGCAGGGCCCGCGCCCTCCCCTGCTCGGCGAGTCCGGCGACGGTGCGACGAGCGGCGAAGCGCTCCACCACCGCATCCACGTGGGAGCGTGCACGCCAGCGCAAGGCCGCATCGGCGTAGCGCTCGTCGGTGAGGTCCTCCGCCTCGCCGCTCTCCGCCATCCATGCGAGCAGGTCGGTCCACATGCGTGTACTGCCCGAGTAGCCGCCCGCGACGTAGCCGTCGGCCGCGCGGAAGATCCGGTGTGCGACGTGCTCGTACACGCCTCCGCTGCGGACCGGGAAGCGTCCGGCGTGTATCCACCCGATGGCACCGGTTTCCAGAGTGGCGGCGACCGCCTCCTGCGCGGAGATGTCGACGAGCTGGGGCGTACCCGACACCGCGCCGAGCAGCGCTCCCAGTGCCGCGTGGGCACCCGCCGCTTGGAGGGCCTGCTGCCGCGGCGGCGGTTCCGGTTGGCCGCCGGGCTGCCCGCCGAGCCAGGCCATCCCGCCGGCGGACGCGAGGACGAGGTCGCCGCCCCGCCAGTCGCGGCGCGGGCCGGTGAGCCCGAACGGTGTCACGACGACGTGCACGGCGTGCGGCCAGCGGGAGCTGCCGTCCGCGCGGACGCCGCGAAGCTCGGCAGCCGCCCCACTCTCCAGCACGATGTCGGCGGCCTCGGCCAGCTCGTCGAGGTGCGCCTGGTCGCGCACCCGCGTCCAGCGCTTCCCCGCGTGCCAGTGAGCCCGGGAGGCCGGGTCGAGCTCTCCTCCCGGGTCGGTCCTCAAAACGTCCGCGCCCAGGCCCACCAGTAGCCGGGCCCCTTGGAACGCCAGCTCGTCGGTGAGATCCAGTACGCGAAGCGGCATCGGCTGCCGTGCTCTCACGTGCCCTCCTCCGGTGTGGGACGGAGGGCTCACCTTCACGGGGTGGGGTGGCCGCGGCCAGCGGGTTGTTCCGGTGAACGGAACGGTGGTGCCGCCTGGAATTCCGGTGCCGGTCGCCGCCCCGTCATCGGTGGCACGTCCCCTGCCGTCTCTGCGGCAGCGGTGACACCTTCACCAGCCTTCTCCGCAGGGCTGTTCATATCCCACACCGTGATGTTGAACTAACAGTGCCGTAAGCACATCGCTCAGCGTTCCGTAGCGGCTGTGCTGCGGCTTCACTCGAGCGAGGAGCGAACCGGTGCCAGCACACATCGACGAGGACGACATCACACGTCCGAACTCGGTCCTGGGCAAAGCGCAGCTACTGCTCGAAGCCTTCGAGTCCGGTACCCCTCAGCTCACGCTGACGGAGCTGAGCAAGCGCTCCGGCATACCCAAGGCTTCCGCGCACCGGCTCGCGCAGGAGCTGGTGCAGTGGGGCCTGCTGGAGCGGCAGGGCGACAGCTACCAGCTCGGCATGCAGCTCTTCTCACTGGGCCAACGGGTGCCGGCTTCGGCGATGCTGCGCACGGTGGCACGCCCGCTCTTGACCGACCTGTTCGCGCGTACCCGGGCCACCCTTCACCTCGCCGTGCTCGACGGCACCCACGTGTTCTTCCTGGAGAAGATCGCAGGTGCAGCGAACATCCACACGCACTCACAGGTGGGCGGCCGGCTGCCCGCATCGTGCACGGCCACGGGCAAGGTCCTCCTCGCCCTGCACCCCGGCGGACCGGAGGCCGTGAAGCGTCTGCCCCGTACCGGACTGCCGTCGCTGACCCCGCGCAGCGTCGCCACAGTGGAGAAGCTGGAGCAGCAGCTGGCAGCCGTCGCCGACCGCGGTTACGCGCTCGAACACGACGAGGTTCTGTCCGGCCACAGCAGCCTCGCCGTCCCCGTGACGGGCATGGACGGCACCGTACACGCCGCGGTGTCGGCCACCGCCACCACGGCGCGCATGCGGACGGGCAGCCTGCTGCCGGAGTTGTGGTCGGCAGCCGCAGACATTGCCCGAAGACTTGATCACGCGACGCGGCCGCTGCACTGCGACACTGAGGGATAGTCCGGACTTATCAGACTGGGGCAAGGGGCCCGCGAGCACCTCCTCGACCAGTTCGGCCGGCGAGAAGGCCAGTAGCGCTTTGCCCCTCCGGTGCAGGTCAGCGGCAGGCTGCCGCCGATGCGCGAGGTAGCGCGACCGACTCTCGGCGCGCGTCCGCGCCCCGACTACCTCGTCGAGGCATGGAGGCCGGGCGGGCCGTCGTCCGTCGTCGCCGTAACGGTCAACGGCAACCACCAGGTCGCCACCGAGCGGACCATCCGTCGATGGCCCCGGAGACCGGCTACGGCACCGGCCGGCACCTGTGGGACGCCTTTCCGTTTCTCCTTCCTGTTGCCCCTGTTGCCGGGAGTCTTCAGGTTTCCCGGGTTCTCGTTGCCGGGAGTCTTCAGGTTCCCGGGTTCTCGTTGCCGGGAGTCGTCAGGCCGCGGGCGCCGAGCCCCGCCGGGCGTTGCGTCGGCTTCCGTTGACCAGATCATTGAAGCGGTCGACCGCCCAGATGGTGCGCAGCCCCAGCGGGCCCATCATCATCGGGCGCGGGAACGCCGGCTTCTTCATCCACAATGCCGCCAGGTCCTCGTGCCGTTCGCCGTCGACGATCAGGTCGGCGATGAGGGACCCGACATAGGGCGCTTGAGCCAGGCCGTGGCCGTTGCAGGCGATCGAGTAGAAGACGTCGTCGTCGATCTGTCCGGCGAGCGGAAGCCAGGACGAGGTGATCGCGATCCAGCCTCCCCACGCCCGGTCGATGGCGACGTCCGGCAGAGACGGAAAGCGTGTCGCGAAGGCTTGTGCGAGTTCTTCGACGAGCCTTGGGTCCGGTTTCTTCTGCGGGAGTGGGTACGTCGTGCCGCGCTCGAGCCGCCGGACGCCGAACACGATGGTGTTGCGCGGCGTCAGGTGGTAGTTCTCCATGATGTTGTGCTGGGTGACGAGTCCCGACCGGCTCGTCCACCCCAGTGCCGCCAATCGGGCAGGGTCGATGGGCTCGGTCTCCACCTCGGTGACCCAGATGGGTACGGAGAGCCGCGGCGGGGTGATGTCCCACTCTCCCGCGTACGCGTTCGTCGCCAGGACCGCTTTGTTCGCCCGCACCTCCCCGTGAGGAGTGGTGAGACGGACCTGACCGCGGTCGCGGGTGATGTCGGTGACCTTCGTCTGCTCGAAGGTTCGCGCGGACGAGCTGAGCAGTGCGCGGCGCACACCCGAGGTGAACCTGCCGGGATTCATGATTCCCCCGACCACCTCGCGCATCCCGCCGAGGAACCCGCGAGGGATGCCGAGCTCTTCGCTCGTGCCCAGTTCCACGTGGCCGCCGGCGCGCTGCAGGATCTTGGCCACTCGGCGCACTCGGCCCAGCTGTCCACGCGACACCGCCGCGAAGACGTTGCCCGTCTGTTCGTAGTCGCAGTCGATGCCGTGCGTCCTGATGAGGTCTTCCACATGGTGCGCGGCGTGCTCGGCAAGGCGGATCATGCCGGGCATCTTCGTGCGGAAGAACAGATTGAGGAGCTGGAGGTCTCCGCCCGGTGCACCCGCCACTTGCCCTGCGTTGCGGGAGCTGGCGCCGTGTCCGCAGAACTCGGCCTCCAGCAGCACCACGTCCTGGCCGCGTTCGGCCAGTCGCAGCGCCGTGGACATGCCTCCGAGGCCGCCGCCGACCACCGCGACGTCACAGGTGAGGTCGTCGGTCAGGGCCGGCACGATGTCTGCGGGCGGATCGACCCAGCCGCTGAAGGTGGTGTATTCCACGTTGTTGGTCTTCATCTGATCGCCTCTCCCGAACGTGCTCTGGTCCTTGGTGTGTTGCTCAGGCCCGGGCAACGCTTCGTTCGTTCGGAGCCGGCTCTGCGCCCGTCGCCACGTTGTGGTTGTGCAGGGCGCGGTACGAGACGAAGTACACGAAGAGCTGGAATCCCCATGTGGTGAGGGCGAGGATGTAGTGGGTGGTGCGGTACTCGTCGTCAGGGATCGGGAAGAAGTCGTAGATGAGCGCGATGGCGGTCCCCGCAGCGGTGGCGAGCGCGGCGCCGATGGCCAGGCCCTTGGCGCGGATCTTCCAGAGCCGCCATGAGAAGTAGGCGAGGAACAGGGTCGTGAGCGCGTTGACGACGACGTAGTACGTTGCCGGGCCGACGTGCAGCTCATGGCCGCGGAACTGCTGCAGGTACAGCCCGGCGACGATGGCCAGCGCGAAGACGCCGATGTCGACCGCCAGCGTCGGCTTGTACCGGTGCGTGACGCGCATCAGGCCCATGACGAGAATCAGGGTGATGCCCACCGATCGCGAGAAGGCGTCGAAGAAGTAGGCGATGGAGTACAGGAAGCTGTCCGGGTCGCCGCCGAGGAGGGACCAGAGGAGGAAGTTCGAGCCGGACGTGGCGACGATGATCCACTCCAGGCCGAGCAGGTAGTTGTTGTACCGACGGATGAACTTCCAGCCGTACCAGAAGCCGGCGAAGATCATCCAGAGATCGGCCAGCATGAAGAGCAGTTCTTTCATGGTGTGCGGTTCCTTTGCATCGGGCCTTCGTTGCCGATCAGAAGGCCAGGCTGTGATCAGAAGGCCAGGCTGTGCGGTGGTCGCCGAGTCGCTTCGGACGTGGCTGCCGTCGGAGTGCGGGAGCTGATTCAGGACGTAGCGGCCGCGGCCCGCCGACCGGACCGGGCGCGCGAGATCAGCACGGTCACGACGACGAGCAGGGCGAGCGCTCCCGACAGCCAGTAGCCGATGCCGTAGAGGCCCTTTGCGGCGACCTCGAGGCCGGTCCCGGGCACCGGAACCAGGGAGGCGCTGAGATCGCCGCTGACCAGTGCCGTGCCGAAGGCGAAACCCACGGCCATGAACGTGCCGGCGGCACCGGCTGCCATTCCGGCCTTCTCCTCGGGCACCGCCATCTGCACCAGGGTGAAGCCGGCCGCGTAGCCGATCCGGCAGCCGAGCCCCATGACGGCAGCGCCTACGAGGTAGTGCCACTGCTGGTCGTGCGCCACGGCGAGCCAGGCCAGCCCCGCTGCGCTGACAAGCGCTCCGATGACGAAGACGGGCACACCGCGACCGTTGAACAAGGCACGGTCGAGTACGGCGCCACGGATCAAGAACGCCGCCGCGAAGGGCGCCATGAGCAAGCCGGTCTCCAGAGCGCTGAGCCCGAGGCCGTAGGCGTCCGCCGGCCGGAGAGCCGCCGGACTGGTCTGTGCGTACGTGCTGAGCAGGAGCATGAAGGCCGAGTTCAGCGCTGCGAACAACGCGATGCACAAGCACGAAGCGGTGACCAGAGGAGCCTTCATCATCGCGACGTCGAACACCGCCGAGGAGGATCTGCGCTCGACGCGCACCCACGCGATGCCACCGACGATGCCGATGACCAACGGAATGAGTGCCGCGCTGCCCCACACCAGGCCCTGCGTCAGGGTCAGGAGAACGGTCGCGACCCAAGCGATCATCCACGCTGTGCCCAGTACTCCGATGCGGCCGGTGCGCTCGGCCGGCGGTGCGCAGGGGATCGTGGCGTACGACGCGACGGTCGTGACCACGCACACTGCAGCGAGGATGAGGAAGAAGCTCCGCAGTGACAGGTTCTCGACGATGAAGCCGCCGCCGATCATGCCCACGACGATGCCGACACCGGTGGCGATGACCAGGACCGCGACGCCCACCCTGATGCCGTCCTCGCCGAGATTGCGGCGCAGGAAGCCGAGCGGGAGCAGCTGCGCCGCGCCGCCGAATCCCATCAGAATGCAGCCGGCCAGGAGGGTCGGATAGGAGTCACCGACGGCCGGGATGAGTGCGCCGACCGTGAGGAATGCGGCCGCCGCCACGGAGGCGTTCCGATCGCCGTACAGATCGGCGAGGCGCGGCAACAGGAGGAAACCCGCTCCCCCGCCGAGGGTCAGTGCCGTGTAGAGCCACGTCGTCCCGGCCACTGTGGCGAGGCCGTACTGCGCCTGGATGACCGGCAGGAGCGGCGGCAGGATGAAGATGACGGCGTTGGTCAGGACGACCAGCAGCGCGCCCGTACCGATGAGCAGCCCCTTGTTCGGCGCAGGGCCAGAAGGTGTCCTGCCGGCGAGTCCGGCGGGTGGGTGGGTCTCTGTCATGGTTCTCTCCGGTTCCTGAATCGGACATGGCCCGAGAGCCCGGCGTGGGGGGGTGGTGCAGTCCTCGCGACTGAGCGGGTCCATGGGGCGGGTATGCGTTCGCCGGCCTCGCCCCGGCCGGCGTAGTGCTCCGAGGGCCGGTCGAGTGCTCGCTGGATCTCGTCCGGGAGCGACCGGATCACCTGTCGATTGCGACGTGTTCGGTGGCGCGGGGCGGGGAGAGGCGCCGGGCCGCCTTGTGATCCGCCTCATACGCTAGGGCGAAGTTAGTCAGCTGTTCAAGACGTGCGACTAATAAAAATTCGCCACCCGGCCGCGGCGGCCGTCGATGACAGGCGCAACTGCTAAGCTGGGTGCTGACTTAATCAAGCGTCCAACTGCACGGACGCGTCGCACCGGGAGGATTTCGTGCCACGGATCTCCGTAGCCCAGCGGCGTAGCGACTTCATCAACGCCGCCGTGGAAGTCATTGCGGTCTACGGCATCGAAGGCGCGACGACTCGGCGGATTGCCGAGCAGGCTCAGGCGAACCTGGCGATGCTGCACTACTGCTATGACTCCAAGGAGGACCTCTTCTCCGATGTCTACGACTACGTAGCCGGCAAGTTCCGCGAGGTACTCAAGGACAGCGATCCGCACGCCGACCTCGTGGGCACGGCTCGCCAGCTCCTGCGCGGTGTCATGGGGTGCTACCTGGAGTCGGCCAACTTCGCCGCGGCAACGCTGGAACTCATCAACTGGGCACGGCGTCAGCACGGAGACCGCGGTATCGCGGTGTACGACCAGGCCCTGGAGACGGCGCGCACCGCGCTTCGCGGCGCCACCTCGGAGCACCCGGTCGACGCGGAAACCATCGACCAGATCGCCTACGTCATCGCCGCCTTGGCCGACGGTTTCGCCCTGAACTGGATGACGTACGGGGATCGGGACGCCGCGACGGAGCAGATGGAAGTCGCCGTCTCCGTACTGGAGAACTGGCTCACGGCTCGGCTCGGATCCACCCCCGCGGCACTGTGAGGGGCTGCTGAACGCCGCTGCGACCGGGCTGCCGCCCGTCGTCGTGGGCGTGCCCGGCGGGAGGCCCGGCGCCGGGCCTCCCCCACACCATGTGAGGTGTGGTCACAACGGCAGGTCGGGCGAGTCGACGCCGACGACCCGGTCACCGCAGAAGACGCGTACCGACTCCGCCGGCCCGTGGCCGCCGATGCCGGCCGGGCCCCAGAAGCTCTGAGCCGAATCCGCACCGAGGTCGGCGAGCTTGGCGCCGTTGACGCGCACCTCACCGGACATGACACGGGAGCCGACGTCGATCGCGCGGTCGGTGTCGGCCCCGAACACGTACGCGTCGAGGCCCGAGGGATGGGCGTTGGCACAACGCAACGCCTGCTCGGTGGAGTCCACGGCGTGCAGGGAGACGACCGGTCCGAACAGCTCGGCGGTGGCCCGATCGGGGTCGGCGCCCGCGGCGATCGTCGGCGACATGAAGAAGCCGTCGAGCTCGGGCAGCTCGGCGGGCCGGTGGATGCTCGCCCCGAGGTCACGCAGCCCCTCGATCCTGCTCTGCAGGGTCTGGAAGTGCGGTGCGTTGGAGATCGGGCCGACCTCGACGTCCTCGTCGAGTGAGTGACCGACGACGAGCTTGGAGATCCGCTCGGTCAGCGCCTCGAGGAGCGGGCCGACCAGGCTGCGGTGCGCGAGGATCTTGCCGGGCCCCTCACACCACTGACCGTTGAGTTTGGTCATGCCGTCGAGGATGCCGTCGGCGGTGACATCGAGGTCGGCATCGTCCAGCACGAGCACCGGATTGTTGCCGCCGAGCTCCAGCTGCAGGACCCTGAAGTCCTCCGCGCCGGCCCGCGCGATGGCACGCCCCGCACCCGGCCCGCCGGTGAACGAGACGACCTTGATGCGCGAGTCGGCGGTCAGCCTGGCGCCGACGTCACCGCCGCCGTGCACCAGCTGCAGCGCGCCGCTGGGCAGGCCCGCCTCGACGAAGCACTCGACGATGATCTGCGCGCTGCCGGGCGCGTGCTCCGAGGGCTTGAGGATGACGGGGCAGCCGGCCGCGATCGCGCTGGCCGTCTTGGCGGCGGGAATGAAGCTCGGGCCGTTCCACGGTGTGAGGATCGCGGCCGGCCCCCACGGCACCTTGTGGAGGCGGACGTCGCGGCCGCCGGCCGCCAGCGCGGTGACGCGCGGGATGTTCACCAGGTCCGACGCCGACGCCCGGATCCTCGCGGGCAGGAAGGCCGCGACCTTGCGGGTGACGCTGATGGGTGTACCGCTGGTCAGCGAGTCCGTCCGTGCGATGTCCTCGGCACGGGCCTCGAGGTTCCCGGCGACGCGTTCGAGCATGTCGGCGCGCGCACGCCGGGCGTCCGCATCCCAGTGGCCGATGTCGTACCCGCGCTCCGCGTGCCGCAGCGCCCGGTCGAGATCGTCGGGTGCCGTCGTGACAAGGGGGTGAAGGGGCTCGCGCGTGTTGGGGTCGACGTTCCAGGCGTCCTCGACCGTCGGGCACTCGCTCCACTCGTCGGCGATGTAGTTCACCGGCCGGGGGATCGTGATCTCGTTGCTCGCCATGGAGCTCACCTCTGCATTCACTCGTCGGTCAGGACTGGAGATCGACGACGATGCGGGTCACGTCACCGGACGTCATCGCCTCGAAGCCCTCGTTGATCTCCTCGAAGGGGATGACCCGCGTCACCATCTCGTCGAGCAGCAGGCGTCCTTGCTGGTACAGGCGCGCGAGCTGAAGGACGTCCTGGCGCGCCTGTCCCGAGCCCATGTAGGAGCCGATGAGCCGCTTCTCCTCGAAGAAGAAGTCCGCTGCCGGGATGCTGAGCTCGGTACCTGCGGGCGCGATCCCGACCAGACACGCGGTGCCCGTCGGGCGCAGGAGGGCCACGGCCGTCGCCGCGGTACGGGCCGAGCCGACCGCCTCGAAGGAGTAGTCCACTCCGTCGCGCAACTGGCGGTGGAGTTCGGCGACGACGTCACCTTCTCCGCCGTTGATGACATGGGTGGCGCCGTAGCCGCGCGCGGCCTTGAGCCGTGCGTCGTCCAGGTCGATCGCGACGATCGCCGACGCTCCGGCGAGCCTGGCCCCCTGGATGACGGCCGATCCGACGCCGCCGCAGCCGATGACCGCCACCGTGCTGCCCGGCCGTACCCGGGCGCCGCGGAAGACGGCGCCCACGCCGGTGATCACGCAGCAGGCCAGGAGGCACCCGACGTGCAGCGGCACCTCGTCGGGGAGCCTTACCAGCGCGTTCTCCCGCATGAGGACGTGCCGGGAGAACGCCCCGATGTCGCCGAGCCGCTCGATCGGCCGGCCGTCCACGGTCCGGAACGCGGGCCGCGGGCGGCGGCGTACCTCCTCGATGCGCCGGCACTGGGTCGACCGTCCCGCCTCGCAGTTGACGCAGCGGCCACAGGAGGGGGTCAGTGCGCCGACCACGCGGTCCCCGGGGCGCAGGCCGGACACCTGCGCCCCGACCGCCTCTACCACGCCCGCCACCTCGTGCCCGACCACGACCGGCAGGCCGGTCGGCACCGTGCCGGTCATGTAGTGCAGGTCGCTGTGGCACAGTCCCACGTTCGTGACCGCGACCCGCACCTCGTGCGGCTCCGGGTCGTCCACCCGGATGTCGGTCAGTTCGAGCGGCTCATTGACCGCGGTGAGGACCGCGGCCTGGGTGTCGATCATGTCGACGTCCCCTCTGTCGTTTCCTGTCGCATGGGTCTGTTGCAGGTGCCGGCGAGCCCGGGGCGGGGTTCACGCATCGGTGCCCCTGGCGGACCAGAAGCCCTTGATCCCCGCGCTGAGGACGCCGCTCTCCCACGCCGTCATCGCGGCGCGGTCCTCACGGGCGAAGGCCGCTTCCACCTCCTCCGCCTGAGGGCGCAGGAGAGCGAGGTGAAGGGCCGTGGTGTTCCCCTCGGGCGTCCACTCGATGACGGTGTCGATGGCCCGGCCGATCAGGGCGTCGGGCTCGACGATCTCGTCCAGGAGCCCGATCCGCAGCGCCTCGTCGGCCCGGACCCGGGGCGATCCGAGCACCATGCGCATCGCGTGGCTCCCGATGAGGCGCCGCAGCAGCACGCTGGACGCGTTCGAGATCGTGATGCCCCGGCCGTTCTCCGGCTGGTAGTACTCCGTCGCCCGGGTTCCGATGCGGGCGTCACAGCACAGCGTGATCTCCGAGGCTCCCCCGACCGCGAGTCCGTTGACCGCCGCGACCACGGGTACCCGTGTCTCCAGAATGGCCCGGGTGATGTCGTGGAAGCTCGCGAACGCCGCACGGAACTCGGCGTCCGTGGACGGCGCGCTCTGGAGGTCCTCTCCCGCGGAGAAGGCCCGCCCCTCGCCGGTGAGCACGATCCCGCGCACGCGCTCGCCGGTCCCGAACTCACGGATGAGCGCGGCCAGCCGTAGCCGGGTGGTCACGTCCATGGCGTTGAGCTTTTCGGGCCGCCGGAGCGTCAGCACGGCAACGTCGCGCACGACGTCGGCGTCGAGGAATCCGCCGCCGGATGCGTGGGGTGCCGCCGTCCTGCTCCGCCGTGCGCCCAGGTCGTAGGTCACGCCGGGCTCGTCCGCCGCGCGTACCTTGAGCGCCGCCTTGGCGATGCGTTCGGACGGCGTCCGGGGGAAGCCGGCGACGAACTCGACGTAGCGCGGCACCTTGAAGCGAGCGAGTTCCTTGCCGGCCCGCTCCACGATCTCCTCGGCCGTCGCGCGATTCCACGGCACGCCGGCCGCCGGCTGGACGAATGCCTTGACCTCCTCACCGAGGGTCTCGTCGGGTTCGGCGACGACCGCGGCCGCGACCACCGCATCGTCGCGCTCCAGGGCGGCCTCGACCTCGACGCTCGCGACGTTCTCGCCGCCGCGGCGCACCATGTCCTTGATCCTCCCGACCAGCTGGATGCCATGGTCGGGCCGGCGTACGACGACGTCACCGGTGTGGAGCCAGCGTCCCCCGGCGGCTACGCCCTCATTGCCGGGAGGACCCCCTCCCCCGTCGGCTACGCCCTCATTGCCGGGGGGACCCCCACTGCGCAGGACCCTGGCCGTGTCCTCCGGGCGGTTCCAGTAGCCGTTCATCATGGGCTTGCCCGAGATGACCAGCTCGCCGGGTTCGCCGGCCGGCACCTCGGCACCGGCGGAGTCGACGACGCGGACCTGCTTGGTCGGCACCGGCCGCCCCAGGCTCCCGCTCCCGACGGCACCGGCGTCGTCGAACGGGCTGAACAGATCGACCCCGGACTCGGTCATCCCGTAGATCTCCCGCCACGGCGCGCCCCAGCGCTCCTCCAGCTGCGCGTGCAGACCGACGGGAATGCCCGAACAGAACACCTGGCGTACGTCGTTGTCCCGGTCCTCGGGCGCCGGCGGCTGCTTGAACAACAGCGTGGGCATCGACCCGAGGACGTAGAAGAAGGTGGCGCGGTGCCGGCGGACGTCCGCCATGAAGGTCGAAGCGGAGAACCGCGGCAACACGACCAACGGGGCACCGACCGTGAGTGCGAGCGCCGTGTTCCACTGCGGATCCATGTAGGAGAACGGCTGTGCCGTCAGGAGCACGTCCTCGGTACCGAGTCCGGTCGCCGCCGCACAGATCCAGCCCAGCCTGACCCAGTAGTCGTGGGTGAGCATGCACGCCTTGGGGAAACCGGTCGTGCCGGAGGTGTACTGCAGGTTCGCCAGCGTCCCGGCCTCGATCTGCACCGCCGGTGCCGTGTCCGGGAAGGGCTCGGACCCGTCGTCGGCGACGTCGATGACACGGAAGCCGGCGAGCCCGCCCTCGGTCGCCAGGACATCGGCGATCAGCCCGGACCGCTCGGAGTCGGTGAACGCGACGCGTGCGCCCGAGTCCCGGAGGACGAAGGCGAGGTCGCCCCGCTGGTAGGAGCAGTTGACCGGAACGGCGACCGCGCCGGCCTTCAGGACGGCGAGCCAGCCGACCGGCCAGTGCACGACGTTCGGCAGCATGATCGCAACACGGTCGCCCGGCTGTACTCCGTCGAGCTCGATCAGCCGGTGTGCCAGCCGGGAACTCCATGCGTCGATCTCGGCGAAGCTCCACGACCACTCGCCGAAGCGCAGGAACTCCCGTTCCGGTGCATCCTGTGCGCGCTGCGACAGCAGCTCGGTCAGGGTCGGGGTGGCGGGGTCGGCGCCCATCTGTTCGGGCCGCACTACCGGCAGGGGGCGCGAGCGGGTGCGACCGGTTTGCCCGGCTGCCACGTTCTCGGTCATCGCAAGCTCCCCTGCCTCTCTTCATCGCGGTGGGCCGTGAGCAGCTCCGCCGCGGCCCGCACGATCCACGTCAGCGCCGGGTCCGCGCTCTTCATCCACTCCGGGTGCCACTGGACTCCGAGCACCGGTGCCCCTGGGAGCTCCACCGACTCGACCACGCCGTCACTCGTCCGCCCGGTCACGACCAGTCCGGCGCCGCAGCGGTCGACTGCCTGGTGGTGCCAGGAGTTGGTCAGCGCGTGCTCGCCGAACAGGCCGGCGGCGAGCGAGCCCTGCGCGAAGGTCACGAGGTGGTCAGCGGTGCCGTCGGTCGGTGCGGCCGCTGCCGACAGGTGGCTCACGGGGCCGGGCGGAAGGTCGGCGATGAGCGTGCCGCCGAGGGCGACGTTGAGCACCTGCATGCCACGGCACACGCCCAGTACGGGTGTCCCCCGCTCCAGCGCGGCCCGGACGAGCTCGATCTCGTACTCGTCCCGGGCCACGTCGTGGGCCATCGGGTCCGTCCGTGGATCGATGTCGCGGGCCACTGCCGTGTCGCCGCCCCAGCACGCCGGATGGACGTCCTGTCCGCCGGTGATCACCACACCGGACAGCCACTGGCAGACGTCCGTCGCGTCGGTGTCGTACGACAGGTGCACCGGGAGTCCGCCCGCCTGCGCGATGCGGCTGGCGAAGTCCGACATGTAGCTGTCGGTGCAACGGTCGCCGTACCGCTCGTCGGACCCCTTGAGCAGTTCCAGCCGGTACCGCCGCCCGGTGATGCCGATCAGCGGCCGCACCGTCGCGGCCTCCTCACGCGTGCTCACGGCAGCTCGAAGTAGCGGACCGACTCCCACTCCGAGAGCTCGGCGAACGGGTCGCCGCCGGCGGTGTGGAACTGCATCCATTCCCACTTGCGCGACGCGATCCAGCAGTCGACGAACTCGTCGCCGAGGAGCTCGCGCAGGATCGGATCGGCGTCCAGGGCCGCCGCGGCCTTCGTGATGGTGTCCGGGATCCGCTCGACACCCAGGCCCGGCGGCAGGCACCACGCCATGTCGGTGACCTGCTCGGGCGGGTCGATCTTCCGCTCGATCCCGGCGATGACGCCGGCCAGCACGCCCGCGAGGGCGAGATAGAGGTTGGCGTCCGCGCCCGGGAGGCGGTACTCCAGGCGGGAGTACTCGGGGTGTCCGCAGACGGCGCGTACCGCGGTGGTCTTGTTGCTGATGCCCCAACTGACCGTGACCGGTGGCCCGCTGAGGTCGACCAGCCGCCGGTACGACGTGATCTGCGGCAGCACGATCGAGGTGTTGCCCTCCATCGTCGCCAGCAGCCCGCCGATGGCGTGCAGCATCGTGGCCGACGGTCCGTCCTCGGCGTAGAACGCGTTGTGGCCGTCGTGCTGCAGGGAGAGGTTGAGGTGGGATGCCTGGCCGTACCCGGCGGTGGGCTTGGCCATGAAGGTCACGGTGTGCCCGCGCTCGTACGCGACCTCGCGCATGATCTGGCGGGTCCGTGCCCAGGCGTCGCCGACCTTGACCGGGTCGCCCGGTGCGAGGTTGAGCTCGATCTGGCCGGCGGCGTCCTCGTCGCTCCAGGCCTCCCACTCGATGCCGACCTCGTCGAGGCGCTCGGCCACGGCGTTCATGTAGTCGGTCCAGTCCTTCGACTTGGCGAGGTGGTACGCCGTACCCGCGCTGCCGCCCAAGGGAGTCAGGTCGCGGTACCCGCGGGCACGCGCCTCGTGGATCGACTCCTCGAAGACGGTCGCCTCGATCTCGACCGCGACGGTCGCGGTGAATCCGTTGCCGGCCAGCCGCTCGGTCATCTTGCGTACGAGGTTGCGCGGGCAGATCGGCACGGGTGTGCCGTCCTTGAGCCAGTAGTCGCCAATCACCGAGTCCAGGCCCGGCCTCCACTCGACGAGGGTCGACATGTCGGGACGGAGGTAGACGTCGTCGAGGTGGCCACGCCAGGCGGGGAAGGCGGAACCGAAGACGGGAACGTTGCCGAGGTCGAGGCCGAACAGGAGATCCGCGAAGGCAAAACCGGCGTCCTTCCCCGCGGCGAACTTCTCGGACGAGACGTTCTTGCCGAGGAGACACCCCTCGTGGTTCGTCGCCTCCAGCCGGACGGTTCGCGTGCCGGAGTCGCGGAGCGGCGCGCTCGTGGCGGCGGTGCTGAGCTCAGACATCGTAACGAACCTTCCAGGAGGCGCCGGTCATCACCGACAGCTGGGAAAGGGTGCCCTGGATCCCCAGGGCACCCGAGGACAGGACGGCCATGAGGTCGTCCGCGCCGGAGAACACGCCGGCGAGCGTCTCGGGAGCGCCGGCGACCAGGTACTGCGTGGGGCCGTCGCCGAGCACGACCTGCTCCAGCCCCTCGGGCCCTTCGGTGACCGCGATCAGCACATCGGGAATGCCCGGCAGCGAACGTGTCGCGTCCCAGAACCGCTGAGCGGCGTCGCGCCACTCGGGCAGCGGCGGCGTGAGCGCCCGCAGGACGTCCCCGGCCAGGCCGTCGTCACCGGAGGGCTCCGCCGTCGGCGCGAAACGCGCGTTGAGGTCGACCGTGATGACGGCGTCGGGCTCGGCCGGCACCCCGCCGGCCACGTCGATCCCGTCGTCACCGAAGGTGATCGTCGCGGCCTGGGGCGTGTCGTGGGAGCGCACTGCCACGGTGCCGGCCGACCTGGTCAGGGCGTCGACGGCGTGCCCGGCGCGAGCAGCGTCGCGCAGCGTACGGGCGATCAACCGCACGACGGGGCTCGCATCGTCCTCGATCCTGACGCCGACGTCTGCGCCACCCGCAGACGCCGACGTCAGGGCCGTCGTGGTTTCCGTCATCCTTCGGTCCTTTCGACTTCACGAGCCCCGCGTCACGTGGTGACGCCGCACCGGCTCGAACGAATCCGAGATTTCTTAGTCAGTTGACTGAAACGGATGACTATGATGCTGAGGTACGGGTCACACGCTGTCAACACCCGGTTTCCATCTCGTTCGGAAAGGCCGTGCCATGAACAGGCCACTCCCCCCGCACTGGGAACGTCTCGACGCCGACGCCCGGCTCGCGGCCCAGGCCATCGCAGCCGTACTCACGACTCCCGTCCGCGAGCTCGGCGTCCGGGCGGCGCGCGAGCTCTTGGCGAGCACGCCGTCCGACCCCCCACTGACACCCCTCGACCGAGTCGACGAGGTGACCGTCCGCGCTCGCTCAGGACCGCTCCGTGCGCGTCTCTACCACCCGCCCGGCCCGCCGGCCGCGGACCTGCGGCCGGTGCTGCTGTATCTGCACGGCGGCGGATTCGTTCTCGGAACCCTCGACGGAGTGGACGAGACCTGCCGCGCCATCGCCGCCCGATCCGGGTGGGCAGTGCTCTCCCCGGAGTACCGGCTGGCCCCGGAGCACCCGTATCCGGCGGCCCTGGAGGACTCGCTCGACACGCTGGCCCGGCTCCGCGAGTCAGGCTCCGACTGGGGCATCGATCCGGGCATGATCGCCGTCGGCGGTGACTCCGCCGGCGGCAACCTCGCCGCTGCGCTCTGCCTCCACCTCCGGGACCACGGACGCCCGCTCCCCGTGTCCCAGGTCCTCGTCTATCCCGCGGTCGACGACCGGTTCGCCACGCCATCGTGGACTCGGTTCGCCGACGCACCCCTGCTGACCGCGGCCGATGCGCGTTGGCTCTGGGAGCAGTACATCGGCCCCGGCCGCCAGGGCGACGTGGATGAGTACGCAGCCCCCATGAAGGCGGCATCCCTGCGCGGACTGCCGCCGGCCCTGGTCCTCACCGCCGAGGTCGACCCGCTGCGTGACGACGCCGAGGCGTACGCCGCGCGACTGCAGGACGACGACGTACCCACCACCTCCATACGCCACTCGGGCGTGTTCCACGGCTTCTTCACCGAGGTCGGCGCCTTCGCCAAGACCGACGCGGCGATCGACGACGTGGCCCGGCACCTGCGAGACATCGCCGCCGCTCGCGCCGCCACGCCCTCGGCTCCCTGCTGACCGCCGGGCATTGACGAAGGTCACGGCCCATGGCTACTTTCTTAGTCACTCGACCTAGACAACTGACTACCTCCGTGCCGTCCCTCAGCTCCCCTGGACCACGAGAAGGCAGAGACCATGACTGACACCTCCTCCACCGCCCCGGTCGTCGACGTCCTGTGCGTCGGCGCCGGGTTCTCCGGCCTGTACGCCGCCCACAAGGCGGCCGAGAAGGGCTGGACGTTCGCCGGGTACGAGACCGCCCCCGACGTCGGCGGCACCTGGTACTGGAACACCTATCCCGGCGCCCGGTGCGACGTCGAAAGCGTCTACTACTCGTACTCGTTCAGCGAGGAGCTCCAGCAGGAGTGGACCTGGAGCGAGCGCTTCGCCCCGCAGGCAGAGATCCTGAGCTACATCAACCACGTCGCCGACCGCTTCGACCTTCGTCGGCACTTTTCGTTCAACACCAAGGTCGTCGCGGCGAATTGGCTTGCGGAGGAGCACCTCTGGGAGCTGACCCTCGACTCCGGCGGCACCCGCCGTGGCCGCTACCTCCTGGCCGGCTCGGGCGGTCTGTCGACGCCGAAGGACTTCGACGTGCCCGGCCTGGAGAACTTCACCGGGCTGACGGTGTCGACGAGCCGCTGGACCATCTCGCTCGACGACCTCGCCGGCAAGCGGGTCGCCGTCATCGGCACGGGATCGTCGGGCGTGCAGTGCATCCCGCTCATCGCCGAGGTGGCCGACCACCTGACCGTGTTCCAGCGGACCCCCAACTACGTCTTCCCCGCCCGCAACGCCCCACTGCCGGCGGAGACGGTCGCCGAGATCAAGAGCAAGTACCCCGCCATCCGCGAGGAGTGCCGGCACTCCCCCGGCGGAATCCCGGACCGCCCGGTGACCGACCGTGCCTTCGACGTCTCCGACGAGGAGCGCCAGGAGCGCTACGAGCGGGCCTACGAGCGCAGCGGATTCCTCGGCGTCGGCGCGGAGTTCGCCGACCTCCTCACCGACCTCGAGGCCAACAAGACGGCGTCGGACTTCATGCGGCAGAAGATCCGTCAGATCGTCCACGATCAGCGGACCGCGTCCCTGCTGGAGCCCCAGTTCCACCCGCTGGGCGCAAAGCGCAGCTGCTTCGGAACCGACTACTATGAGACGTTCAACCGCCCGAACGTCTCGCTCGTTTCGCTGCGTGATGAGCCGATCACGACCATGACCTCCGACAGCATCGTCACCGAGGGCGGCTCCTACGAGGCCGACGCCGTCGTTCTCGCGATCGGTTTCGACGCCTTCACCGGACCGCTGTTCGCACTCAACGTCACGACGCCGGAGGCAGGCAGGCTCCAGGACGCATGGAGCGACGGCGTACGCACCTACTTGGGCATCATGACCGCCGGATTCCCCAACTTCTTCATGATCGGTGGCCCTCAGAGCCCCGCACTCGCGAGCAACGTCATCGTGACGATCGAGCAGGCGGTCGACTGGATCGCCGACCTGATCACCCATGCCAAGGCCGCGGGCAGCGATGTCATCGAACCCACCGCCGAGGCCCAGGACGACTGGGTGAGCATCACCGAGGCCACGGTCAACCAGACGCTCTACGCGAGCACCGACTCCTGGTACCGCGGCTCCAACGTGTCCGGCAAGCCGGCCACCTTCCTCGGCTACGTCGGCGGCGTCGGCAAGTACCGCCGCATGTGCAACGAGATCGCCAAGCGCGGCTACCCCGGCGTCCGGATCGACGGCCAGGCCGTTGCCCCCGGGATAGGCCGCATCGACGAGGAGATCGCGTGAAGGTCGTCCACCAGCGGTACGTCGCCCACTCCGACGCCCACTACGCCGGCAACCTCGTCGACGGTGCATACAGCCTGAAGCTGTTCGGTGACGCCGGAACACACCTGGCGATCACCCTCGACGGCCACGAGAGCCTCTTCGCCGGGTACTCCTCGGTGGAATTCCTCGCGCCGGTCCGCGGCGGAGACGTCATCGAGGCAGAGGCGCGCCTCGCGTCCAAGGGCCACCGGAGCCGCACGGTCGAGTTCGAACTGCGCATCATCTGCCGCTCGTTGGACGAGACCGGCCGCGCCGAGGTACTCGCCGAACCCATCGTCGCCACTCGCGCCCGAGGGACGGGCGTCGTCCCTGCCGGCGCAGTCGAGAACGGAAGTTGATACAGCTATGGACACATCGAGAGACGTACGTGAAGAGGCGTGCGAGATCGTCGTGGTCGGTGCCGGCATGGCGGGGCTGATGGCGGCGACCACCCTGTCGGACCGGGACGTCGTCGTGCTCGAAGCCTCCGGCCGGGCCGGGGGCCGCGTGGAGTCGGTTCGCCGGGGCGACTACTGGATCAACCTCGGAACCCAGTTCACCGAGGGAACCGGCACCCTGATCGACGCCCTCGAACGCCACCGGATCCCCATGGGGTCACTGGCGGGCAAGAAGGTGGCCCTCGCGCTCAACGGAAAGCAGGTCGACACCTCGAATCCGTTCGGCCTGATGCTCCGCTCCAGGATGACCCTCATGGACCGGGTCGGGCTGGCAGCCGTCGGCGCCCGCATCCTCGCGGCCGTCCCGTTCCTGACGATGAACCCCGACAATTCTCTGGCGAAGCGGGTCCGGGCGGCACTCGACGCCCGCCCCGCGTCGGACGTGCTGCGCGGCATTCACTCCGACGTCGCGCGGGCCATGGTCCGGTCCTGGTCCGGGCAGTGGATGGGCTGCGAGCCGGAGGAGACAGCGGCGACCCAGTTCGCGATCTCGATGGGGATTCTCCTGACGGACCCGGCGAAGGTTCCGAACTTCTCCCTCCCGGCGGGCGGAAACCAGACCCTCACCGACATCCTGGCCGCCGATCTCGGCGACCGGCTGCGGGTGAACTCGCCGGTGCGGTCGGTGGAGTGGACCGAGGACGGCGTCGTCGTGGACTACGAGGACGGGAACGGACCGGCGCGGCTGCGCGCCCGCCGTGCGATCGTGGCCGTCCCCAGCGACGTGGCGGTGAAGCTCATGCCCGGTCTCCCACCTGAGTACCGGGCGGCGTTCGAGGACATTCACTACGGCCGGTACGTGGTGGTGGGCTACTTCACCCGCGAAGAGGGCCCACAACGGTGGGACGACTACATGGCCGTGTCGACACCGCAGCTGTCGTTCCAGGCGATGTTCAACCATGCCGCGGCCCTGCGCGGTACCGGCCCACGTCAGCCGGGCGGCGCGCTGGCGTGTTTCGCGGGCGGTGCGGTGGCCGACAGTCTGTTCCAGCTCACCGATGAGGAGATCGTCACTCGGTTCACCGCAGACCTCCTCTCGCTCTACCCCGAGCTGGAGGGGAAGCTCGACGAGGGGATCGTCCGACGTCACCACCGGGTCGTGCCCTTCTGGCAGCCGGGCGGACGTGCCTCACTGCCGACCCTGCGCCGGCACCTCGGCCCCGTCCATCTGGCCGGCGACTACCAGCTCGACATGCCCTCACTCGCCGACGCGGCCTCGTCGGGCGAGCGAGCCGCGAAGCAGGTTCTGGCGAGCCTGTCCCGCCCGGCGCGCTGACGATCCGCCCCGTTGCGCTGATGATCCAACCCCGGTGTGCTGACGATCCGACCCGGTGCGCTGACGATCCGACGCTCACCGCGTTCTCCGGCCGCCCGCTCCGGCGGCCACTCGTCCGTCACCTTCGCCCCGCCATTCGCTGCTGCCCATGCAAGGACGGTAACCATGCCTGCCACACAGCCCCCCGCCCGTCAGGCGGACCGGCTCTACCACGACCTCCTCTCCCCCGCGGAGACCCAGGAGCTCCGCGGCCGAGTGCGGAAGATCGCCTCCGACGTCGTCGCCCCCGCCGCCCGCCGGATCGCGAACGGGGACGAGCGCGTCGACGGCTTCCCGCAGGACGTCTTCGACGGCCTTGCCTCCGCCGGCCTGTTCCGGGTGCCCTTCGCCGCCGAGGTGAACGGGGACGGCTTGGCCCACCCGGTCACGGCGACCGCCGTCGCCATCGAGGAGCTGGCCTACTACTCCAGCAGCATCGCGGCGGTGTTCGACGTGCACTGCATCCTGGCCGGCAATGCCCTGACCCACGGCACCCCCGCACAGCAGCAGCAGTGGCTGCCCCGGGTCGCGGACGGCTCGGTCGTCGGTGCCTTCGCGACCACCGAGCCCGAGGCATCGTCCGACCTGAGCCCGCAGGCGGTGCGGACCGTCGCCGTCCAGCAGGGTGACGGCTGGATCCTCAACGGCCGCAAGCGGTGGATCTCCAACTCACCGGTCGCCGGATTCATCGTCACGCTCGCGCGCACCGGCGACCGGCTCTCGATGTTCATCGTCGACACCTCCCTGCCCGGAGTGCGAGTCGGCGAGCCCGACCGGAAGATGGGCAACCGCGGCCAGCTCACCGCCGACGTGTGGTTCGAGGACGTCGAGCTGACAAGCGACTCTCTGCTCGGCCGCGAGCCGGGACACGGACTCCGTCACGCGCTCGCCACGCTCACGCTGGGCCGCATCGGCATCGCCGCCGCCGGTGTCGGCATGGCGCAGGCCGCCTTCGACCACGCTGTCGCGCACCTGTCGACCCGGGAGGCCTTCGGACGGAAGCTGGCCGCCAACCAGCACTGGCAGTTCCTCCTGGCCGACCGCGCCACGGAGATCGAGAACGCCCGCAACCTCTACCTGAAGGCCGCGCTGCGCCGTGATGCCGGCGAGGTGTTTCCCGAGCCGGAAGCCGCGATGGCGAAGCAGTACGGAAGCCGGCTGGCGGTCGACATGGCGCGCGACGCGGTCCAGGCGTTCGGTGGTCTCGGCTTCGCCCGTGAGCTCAGCGCCGACGCCACTCCGGGGCCGGTCGAGGCGATCTACCGCGACAGCAAGATCGGGGAGATCTACGAGGGCACGAACGAGGTCCTGAAGTGGGTCATCGCTCGCGGGATCTTCGGCAAGGAGATCACCGGCTGAGCCTCGCGGGCCGCACCTTGCTCATGTCGGGCGGCAGCCGCGGCATCGGCCCGGCGATCGCCGTCGTCGCCGCCCGCCGCTCGCCGCGGCGGTCGAGGCTGCCGAACAAACCGTGGACGGGTTCGGCGGCCACCGGTCTCTGGCCGTACGGCGGCACAGGGGAACCCCGGTACGGCGTCTTCGCCGGTTTCCCGCAATGACGGCATACACGTGCGCGCCGGGGATGAAGCGCGGACCG
Organism: Streptomyces sp. Ru73; assembly: GCF_002920575.1. Classification (GTDB taxonomy): domain Bacteria; phylum Actinomycetota; class Actinomycetes; order Streptomycetales; family Streptomycetaceae; genus Streptomyces. Next base: position 116,822 of record NZ_PQSQ01000004.1, on the reverse strand, counting down.
CACGATCCCACCCGCGGGCGAGCAAGCCCGCCGCGAGGCTGACGAGGAATCACCATGTTGAACCTGTCGATCCTGCTCGAAGACTCCGCCCGCAAGTACCCCGACCGCGAAGCTGTCGTACTGGGCCCGGCCCGCCTGACGTACCGCCAGGTGAACGCCGCGGCCAACCAAGTCGCGAACCTGCTCGTGGCGCGCGGGATCCGCCCCGGCGACAGAGTGGCCCTCAGCTGTCCGAACCTGCCGCACTTCCCGATCGTCTACTACGGCATCCTCAAGGCCGGCGCAGCTGTCGTCCCGCTCAACGTGCTGCTGAAAAGCCGCGAGATCGCCTACCACCTGGACGACGCCGGCGTAAGGGCGTACTTCTGCTTCGAAGGCACCCCCGAGTTGCCCATGGGCGCCGAAGGCTTCGCCGGCTTCCAGCAGGTCGAGGCGGTCGAGCACTTCTTCCTGATCACCGATGGCCCCGCCGCTCCCAGCCCCCTCGACGGCGCCGAGACGCTCGGCAGCGCCCTGGCCGGCCATGGCACAACGTTCGACTCGGTAACGACCGAGCCCACGGACACGGCGGCCGTCCTCTACACCTCCGGGACCACCGGACAGGCCAAGGGCGCCGAGCTGTCGCACGCCAACACGGTGATGAACGTGCTGGCATGCAACCGGCTGTTCCGCAGTACACCAGCCTCCGACAGCCACCTGGTCTGCCTTCCGCTCTTCCACACCTTCGGTGCCACGGTCCAGCTGCACGCGGGCTTTTCGATGGCCGCCACTCTCCACCTCGTTCCGCGCTTCGATGCGCGCGAGGTCGTCGACCTGATGGGCCGCGAGCCCATCACGTTCTTCGCCGGCGTGCCCACCATGTGGTGGGGGCTCCTGAACGCGCTCACCGACGACGTCGACGTCAAGCGCATCGCGAGCAACCTCCGGATCGGCATCTCCGGCGGTGCCGCACTCCCCATGGAGACCGCACACCAGGTCAGACGGCGCCTGGGGATCACGGTGCTCGAGGGATACGGTCTGTCGGAGACTTCTCCCGTCGCGACATTCAGCGACCCTGATCTCGACCCGCGCCCGGGATCGATCGGAGTTCCCGTCTGGGGCGTCGAACTGAAGCTCATCGACGACGACTGGACCGAGGTGACCGGCAGCGGCCAGGTCGGCGAAATCGCGGTCAAGGGCCACAACGTGATGAAGGGCTACTACGGCAGGCCGGAGGCCACCGCCGAGGTCATCCGCGATGGCTGGCTCCGCACCGGCGATCTCGCACGGCGCGACGAGGACGGTTTCTACTACATCGTCGACCGGTCAAAGGACCTCATCATCAGAGGAGGCTTCAACGTCTATCCGCGCGAGGTCGAAGAAGTCCTGATGCGGCACCCGGACGTCAGCCTGGCCGCCGTCATCGGGGTGCCTCACGCCAGCCACGGCGAAGAGGTCAAGGCCTTCGTCATCCTCCAGCCCGGTTCCTCCCTCACCTCCGACGATCTCGTCGCCTGGGCCAGGAAAGAGATGGCATCTTACAAGTACCCGCGCATCATCGAATTCGTCCCCAGCCTGCCGATGACCGCCACCGGAAAGATCCTCAAGCGCGAACTGGCCCGCAGTACGCAGCAGTGACACGCCAGGCGTACGCACCCACCGTGGTCGGCACCGGACCTGCCGGTGCTCGCGGACCAACAGCCCCACCGGGAGTACGGTGCGTCGCAGAGCTGAAAGGCGACCTCCTGGGAACGCAACCCGTCGCAGGTGGCCGGCCGTACCAGGGCGCCCTGGCGCACTCGTTCCGGGACGGCGCCGATGATCCTGGCGCGAAGGCGGAAGCCTTCCTTCATCGCGATGACGGCCAACAGGTTCCGCTGATAACGGCCAACAGGTCCCACTGCCGCGCGTTCCGCCCGACAACAGTGGTGAACCGGCGGATGATGCCCGTTCCGACACTGGGCTCCCAGGTCGGATCGGTGGAGCGACGGCCGCGGTTCGCTCCCGCACTCGTCTTCAACTCTCCGGTGTTGCGTGTGGTGTGGGCGTTCGATCGGATGTCGGACGACCGACGGAAGCGAACAGAAGGAGGTCGCCACCATGGAAACGCGCTCAACCGGATACACGGCAGTGGAATTCGGTGAGGTCAACGTGCTCGTCGGCCCGAAGCGGGGCGCCTACCCGTACAGCAATTCACTGCTCGTACGCGGCACCACCGCATCACTGGTCGTCGACCCCTCGCTGTCACTCGTCGAGGACGCGCCGCCCGCGGACGTGGTCCTCGTCAGCCATGCCCACGAGGACCACATCGCAGGTCTCGGCAGCTACACGGTGCCGGTCCACGTCCACCACGGGGATCTCGACGCGCTGCGCTCCCGCGAGGCCCTGGTCGCCGGATTCGGTCTCGCACCCGAGGCGGTCGACGAGGCCGACAGGGGGCTGCGGGACCACTTCCACGTGCACGGCCGTCCGGACGCCACGGGGTTCGCCGACGGCACCGTCTTCGACCTGGGCGGACGCACCGTCACCGTCGTGCACCTCCCCGGCCACACCGCAGGCCACAGCGGCTTCCTGATCGAGCCCGACGGCTTCCTCTTCATCGCGGACATCGACCTGACGTCGTTCGGGCCGTACTACGGCGACGTGGGCAGCAGCCTCGTGGACTTCGAGGCGTCGATGCGCCGGTGCCGGGAGATCGACGCGCGCTGGTACGGCACCTCCCACCAGAAGGGCGTGATCGAGGGCGCGGCCGAGTTCCGGCGCCGGCTCGACGCCTTCGCCGGCGTGGTGAAGGAGCGGGAGGCAACCCTCCTGGCCCTCCTCAGCGAACCCCGAACCGTCGAGGAGATCGTCGATCACCGCCTGGTCTACCGTCCGCACGTCGAAGGAGCACAGGTACGCCCGGTGGAGCGGAGAACGGCGGTACGTCACCTGGACCGGCTGCTGCGCGAAGGACGGGTCGCGGAGGTGGCACCAGGGCGTTTCCGCGCCGCGTAGCCCACGCAGTGCCAGCGGGCTGTGGCGAAGCCTGCCCTGACGGTCCTGGCGGAGGCTGCGGAGACTGCGGCGGCAGAGTGGTGCGGGGGGCGGGTATCGAAGCCGTCGCCCGCGCCCTCCAGCTCGACGACGCCGAACGCGCCCACCTCCTCCATCCGGCCCAGACCGCCGACGGCACTGAGGCCCTCACCAGGCCCCGGCGCCGACGCACCAAGGGACAGCGGACACCACACCGCAGCCTGCGATGGACCCTGGACGCGATCACCGAAGCACCGGCCTTCGTCCGCAACGGCCGCATGGTCCTGCTCGCCGCGAATCGGCTGGCCCGCGGCTTCTACCGCGACGTCTACCACAGCAGCTGCCGGCCGCCGAACTTCGCCCGCTTCCACTTTCCCGCCCCGGTCTCCCGGCGATTCTCCCCCGACTGGGACTCCGCCGCCGACACCATCTGCGCACCGAAGCCGGCCGCAACCCGCACGACAAAGACCTGCACGACCTCATCGGCGAGCTGTCCACCCGCAGTGAGGAATTCCGTACCCGCTGGGGCGCCCACAACGTCCGCCTTCACGGCGCCGGGACGAAGCGTTTCCACCACTCCGCCGTGGGTGAGCTCACCGTTGCCTACGAGGGCCTGGAGATGGCCGCCGACCCCGGCCTCACCCTCACCGTCTACACCGCCGAACCCGCCTCCCCTTCCGAAGAAGGCCTCCGCCTGCTCGCCTCCTGGGCCGCCACGCAGGAAACGCAGCCGTCGGCGGATTCCGTGCCGAGCAACTGACACGCGTGCGGCCGGCTCACGCGAGGGGACTGCGGCGTGCGCTTCGCGGAGCGACACCCCTCGGCGGTGTCGTCGACCTGTACCCAGGGGCCGTTGGCCCGTTGAGATCATCGCTCAGAACAATGATGCTGCCCCGCGAATCCAGCTTGGCATTACGCGGGTGTCAGTCGTCGGCGGAGATGAAGTCCGCTATCGCGGCAGCGACGGCTTCGGGCTGCTCGTCGGGGATGAAGTGTCCGGCGTCGGGCACGACGACTCGGGCGGTGTTGTCGGCCCACGGGCTGAGGGAGGCTGCCATGTCCGGAACGGAGCCGTGGCTGCTGGAGATTCCGAGGACGGGCACGGTCAGGTGCCGCCGCTTGAGCGCCTCCCGGTTCTTGCGCGCCGACTCCGCGGCGTCTCGGTAGTACGCGAGGGAAGCGCGCAGGCCGCCGTCGGCGGCGACGGCCGCCGCGTAGTGGTCGAGCTCGGCGTCGTCGAACGTGTCGGGAGCCAGGGCCTTCACCTTCAGGAACCAGCCGACGTACTCGCGTTCGCGGCCGGCAAGCAGCGTCTCGGGCAGGTCGGGCACGGTGTGGAACGCGAAGTGCCAGGTTTTCCACGCCCGTTCAGGGTCGGTGGGAATCGCCTCCGGGAGAGTGATACCGGGAATTCCGGCGTCGAGCAGTGCGACCCCGTGCAGGTGGCTCTCGAAATTGAGGGCGAGGGAGAAGGCGACCCAGGCACCGATGTCGTGGGCGACCAGGGAGTAGGTCGACACTCCGAGAGCCTGCACGGCGGTGTGGACGTGTGCGGCGACCGTGTGCGTGTCGTAGCTGCGCTCCGGACGCTCGGAGTGGCCCTGACCCGGCAGGTCGATCGCGATGACGCGGAACCGGTGGGTGAGGCCGGGCATCACCTTTCGCCAGGCCCACCAGGTTTGCGGGAAGCCGGCGAGCAGGACGACGGCCGGGCCGCTCGGCCGTCCGCCTTCGACGGCATGAAGGCGGACGCCGTCCGCGTCGACCCAGCGGTGAGTGAATCCGGGCAGATGCTGCAGGGGCAGGTCGCGGACGGGGTTGCTTTCGGAGACATGCGGAGTACTGGTTGCCGGGCCGGTCACGGGGATCCTCCGTCGGTGTGAGGTGTGCGGTGGGGACGGTGCAGCTGACGGCGGTGGCTGGGACCACGTGGTGTGTTTCTTGCGGACCGCGTGGTGCGCGAAGTGCGCCGCATGCCTCGCCATGACCGCCACACTGGAAAGCTAACACATCTTGAACCGGTCAGTTCAAGATAGAATGGTGCGCAACACCGTACGAACCATCGAGCACCGGCAAGGAAGTGCCCGCGTGGCAGGCAAGAAGCAGTTCGACATGGACGCGGCGCTCGACGCCGCGATGATCCAGTTCTGGCGCGACGGCTACGCCGACACCTCATTGGGTGATTTGTCCCGGGCAACCGGCCTGAACCGCAGTTCCATCTACTCCTCCCTCGGCGACAAGGACACACTCTTCCTGCGCTGCCTGGATCGCTACGCCGCGCGCTATGGCGAGAAGTACGACGCCGCCCTGTCGTGTGCGGCCTCGGACCCCGTGGCCGCCGTTCGTGCGTTCTTCGACGTCACCCTCGAGCGCATCGCCGATCCCGAAGTACCTGACGGATGCCTGATCGCCCAGTCGGCCATGGCGATCCCAGCGCTGAGTCCGAGCGTCGCGGCGCACACCGAGCAGGCGCTCGGCTTCCAGCGCCGGCGCCTGCGCGCCGCGCTGAAGGCCGGCCGGCTGACCGACCAGGACGCAGAGACCTTCGCACTGCACGCGGCGGCCGTGAACCAGTCGCTCGCCGTCATGAGCAGGGCCGGGGCGAGCCGGGCGCAGCTCCTGGCCATCGTGGGCGTGACCGTCGACGCCCTGTCGCAGGCGGTGCGCGCGTAACGAATCGGACGCGGCCGTTACGGCCGTCGGACTCGCAGCCTGGCACGCACGGTCATTACATGGGTTCGAGGCGTGCGCGGCAGTGGTGCCGGGCTCGGGGCCTGATGGCTTCGTCGCCCATCGGGCCGGACCAAGTGGAGCGCGGAGTCCGGGACTTGTTGTCTGCGCCGTGTGCTCACGATGAGAAGCCGCTGCATCCTGGGGATGGCCGCAGTCGGCCGGCCCGGTAGCCGCGCGCCTCGGTGTGGTCGAAGCCGACCGCCTGTTCCACTTCCTGGACGACTTGCCCTCGCCGCGTGAGGCGGCGGGCCATCAGATCGGCAGGTGGGAGCGCAGACGGCGGGCCGTGGCGGCCACGGTGGTGCCGACCGCGAGTACGGCGGTGCCCAGCAGCAGGAAGTAGGCGGGCAGCGGGAGCACCGCGGTCAGCCGGTACAGCTGGCCGCCCAGCACCACGCCGACTGCGGCGAACATGCCGTTGAGGCCGAGGAACCGGCTGGTGAAACCCGTCGGGGCGACTGCGGCGGCGAGGGCGAGACCGGCCGGAGCGAGGACGATCTCGCCGAAGGAGTACAGCAGGTAGACCACGACCAGCCATGCCGTGGAGACCGGACCGGCCTGGGCCCGCAGGGCGGCCACGGCCATGACGACGAAGCTCAGGCCCGCCACGCCCAACGCGCCCGCGACCTTTGTGAGGACGGTGGCGCGCGACTTCGTCACCAGCGGGGCCAGCAACAGGACGAACAGGGGGTGCACCGACTGGAGCCAGCTCGCCGGTATGTCAAAGCCGAGGAGGGTGCGGTCGGTATGGCGCTCAGCGAAGAGAGCGAGCGCCGAACCGCTCTGGGCGAAGATCATCCAGAAGGCGGCGGAGGCCCCCATCACGGCCGTGAACGCCGCGAGCGGCTTGCTGTCGACAGGCATCCGGCGGCGGAGGGTACGCAGGTAGAGGAAGGGCATGGCGAGGGTGGTCAGGCCCAGCAGTGCCAGCACCGCGGGCAGAGGCAGCACACCGAGGGCGACCGCGGTGACCGTGACGGCGACGGCCGCCAGGACCATGGCTGCCCGCTCGACCGCGGTCCGGACCGCTTCCCGCGGAAGCGGGCGCGCCGGGGCGCGGCCGACCTCTTCGAAGGCACGGAGGCCGACACCGAACTGTGCCAGACCTGCTGCCATGCCGAACGCCGCGGCGGCGAAGCCGAGGTGCCAGGCGACCCTCTCGGCGAGCAGGCCGGTGACGACGGGGGCGAGCAGCGCGGACACCTGGATGCACATGTAGAAGCGGCCGAACGCCTCCTCGCGCTTCTCCCCGCCGCTGACGGCAGCCACCATGGCGGCAAGGGAAGGCTTGACGAGGCCCGTGCCCACGATGATGAGCCCCAGCCCGGCGTAGAGCGTGGGTGCGGAGCCAACAGAGAGGACGGCGTGCCCCACCGCGATGAGGGCGCCGCCCAGGAGCACGGCCCGACGCGCACCGAGCACCCGGTCGGCCAGCCAGCCGCCGGGCAGTCCGGCCATGAAGGTCAGCGACATGTACGTGGCGAACAGCGCGGTGGCTGTCCGGGGTGCCATGCCCATGCCGCCATTGGCAGGCGGCGCGGTGAGGTAGAGGACCAGGATCGCGCTCATCCCGTAGAAGCTGAACCGCTCCCAGAGGTCGACGCCAAGCAGGGTGAGGAACCCACGTCGGGCTCCCGGCCCCAGGGCGCCACCCAATTCCGCGGGCGGCGGATGCATCCCCTCATGGGGCCGCGTCTCTCCGGTCCGTGGACGCAGCGGGGCGTCATTGCTGCGGTCGTGCGGTCGGCTCGGGCTTGCCACGGCCGCCTCCTCGGTAGGGCCCCGGTGGGGCAGGGTCAGGCGGCGGCAGGGACGTGGGCGCGCAGCGGCTCCCACCAGGCTCGGTTCTCGCGGTACCAGTCGACGGTCTCGGCCAGCGCCGTGTCGAAGTCCCGACGCGGCCGGTATCCGAGCTCTGTGTGGATCTTGGTGAAGTCGACGGAGTAGCGCCTGTCATGCCCCTTGCGATCGGGGACGTGATCGACCATCTCCCAGCCCGCACCGCACGCGGTGAGCAGCCGCTGGGTCAGCTCCCGGTTGGACAGCTCCGTGCCGCCGCCGATGTTGTAGATCTCGCCGGGTCTGCCCTGGGCCCGTACGAGTTCGATGCCTCGTACGTGGTCGTCGATGTGCAGCCACTCCCGGACGTTGAGGCCGTCGCCGTACAACGGCACTTTGCGGCCCTGGAGGAGGTGGGTGATGAAGAGCGGTATGACCTTCTCCGGGAACTGGTGGTGCCCGAAGTTGTTGGTGCAGCGCAGGATCCGCGTGTCCAGACCGTGGGTGCGGTGGTAGGCGAGAGCGAGAAGGTCGCCGGCGGCCTTGGAGGCCGAGTACGGGGACGTCGGGTGCAGCGGTTCCGTTTCGAGGCAGGGGTGGTCGACGGAGCCGTACACCTCGTCCGTGGAGATGTGAACGAAGGTGCCGATCCCGTGCCGCGAAGCCGCGTCGAGGAGTACCTGCGTCCCCACGACGTTCGTCCGTACGAAGGGGTCGGCGCCGGTGATCGAACGGTCCACATGGGTCTCGGCCGCGAAGTGGACGATCTGGTCGTGCTCCTCTACCAGCCGGTCCACGAGTGCGGCATCGCAGACATCACCCTGCTCGAAGGCGAACCCGGGGTGGTCGCGCACCGCGTCGAGATTGGCCGGGTTGCCCGCGTACGTGAGCTTGTCGAGAACGGTGACTCCGACGTCGCCGGGGCCGTCGGTGCCGAGCAGCGTGCGGACGTAGTGCGAGCCGATGAATCCGGCTCCGCCGGTTACCAGGATCCTGTTCGTCATGAGGAGATCTGCACCTTGCTGTTGTCGCCGAGGATGAGACGGTGCGCCGCCCGGGTCCGGGGCGCGGGGGTGACCTGAACGTTCCGCCCTACGAGCGAGGACTCCAGCCGGCGGACACCGGTGATGGAGGAGTCGCCGAGGACGATCGAGAACTCGATCTCGCTGTCCTCCACACGGCAGTGGTCGGAGATCGAGGTGAAGGGGCCGACGTACGAGTTGATGATCGAGGTACCGACTCCGATGACCGCGGGCCCGACAATGCGGGATCCGCGGATCACTGCGCCTTCGGCGACCTCCACCCGCCCGGTGATCTCGCTGGCGTCGTCCAGGTCGCCGTCGATCCGGGTGACCAGGGTCTCCAGCACCGTCCGGTTGGCCTCCAGCATGTCCTCGACCCCTCCGGTGTCCTTCCAGTAGCCGGAGATCTCCGTGGAACGTACGTCCTTGCCCCGGTGGATCAGCCACTCGATGGCATGGGTGATCTCGAGCTCGCCGCGCCATGACGGTGTGATCGCCCGGACCGCCTCGTGGACCGCGGGGGTGAAGAGATAGACGCCGACCAGAGCGAGGTCGCTCTTGGGATGGGTCGGCTTCTCCTCGAGCCCGGTCACCCGTCCCGACGCGTCGAGTTCGGCCACGCCGAAAGCCCGGGGGTCGGAGACCTGGGTCAGGAGGATCTGCGCGTCGGGGCGTTCCCTGCGGAACGCGTCCACGATGCCGGTGATGCCTCCGAGGATGAAGTTGTCACCGAGGAACATCACGAAGTCGTCGTCGCCGAGGAAGCCCCGGGCGATCAGCACCGCATGGGCGAGCCCCAGTGGCTGCTCCTGTGGGATGTAGGTGACGCGCAGCCCCATCTTCGAGCCGTCGCCCACCGCTTCCTGGATCTCCTGGGCGGTGTCGCCGACGATGATGCCGACCTCTTCGATGCCGGCGTCCGCGATGGCTTCGAGCCCGTAGAAGAGGACGGGCTTGTTCGCCACCGGGACCATCTGCTTGGCAGAGGTGTGGGTGATCGGCCGGAGCCGAGTCCCTTCACCTCCGGCCAGGACGAGTGCCTTCACGTGTTCACTCCGTGGGTCTGCGGCGCTACGCCGGCAGGGTGGGTGGGAGAAGCTCAGGGATCACCGAGCGCGGTGCTGAGCGGTCAGACGTTCCAGGATCGGGACGGTCTCGTTCGGAGAGGGCTCGACCAGCGCCTCCTGGCGGAGGCGCGCCGCCGCTTCGCGGAACGACGGCTCTTCCAGGACCCGGACGAGCTTCTCGCGCAGTCGGTCCGGCTTCAGCTCCCCCGCCGGGATGGAGAATCCGGCGCCGACACGCTCCAGGTGCTGTCCCTTGACCGGCGTGTCCCAAGTGGCGGCGATCACGATCTGCGGGACGCCGCACAGCATGGCCGTGCCCCAGGTGCCCGATCCGCCGTGGTGAACGATGGCGGAGCAGCTCGGCAGCAGCGCCTGCAGCGGGATGAAATCGACCAGCCGGGCGTTGTCCGGGACCTGCCGCAGGTTCTCACGTTGCAGGCTGTCCATCGTGGCGATGATCTCGATGTCGAGGTCGGCGACGGCATCGAGCAGATCGGCCTGTGAGACGTAGTCGAGGCCGCGCTCCCGCCCCGCCACGCCGAGGGTGAGACAGACTCGGGGGCGCGCGGGGGCCTCGTACACCCAGTCCGGCACCACCGAGGGACCGTTGTACGGCACGTACCGGCTGGGCACGATCTTGAGGCTGGACTCCAGCCGAGCGCTCTCGGGCAGCAGGTCCACCGTCCATTGGCCGGTGACGAGTTCCTCGTCGAACGTGTCGCCGAAGCGGGCGGCGACCCCGCCCAGCCAGTCTGCGAGCGGGTCGCTCCGCCGGGACGCCGGGCGCGCGCGGTCGAGCCGGAGGAACTCCTCCCTGGCCCGCATCGTCACGTCCTGGCCCCAGACGATGCGGGCATGAGCGGCGCCGACGGCCCGCGCGGCGACGGCACCGGCGTAGGTCCCCAGCTCCCACAGCACCAGGTCGGGCTGCCACTTGTGGGCGAAGTCCACCATCCCGGCCACGAAGCTGTCGTTGTTCAGTGTGGTGTGGAACCGGCCGACCAGCGCTTCGTGCAGTTCGTGCAGGTAGTCCCAGGTCAGGGTCTCCGGGGTGGAGAAGGTGAAGTCCCACTCACGGCTGTACGAGGTAGCGCCGGACGGGGAGGGGGCGAACATGGTGTGGTCGGTGCCGACCGCGACGGCGGGCAGGCCGGCCTGGACGATGTCGTCGACCAGCACCGGGTGACTGGCGACCAGTACCTCGTGCCCCGCGTTCTGCAATGCCCAGGCGGTGGTGACCACCTTGTAGAAGTGCGTCTTGATGCCGACGCAGGCCAGGAGTACTCGCATGATCAACCTCTCGATGTAACGGCCCGATCGGCCATCAGTGGGTCCCGTCGAATGCGTGGTGTCTTCCGGAGAGGGTGTGTGCCGTGCCCGGCCCAGCGCGGCGGAACCCCCTCACACCCGGCTCGGTGCGGTGCGGGCGGCCACTTCGGCGACCAGCGCGCGCAGCGCGGCGGACCGGTCCGCCACCGGCTGCCAGCCGGTGATCCGGGTGAAGGCGGAGGAGTCGACCTCCATACTCTGCAGGTCGGTGGCCTCGGCCTCGGCCGGCGGCGGGACCTCGACGACCGGTACGCGAGCCGCCCCGGTGTGGTCCGCCACGGCTGCGGCGATCGTCGTGAACATGTCGCCGAGCGGCTCGCTGCGTCCGGTACCGATGACCCAGTGGCGGCCGCCGAGCGCGTCGGCGTGATCGAGGGCGGCGGCGAAGGCCCGGGCCACATCCGTCACATGGATCATCTCCCGGCGCACGGTGCGGTCCCACAGCTCAAGGCGGCGGCCCTCCAGAGCGCGCCGGATCATGGTGATCACCACACCGCGGTCGGCTGCGGTCTCCTGCGGGCCCGGACCGAAGATGGTCGGCATCCGCAGGGAGACGGCCCGGAGCAGGCCTTCGTCGTGGGCGGCCTTGAGAGCGAATTCGGCCTCCAGCTTCTGCCGGGGGTAGGCGCTCCTGGGGGCGTCCGGCTCCGAACCGTCGATGCGGAACGTTCCGGGGACGCCGACCGACGCCACTGATCCGGCGAACAGCACGGCGGGGCGCCGGCCCGGCACGGCGCTCTCCCGCAGCACGTCGACGAGGTCGTGCACCAGACCGACGTTGACCCGCTCGATCAGTGGGTCGCCGCCCGCGGCACGCCACGAGGTCGCGCCGGCGATCCGCGCGACCAGGTGGACGATCGCGTCCGCTTCCTCGACGGCGGCGGCGAGCTGCTCCGGGTGAGTGAGGTCGGCCGTCACCGACTCCACCACGGCGCGGGCGCCTTCGGGTACGGCCGCGGGGCGACGGGACACCAGACGCAGCCGGACGTCCCTGGCGGCGAGTTCGCGGGTGACGGCGGTGCCCAGATAGCCGGAGGCGCCGAGGACGACGACGAGCGGCCGGGCGGCGGGGGCCGTCACAGCGCTGCCTCGAGCGCGAGACTGGTCCGGTAGTCCGGCAGGATGCCCAGTTCGCGGGCCTGGGCCAGAGTGGGGGCCACCGTGTCACGGTCGGACAGGACCGGCTCGACGCCGTCCAGTGTGACGGGCAGTCCGAGTGCGGGGTCCAGCGGGGACACGGCGTGCTCGTTCTCCGCCACGAAAGGCCCGGACATCAGGTACACCATTGCGGTGTCGTCCTCGAGCGCGACGAACGCATGCCCCACCCCGACGGGCAGGTACGTCGAACGGAAGTGCTCCTGGTCGAGCAGGACCGAGTCCCACTGGCCGAAGGTCGGCGAGCCGACGCGGAGGTCGACGACCAGGTCGAGCGCCCGGCCCCGCGCGCAGTAGACGTGCTTGGCCGTGCCCGGCGGCGTCGAGGTGAAGTGCACCCCCCGGACCACACCCCGGCGGGAGTGGCTCTGACTGGCCTGGAAGACGGGGAAGGGATGGCCGGTCGCATCGCTGAACAACGGTCGCTGGTACGTGGCCACGAACAGCCCCCGGTCGTCGGGGAACACCTTGGGGGTGAACTCGTAGGCGCCCTCGACGGCGAGTTCCCGGGCGGTCGCGGTGGCTGTCTTATCGGTCTGTTGGGTCGTCATCAGTGGGTTCCCTGGGTCGTCACAACTCGGCGGCGTGGGAATTGAGCAGCGCCATGAGCGTGCGGGCCTGCACGTTCACGTAGCGGCCGTACCGCAGCAACGTGTTCAGCTGTCCGGCCGTGAGCCACCGGTAGCCCGGCGGCGGCTCGTCGGGCGCCTCGGTCTCGTCGGCCTCGACGATCAGATAGCGCGCCTGCGCGTTGAGGAAGCGGCCGCCTTCCTCCGAGTGCACGGCCTCGTAGCGGATCCGGTCGGGCCTCGCCGCGAGCACCATGTCCAGGAACGGGGGCCGGGCGTCCCCCGTGAGGTGTGCGTAGTGCCGTGGTGTGTACTGAACGGTCGGCGCCAGCTCGATGGAGTCGATGAAGCCGGCCTCGACCCGGGCGTGTGCGAGCAGATGGGGGACGCCACCGATCTTCCGGGTGAGGAAGGCGATGACGCCGGAGTCCCGGGGTTCGAAAAGTGGCTGTGTCCACGCGCCGACTTCGCGGTTGGACGCCTGGACCCGCACCGCGACCACCCGGAAGTACCAGCCGAGGTCGTGGTCCATGGAGTCCGTGCCGCGCCGCCAGCCGGTCACACCGGCCAGCGGGATCCGGCGGACGTCGACCGAGTGACGGGACCGCTCCGCCGCGTACCACGACAGCAGCTCGGCATCGGAGTGCAGGGCACCGGGCTCTTCGAAGGGGACGGGAAGGCAGGCGAGTACGGTACGCGAGTCCATGTTGACCACGTCGTCGCGACGCAGCAGCTCACCGATCTGTCCGAGCGTCAGCCAGCAGAAGTCGTCGTCGACCGCGACGTCCTGCGTCGTCTCGACCACCACGTTGCGGTTGAACTTGCGGTAGAACCAGGCCCCGTGCTCGGACTGCAACACGTCGACCAGCACGGTCGCGTCGGCCGCGCCCGTGAAGTACTGGAGGTACTTCACATCGGCGCCCTTGTGCGCCTTGGTGTAGTTGCTGCGGGTGGCCTGCACCGTCGGCGACAGCTGGACCAGGTTGGTGTTACCGGGCTCCATCTTGGCCTGCATGAGGAAGTGCAGGACGCCGTCGAACTCCTTGGCGAGGATGCCGAGAATGCCGATCTCGGGCTGGTTGATGATCGGCTGCTGCCACTCGGGGAAGGGGCCCTCCCCCACTGTGACGTGCAGGCCTTCGACGCTGAAGAACCGGCCCGTGTCATGGACCAGGTTCCCGGTCTCCGGGTGGAACGACCAGGCGTCCATGTCGGCGAACGGGATCCGTTCCACCCGGAACCGGTTCACCGTGGTCCGGTGCGTGAGCCAGCCCGTGAAGTCGGTGAGGGACATCCGGCATCCGGTACCGCCGGTGGCCGCGGACCGGGCCAGCCGGGCCGGCAGCCCGACATCCTGACGTGCGCTGAGCGTTGAAGTGGTCGGCATCGGCTCGTCCTCGTCCGTCGTCCGCTCACTCGCCCCACTTCATGTAGATGACCGGCGGCTCGCGGCCCGGCAGCTGGCGGAGCGGGGCGTGGTCGAGGCCGAAAACCTCGCGCAGGGCCGTGGTCTCGCCCGGCCACTTCGGGTGGGCGAGCTCATCGAACGCGAGGATGCTGCCCTTGGTCAGGTGCGGCCGGATCGCGTCGAGGAGTTCCTTGGTGGGCTGGTAGAGGTCCAGGTCGAAGTAGGCCAGGGCGATGACCGTCTCCGGGTTCTCCTCCAGGTACTGCGGAACGGTCTCGCGGACGTCCCCCTGGACGACGAAGGACCGCTGCGTGTGCCCGAACGGTTCGGACACTTCGTGGGCCGCGAGGACCTCGCGCAGGTGGTCGACCTCACCCTCCGGTGTCGCGAAACGGCCGGGGACGGCACTGGTGCTGACCTTGTCGACGTCCTGGATGTCCGCGGGGAAACCGGTGAAGGTGTCGAAGCCGACGATCCGGCGCAGCGAGTTGTACGGCTCGTAGATGCTCCGCAGGGCGGTGAGCGTGGTCAGGTGACGGCCGTGCAGTACACCGAACTCCATGATGACGCCCGGGACTTCGGGCAGCATTCGGTACAGCGCGTCCATGGAGAGCAGGTCGGCGAGCTGGTGGCGGCGCATGTAGACGGGCAGGTTGTCGATCAGGTACTCGGGCGGGATGGGGCTCTCGACGAGAAGCTTCGTCAGCCGTTCCCGCGCCTCGCGTTCCTGGTCCGACTCGTGGGGAACGATGCGCGGGTCGGTGAATCCGTCCTTGGCCATGAGAGGGCAGGTCCTTTCGTCGGTGAGTCAGGAGAGCCAGGCGTCGGGCGCCGGTCCGCCGCGGCCGACCGGAGGGAAGAGACGGTCGAGCAGGTCCAGTACGTCCTGGGGCAGTGGCGAGTCCAGCGCGGCGAGGGCGCCGTCGATGTGTGCTTCGGTCCGGGGACCGATGACAAGCCCGGTCACACCGGGACGTGACAGGGCCCAGGCCATACCGACCTCTGCGGGATCACGGCCGAGGTCGGCGCAGAACTTCTCGTACGCCTCGATCGCTTGGCGGTGGCGCTCCAGGGCCTCCCTCGCACGTCCCTGGCCCGACTTGACCGCGGTGTTCTCCCGCAGCTTGCGCAGGACGCCGCTGAGCAGGCCGCCGTGCAGCGGCGACCAGACGAGGACGCCGAGTCCGTAGGCCTGCGCTGCGGGGATCACTTCGAGCTCCGCGTGGCGGGTCACGAGGTTGTACACACACTGCTCGGAGGCGAGGCCGAGGAAGTGGCGCTGCCGGGCGGCCTCCTGTGCGGAGGCAATGTCCCAGCCGGCGAAGTTCGATGAGCCGACGTAGCGGACCTTGCCCTGGGCCACCAGGATTTCCATGGCCTGCCAGACCTCGTCCCAGCGCACGCTCCGGTCCAGGTGGTGGATCTGGTACAGGTCGATCCAGTCGGTACCGAGCCGCCTCAGCGAGGCCTCGCAGGCGGAGATGATGTGCCGGGTGGACAGGCCCGCCCGGTTGGGCCCCTCGCCCATGGGGTCGCCCACCTTGGTCGCGAGGACGACCTCGTCCCGCCGGGAGGGGCCGGTGTTGAGCCAGCTGCCGATGAGTTCCTCGGCGTAGCCCTTGTGGACGCGCCAGCCATAGGTGTTGGCGGTGTCGAGAAAGGTGACACCCCGCGCGACCGCGTGGTCGAGCAGCCGATGCGCGCCGGGCTCGTCCAGCCGGCCACCGAAGTTGACGGTACCGAAGGCGAGCTTGCTGATCTCCAGCCCCGTACGGCCCAGCCGGGTGTGGAGCGGGCTGCCGGTCATGTGTCGTACTCCCCACTGCGTGGACGGACCTTGCGCTGTGTGTCTCAGCATGGAGAGGCCCTCTCGAAGGGTCCTGGTGTCCAGCTGGACCCGCCGAAGAGGCCGCAAGGCACGGGGCCGGCGTGCCCGGGACGTCCCGGGCACGCCGGCCCCGTGCGGTGTGCGGACCGGCTCAGCCGAAGATGTGGATGTGCTCGTCGACCCAGTCGCGCAGGGTCAACGGCGCCTTTCCAGTGATCTGCTCGACGGCGTCGGAGATCTTCCAGTCCCAGGCGGCCGACTGGCGCTTGAGCTCCAGCAGGGCCTCGAGGCGGGGACCGCCCCAGCCCAGCCGGTCGAACTCTGCCTGCGTCTCGGCCTGGGTGCGCTCGACGACGGTGATCTCCTGGCCGAGGGCCGCGCCGACGATCTCGCCCTGGCGCTGCGGGCTGAGAGCCTCGCCGCCGGTGAGCGTGTAGGCCTGGCCCTCGTGTCCGGAGGTGGTGAGGACCTTGAAGGCGACGGAGGCGATGTCCCGCGGGTGGATCATGGCGGAGACCGGGTCGCCCTCGGTCACGTACATGGTCCGCTCCTTGCTGATGGTGTCGGCGTAGCCGTAGAGGTAGACCATGAAGGTGCCGGGGCGCAGGATGGTCCACTCCAGGCCGGACTCCTGGATGACCTGCTCACCCTGGCGGTGGCCGGAGGTCAGCGGGTCGGTGGCGCCGAAGCCGACACCGCTGGTGGAGAGCTTGACCAGGTGCTTGACGCCGGCCTCACGCGCGGCGGCGACGAGGGTGCGCTCCTGGACCGGGCCCTCGGGGCCGTAGCCCGGCGGGACGACGAAGACGCGGTCGGCTCCGGCCAGGGCCGCGGGGAGCGTCTCGGGCTTGTCGAAGTCGCCGGCGACCACCTCCACGCCGTCGGGAAAGCGGGCCTTCTCGGGAGAACGGGTCATGGCCCGTACGGGAACGCCTGCGGCGGCGAGCTGGGTGACGAGTTCGCTGCCGACGTTGCCGGTGGCGCCGGTTACCAGAATCATCTGTGGATCTCCTTGGATGTGCGGGCACGGCAGGACGCCGTGCGAATAAGGCCGTTGGGGGGAGAGGGGTGGGTCAGTGTTCGTCGCGGGCGACAGAGGAGTCGCTCGCCGCGTCGATCTCGGAGTCCTCGGCCCCGGCGCCGCCGCGGCCGCCGGAGAGCTTGACGTCCTTGAGGAAGAGTGCGGTCACCAGCCCGACCAGGACGATCGGGATCACCGCGTAGAAGACGGCACGGAGCGAGTCCGCGTAGATGTCGGCGACTTCGAGGCGGACGGTGTGAGAGAGGCGGCCGAGTACCTCGGGCGCGAGCGAGCCGTCCTTGTCGACCCGGACGCCGGATTCGCCACCGAGGCGCTGTTCGAGTCCGGCGCCGAGGCGCGCGTTCATCAGGGCGGCGAAGAACGAGACGCCGAGCCCGGTGCCCAGCTGCCGCATGAGGGTGGCGGTGCCCTGCACGGCGCCGATGTCCTGCATTGTCGCGGTGTTGCGGGCGGCGAGGCTCAGCGCCTGGGAGTTGAGACCGCCGGCGATGCCGAAGAGCAGGACGTACGCAATGGCGACGGCAGCGCCCGTCTCGGGGCCGGCCGTGGAGAACAGCACGGCGGCGACGGCGAACACAGCCATGCTGGCCACCGGGAACCAGCGGTAGGAAGCGGTGTGTCCGATGATCTTGGCGCTGGCCCACGAGGTCACCACGACGCCGAGCATCATCGCGGTGAGGATGTAGCCGGACTTCTCCACGTCGAGGCCGAGGACGGTCTGGAGCCACAGGACCAGATAGTTGATCAGGCCCAGGCCGACGAAGCCGGCGATGAATCCGAGGATGACGACGATGGTGAAGGTCTGGTCGGCGAAGAGGCGCAACGGGATGACGGGGTCCACCGCGCGGCGCTGCGACAGGATGAACAGCGCGATCGCGAGGACGGATCCGGCGGCGAGGCCGAGGATGACCGGCGAGCTCCAGGGGTACTTGACGCCTGCCCAGCCGGTCAGCAGGTTCAGGGCGACGATCCCGACGACGAGGAGGAGAACGCCGGCGTAGTCGATGTGGGCCTTCTTCTTGGGCTGCGCGGGAAGATGCAGCATCGAAGAGACGACGACCAGCACCACGGCGCCGAGGGGCAGATTGACGAAGAACACCCAGCGCCAGTTGGCGAGTTCGGTCAGCACGCCGCCGAGGGTGGGGCCGGCGAGCGAGGCGGCGCCGAAGGTGATGGAGAACCAGCCGTAGTAGCGCGCGCCTTCGCGCGGGGAGAACATCTCGCCGATGAGGGCGAGGACACAGATGAACAGGCCGCCGCTGCCCGCGCCTTGGATGACGCGGAAGGTGATGAGCTGACCCATCGTCTGGGCGATGCCGCAGAGCGCCGATCCGACGAGGAAGACGATGATGGAGGCCATGAAGACGCGCTTGCGTCCGAACAGGTCGCCGAGCTTTCCGTAGACCGGGACGGCGGCGCTGCCGCCGATGAGGTAGCCCGTCGTGACCCAGGCGAACTGGTCGAGTCCGCCCAGGTCACTGACCACGCGAGGCAGCGCGGTGGCGACGATCTGGGAGTCGAGCAGGGAGAGGAAGACCGCCACCATCAGGGTGAGGACGACCGCATTGGTCTTGGCGGACGGAGCCGGCGCGGCAGGGGCCCCGAGGGCAGGCTCGGGTGAAGGGGAAGCCATGAGGAATCCTTGTAATCGAAGAGCGGTGCCGTGATGCAGGGCATCGCCCGGAACGGGAGTACGCAGAACGAAGTCGTTGAAGAACGCTGCCTGTGAAACAGCAGCGGAGAAGGAAAGGGTGGTCGGATCTCGTCCGACTCCGGCCTTTTACGGCCCTCTCAACCGTTGATCAGACGTCAGCAGATGCGCTGATCACGGTTCTTCGCGATCGTTTTTGCTACTCGCCACTTCCTCTGTGTCGATTACAGATGTCCAGCACTGTAACGGAAGTTCCGCTTGCGATGCAAACCACGGCCAGGCCGACCGAGCGGTGACGCCGGGGTCAGGGAATCAGTACGACCTTGCCGGTATGGACGCGTGCCTCCATCAGCTCGTGTGCCTTGGCCGCCTCCGCAAGCGGAAGCCGGCTGTGCACGACGGGTGTGACCTGGCCCGACTCGACGTACCCGAGGAGTTCCCTGCGTCCCGCTGCGACCACGTCGGGCCGGTCCTGGAAGAGCGCGTAGAGGTTGAAGCCGTGCAGTGACTTCATGTCGACGAAGTCCCAAGGTGAGATGGCCGGCGGGCGCTCGCCCGACGCCCCGCCGTAGCAGACGATGCGGCCAAAGCGGGCGGCCAGCTCGATGCTGTGCTTGAGGACCTCGTTACCGACGGTCTCCAGCACCAGGTCGGCACCCTTGTCACCGGTTGCCGCACGGACCTCGTCCACCCAGTCCTCGTGCCCGTAGCACACCGCGACGTCCGCGCCGATGGAGCGGATGAAGTCGAGCTTGGCGGGCGAACCGACCGTACCGATGATGCGGCCCGCACCACGGGCGCGGGCGAGCTGCACCAGCAGGTGACCGATGCCACCGGAGGCAGCGTTGATCAGGACGGTCTCACCTGGCTCGAGGCGTCCGACTGTCGTGAGTACGTGGTAGGCGGTCTCCCCCGGGCTCGGCAGTGCAGTGGCCTGCGCGGCGTCGATGCTGCCG
Source organism: Streptomyces sp. Ru73 (assembly GCF_002920575.1). Lineage (GTDB taxonomy): Bacteria > Actinomycetota > Actinomycetes > Streptomycetales > Streptomycetaceae > Streptomyces. The sequence continues at coordinate 97,289 of NZ_PQSQ01000004.1, read as the reverse complement.
GGGACCGGGAACACCGTGGCCGCGTACGCGGTCACGTACTCGGCGTAGGCGCCGTACCGGACAGGGGCGACGACACGGTCCCCCACGGACACCTGGCTCACGCCGGCGCCGACCGCCTCGACGACACCGGCGACGTCACCGGCAGGCGCGGCGGGCAGGGTGGCGGGGCCGCCGATCGGCAGGCCCTGACGCTTCTGGACATCGGCAAAGTTGACGCCGATCGCCTCGGCGCGGATCAGCACCTCACCGGGACCGGGCTCCGGCTTTCGGGCCTCTTCGAGGCGCAGCACGCTCGGATCGCCGTGCTCGTAGTAGCGGACGACGCGCATGGTTCCTCCAGGGAATCGGGGTCGGGTCACCAGGTGACGGGGACGGTGCGGAAGCCGCTGAGCAGCCGACCGGGCATCCATTCGAGTTCGTCCTCGGTACACGCGAGCTTCAGCGTGGGGAATCGGTCGAACAGGTTGGTCAGCGCGATCTGCATCTCCATGCGCACCAGCGGGGCGCCCAGGCAGTGGTGGATACCGTGGCCGAGCGTGAGATGGCGCGTGTCTTCGCGGCGGATGTCGAGACGGCCGGCGTCCGGGAAGCGCTCGTCGTCCCGGTTGGCGGCACTGATCGCCGCCAGTACTCCGCTTCCCGCGGGGATGGTGGTGTCCCCGAAGGTCATGTCCTCCAGCAGGATCCGGTAGGCGGCACCGTCCCCGGGCCCCTGGTAGCGCATGAGCTCCTCGACCGCGTTGGGCATGAGCTCCGGGTGCGCGCGCAGGTCGGCCAGTTGTTCCGGGTGCAGCAGCAGCGTCGCGACGCACAGCCCGATCTGCAGGAAGGTCGTCTCGTGGCCGGCCATGAGCAGCTGGGTCGCCGTGGACACCAGCTCCCCCTCGCTGAGCTGGTCGTCGACGTCACGCGCCGCGACGAGCGCGCTGAGCACGTCGTCGCCGGGGGCGCGCCGCTTGTCCGCGACGAGCGAGCCGAGGTACTCGCGCAGCTCCTCGGCAGCGGCCCGGATCTCGTCCACCGGATTGTTCTCCAGGACGAGGAAGGCCTCCGACCACTTGCGGAACCGGGACCGGTCGCCCCGCGGCACGCCCAGCAGGTCGCAGATCATGTTGATCGGCAGCGGATGTGCGTACGCCTCGACGATGTCGGCCGAGTCGCCGCCCCGCTCCATCTCGTCGAGGAGTTCGTTCGTGAGCTGGTGGATGCGCGGGCGGAAGCTCTCCACCAGTTCGGGTGTGAACGCCTTGGCAACGAGCCGGCGCAGCCGGGTGTGCTGCGGCGGGTCGGTGAAGTTGAGGCTCTCCAGCGGCGGCCAGTTGGTCATCAGTGGCACACCCGGGCGGTGCAGGTCGGCGCTGCAACGGGGGTCGAGCAGGACCCGGCGGACGTCCTCGTAACGGCCGACCATGTATCCGGGCGAGCCGCTGGGCATCGTCAGCTGCGCCACGCGCTCCTCGCGCAACGCGGCGAAGTCGACAGGGCAACGGGTCGGATAGTCCCGGTGAAAGGGAAAGGTGAACTTCGGCGCTTCTTCGGTCATCGGAGTCTCTTCGTTCGCGACGGTCGAGGTCACCGGCTCGGGAACCGGGGAGCGGCCGGCCGCCGCGGCCACCGAAGTGGTCGCGGCGGGCCGGCCGGCGGGCGTCATGCGCCGCCGGTGACCCGGATCGTCTGGCCGTTGATGTTGCCGTTGGCGCGGGAGCCCAGGAACACGATCGTGTTGGCCACGTCCTCGGGCACCGAGAGCCGGCCTGACGGGAGAGTCTTCGCCTTGGCCTCCAGCGCCGCGGCCGGGGCGATCCGGCGTACGTTCTCGGTCATGGTCTGACCGGGGGCGACCACGTTGACCAGGATGTTCTCCGGGGCGAGCTCCCAGGTGAGGCTCCGCGCGATGCCCAGCAGTCCGGCCTTGGCCGCACCGTAGGCCGCGCCTCCGCGCATGCCGTAGTCCGCCAGGCCCGAGGAGACCATGACGATGCGGCCCCACTCGCGGCCACGCATGGCCGGCAGGGCGGCGGCGACCGTGTGGAAGGTCGCGTCGACGGAGGTGCGCAGCACCTCCTGCCACACCTTCGGGTCGGCGTCCTCGAAGTCGGGCATCACCCGGCCGGGGCGCGGGATGCCCTCGGACCACACCACGGCGTTGCTGACCAGGACGTCGATCCCGCCCCAGGTGTCGGCGACGGCCTTGACCGCGCTGCGTATGACGGTCTCGTCGGCCAGGTCGTAACGGACGGTCAAGGTGTCGGCGGCCCCCGCCTCGCGGGCGAGCCGGGCCGTCTCTTCCGCACCGTCCTTGTTGCTGTGATAGGTGATCGCCACCCGCGCGCCGTCCGCCCCGTAGGCGAGGGCGGTCGCCCGCCCGATGCCGGAGGAAGCCCCCGTCACCAGCACTACCTTGTTACGGAGATCGGTCTCCATCAGTCACTCCATTCCAGCCGGATTGTCGGTTCGGTCACCGTGGCCGCGCGGCGCACCAGACCTTCTTCGCCACACCCGCCAGCGCGTGTGCCTCGGCACCGAAGCCCTCGGGGTCGCCTTCCGGACCGATGCGCCACACCGGAACGGGCACCACGCCGGGCTCGATGAGTTCGAGCCCCTCGAACAGCGCGGTGACCTCGCCGAGATCGCGCCAGTAGACCTCGCTGACGTTCTCCTGGTAGGTCTGCGACGCGGACGCGGGGACGTCTTCGGGAGCCGGCTTCTTCTCCATGCCGGCGTGCGAGATGACGACGTAGCTGCCCGGAGCGAGCTTGTCGGTGAACTGTCGCAGCATGGCCTTCGGGTCGTCCGCGTCACTGATGAAGTGCAGTACCGCGGCGAGGATCAGCGCGACGGGGCGCGAGAAGTCGATCAGGTCCTCGGTCTCCTGCGCGGCGAAGATGTCACCGGGCTCGCGCAGGTCCCCCAGGAGGGAGGCGGCCTGCCGGTTGTCCGCCAGGATGGCCTTGCCGTGGGCCACGGCGACCGGGTCGATGTCCACATACAGCACTCGGCTGTCGGGGTTGTTCTCCAGGGCCACCTCGTGCACGTTGCCCTCGGTCGGGATGCCGGAGCCGATGTCGAGGAACTGGTCGATGCCGAGGTCGGTCAGCTCCTTGACGGCGCGGCGCAGGAAGGCCCGGTTGGAGCGCAGGGTGCGCGGCAGCAGGGGGTTCTTGTCCGCGATGGACTTGGCGACCGCGACGTCGGCCGGGAAGTTGTGGGTGCCGCCGACCCAGTAGTCGTAGACCCGGGCGATGCTCGGCTTTTCGATGTCGACCTCGGGCGGTGCCCAGGAAGGACGGTTCACGGAAGTCTCCTTGTACGGCTGCGGTGCAGGGATGGGCGGGCGCGGACCACGCGGGTCAGCGGAGACGGACCGGGAGGGAGGCCAGTCCGCGCAGGTTGAAGCTGGGGCGCCAGGACAGTTCCTCCGCGGGCTTCGCGAGGCTCAGCCCGGGGAAGCGGCGGAACAGCTCGCTGAGCACGATGCGGCCTTCGAGGCGGGCCAGGGGCGCGCCGATGCAGTGGTGGATGCCGTGACCGAACGCCAGGTGCCCGGAGTTCTTGCGGGTGATGTCGACGCGATCGGGGTCGTCGTAGCGCTTCGGATCGCGGCCTGCGGCGGTCAGCGAGATCGTGATGAACTCCCCTTCGGGGATCAGTACCTCGCCCAGCCGGATCGGCTCCAGGGTGAAGCGCCAGGTGGCATTGGCCAGTGGCGCGTCGATGCGCAGGAACTCGTCGATCGCGCTGTCCCACAGGCCCGGGTCGGCCTCCAGCAGGGCACGCTGGTCAGGGTTGGTCAGCAGCGCCAGTGTGCCGGTGTTGAGCAGGTTCACCGTGGTCTCGTGGCCGGCGACGAGAAGCAGGAAGGCCATCGAGATCAGTTCGACCTCGTCGAGCTTCTCACCCTCGTCGGTCGCCTCGATGAGCGCGGTCAGCATGTCGTCGGCCGGGGTCTCGCGCTTGACGGCGATGAGGGCGCGCAGGTAGGCGACCATGTCCTGGCTGGCGTCGAGGGCCTCCTCGCTGCCCTGGCCGGAGGTGAGCAGGTTGGACCAGCGGCGGAATGTGTCGCGGTCCTCCGGCGGCACGCCGAGCAGCCAGCAGATCACGGTGAAGGGGACGGGGAAGCTGAGGGAGTCCATCAGGTCCGCCTCGTCGTGGCAGTCCAAGGCGTCCAGGAGCTCGGTGACCAGCTCGGTGATCCGCGGGCGCAGCGCCTCCACCTGGCGCATGGTGAATGCCTTGGCGACGAGCTTGCGCAGTCGTGTGTGGTCCGGCGGGTCGCTGTCCAGCATGGTGGTGCTCAGTTCGGTCGCGAACTGCTTGCGCGTGCCCCGCTGCGCCTGGAAGTGCGCCTGCTTCTCGGCGTCCACGAAGTTCTGCGGGACCAGGCCGTAGCCCACCCGCATGTCCTTGCTCACCCGCGGGTCGGTCAGCAGCGCTCTGGCGTCCTCGTAGCGGGTCACCAGCCACGTCTTGAGGCCGTTGGGAGTGGCCACGAGGCGTGCGGGCGACTCCTCGCGCAAGGACGCGAGCGTGGGGTGCGGGTCGCGGAGGAAATCGGAATCGAACAGCTCGAGCACTGTGTTCGGCGTCGCGGCACTGGCCACGTGGAGCTCCCTCGAATGGCGGTGGATTCATGCGTTCAGTTCGCGAATTCGGCTTTTTCCGGGCCTCATTCAGCCACAGGAAATCGGGGGTTCCCACCCCGGTCCAGGCGGCTTCGACCCCGCTTCGAGCGGGCTTCGAACATTGGCTTCATGGCCTGGGAATACGGCTCCACGGAGCGCGTGGAGGAAAGAGCGGCGGCCTGCCGGACCGGACCGGCGGCGATCCGGTCCGGCAGGGAGGGTGCGGGGGCAGTCAGTAGCGGGCGAGCACCTTGTAGATCTCGAAGGGACGCTCACGCCCGACGTCCCGGAATGCGCGGAGCGGGGCCGTCTGGTCCTTGTGCCCCGCGCCGGCCTCCCATGTCTCAAAGGACTCCCAGCTGTCCCAGTAGCTGACCACGACGTAGCTGTCGGGCCGGCCCACCTGGTTCATCAGCTGGTTCCCGAGGAGGCCAGGGGTCCCGGCCATGCGGCGGCTGGCCTCGTGGTACGCGGCCACGATGTCCGGCCCCCGGTCGGCGAGGTGGTAGAGCACCACCTCCACCGCCGGGGCGGCGGAGCCGCTCATGCCGCCGCGCCGGCAAGGCGGGCGACGACGTGCATGGTCGTCATGGAGCCGCCGCTGCGGTACGGGTGGAGCTTGGTGCGGTGCTGCAGGTGGCGGTCGCTGCTCTCGAACGCACGGAACTGGGCCTCGTCGAGCCAGTCGCTCACGATGTAATAGACCTCGTCCTCGCCCTGTTCGGCGCCGCGGGAGAGCCATTGCCCGATGTTGGCCGGATGACTGGTGACAGATTCACCGACTTCCTTCCACACCCGCTCGAATTCGGGGCCCATGCCGGGCTTGATCTCCATGCGCAGCATGACGCGGAATACGGGCCGGGACACCTCAGATTCCTCCGTCGACGTTGAGCGTCTCACCGGTGACGTACGCGGCGAGATCGCTGAGCAGGAAGAGGACCGGCGCGGCCAGTTCCTCGACGGTGCCGAGCCGGGCGAGCGCCGTCTTCTGGGCGTAGGTGGCCCGCAGGCCCTCGGCTCGCTCCGCCGGCATGCCGGCGAACGCCTCGGTCTCGATGACACCGGGCGCGACGACGTTGACGCGGATCCCCTTGCCGCCGAGCTCCCTGGACAGCGAGCGGGTCAGGCCGATCATCGCGGATTTCGCGGCCGTGTAGTGGGCGCGCAGCGGGATGCCGGCGGCGGCACCGCGGGAGCCGATGTTGACGATCGAGCCACCGGGGCCGAGCAGCGGCAGCGCCTGCTGGATGACCCGGTACGCAGCGGTGAGGTTGGTGTCGATGACCCGCGACCACTCTTCGGCCGGCAGCTCGGCGAAGGGGATGTGGGTGATCGTTCCGGCATTGTTGACGACGCCGTCGAGCCGTCCGTAGCGGTCGCCCGCCTCCTTGACGAGCCTGTCCACTTCGGCTGTCTCGCCGACATCCGCGCGGATGACGTGGTGGTTGCCGCCGGTCTCCTTGAGCTCACGGCGCAGGCTCTCCACGTATTCGCTCTCCTGGCGGTAACAGGTGAGCACATCGGCGCCGGCATGTGCCGCGGCCAGCACGATGCCGCGGCCGATCCCCCGGGTGCCTCCGGTGACGAGCAGCTTCTTGCCGCGCAGTGCGAATTCCACGGTGTTTCCCTCCTGTGGTGCGTCGGTGGAGTCAGCCGGCGAGGGCGGTGCGCGCGGCGGCCTCGAGCTTTTCCTTGATGAGGTTCATCTGGACCGCGGTGTTGCGGTTGATGCGGTCCGTCATGCCCGCGTCGTCGAGTGGAGCCCCGTCCTTCATGTGGAAGTCCTGGGTCCACTGCATGCGGACGCCCGCGTCCTCCTGGGTGTACTCCCAGCGGATGTTCATGTACTCGAACGGACCGGTCTCCACGCGGTGGGCGCGGACGGTGCGGGTCGCCGCGTCGGTGGTGCGCCGGGAGACCCAGCTCCACACCTTGCCGTTCTCGTCCGGGTGCAGGGCGAGGCGGAAGGTGACGGTCGGGCCGTCCTGCTCCAGGACTTCGGCGACGGAGTACTCGCTGAACAGCTCGGTCCAGGACGCCACGTCGTTCGTGCGCTCCCAGACGAGATCCATCGGGGCATCGATGAGGACGGAGTTGGAGGTGTGGCCTGCCATCAGAATCGGTCCTCCGCGAGCGGTGCGGCGGTGAATGTGCGCATGACTTCCTGCCTTTCACACAGCGGGGTCACTTGATGTGGTCGGTGCGGTCCCCGGCGGCCACGACCAGCACGGAGGTGAAGCCGCCGTGGCCGCGGGCCAGGACCACGGCGGTCCTCGGCGCGGTGTGCCGTGGGCGGTCGACGACGAGGTCGATGCCCAGAGACGGTGCGGGGCGGCCGGTGCCGACGGTGTGCGGGATCACGCCGGCGCTCAGGCTGAGCAGGGCGGTGGCCACGTCCAGGGCCGCACCTCCGGCGTAGAGCCGGCCGGTGAGCGTCTTGGGCGCGGTCACCGGCACCCGGCCGGTGCCGAACACCTCGTTGACGGCGGCAGCTTCGGCGACGTCGAGACGCGGTACGCCCGCGGCGTCGGCGAAGACGACGTCCACGGCATCCGCCCCGAGCCCGGCGTCCACGAGCGCCCGGCGGATCACCGAGGCGAGCACGGGCGGGCGCCCGGAGCCGGGCGGCGGGTCGAACCCGGCCGCGTAGCCGAGGATGCGGCCGTAGTGCCTGGCGCCCCGTTCGCGCGCGCCCGCTTCCGTCTCGACGACGAGCATGGCCCCGCCTTCGCCGGGCACGTAGCCGCCGGCGGCCTCGTCGAAGGGCAGGTAGGCGCGGGCCGGGTCGTCCTCGGTGGCCAGCGCGCCGGTGGACAGCTGGGCGGTCAGGCCGTACGGGCACAGCGAGGCGTCCGTACCACCGGTCAGTACCAGCCGGGACCCGGTGTCCAGCAGCCGCCGGGACTGGCCCAGCGCGTCCAGGCCGCCCGCCTGCTCGGCGCAGACGACCCCGCAGGGGCCGCGCATGCCGTGGCGGATGGACACCTGGCCCGTGGTCGCCGCGTAGAACCAGGCGATCGACTGGTAGGCGCCCACCCAGGCCGGGCCCCGCTGGTAGAGCTGCTCCATCTCGTGCTGGCCGAATTCGGTGCCGCCGGAGGAACTCGCGGTGACCACGGCCATCTCGTATTCGGGCAGCTGGGCCGGGTCGGCGCCCGCGTCGGCGAGCGCCGCCTCCGCCGCGGCCAGCGCGAAGTGGGTGTACCGGTCGGTGCGGCTGACAAGGGTCTTCGGGATCTGCTCACGGGCATCGAACCCGGGCACTTCCCCAGCCACCTTCAGCGGGTAGGTGGACGGGTCGAAACGGGTGATGCGTCCCAGAGCACTCTTGCCGGCCAGCACGGATTCCCAGTGTTCGCGGACTCCGATGCCGGTGGGCGCTACCACGCCGAGACCGGTGACGACCGCGGGACGCCGTCGTCCGTCGGGTATGCCGAGCGCGCTCATGCCGCCTCCCTTCCGCTCCCGGCGCCGGGACGGCCGAGGATCAAGGCGCTCTGGAAGCCGCCGAATCCGCTGCCGACGCTGAGTACGTGGTCCATGCGGTGCTCGCGCGCGGTGACCGGTACGTAGTCGAGGTCGCACTGCGGATCGGGGACCGACAGGTTCGCCGTCGGCGGTACCACCTGGTGGCGCAGGGCGAGAGCGCAGGCGGCGACCTCCAGCGAGCCGATCGCACCCAGCGAGTGGCCGATCATCGACTTGATGGAGCTGACCGGCACCTCGTAGGCCCGCTCCCCCAGGCTCCGCTTGAACGCGGCCGTTTCGTGCCGGTCGTTCTGCTTGGTGCCCGAGCCGTGCGCGTTGATGTAGTCGATGTCCTGCGGGGCGAGCTGCGCCCGGTCCAGGGCGAGGCTGATGGCCTCGGCCATTTCACGGCCGTCGGGCTTGAGCCCGGTCATGTGGTACGCGTTGGAACGGCTCGCGAAGCCGACCGTCTCGGCGTAGGCGGTGGCACCACGGCGGCGGGCCGATGCGGCGTCCTCGATCACCATGACCGCTGAGCCCTCACCGAGTACGAAGCCGTCGCGCCGGCCGTCGAAGGGCCGGGAGGCGGCGGCCGGGTCGCCGTCGCTGTTGGGCGTCGTGGCCTTGATGGCGTCGAAGCAGGCCGAGGTGATGGGTGACAGCGGCGCGTCGGTCGCCCCCGCGATGACGATGTCGGCCGTGCCCTCTTCGATGAGCTGGACCCCGTGGGCGATGGCGTCGAGCCCGGAGGTGCAGCCAGTGGAGATCAGCGCGACCGGACCCTCGGCCCCCGCCTGCCAGGCGACTTCGGCCGCCAGCGTGCTCGGCACCATGTAGCCGTACAGGTGCGGAACACCGTAGGTGTGGTCGACGAGCCAGTTCCGGCCGCCGTCCGACAGCACCGCGTACTCGTCCTCAAGGCCCGTGGTGCAGCCGACGGCGCTGCCGATGCTGACGCCGATACGGCCTGGGTCACCGGCGGTGAGGTCGATGCCGCTGTCCTCGATGGCTTCCCGGGCGGCGACGACCGCGAACTGTGCGGCCCGGTCCATCCGGCGGACTTCCTGGGGGCTCAGGCCCGCGGCCAGGGGGTCGAAGTCGCACTCGGCGGCGACCCGCGAGCGGAAGTCCGACGCGTCGAACAGGCTGATCTGCCGAGTGGCCGTACGGCCGGCCGAGAGCAGGTCCCAGTAGGCGTCGCGGCCGATGCCGCCGGGGGCGACGGCGCCGACCCCGGTGATGACGGCGCGACGGCTCATCGAGCTCCTCCGACGTCCGGGTTGGCGCCGTCCTCGGTGAGCGGGGCCTCGGTGTCGACGTGGCCGAGTTCCGGGCGGGGTGCCAGCGGTGAGAGGTGGAAGACCACCTGTGCCGGCTCCTGGCCGGTGTTGACCAGACGGTGACGGACGCCGATCGGGACGAGCAAGGAATCACCGGGGCCGATGCGTACCGGCTCCCCGTCGAGGGTGATCTCCAGGTCGCCCACGACGACGTGCAGGAACTCCTCGGAGTACGGGTGAAGGTGCTCGGTGACGTACTCGCCCGGGGCCAGCCGCAGCGTCCCGCCGAAGCCGGAGGTGCAGCCGACGGTGCGCGGGCTGAGGGTGATCCGGATGTCCCCGCCGCGCTTGCGGTTGGCGGTGACGTCTCCCAGGCCGACCTTGGTCCGGTGCGCTGCGGTGGTCATCGTCCACCGCCCAGGTTCGGCGCGGACGGGGGTGTGACGAACGGTCCGTCCTGCGGAGTCCAGGAGTAGAACGGGACGGCCATCGCGTCGCGCGGCTCGCGCCAGTTCGGGTCGTAGGGGGAGATGAACTCCTGCAGGCGGGTGTTGATGTCGTTGTACAGCGGGTGGCTGCGCGCCTTGTAGAGATTCGGGCCGATGTCCTGGTCGGCCTCGACGAGGTGGAAGTACAGGTTGTGGAAGGCGAACAGGGTTCGCCTGGAGACACCCACCATGTGCGGCAGGTCGGTGCTGTCCGAATCCGCGAAGACCTTGGCGACGCCTTCGGCGTCATCGAGGTCCATACGCGCCACGATCAGTGTGCGGTGCACGTTGCCCTCCTGGCTTCTTCGGTCGTTGTGCCACCCTCGTGGAGGGCTCTCGAAGCTGTCTTGAACAGGTCTGGACCCGCTGCGTGTGCGGTCACGGACGGAGGTCGATCCCGTACTCGGTCATCCAGGTGTCGAGCTGCAGCACCATCTCCATGCCGGCCCGCTCCACCCACGCGAAGGCGCCCTGCGGCGAACCGTCGGCGGTCAGTGCCGCAGCGGTGGCCGAGGCGTCCAGCAGCCCCGCCACGGCGGCGTTGCGGTCGGTGGCCAGCTCGATGAACCGCCGGCGGACGAAGTCGCCGTAGGCCGCCTCCTGTGTGGCCGGGTACGCGCTCTTCTTGCGGCGCAGCACCGCCTCGGGCAGCAGGTCGGCAACGGCTGAGCGCAACAGGCTCTTCTCGACACCGTCCACCCGCTTCATCGTGGCCGGCACGTTGTAGACGTACTCGACGAGCGCGCGGTCGCAGAACGGGGGCCGCAGTTGCACACCGTGGGCCATGCTCATGCGGTCGGCGCGGTCGAGATGGGTGGGTGCCCAGCGGGTGAGGGCGAGGTAGGTGACCTCGCGGGCCCGGCGCTCGGCGGAGGACTCTCCGTCGACGTGCGGGACCTCGGTGAGGGCATCGCGGTAGTGCTGGTCGGCGTAGCCGATGAAGTCGAGTTCCTTGCGCAGCTGCCGGTCGACCATGGAGGTGCCCAGACCGCCGGCGGCGGCGTCGTGACCACGCTCGAAGGAGACCCACGGGAAGGTGTGCGAGTTGCTGTGCTTCGGGTCGTACGCCCAGAAGTACCCGTTGAAGACCTCGTCGGCCGTCTCGCCGGAGAGCACGGCGGCGAAGCCGGCCTCGCGCAGCCGGGCGAAGAACTGGACGAGGGAGACGTCCATGTCGCCGAGCGGGGACGGAGCATCCTGCATGCGCAGGGACGTGGCACGCGCCTCGGGGTCGGTGAGCGCTGAGATGTCGAGGAGGATCTCGGTGTGCCGCGAGCCGATGTGCTGTGCGGCGAGCGCCGCGAACGGTGCGTCGGGCGTGGCCCGCATCGTGGGGTGCGGCTCGAAGTGCTCCGTGTACCCGGTGAAGTTCACCGAGAAGCTGCGCAGCGGTCCGTGGGCGGGGGGCAGCGCCCGGTGGGCGAGGGCCGTCAGCGCGCTGGAGTCGATTCCGCCGGAGAGCATGGCGCCTACGGGCACGTCGGCGCGCAGATGTGAGGAGACGGCGTCGCCGAGCAGGCGGCGGACCGTGGCGACGGTGTCGTCGAGGCTGTCGGTATGCTGCCGGGCGGGCAGTGACCAGTAGCGTTGCTCCTTGCTGCCGGGGCGGCGTACGACCAGCACGTGACCGGGGATGACCTCGCGCATGCCGCGGTAGACGGCCGTGCCCGGCTTGCGGCTGTGCGCGAACAGCTCGCGCAGGCCGTCGGCGTCCACGACGGGGGCCACGTCGGGGTGGGCGAGGATCGCCTTGGGCTCCGAGCCGAAGATCACGCCGGTGGGGGTCGGGTAGTAGCTGAGCGGCTTGACGCCGAGGCGGTCGCGGGCCAGCAGGAGTTCCTGGCTGCGGACGTCCCACAGGGCGATGGCGAAGAGGCCCTCGAGGTGGGTGAGGAAGTCGGTGCCCCACTCCAAGTAGGCGTGCAGGGCGGTCTCGCCGTCCCCGCGGCCGGTGAACCGGTGTCCCCTGGAGGTCAGTTCGGTGCGCAGCTCGGTGTGGTTGGTGACGGCCCCGTCGAGGGTCAGGACCGCGACGGTGGTTCCGCCTTCGGTGGTGTGGACGACGGGCTGGCTGCCGGTCTCCGTCACGTCGAGGAGGGCCAGGCGCCGGTGTGCGAGCGCGGCGTGGCCCTGGAGCCAGGTGCCCCGGCCGTCGGGGCCGCGGTGGGCGAGGGTGTCCGCCATGGCCTCGACGGTGTCGGTCTGCGGGGACAGGTCCCGTTCGAAGTCGACCCAGCCGGCGATTGCGCTCATCGGGAGGTCCTCTCATTCATGGCGAGTTCGTCGGTGCCGCCGGTGCCGAGCGTGACGGTGACGAGGGCGAGCGGGACGCCGGTGACGGCGGCGCGGAAGTCCTCCAGGGCAGGGGCCGGACCGCTGTCGTCGACGGTGATGCCGAGGCGGCGCTGCGCGGCCTCGGCGCCGTAGCGCTCGTACAGCTCCAGGTAGCCCCGAGCGGTCAGCTCCGGGTCGGTGACCAGTGCGAAGCGGGCGGCGGTGCGCTTGCCGTTCCAGGTGAGCTCGCCCTCTGCGGCCGGGTTGAAGTTGTGCCGCCAGGAGCTGCCGGTGGCCACGTACAGGGCGCTGCCGATGCGATGGACGCCTGCGGGCACGGTGTAGGCGTGGCCGCTGCGTCGTCCGGTGAAGTGCAGTAGCGCGAGGTGTGCGGCGACCGGCCCCGGATCGGGCCGCGCGAGCAGTGCGATCATGCGGGCGTTGGCGGTGGCCCGGTCCTCTGCACCGGGCAGGGCCCGGGTGATGCGTGGGCGTACCGTGGCGGCCCGCTCGTTCCCGGCGGTCACGAGAGGACCACCGCGGCGGCGGTGAGGGTGCAGCCCGCGACCGCGAAGCAGGTGCGCAGCAGGTGCCAGTCCCGCCACTGGGTACGCGGGTCCTCCCAGTCGGGGCCGATGTCCTCCGGCCGGGTCTTCTTGACCCGGTTGTTGATGGGTACGTTGCGGGTCTGCGAGACCACCGCGACACCGGCCATGGCCAGCGCGGCGCCGATGAACAGCACCCGCGGCCCGGTCGCCTCGGCGTGCACGGCGAAGGCCGCGTCGACGAGGAGGGAGCCGCTCACGATGAACGGCATGATCCGGTCGTACCGCTTGCCGAGCAGCTTGTGGGTGTCCACATAGCGGTCCGGGGTCATCGCGATCAGGGCGGGCATCACGCTGATCGCCACGGCGAACAGTACGCCTGCCACCAGCCCGGTGCCCAACAGCACCAGCACACTCAGGGTTTCCACCACGGCCCGCGGCCTCCGTCCGGCACGAATCGTCAAGGAGCGCTACGAAGGTTCCAGCCGGCCCTCGCATGCCGCTCGAAGCCGTCTCGACAGACCGGCCGCCGCCCGCGCCGCGCCCCCGGGCCCTTTCGGAGCCCGAGCCGCCCTCTAGCCCGGCCGTGTTGGCTGGCCGGGAGTGTCCAACGCCGTATCGAATCGGAGCGGCATCGAGACGAGGGAGCACATCCGGTGGCGGAACGAACCGACGTTTTGATCGTGGGCGGCAGCATGGTGGGCCTGGCCCAGGCGCTGTTCCTCGCCCAGCAGGGCATCCGGCCGGTGCTCGTCGAGCGGCACCCGCACATCTCGGCGCATCCACGAGCGCAGGCGGCCAGTCCCCGCACGATGGAGCTGATGCGTGCGCTCGGGCTGGAGCGGACGGTACGCGCGCAGGAGAATCCCCATGCGCAGTACGGGGACATCCTTCAGGTGGAATCGCTGACAGGCGCTGAGCTGGGGCGCTTCGACGGGCCGTTCCGGCACGACCCGAACGAGGTCAGCACCACCGGCTGGACCCTGATCGGGCAGGACCGCTTCGAGCCGGTGCTGCGCGCGAAGGCCGAGGAGCTGGGCGCCGACATCCGGTTCGGCACCGAGCTGGTCGGCTACGAGCAGGACGCCGACGGGGTCACGGCGGTCCTGCGGGACGTGCGGCACGACACCGAGACCACCGTCCGTGCCCGGTACCTGGTAGCAGCGGACGGGTTCCGCAGCCCGATCCGCGAGGGGCTGGGGATCGGCACGCACGGCCAGGGCGTCTTCGGCCGCCAGATGAACGTCATCTTCCATGCCCGGCTCGACGAGTACGTGGCCGGCCGCGAGTTCTTCCTCTGCTTCGTCAGCAATGACAAGGTCAAGGGTGTGCTCGGCAGGCTCGACGACGCCGACCGCTGGGTGCTGGCACCGAGCCTGCCGCCGCAGGAGACCCACGCGGAGTACTCCGAGGAGGAGTGTGTCGAGATGGTGCGGGCCGCGGTCGGCGTACCGGACCTGGATGTGGCTGTGGAGACGAGCACCAGCTGGGAGATCGCCGCACGGATCGCCGACCGCTTCCGCTCCGGGCGGGTCCTGCTGGCCGGTGACGCGGCTCATGTCATGCCGCCCACCGGTGGTTTCGGCGGAAACATGGGCGTGCAGGACGCGCACAACCTGGCGTGGAAACTGGCGCTCGTGCTGCGCGGGCAGGCAGGGGCCGAACTGCTGGACACGTACGAGGAGGAGCGCGCCCCGATCGCCGAGTTCACCGTGGAACAGGGCGTGATCCGGTATCTGCAGCGCAGCGGCCTGGACGAGGAGGCCGCGGCCCGGCACCGGCCGGAGACCATCGTGCTCTTCGGCCACGTCTACCGCTCGGGCGCGGTGCTGTCCGAGCCGGGCGCGGACGACGGCGCACCGGTGGAGGACCCCACCCAGCCCTCCGGCCGCCCGGGCACTCGGGCCCCGCACATCGAGGTGCGCGTCGACGGTACGGCCACCCCGCTGCACGACCTGCTGACGGGCGGCTGGCGGCTGCTGGCCGGGCCGGAAAGCGGCCTGTGGGGGCGTGCGGCGGCTGATGTCTCCCGGCTCACCGGTATCGACATCGTCTGCCACGCAGTGGGCGGCCAGGAGGAGGCCGAGGTGGTCGAGGACTTCCTGAAGAAGTACGGGATCACCGCGTCCGGTGCCGCGCTGGTCCGCCCGGACGGATTCCTTGCCTGGCGTGCGGCCGAGGAGCCCGCGGACCCGTCGGTGGAGCTGTCGGCGGTGGTCCACCGACTGCTGGCGCGCACGGTCTGACCCCGTCCGGCCGCACGTCCGGCCGGCCACGACGACTCGGCGCGCCACCCGCTTCCGGGAGGCGCGCCGAGTCGTTTCCACCGGCCGGTGATGCCTGGTCAGTCCAGGGCGAGGAGCTGACGCAGCAGGGCGGTCACGGTCTGCCCGACGTCTCCTTCGGGGCCGCTCCGCGACCGCCAGGCGACGAAGCCGTCGGGCCGGACCAGCACCGCGCCGCCCTCGGAGAGGCCGTACCGCTGAGTGAAGACGCCCTCGGTGTCGGTGTAGTCGCCGCCCTGGCCGATGCCGTGGACCCTCAGCACCAGGCCGAGCTCGCGAGCGGCCGCGGCCGCGGCACCCCAGGGAGCGGCGGGGCCGGCGGTCAGCAGAGTGAAACCGACGGAGAAGAGGTCGATGGTGGAGAACGGGCCGTGTGTTCCCTCGATGACCACGTGCGGGGCGCGGGAACCGGGCCGGCCACTGGGCTTGTCCGGATCCTCGGTGACCGTCCACAGCGTCGGGTCCTCGCCGGCGAAGGCCCCCGCCGGGTAGGCGTACCCGAAGGTCATCGTGGTCTCGTCGACCAGGTCGTCGGCGACGTCCTGGAGCTGTCTGCCCTCACGGACGGCGAACCGCAGCATCGCCTGACGCACCGTCTCCTCGGCGACCGGACGGCGCTCGGCGTCGTAGGTGTCGAGCAGCGCGGGGCCCGCCTTGCCGCTCAGCACGAGGCTCAGCTTCCAGGCCAGGTTGTAGGCGTCCTGGATGCCGGTGCTGGCGCCGAAGGCCCCGGTGGGCGGCATGACATGGGCGGCGTCACCGGCGATGAGGAAGCGGCCGGCGGTGAAGGTGTCGGCGACGCGCGCCGAGATGTCCCAGGCCGGCATGTTGACCGACTCGATCGTCAGCGGCAGGTCGGGGACGCCGACCGCGGCCCGGACCAGTTGGACGCAGCGCTGCGGGGTGAAGTCGTCGGCGCTCTGTCCCTTCTCCGGGAAGAAGGAGACGTTGATGACCCACTTGCGGTCGTTGTCGATCGGGATGATCGTGCCGCGTACCTCGGGGTTGTTGACGTACGCGGCGATGATCTTCCGGCCGCGCAGCGCCTGCTCCAGGTCGGCGTCGAAGAAGAAGCTCACCAGGTTGGTGAGGGTGCCACGCCCGTGGGCGCCGACGCCCAGCAGGTCACGTACGGGGCTGCGGCTGCCGTCGGCCGCGACGACGTACTCGGCACGCAGCTCACAGCTCGTACCGGTACCGAGGTCGGTGAGGGTGGCGGTCACTCCGTCCGCGTCCTCGGTGGCGGCGTCGAGGCGGGTGTGGAAGCGCAGGTCGACGCCGACCTCCTCGGCCCGCTCGCGCAGGATCGGCTCGAGCTGGTTCTGGTCGATCAGGGTCCACTGGGCGGGACTGATCCGGCTGATGTCCTCGACGGAGGCGTTGGGCATCCTGACCCGCTCGTTGCCGGCCAGGGTCTCGACGTGCACCAGGTCGGTGTTCCCGGAGATCGGTGAACGTCCGGCCTTGACGCGCTCCGCCATGCCGACGGCGCGGTAGAGCTCCATCGTGCGGGGGTTGATGGCACGGGCCTTGGGGTGCGTGGAGGTGCCGGGGTGGCGCTCCACCAGAGTCGCCCGCACTCCGTGGTGGGCGAGGAACACGGCAGCGGACAGGCCCGCGAGGCCGCCACCGACGATGAGTACGGGCACCTTCTCCTGGCTCATGGTGATTCCTTAAGTGGTCGGGGCGGGCGGCTCAGGTCCGGACGGTCATCGGACCGCGGTCACCAGCGTGTGAGTGCCGAGCAGCGGCTCCGCGGCGCTGTCGGTGAAGCCGGCCTCGCGCAGCCAGCCGCGCAGGTCCCCGACGCGGTACTCGGAGCCGTCGGGGCTGACCAGACGCATGTGGAGGCTGGACAGCAGGCGCTCGGCGTCCCGGCGCTCATCGTCGATCATCCGGTCGTAGACGAGGACCTGCCCGCCGGGGTTGACGGAGGCGTGGACGCGGCGCAGCAGTTCCTGGCGCCGGTCGGTGTCGAAGCCGTGCAGGATGTGGCCGAGCACGATGACGTCGGCCTTGGGAATGTCGTCCGTGAAGAAGTCGCCGCCGGTGAACGCGATCCGGTCGCCGAGGCCCAGGCGGGCAGTGTGCTCGGTGAACAGCGGACGGGTGCGCTCGAGGTCGAACACGCCGGCGGTCAGATGCGGATGTTCCACGACCAGTACGGAGGCGAGGTTCCCGCGCGCACCCCCGAGGTCGAGGACGGAGGCGTGGCGGCTCCAGTCGATCCGGCCCGCGAGCTCGGTGCCCATCCGGTCGCTGTATGCGTCGAGGCCGGCGAAGAAGCGCTTCATCTTCTCCGGGTCCTTGTGCTTGTCGCCGACGAAGCCGCCCTTGTCAGGGTCGAGGTGCTGCGGGGCACCGGTGGTCAGGGCCTCGGTGAGCCGGCCCCACGTGCTGTAGAGCGTCTCGTTGGTCAGCTCGACGAAACCACCGAGGTAGGTGGCGGTGCCGGGCACGAGGTACGCCTGAGCCAGCGGTGCGTTGCCGTAGTGGTCCCCGCTGCGTTCGAGCAGGCCGAGCCCGGCCAGCGCGTCCAGGAAATCGGCGGCCATGCGCGGGTGCAGACCGGTCGCGGCGGCGATGTGGTCCGCGTCGGCGGGCTGCTCGGCGCAGACACGGAAGACGCCGAGCGTCACGGCACTGTGCAGCACCTTGGCCGCACAGTCCGCGATGGTCAGCTTGATCAGCGGGCCGGGGTCGACCGCCACAGCCGTCGTACGGACATCGCTCGTTGTCACGCAAGCCTCCTAGCAAGCTTCTGGGACCGCACAGGTCTTCCCCCGACGATGGCCGGTGCGCGTGGAGTCCCACTCGAAGCGGCCTGCAACGTCGTGCCGTGCACGGCGAAAGATCGGCTCCGCGGCGCGCCCCCTGGGTGGGACCGCGGGACACATGCCGGAAAGGCGGCCGGCCCGCCTCCGGTGGGGGCGGGCCGGCCGCCTGCTCAGCAGCTCGTCCAGGACCTGCCGTGCTTACTCCACGACGCGCCGGGCGGGCCCGGTGGTGCCGGCCCAGGCGGCCAGGGCCGCCCGCAAGCCCGCCGCGATCTCCGCGCCGGGAGCGGACCGGTCCGCGGCCCAGGCGACATAACCGTCGGGGCGGACGAGGACACCCGCCAGCTCGGGCTCCTCCTCGCACGTCGCCACGACGCGCCTGACACGGTCGGACCGTTCCTGCGGTGCCGCCCACTCCCCGAACGTCTCGGAGACCTCGGGGACACCGGCCAGGTCGAGCAGGACGAAGCCGCCCCCGCGCAAGAACTTCGGAAGGGTGTCGCTGCCCTCCTCGGTCCTCAGCGTCAGGTCACGTGCGAAGTCGCCGAGCAGACGGTGCTCGGCACCCTCCAGGCCGTAGCGGACCCGCACGCCGCTGAGCATCTCCGCGATGTGCCGGTTCACCTGGTCCTTGGCCATCAGGTCCTGGAACAGCTCGCGGAGCTGGGTGACGTACGGGTCGGGGTTCATCAGCGCGATCTGGGCCCGCGTGTTGGACAGCACGTTGCGCGCGGGCTCCTGCCGTTCCCTGTCGTACGTGTCGAGCAGTCCCTCGGGCGCCCAGCCGTTGACCTCGGCAGCGAGCTTCCAGCCGAGGTTGAAGGCGTCCTGGAGGCCGAGGTTGACGCCCTGGCCGCCCACGGGAAAGTGGGTGTGTGCGGCATCGCCCGCCAGGAAGATACGGCCCTCACGGTAGCGCTCGGCCTGGCAGGCGGAGTCGGTGAACCAGGACAGCCAGCGCGGCTCGGCGGCGCCGAGGTCGTCGCCCCATACCTCGCGCAGGCTCTCGGTGAACTCCGCCAGCGACAGCTCGGAGCCCGGCTCCTTGCCCTTCTCGAAATCGAAGGTGGCGACGCGGTGGTACGTCTCGTCCAGCGGCACGCAGAAGAGCAGGCCGCGCTCCGTGCGCTCCATGCCCATTGGCGCCTTCTCACGGTCGGCGAGGACGACATCGGCCAGGCGCGCGGTGACGCGGCCCCCTGTGCCGGGGAAGCCGATCCCCGCTGACCTGCGGACCAGGCTGCGGCCGCCGTCGGTGCCGACGAGGTACCGGGCGCGCAGGGTGTACGCGCCCCCGGGTCCCGTGACGTCGGCCTCAGCGCCGTTCTCGTCCTGGCGCACCGCGGTCACCTCGTGGCCTCGGCGGATGTCGGTGCCCAGCTCCAGGGCGTGCTCCTCCAGCAGACGCTCGGTGCGGGTCTGCTCGGAGAGCAGCGCATAGTTGTGGGCGCTGTCGAGCAGAGCGAAGTCGACCCAGACGTCGAGGCCGGCGAAGTGGCCGTTGTTCCACGAGCGGGCGCCGTCGCGGAAACGCTCGGCGAGACCGCGGCGGTCCAGCGACTCCAGCGAACGTGCGTGCAGGCCGAACGCCTTGGAGTGGGGCGTGCGCTCGGTGAGACGTTCCAGCACGGCCGTCTTGACGCCGGCGATACGGAGCTCGGAGGCGATCAGCATGCCCACCGGTCCTCCGCCGACGACAAGGACATCGAAGTCGAAGTCCTGAGTGTCCGGCATTGCGGTCCTTCCGGAGAGAACTCGAGGCCAAGCCGCGCTTGCCGTCGAG
The DNA here is from genome assembly GCF_002920575.1 of Streptomyces sp. Ru73. Classification (GTDB taxonomy): domain Bacteria; phylum Actinomycetota; class Actinomycetes; order Streptomycetales; family Streptomycetaceae; genus Streptomyces. The sequence goes on along the minus strand of NZ_PQSQ01000004.1, from coordinate 77,764 downwards.
GAGTTGACATCTACACTTACATGCTCGGCCGGCGTCGGACGCCGCGTCCGGCCACCTGCGCGCGACGGTCAGGAGACGCTGCTCAGCGCGCCAGGATCCGACGCAGCACCGCTTCGAGCGCCGCACCTTGTCCAGCGGCGGAAACGGAGGCCGGCGACCGCCAGGCGACGATGCCGTCCGGACGGACCAGGACGGCACCCTCGGCAGCCACGCCGTAGGCGTCCTCCCAGCTCTCCCGCCGGTCGGCGGGAGCGTGCCCGGCGGTCGGCGCGATGTGGTGAAAGGCGATGTCCACACCGGTCGCGGAACCGGCCGAAGCGGCCGCCTTTCCCCAGGATCCGCCGTCCCGCCCGGCCAGCAGGACGAAGCCCGCGCCGAAGAGGTCCAGTGTGGCCGCCGGCGCCCCCTCCCGGTCCAGCACCACGTACGGGGCGCGGGTGCCGGGTTCGCCGTGCAGGGACCGCGGGTCGTTGGTCAGCGGCAGCGGCTCCGCTGCCGCCTCGCGGACGAACGCACCGGAGCGGTAGGCCTGGCCCATCGTCACCGTCATCGCGTCATCGGTGGCGGCCTGCTGCTCCGGGGTCGCCGTGCCGGAACGCACCGCGAGCTGGAGGGAGCCCTGACGCGCCGTGTAGGCCCCCACCGGCCGACGCTCTTCGTCGTAGGTGTCGAGCAGGCCGGGGCCCGCGACGCCCTGGGTGACGAGGGCCAGCTTCCAGGCCAGGTTGCAGGCGTCGGCGATGCCGGTGTTGGCGCCGTATCCGCCGGTGGGCGGGATCTGGTGGGCGGCATCGCCCGCGATCAGCACCCTGCCTTGGACGAACCTTTCCGTGACGAGCTCAGCCATGTCCCAGGGGAAGCGGGAGCGGATGGTGACCTCGACCGTGTCCGAGCCGATCGCGGCGGAGACCAGCTCGGCGCAGCGGGAGTCGGTGAAGTCGTCGAGGCTCTCGCCCTTCCCGGGGTCGTAACCGACGATCAGGGTGCCCTCGGTGAGGGTGTCGTCGTGCACGAGGATGCCGGTCACCGTGTCGTTCTTGACATGTACGACGCTGTAACGGCGGTCCCCGAGGACGCTGCTGAAGTCGGCGCCGAAGGCGATGCTGACGTGCCGTGACAGGACCCCGCGGCCCTCGCGTCCGAGGCCGAGGGATTCCCGGACGCTGCTGCGCGGCCCATCGGCGGCCACCAGGTAGTCGGCGCACAGGGTCGTCTCCGTGCCCTCGGCGTCCTTGACCACGGCGGTGACGCCATCGCCGTCCTGGGTGAAGGAGACCAGCTCGGTGCCGAAGCGCAGGTCGGCGCCGAGCTTCTCGGCACGTGCCCGGAGGAGGGGCTCCAGCCGGTCCTGGGGCAGCAGCAGGAGCTTGGACGGGGTCAGGTCCGCGAGCTCGTCACCGCCCGCCAGCTCCTCCTGGCTGAAGAGGAGCTCGCCGGCGAGCGAGACCACGCCGGCGCGGGTCCTGTGTTTCTCGAACCCGGACGCGGCCGCCTTCGCGGCCTCCTCGACCCCGACCATGCGCAGGAGTTCAGCGGTGCGCGGGTAGTACCCCACCGCACGGGGATGAACCGAAGTACCGGGATGGCGTTCGACCACGGTGCAGGACACGTGGTGGTGGGCGAGGAAGACCGCGGTGGACAGGCCGACGAGGCTGCCGCCGACGATCAGTACGTGTCTGCCGCTGTTACTCACGAAGAACCCCTCTCGCACTGAGCTGACCGTGCCGATCGTGGCAGCGGCCGGTGGACCTGGACTCGAACCCGGCTCGGACGGTCAGGCCCTGACGGCGTACGTCGACCAGGCGCTGTCCGCCCGGAATCCGAGCCGGCGGTTGAGCGCGACGACGGCGTCGTTGCGCACGTCGTTCCAGGCCTGCACCAGGGCCAGGCCGTCGTTCTCGCGGGCGGCCCGGGCCAGCAGGTTCGCCTTGAGCCAAGTGCCCAGGCCCCGGCGGCGCCGGTCGCCGAGCACGAGCGTCTCCCCCGCGTCGGCCATGGGGCTGTCCCGGACGAAGAGGGTGGCGTACCCGGCGACCTCGCCGGTCTCCGCGTCGACAGCGGCGCTCACGTACTGCCGGTGTCCGGCCCGTTCGCTCTCGGCCTCGCGCGCGCGGACGTCCGCGGCGGCGGGAGTGCGCACCTGCGCCTGGCCGTTGACCGGTACGTCCAGAGCGCCCCAGGCGCGGGCGTAGGAGTCGACGAGCTCGTCCGGACAGCGGTCGGTCCACTGCTCCAAGCGATGGCCGGCGACCGCACGGTCGGCGAGTCCGTCGAGTTCTGCGCGGCCCGGGCCGCGCAGGAAGAGACGATTGCGCAGGTTGGTGCCCCGGAGTTCCGCGCCGCACGCGGAGACGAAGGCCGCGGCGGCGGTGGTGTCCGGGGCGTCGATGACGAGGTGGCTGCGGCCGCGGGCGCGCAGTTCGGCGCGGGCGGCGTCCACCAGGGCAGTTCCGGCGCCGCGGCGGCGGAAGGAGGGGAAGACCCAGAGCGAGCCGTGGCCCGGTCCGGTCGGGTCGCCGAGGTCGAGGCCGAGCTTGGTGCAGCCGACGGGCCGGTCACCGTCGAATGCGGCCAGGAGCATCCGGTCCGCGCCGTGCCGGCGCTGCAGCAGCCGAGCCAGCAGGGCCGCCGAGACGGGCGGGTCATCGGGCAGTTCGAGGCGCATCGTCTCCTGGAAGCCCGGGAGGAGGAGGGAGATGGTGGTCGGGTCGTCGCCGTCAAGGCTGCGGATGTCCATGTGCTCATGGTTCTCGGCGGCGGTCGGACGGCCGTGGAGCGCGGCTCGAGTCCGGGGTACCGCGCATCCCCGGACCCGGGCCACGGCCGCACGCCGGGGCGTCGTGCTCAGCCGGCCGGTGCCGCCTCGCCGATGCTCTGCGCGTGCCGGAAGAAGCCGTCGGGGTCGTAGGCCCGTTTCACGGTACGCAGCCGCGGGGCGTTCTCGGCGTAGTGATCGCTCTCCCAGTCCGCCGGCACCCGGGAGCTGGGGAAGTTGATGTACGAGCCGGTCGCGAGCGGGGCGAGGGCCGCGCCGCACCGGTCGGCCCACTCGTCGTACTCGCGCGGCTTCCGGGCGGCCGACTCCTCGTCACGCGTGGCGATCTGGAAGCCGGTCAGGAACTGGGCGTCGCGGTGCACGTAAGCGCTCGCGGTGCGGTCGACGCGGTTGGCGGCGCCGCCCAGCGCCATGCACAGGAGGTAGCGCTCACCGTCCAGGTCCGGGTTCCACGCCGTCAGCAGGGCCTCGGCCTCGCCACGGCCGGCCGGCCGCCCGGTGAGCCGGTAAGCCTGCCGGGTGTAAGGGTGGCGGTGGCCGATCGCGTCGGGGTGGGTCCCGGTGCGATGGCACTGCTGAACGGTCTTGGAGCCGCACAGCGCCTCGTGCATCACGTCGGCGTACCGGCCGGGTGCGCCGACCTCGCGGTGCATGGGCTTGGTGCAGGTGCGCTCGGTGAGCTCGTCGAGGGCTCTCTCCAGTTCCCCGGGGGTCCCGTGGTGCACGCCCCAGATCTTCACGACCGGCTTGCCGCCCGGCCCGAACATTCCGGGCAGCACGACCAGGGAGGTGCCGAGGTCATCGGAGGCCGCCACGGCCCAGGCCTGCCAGGCGACCAGCACATCGGCCGCGTCCTCGTACGACCACAGGGTTTCGAAACCGGTCAGCCGCGGGGCGTCGATGGGGCGCAGCTCGAATTCGGTGACGATGCCGAAGTTCCCACCGCCGCCACCACGCAGCGCCCAGTACAGGTCCGGATGCTCGTCAGCGGATGCCAGGACGACGCGGCCGTCGGCGAGGACGACCCGCGCGGAGACGATCCGGTCGCAGCCGACGCCGAACTTGCGTGTCTGCCAGCCAAGTCCGCCGCCGGTCAGGAATCCTCCCTGGCCGACGGTGGGAAAGGTACCGCTGATGATCTGGCGGCCCTGCGGTTCGAGGACGTCGAGCGCATCGAGGGACTGCACGCCTCCGCCGATACGCACGGTAGGACCGTCGGCGACCGCGTGGTTCATCCGGGAGACGTCGATGACCAGGCCAGGGCCGGTGGACCAGCCGTTGTAACTGTGTCCCCCACCGCGGACGTGCGCCGCGACGCCGGTCTCCCGGGCGTGCCGCACGCAGGCGACGACGTCCTCCTGGGACTCGCAGTAGGCGACGGCGCGCGGCGCGATCCGGTCGTACTCGGTGTTCTGCAACTGCTTGGCCAGCTGGTAACCCGGGTCGGACGGGAGTACGAGCTCGCCCTTGAGTTGGTCCCGCAGCATGGGATTCTGTCCTCCGTAACGTGCCGGTCCGGGGTACGAGGCGGGTGCGTCGTCCGGTTACTTGTCGATGCCGAACTTGTGCGCTGAGACCTTGGAGCCCTCGTGGCCGCGCAGCAGTGTGCCCGTGGGCGAGTAGAAGTTGGCGCCCCCGGTGCCCTCCCAGCGGTCGTCGGAGACGAACTCGCCGCTGACGAACACGTGCGCCTCCCCGACGTGCTCCCCCTCCGGGCTGACGGCGATGATGTGGAAGTTGTAGTGGAAGGAGTCCGCGCCGGTGCTCTCCCAGTTGCCCAGGCCGATGTTCTTGGCGTTGGCCTGGTAGCAGGTGACACCGCCGTCACTTGTGAAGGACGCCAGTCCGAACACGGACTTGCCGTCGTCCTCCAGCTCCGTGGTCCAGGTTCCGACCAGCCGCGCGTCGTTCATGTCGATGCTCCTGACGTGGTTCTCGGTTGCGTCGTGTGCCGTCGATAAGGTGTCACCGCGCGCTGGAGTGGTACTCGAACGGTCCTGCAGCACACAGCGAGGACAGGGTCACCTGCTGCGCCAGGTCCCCGGCGGCCGGTGCGGGTTGCGGTGTGCGCGATGCCAGCCGGCGGACCGGATCGGCTCCTCGCTGGCCGCCGCTGCCGCCGCCGCGGCGCGTTCGGCCAGGAAGGCCGTCAGTACCACGGTGAGGGCGGCGGTCTCCTCCGCGCGGGGGCTGCCGCTGACGATCCGCCACAGGTTCACGTCCCACTCCCCGTCATACCGGCGGGTTGCCGTGCTTGCGCGACGGCATCTCCGCATACTTCGACCGCAGCATCCCGAGCGCGCCGATGAGCGCCGAGCGGGTCTCGGCGGGGTCGATCACGTCGTCCACCAGCCCGCGCTCCGCGGCGTAATAGGGGTGCATCAGCTCGCTCCGGTACTCCTTGATCTTCTGTCCCCGTACGGCCTCCGGGTCGTCGGCGGCGGCGATCTCCCGCCGGAAGATCACGTTCGCGGCTCCCTCGGCGCCCATCACCGCGATCTCGTTGGACGGCCACGCCAGCGAGATGTCCGCGCCGATGGAGCGGGAGTCCATGACGATGTACGCGCCGCCGTAGGCCTTGCGCAGGATCAGCTGCACCCGCGGGACGGTCGCGTTGCAGTACGCGTACAGCAGCTTGGCACCGTGCCGGATGATGCCGCCGTGTTCCTGGTCCACGCCCGGCAGGAACCCGGGGACGTCGACGAGGGTCACCAGGGGGATGGAAAAGGCGTCGCAGAACTGCACGAAGCGCGCTGCCTTCTCACTCGCGTGAATGTCGAGGACCCCGGCGAAGGCGGCGGGCTGGTTGGCGACGACGCCCGTGACATGACCGTCGAGGCGGACCAGTGCACAGACGATGTTGGTCGCCCAGTCCGGCTGGATCTCGAAGTACTCGCCGTCGTCGACGATCTCCTCGACGACCGCGCGCATGTCGTACGCCTGATTGCCGCTGACGGGAACGATCTCCCGCAGCGCCTCGGTGAGCCGGCCGGCCGGGTCCGCCGAGGGCTGACGGGGCGCCGTCTCGCGGTTGTTGGACGGCAGCAGGCTCAGCAGGAAGCGTACGTCCTCCAGGCAGGCGGCCTCTTCGTCGTAGGCGAAGGCCGCGACACCGGAGACGGACGCGTGGACGTCCGCCCCGCCGAGGCTGTCCTGACTGACCTCCTCTCCGGTGACGGCCCTGACAACGTCCGGTCCGGTGATGAACATCTGCGAGGTCTCGCGGACCATGAACACGAAGTCGCTGAGGGCGGGTGAATAGGCGGCGCCGCCCGCGCAGGGGCCGAGCATCACGGAGATCTGCGGGATCACGCCGGAGGACCGGGTGTTGCGCTGGAAGATGCCGCCGTAGCCGGCGAGCGCGGTGACACCCTCCTGGATGCGGGCCCCGGCACCGTCGTTGAGGGAGACCAGGGGAGCACCGGCTGCCAGCGCCAGGTCCATCACCTTGTGGATCTTCTGGGCGTGGGCCTCGCCGAGCGCACCGCCGAAGATGCGGAAGTCATGGCCGTAGACGAAGACGGTTCGGCCGTGGACAGTGCCCCAGCCGGTGATCACGCCGTCGGTGTGGGGGCGTTTGTCCTCCAGTCCGAAACCGGTCGCGCGGTGTCTGCGCAGGGCCTCGATCTCGTGGAACGACCCCTCGTCCAGCAGCAGGTCGATGCGTTCACGGGCGGTCAGCTTGCCCTTGGCGTGCTGACGGGCGGTGGCCTGTTCGTCAGGGCCTCGCTCGGCCAGTTCCTTCAGCTGGGCCAGTTCGTCCAATCGCTCCCGTACGGAGCCCTCGGTCTCGGTGCTCACGCGCTCTCCTTGGAGTTCGACAGCCGGCGTGCCAGGTCCTGTTCCACCGGGCTGAGCGGTGTGTCCGGGCAGAACTGCTCCGGGTGGCCCGGCGGAGGCTGGGACAGCGTCCGTTCCGCGGCCGGGTCACCGGGAAGGTCGACGGGGAGCCACATGGCCCCGGACGTGGCCAGCATCCGGCCGGTCCACCGCAGGACGGCGGCAGCCACCGACCGGAAACCCGAGGACCTGGTCGTCCATCTGGGCATGGACCGGCCTCCTCATGCTCGTGGTGCGCGACGGCGCACTCGGCCAACGGTCTTCCATAGGGCTCAAGAGCACTTGGAGACCCGCTCGAGGGCGTGGCGCGCCCACGTGCGGGCGCCGTGGGCGCGCCAGGGCGTTCCGCGGCGTACTCATCGGTCCGCTTCCCGCCCGTGGTCCGCCGGGCATCGGCCGGCTCCGTCCGGTCGGCCGGCCCCGCTCAGCTCCTTGGTCAGGCGCATGAGCACACGTGCCAGGCCTTCTGCGTCGGCCGGGCCGGCGCCGTGCGTCACCACGAGCGGACCGGTCATCGCCTCCCCGGCCGTGACGCACCGGGCTATCTCGTGCGCGGCATGCCCGCTGCCCGTCCAGCCGGCCAGCAGGAGGGGGCGGCCCGGCGCCAGTACGGTACGCAGTGCCTCGGCCGCCGCGTGGGGCTGTTCGTCCGCCGAGCGCAGGGCGAGCAGCTGGGCAGGGCCGGTGTGGCACGTGACGAGCGCGCTGTAGCAGGCGTGCGTCGTGCCCGGCGGCGGGATCAGACACACTGCCCCGGCGGCCGGCCCTTCTCCCGCGCGCAGTTCGGTGAGCGGGCCGTGGTCCCGCCTCGCCCCCTCCGCCGCCATCCGGGGAAGGCCGGCGCCGCGCAAGACCTCCAGCACCGAGGCGATGGACCTGGCGCCGTCGGCACGGTGGGTGAGCTCCCGCAGCAGCTGCATGCCCTGAGCGAGGATCTTCGCCGCCTCGGCGTCGTCGAGACGGCCGCGGTCGTAGTCCGTGGTCACCACCAGATTCCCGAGGTGGTCGAAGGAGGCGATCAGCCTCAGCGGCAGCGCGCTGGGGACGCCGGTGCTCTGCGGCGGCCCGACCCGGATGCCGTGCGCCGCCAGTCCGGCCACGAGGTGGTCCGGCAGGCGCTGAGGGGAATCGAGTACGAGAGCGGTGCCGAAGAGGCTGGCACCGGCCGGGCAGCCGCTCCAGCGGCGGATGTGCTCCGTGCTCACCCATTCGTACGCCGACATGTCGAGGGCCCTGTCCCGCAGGGCCGTCAGCAGTTGGGGCACATTGGACGCCGGGTCGACGCCGACGGTCATCGGCAGCATGCCCGCCAGCGGCCCGGGCAGGTGCTCAATGCCCTCCAGAGGGATGCCCCGGCCGTCCACCGACACCCCGAAGCTCACCGTGGTCGGGCCGGTGGCACCGGTGGCACGGTGCAGCAGCAGGGCCCAGGCGGCCTGGAGCACAGTGGACTCGGTGACGCCCCACGAGGCGGCCCAGCGGGCGAGTCGCACCGCCTCGGGGCGTAACAGCCGCCGTGAGGTGCGTCCGGGGCCGGTGAGTCCGGTGGGCGCCCCGACGCGGGCGGGGTGCAGTGCCGCCCCGGGCCGCCAGCCCGCGCGGGACCAGAACTGCCGTGCCGGCGAGTGGTCCTGCCCGCTGAGCCAGTGGGCATAGTCGCGCAGGTCGGGGCGTCGCTCGCCCCCGGACGAGCGGCCGTCGTCGAGATAGGCGCGGTAGAACTCGCGCAGCAGCAGCTGGACGCTCCGGCTGTCGACGAGCGCGTGGTGGTAGGTGAGCAGGACCCGTGTGGTGTCCACCGCTCCACCGTTGGCCGGCCGGTCGTCGAACAGGGTGATGCGCAAGGCTCCGGGACGGTGCGGGTCGATCCCGCGGCAGCGGTCGCGCTCCAGCAGCCGGGGCCAGCTGACATCGGTGTGCGACAACCGCAGAATCTCGGCGGTGGCCCGGCCGTGCAGCACGATCCGTGCGTGACTGCGGTCCAAGGCGGCACGCAGGAGTGCCTCGTTGTCGAACACGGCCTGCCACGCGGCGGTGAACCTCTCGTGGACCAGCGGTCCGTGCCAGGTCCAGTGCAGCTGTTCGACGTGGTGTCCCGCGCCGGGCCGGTCCAGGGACCGGGCGAGCAGTTCACGCTGGCGGGGCGTGGCGGAGATGGCCGGTCCGGCGAAGGGCACGGGGGTCCCGCTCTCCCCGCCGGCCGCCAGCGCCTCCAGTACGGTGCGCAGGTGGCCGCTCAGGGCGTCGGCACGTGAGTCGGCGCTGTCCTCGGACGGGCGGGGAAAGGACTCGGTCCGTACGTGCAGTTCGCCGTCCTCGACATGGCTGGAGATCTCCATTCCGTACACGGACGCGCTGCCGGCCGGCTCGGGCCGCCGGTTCGGGGCGTCGGCAGCAAGAGTGAAGTGCTCGCCGGGCGACAGCAGTTGTGCCGGTGAGTGATGGGTGAAGCAAACCGGCACACCGCACGGGCCGCCGGGCGGTGGAGCGACGGCCCGGAAGGAGCCGGAAGGGCCACCCCCACCGGCGAGCGCGGGCACGACGGCGGCAAGGTAGCGGCCGGGTGCCAAGTGCCGGTCGCTGTCGAACCGCAGGGCGCGTACGCGGGTGTACGGGCCGACGGCGCGTGCGTGTCCCGGGAGCCCGTCCCGCCCGTCCGTGCGCATGTGAAGGACGATGTCGTGGGTCCCGCCCCAGCGGGCCAGAGCCTGGCCGCACGCCCCCGCCAGCACTTCGGCGACCGAGAGTCCGTACCGGGCCGGAAGGACCTCGGTGAGCACCGCGGTCTCCGCCACCGGCAGGACGAAGCCGGTACGGCGCACGCGCGGCCGCTCGGCCGTGGGGGCGGACCGGCGTGCGGCGGCGGTCTCGTCATCGGCGGCAGCACCGGCGCGGGTGAACTCTTCGGAACCGGGGGATGACGCGTCCAGCCGTTCGGCCCACTCCTCGAACCGGCCGGCGTCACTCTCCGGGCCCGGTGTCATGCCGGCTGCGAGCGCGGTCAGCGCCGCGTCCAGGTCTTCCAGGAGGACGCGCCAGGACGCCATGTCGGCGGCGAGGTCATGCACGGCGACGAAGAGCAGGTCGCCGTCGGCCGGCAGCCCCGCGCCGCGGCCCCGGGCGAGCAGGGCACGCAGCAGCACCCCGGTATGCGGAGACAGGCTCCGGCGGGTCGCGGCGACGGCCTCCTCGAAGGTCCTGTGGTCGGTGAACTCCACCGTCCGCAGCGGATCGTCCCGGCCGGCCCCGTCCGCCATGGCGGTGGTCAGCGGCATCCGGCCGTCAGGAGACGACGGGATACGAGCGGTCAGCATCGGGTGGGCGGCGATGACGGCGCGCAGGGCACGTCGCAGCACTCCCTCCTCGACGGGGTGGCACAGCCGGAGCAGCACACTGTGGTGCGCACGGACCGGTCCGCCGCGGGCGGCACGCAGTACCTCGCGCTGATGCGGACCGAGGGCGACGGAAGCGGCCGACGTGGTCAGCAGGTCGGCGAGCATCCCCGCAGGCAGATTCCGGGCCGGTTGCGCGGGGCGCCCTTCGGGGTGACCGACGAGGCGCACGGTGTGGCGGCCGGTGCCGTGCCGCTCCAGGTGAGCGTGGAGCACGCCGTCCTCGCCGGGCTCCGCGGCACCGTCGGCACTGATGCGCCAGGTCTGCAGTTCACGATGGCGCGCTGCCACGCAGGCGAGAGCCCTCGCCAGCACAGCGGGGTCCAGGGCGCCGTGGAGTTCGAGGACCGGGCCCACCGTGACCACTGTCATCGGCGCCTCTGCGGTACGGCTGCTGGTCATGCGCCCTCTCCTGTCGGTGTGCGGGTGGGTGCCCGGAGCGCCTCCTCGTGCTCCCGCGGCGCGTCGGTGTGTGCCGGCGACGCCGGTCGAGCGAGTGGGTCTCCGACTGCGTTACCTGGGATCGTCAGACATCCTGGAACGGGCCCGGGCGGGGCCGCTGCGGCCGCGCCGCGGGCGAGGGCTCACCGGACAGCAACCGCGAGACCAGCGCCGTGGACCGCTCGTCCACGAGGTCGCAGGCGGCGGGACCGGGTGCCGGGCCGTGGCAGGCCACGCTGATCAGATACCGGTCCAGGGCACGGTAGGTGCCGAAGGCCCACGCACCGCGCCCGGCGGGTGTACCGTCCGGCGCGCACAGTCCCGCGCCCGGGCTTGCCGGTACGTCTCCCCGGAGGCCGGGCGAGAAGTCGACCTCGGCGAACCGCAGACGCAGCCCCTGCCCCAGCGCCTTGGTGTAAGCCTCCTTCAAGGTCCACAGGCGCAGCATGGCGGCTGTCCGTTCGGGCCCGTCCAGGCTCCGCAGTACGGCCCGCTCGGCGGGTGAACACACGCGGTCGTGCAGCACATCGAAGGACAGCGCACGCGAGAGCGGTTCCGCGTCGACACCGATCCTGCCGGCGCGGCTGATGGCAACCGCGATGAGTCCACCGGTGTGCGTGAGGCCCACGTCGACCTGGCGCAGCCCGCGCAGATACGGACGCCCACCGATCTTGTAGGCGAGGTCCAGTTCCGCGGCATCGGTGCCGAGCGCGGCCGCAGCCGTGTACTTGAGGACGAGCCGGGCGGCGGCGAACCGGCGCCGCGCCACGGGGTCGGTGGTGCGGTGGTAACGCTGCCAGTCACGGCCGAGCAAGCGGCGCAGCCGGGGTCCGGTGCCGACCGCTGCCGGCCACTCCTCCGGAGTGGCGTACACGACCACGTTGCCGTCCTGCTGCATGCCTGCACGGACCTCGTGCCAGGGCCCGGCCGGGCCGTCCACGTGCACGGGGGGCGTGATGCGCGGCGCGGCCGTCATCGGGACGGGTTCCCCTCCCTCGTGCGTCACAGTGTGAGTTCGATGCCATCGAGGTCGAGGCCGCGGCCTGCCCGGTGCCGCTGCAGGAGTTCGTCGAGTACGCCGGTGACACAGCCGTCCGGTACCTCCGGCAACGGCCGGCCCAGCCGACGGCCGAGTCGGGACAGCGCGAGCACTGCCCAGCCGGGGTCGGCCAGGAACGGGTCGTCCCCTTCCTGGCCCTCCCATACCCCCAGGACGGCGGCCGCCGTGACGACCAGCCCGTACCGTTCGCTCAGGGCACCCGCCGCCGGGCCCGTCAGAGCGGCGGGCCGAGTGGCCAGGCCGGCGCACTGCTCGCGCAGGAGGCGCAGTTCACCGAGAAATTCTCCGGCCAGCCGCCCGAGCAGCGCGGTCCGGCCGTCGGCCGGCCGGCCGCGTGCGAGCCGGTCGGCGGAACCGGCCAGAGAGGCGGCCAGGAAGTCCTTGCCTCCCGCGAACGCCAGCAGCCGGTGGTCCAACGGCGGCAGCCCGGTCCGGCGGCGGAAGAGGCCGGGCGGCGGTTCGTCCTCCACGAGCCAGGACCCGGCCGCCAGCGTGCTCAACTGCGGGACGATCACTGCCTGGCAGGACGCGGCGCCGGCCCGTCCGATCCCTACGGCCGGCAGGTCGCGCGCCAGCTTGGCGAGGATGCCGTGGACGAGGCCGCCGTCCCGTCGGCCTTCCTGACCGAGGACGGCGCAGAGTTCCTCCAGAGCGTCCTCGATCAGGGTGGGAACGACGTAGGCGGCTGCCACGGACGGTACGTGGGCCCGGTCGGGCACCAGGCTCATCGCCCGCAGGCACACCGTCGCCATGGCGTCGCAGGCGAGCAGGTCTCCGAAGACGCCGGCGAGCGGGCGGTACCAGCGGCGGGCAGGCCGGCCGACGCGCCCGTCGACGGCGGCGCTGACGGCGGAGCGCAGTACCGGATCGACGGCCGCGGTCATGGCTCCGGCGACCAGGCACCGGTTGACCTGGTGGGTACGCAGCGCCAGGGTGGCCCCCTCCCCCAGGCCGCCCACCAGAGCGTCTCCGGGCAGCGGGCAGTCGGCGAACCGCAGCCCGGAAAAGACCGCGGCGCGCATCCCCGTTGTCGCGACCCGCGGCAGCCGGTGCAGCCGGTCGCCCGGGAGCCGGTCGGGCGCGAGCAGGAACACGGAGTGGTCGCGGGGCCCGGGAGCACCGGCGGTGCGCGCGTGGACGACGTAGGCGTCCGCTCGCGCCGCATCGATCACGACGTCCCGCCGGCCGCTGAGAGACAGCCTCGCGGCAGCCGGCCGTCGCACGGTGAACACCTCGCGCAGTACACCTCCGGCAGGGGCGAGCCCGGGGTGTGCGACGGTGGCCCGCCCGCCGCCGAGCAGCAGCCGGGCGGTGCTGCGCCGCTGTGCGTCGGTACCGGCGGCCCATATGGCGGAAGTGGCGAACAGCGAGGTGAGACCGCACCCGAAGCCGAGGGCCACATCACGTCGGAAGACGGGGCGCAACATCCGGAGCAGCTGGTCCGCGCTGGTCAGCGCGCCACCGTACCGGGCGGGGACGAATTCGGCCGCCAGCCCCACCTCCGCGAGCAGTTGTTCGGCGGATTCCGGCGGGCGGTGGTCCCGGTCGGCCGCCAGGAACGCGCGGTATCCGTGGGCGTTCGCCGGGTCGTACGGGTCACCGAGCAGCGCGTCGACCAAGGCGACACGGCGCTGTGCGGTGGTCTGCTCCATGACCGGTTCCCCCCTTGTCTCTGCGGCCTGCGGCCCGCGGCTCTCGGCATCTGGGACGACCTTCGGCCGTGCCGCTCGTGACGTGGTGGAACGAGGTTCGAACCACGTTGGCGGTAGCTGCCCTCAAGGCCCTCCGGGCACGTCAGCACAGAACGGCAGGGGCCCCGGGGCCCCTGCCGCTGTGGGCATCCCTGCGGATGCTGTGGAATCAGGCCACGGTGCGGGCGGACAGCACACGGTTGACGACCTCGAGGTACTGCCGCGGGGTCTCGGCCTCGTCCAGCGCCTCGTCGTCCAGCGTGACGCCGGCGTCGCGCTCGATGACCCCCGTGACCTGAAGCAGCGCCAGCGAGTCGTAGCCGAGTTCACCGAACGGGACGTCCAGCACGTCCCCGCTGAGCTCGTTGGTCTCGCTGTCACCCGAGCTGTCACGCAGCAAGGTGACCAGAGCGGCGATGTCGAGCTGTTGCATGAGGAACCTCTCTTCTCGTGCCGGCACCTTCAGGTCTCCTGTGGTGCCCGGCGCCTTCCGACCGGGTGGACCGGTCAGCTCAGTGGTCGGCGAAGCGGTGTGCCGCCGGGTGTGGGGTGCTGGTACCGCCCAGTCGCTGCACCACACGGCAGGCACGGCCCAGGAGGCGGGGCAGCGCGCCGTCCCGTACGAAGAAGTGGCCGCCGGACACGGTGCGGGTGGCCACCGGCGCCGTGCTCCACCGGCGCCAGCCGGCCATGACTCGCGGAGGAGCCAGCAGGTCGCCGTCCCCGGAGACCGCGAGCAGCGGCACCGGCAGTGGCCCCGGTGCGACCACGGCGCTGCAGGCGGCGGTGCGCAGTGCGTGTGCCAGGCGCAGGTCGTCCCGGAGCACGGGCATCACCACCCGGCGCCAGTAGCCGTTGTGCTCCGCCCCGTCCGGCAGTAGTCCCAGTTTCCGCAGCCGGTCCATCAGGTCCTCATCGGCACTCTCCCGGACGTCGGAGAGCTCGTTGGCCGCGTCGGGCGGCGGGCAGGCGCCGACGGCGATGAGCGCGGGGAGCGGCAGCGCCCTCTCCCGCATGGTCTGTGCAAGGCACTGCACCACCAGCGCGCCCAGGCTGTGCCCGTACATGACGAACGGCCGTCCGGGCTCGGCAGCGATACCGTCCAGCAGATCTGCCACCAGCGGGTCATGGCCCGTCAGCCGCGCTTCATGCCGCCGGCTCTCGCGGCCGGGCAGGAGGACGGGGACCGGTTCGACACCTGGCCCCACGCCGCGTGCCCAGCTCCGGAAGGCCGACGTTCCTGCCCCCGCGTGGGCGAAGCAGTACAGCCGTACGGGTGGTGCTGTGTCCGCCATCTCCGCCACTCCTCGGCCCATCACACTTCCCGGCGTCATCAAGGCTCACCGATGGCCCTAGAGGAAGGCTCGAAGCGGACACAACAGGGCGAGGATCAAGCGGCGTAGAAGTCGAAGGTCGAGCTGCGCCGAGGCCCGGCAGCCATGTCCAGGGCGGGGTCCACGGTGAGCATCGCCTGGTGCAGACGCTGCAGCGGCGGCGACGGTTCGACGCCCAGTTCCTCGATCAGCCGTATGCGCAGCTTCCGGTAGACGTCGAGGGCAGCAGCCTGCCGACCCGAGCGGTAGAGCGCCACCATGGCCTGTGAGTGCAGACCTTCGTGCTGCGGCTGTCGGGCAATCAGTTCGCGCAGCTCTGCGATGAGTTCGGCGTGCCGGCCCAGCCGGAGGTCGGCGTCGATGCGCCGCTCCAGGGTGACCAGCCTGCTCTCCTCCAGCCGGACCGCCTCAATGGCCAGCACGGGACCTACGCGCACATCGACCAGCGCTTTCCCCTGCCACAGGCCCAGTGCCCGGCGCAATGTCTCCGCGGCACGCTCGTTCTCGCCGGCCTCGAAAGCCGCGATGCCCGACGACACCAGCCGCTCGTACTGGTGCACATCCGTGCTTTCCGGCGGCACCTGCAGCACGTATCCGCCGTGCGAGGTGGCGAGCAGGTCCTTGGCGGTGGCCGGTGAATCGGGCCCCATGGCAGCCCCCAGCCTGCGTCTCAGTTGCAGGATGTAGGTCTGCAATGTGGTGACCGCGCTGCACGGCGGGTCAGCGTCCCAGATTTCTTCCATCAGTGTCGACACCGGCATCACACGGCCGGGGCACACTCCGAGCAGTGACAGGATCTGCCGCGGTTTTCCGGCCGTCGGCACAATGGATACTCCATCGATATCGGCCCGCAGCGGCCCCAGAACTTGGATCCTCACTTACCGGTCCCTTCCTTCCGCTGTCGACGTTTCGTCGAATTCCGCGTCCGTAGGGGACACGGCTTGGGGAACCGTAACCGCCCCGGGAGGCACACCCCGGATTTCTTGAGCCCATGTCAAGCACCCCTCGACCTGCCTCCCAGCGCGAATTGTCACCCCCTGACATGCGACAAGGCTCCGGCAAGGAGACGCATTACGTCGCGTCCCCTTGTACCGGAGCCTTGTTGTACCGGAGCCTTGTTGTACCGCCGCCTTTACCGCGCAGGCGTCAGTCGCCCACGGGGTCGCTGTCGCCCCGAAGCCTCATCACACGGTGTCAGCCGACTCGGCTGAGGCGTTCGCCTCCCGCGAGCAATCCTGCGTCCAGGGCGGTTCCGGGGCCGGCCGCCAGAATCGACTGCTGCACCCTGCGCAGCCTCGAGGACGGCTCGAGGCCCAATTCCCGTACCAGAGTGCTGCGCAGTCGCTGGTACACGTCGAGAGCCTCACTGCGCCGGCCCGAACGGTGGTACGCCAGCATGAGCTGACCGTGCAGGGTCTCGTGAGTGCGGTACCGGCTGACCAGAACGGTGAGCTCACCCAGTAGTTCACGGTGCCGGCCGAGTCGCAGGTCGGCTTCGATGCGCTGGTCGAGGGCGCAGAGACGCGTCTCCTCCAGTCGCTTGACCTCCGTCTCCAGCAGCCCACCGGCATGCACGTCGGCGAGGGCAGAGCTGGTCCACAATGCCAGCGCTTCCCGCAGCCGCCGTGCGGCGCCCGCGAAGTCGCCGGCGTCGATCGACCGGTACCCCATTCCGGCCAGCCGTTCGAACTCTCGCACGTCACTGCGGCCGCCCGACGTGTTCAGGATGTAGCCGCCGGACGAGGTGACGAGGACGTCCTTGGCCGTGCGCGGTGCAGCACCCTCCGGGTCGTGCGCGAGGGCGGCCGAGATCCTTTCGCGCAGCTGCAGGATGTAGGTCTGGAGGGTGGTGCGTGCGCTCCGCGGCGGCTCTTCGCCCCAGAGCTCCCCTATCAACTCGGTCACCGGTACCAGGTGGTCGGCGCGCAGTGCGAGCATGGCCAGCACCTGACGGGCCTTCGGGGCGGTCGGCGTCACCAAGATCCCATTTTCTCTGACCTTTAACACACCTAGCACTTCGATGTCCATGCGGTTCCCCCATCCGTACATGAATCGGTGGTGACGCACAAAGGTCTTGACAGACCCCAGGTCCGAGCGCCGGTCCGAGTAAAATTCCAGGCAAGCGGTTTGTCAATCGCCACCCATGGGCTCAATAAGCGACTCCCCGTCAGGTGGTAAAGAACACGAAAAGTTCTCCCCTGTTCTTTTCCATCAACCTGTCGCTGCGCGAGCCGTTTAGATATTGGAGGAGCAGCGGCCTCCCTCTGCAATACCTGCAGCGGAAGCGGCCCGCACGGACCCTGCCCTCATATTGCTTCGCCATTGAACTACTTCGCAACTCGAGTCTCCCTCGAGCCGTTTCATAGTTCTTCCAAGCCTCGCCCGAGGGCTCATCCGCGAACGACCCGCAGCGCGCGGCCGTCGGGCCGGGCGGGAGGCGGCCGCTCCACCGGGATCGACGGTCACGGTGCGTACTCGCCCCTACCGGACTTCACTCACCCGCTCAGACCGGCGGAACAAAGCCGTCCACAGGAAAGACTCGCCGAACGAGGGAGACTCGGGCACTTCGTCACGCATACGGCGCAATTCGATCTCGGTCAGGTCGGAGAAGATCCACCGCAGGGACTCCGGCGTGTAGGCGAGGCCCCCATGGAAAAGGCCGCCCTGGAGGCCGGACCGGCGGTAGAACTCGGTATCACCGAGTTCCGATCCCATCCCTCCGGCCGCGAAGCAGGTCAGCGCGAAGTGTCCGCCAGGGGCGAGGGCGCGGTGGAGGAAGTCGAGATAGCTGATGCGGCGGTGCGGCGGCATGTGGTGGAAACAGCTGGAGTCGTAGATCAGGTCGTAGGGGCCGTCGAGTCCGGCCCCGGCCAGCGCCAAGGCGTCCCCGCAGTGGAAGCGGACCTCGGCCCCCGCCTCGCGGGCGCGGTCCTCGGCCCAGGCGACAGCAGCCGGCGAGAGGTCGACCGCGTCCACGTCGAAGCCGAGGGCGGCGAGGTACAGAGCATTGCGGCCCAGGCCGCATCCCAGGTCGAGGGCGCGCCCCTTGGTGATCAGTCCGCGCTCGACGTACCGGACCAGATTCTCGTCCGGCTTCGGCGCGAAAAAGGGCACCGGACTGGAACGGTCCGCATACAGGCTGTCCCACCAGGCGGCTGCGTCGGTCGTCCAACTGTCGGCCTCCGGCGCGAAAAGACCGTCCAGGAGCCTGAGCACATCGTCCATCTTGCGTATGTTCCGGTCCATTTCCCGGCTCTCCCCTGACTGACGAATTTCCCGCCCTCATTCAGCCACAGGGAAACGTGATTTCCCACCCGGGTCCAGCCTGCTTCGATACCGGTTCGAGCGAAGCAGTAGCGGTGGCGGCCGGGTCACCTGCCGGCGAATGCCGCCTTCGCCTCCGGTGTGGGCTGCCGCCACTTCACCGTCCGGCACGGCTGCCGAATCGCGCCCACGGCCCGGCCGGAGATTCGGGGATGGCTTTTCGCCACCTCGACGTGGAGCGGAACGGGATCACCGGCCTCGTGCCCGACATTCCACCCCACCGCACCGACATGAATTCAATCCCCCGTCCAGATTGGGACGGTACCGACTCAAGCCAGCTCTGTCAGACCCGACAGACCTGTCAGGCCAAGCGGACAGGGACACCACGAAAAGAGGGAGAGGATTCGTCGAGCCCGAAAGCGACGATCCCCCCGCAGGCATGCCCCAGCACGATGCTTGCAGGCTCACAGAAGCCTAAGAGCCTCGGACACGACCTCTGCCATATGCGATTCCGCAACGGTGATTCCGGCGCGCCACACGGCAGGTCGATACCGGGGCCGGCCGGCCCCGGGAGGGATGGCGCAGGGCACCGATTGCGGCTGCCGGCACGTCAGGACGGTTGGCGTCAGCCCCGCCAAGAGCCGCTGACCTCGCCGGACCTCGGCCGGCGAACGACCCAACGCGCCCACAGTGGGCGGCCTCGACGCCCCGCTCACTCTCCCGGGCACCGAAAAGCCGCCGAGTTCCCTCGCTGCCGTGTCGTCGAGCTCCGCGATGGCTCAGAAGGTCGCACCCAAGACACCCCGTCACATAGCTCTGAGAGCTGGCGTTGGCGCGACTGGGAGCAGGCTGAGTGACAGTGTGGTTCGGCGCTCAGCGTTCCTGTGGGCCGGAGTCGGCGGGGGTGTCGGTGACCTGGGCCTCTTCGGTGGCGGCCCAGGTGGCCAGGAGCTGCAGGGCGTCGTGAACCGGGGTGCCGGAAGGGGCGCTGTAGGCGGTCAGGGTCAGGCCGGGCTGGGCGGGCAGTTCCATGGCGTCGAAGTCGAAAGTGAGGACGCCGACGGCGGGGTGGCGGAACGACTTGCGGCCCGTGTGGTGCAGGCGCACGTTGTGCTTGGCCCAGGCGGTGCGGAACTCCTCGCTGCGGGTGACGAGTTCGCCGATGAGGCCCGTCAGCTCGGTGTCGTTGAGCTGCGGTTTCCTCGATATTGGCAGCTGCTGGTGCTCCTCGAACGCGTTCGGCCCCAAGCGGGCGGCGGCTGCCGGAAGGCCGGCCGAGCCGCTCAGTGGTTCTCGGTCGGTTCACCCACTCGTCACAAGGAGTCACCGTCATGCCGAAGCAGTCCGCACCCCAGGAGCTGGCCGACATAGCGCCGAAGCTCATCGAGGTCACCGATGACGTCCTCTTCGGTGACGTCTGGGAGCGGCCCGGGCTCTCGCCGCGCGACCGGAGCCTGGTGACGGTGAGCACGCTGGCTGCCCTGTACCGCGGCGAGCAGCTCGGCTACCACCTCGGAGTGGCTTTGGACAACGGGCTGAGCGTGGCAGCGCTGTCCGAGGCGATCACACACCTCGCCTTCTACGCCGGCTGGCCCAACGCCATGCCTGCGGTCGTCCAGCTGAAGAGGATCGCCGAGGAGCGCGGTGCCGCCTGACGACGCCGCGGGGCAACGACGCGTGCGCAGTGTGGAAGCGCTCGTTGCCTGCGCGCCCCGCGGACCCGCACTACTACGGAGCACAGAGCATGGAATTGTTGAAGAAGCAGCCGGCGATGAAGCTGCCGGCGGAGTGGTTCACCGGGGACGCCTGGGCCGATGTGATCTACCGCGGTGAGGAGCCCTCCCGGGCCCGGGCGAACGCGGTGCGCTTCGCTCCCGGCGCCCGTACTGCCTGGCACTCCCACGGCCTGGGCCCCCTCGAGGCTCACCCGGGTGACGTGATCTGGACGCCGCCGGGTGAGGAGCACTGGCACGGCGCGGCGCCCGACCACTTCATGACCCACATCGCCCTGTGGGAGACCGACGACGTCGACTGGCTGGAGCACGTCACCGACGGGGAGTACGGCGGACCGCGCCGCAGCACCCGCGCGGCCTGACCGACGCACCCCCCTTGCATCCGTGCCGGGCCGTCCCCGCCCTGGGCTCACCGTAGAACCCCGGACCCCCGCCAGACTCCCCACCCCAGTACCCCCGCCCCACGGGCCCGGCCTGCGAGCCCGGAGGGGTTTGACGGGGGCCGCAGCTTTTACCACTCGGCCAGGGAGCCGTCGGCCTGGCGCCATACCGGGTTGCGCCACCGCTGGCCTGCCTCGGCGGCACGGCGTACGGCGGCTTCGTCGATCTCGATGCCCAGGCCGGGGCCGGTCGGGCGGGTGATGTGGCTGTCGGTGAAGTCGAAGACGCTGGTGTCGACGAGGTAGTCCAGCAGGTCGTTGTCGGCGTTGTAGTGGATGCCGAGGCTCGTCTCCTGGATGAGGGCGTTGGGAGTGGCGAAGTCGATCTGCAGGGAGGCGGCGAAGGCGATCGGCCCGAGCGGGCAGTGCGGGGCGAGCGAGACACCGTGTGCCTCGGCCATCGCCGCGATCCTGCGCACCTCCGAGATGCCGCCCGCGTGGGACAGGTCGGGCTGGGCGACGGCGATGCCGGAGCGCAGGACCTCGCGGAAGTCCCAGCGTGAGTACAGCCGTTCACCGGTGGCGATCGGTACGACGGTGGAGGCGCAGATGCGCTCGTAGTCGCCGGTCAGCTCGGGCACGATCGGCTCTTCGACGAAGAGCGGGTGCAGCGGCTCCAGCAGTCGGCAGGCCTCGCGGGCCAGGGCCGGGGAGACGCGCCCGTGGAAGTCGATGGCGATGTCCGCCTCGTCACCGATGGCCTCGCGCACCGCGGCGACGCGGCCCACCAGCAGGTCGAGTTCGGCCTTGGACTCCAAGTGGCGAACGCGGCCGGTGCCGTTCATCTTGACCGCGTCGAAGCCCTGCTCCATCCGCTCGCGGGCGTGCTCCGCCACCCGGTCCGGCTCGTCGCCGGCGATCCAGGAGTACGTCCGCATGCGGTCGCGCACCGCGCCGCCGAGCAACTCGTGAACCGGCACGCCGAGGGCCTTGCCCTTGATGTCCCACAGCGCCTGGTCGATGCCGGCCACCGCGCTGGAAAGGATCGGGCCGCCACGGTAGAAGCCGCCCTTGGTGAGCACCTGCCAGTGGTCCTCGATCCGGTACGGATCCTCGCCGATGAGGTAGTCCGAGAGCTCTTCGACGGCGGCCGCGACGGTGGCCGAGCGGCCTTCGACCACCGGTTCGCCCCAGCCGGTGATCCCCTCGTCGGTACGGATGGCCAGGAACAGCCAGCGGGGTGCGACGGAGAACGTCTCCAGTGCGGTGATCTTCATCGTTGTGCCTTTCGGTTGAGGTCCTCGATCAGCTCGGGGAGCCGTTCGAACTGGTCGGGGTCGGCCAGTGCCGAGCCCAGCGAGACGGCGGCGGCTCCGGCGTCGAGGAACTCCCGTGTGTTGTGCAGGCCCATGCCGCCGGTCGCCACGAAGCGGGCCTCGGGGAACGGGCCGGCCATGGAGGTGATCCAGCCGGACCCGAGGTCGGCGGCGGGGAACGCCTTGAGCCAGGTCAGGCCGAGCGCCTGGGCCTGCTGGATCTCGGTGGCGGTCGCCACACCCGGCAGATGCGGCAGGCCCGCGGCGAGCGAAGCCTCGGCGACCTCGCGGTCGAACCCGGGCGCCACGGTGAAGCGTGCCCCGGCCGCCACGGCCTGCTCCACGCGTGCGAGGGTCGTCACCGTACCGGCACCCACCACGGCGCCGCGCTCCTCCCCCGCTGCCACCGCCGCCCGCAGCGCGGCCACCGCGTCCTCGCTCTGGACGGGCACCTCAACAAGTTTGATGCCGACGTCCCAGGCCCGCCGGCTCACCTCCACGGTGCGTTGCGGGCCGAAGCCGCGCAGAATCGCCATGAGGGGGAGGGCGTCGAACGCCTCCTGGAACAGCCGGTCGTGTTCGGTCACGTGGTTCCCCACTACGGGTTGCATTGTCATTGGGTCCAGCCGAGTGCTCGGGAGATGGTGTGGGCGGTGGCCCGGATCGTCGGCAGCAGCTCTTGCAGCCGGGCGAGGTCCACCTGCGCTTTGAGTGCCGTGACGGACAGGGCGGTACGCACCGCGCCCGTACCGTCCCGGACCGGGACGGCGACGCAGTTGATGAAGTGCTCGTACTCTCCGTCGTCCGCCGCCCAGCCGCGCTCGCGGATCTCGCTCAGCTGGGCCGCGAAGTCGTCGGCGGTCGTCACCGTCGCGTCGGTGAACCGCTCGTAGGAGTAGCCCTCCAGGACCTGGGCGCGTTCCTCCGGAGACATATAGGCCAGGATCACCTTGCCGACGCCGGAGGTGTGCAGCACGACCGCCTTGCCGATCTGCGAGTACAGCCGTACTCCGCCCTGCGGGTCGACCTTGTCGACGTAGAAGACGCGGCCTTCCTCGACGGTGGCGATGTGCACGGTGAGGCGGAGCTTGCGGCCCAGCTCCAGCAGGTGGGGATGGGCGATCGTACGCAGGTCGAACTGTTCGAGCGCGGACTGGGCCAGGCCGGCCAGCCGGTAGCCGACGGCGAACGAGCCGTCCTCCCGCTTGCGGGCGAGCCCGCCCTGGCACAGGTCCTGCAACAGGCGCAGCGCCGTGGTCCGGTGCACGCCCAGGCTCTCGGCGACGTCCGTCGGATGCTGAGGGCTTTCGCTGATCAACTCCAAGGCCCGGATGGCGCGTTCCACGGTCTGGCTCATCGGGCGGTCTCCGCCGTACGCAGGGCGGAGGCATCCGCGTGGTCCTCGATCGCACCCAGGGCGAAGGCGGCCAGGCGGTGACCGAGCCGCAGCCGGTCGGCCGGCTCGGCGCCGCGCAGCCAGGCGGAGAGATAGCCCGCCGCGAAGGCGTCCCCGGCGCCGACGGGCTCGACCACCTCGACCGGGTTCGCGGGGACGAAGACGGCCGGGCCGGCCCCGGCCGGGAAGTACGTGGCGCCGACGTCCGCGTCCTTCACCACGAGACACACCTCGGGCCCGACCAGCTCACGCACCTGCTCCGCGGTCTCGGCTCCCCAGACGTGCTGGGCCTCGTCGCGACCGACGAAGACGATGTCCGCCCGGCGTGCCAGGGCGAGCAGCGGCCCGGCGGCGCTGTCCGTACTCCACAGTGCGGCACGGTAGTTGACGTCGAACGAGCACAGCGTCCCGGCCGCACGCGCGCGCTCGAACAAGGCCGTCGACGTCGCGGCACAGTCGCCCGACAGGGCCGGTGTCACCCCGGACAGATGCACCAGGCGCGCCGTGGCCAGCGGGAGGCCGTCGAGATACGCAGGGGTCATCCTGGAGGCGGCCGAACCGGCCCGGTAGTAGTGCACCCCTGTGCCCTCCGGGCTCGGGTCCTTGAAGTACACACCGGTCGGTGCCGAGTGGTCCCGCTCGACGTGGCCGACATCGACGCCCGAGCGCGCGATGGCTGTCACCACCTGGTCCCCCAGCGGGTCGTCGCCCACTCGGCTCGCCCACGCGGTGCGGTGGCCGAGGTCGGTGAGGTACTGCGCGACCGTCGACTCGGCTCCGGCGACCCGGATGGCCGCCTCGCGTGCGGTGGCGAGCCGCTCGCCCGGCGCGGGGGCCACCAGGACCATCGATTCACCGAGGCACAGCACTTCGGGTTCTGACACTTTTCCTCACACCTCTGCGTACGTGTTGTCGGCCGCGGTGCGGCCGTCGCCGGCGCCCCTGGGCTCCTTGCGGCGCAGGACACGGGGCGCGGTCTCCGGCAGCAGCAGCACCGACACTGCGGTGACGATGCCCGACAGTGCCATGTATCCGGCGAGGAGCCATGGACTTCCGCCGCCCGCGTGCACCAGCAGGGTGGCGATGAACGGCGCTGTACCGGAGAACAGTACGGCGGTGGTTTCGCGGGCGAGGACCAGGCCGGTGTAGCGGACCTCGGTGGGCAGCAGCTCGGAGAAGAACGAACCCGCCGGGCCGAAGATCATCGAATTCAGCATGACGGCGAACACGAGGATCACGGCCATCACGATGAGGGGCGTCGACTCCGTGCCCACCAGCAGCCAGAACGGTCCGGCGCACACGGCGACGGCCAGCCCGCCGGCGATGATCAGCGGGCGCCGGCCGATCCGGTCGCACAGCCAGCCGCAGAACGGCACACCGAAGATGGAGACGGCGGAGGCCACGGTGATGGCGATGACGGCCACGTTGTCCGGCAGCCCGAGCTGCTGGGTGGTGTAGGCGTCGGGCAGGTAGCCCTGGATCGAGTACGAGGCGATCGCGGTGGCACAGCCGGCACCGACCATCAGCAGAATCCGCCGTCCGTGCCCGCGGACCGCCTTCACCAGCGGGGCCTTCTCCGTCCTGCCCTCGGCCACGGCGTCCTTGAAGCTCTCGCTCTCCTCTGAGGTGTACCGCAGGACGATGCCGCCGATCACCACGAGCAACGAGGCGAGGTAGGGCAGCCGCCAGCCCCAGCTGAGGAACTGCTCCTGCGGCAGCGAGGAGACCACCGCCATGGATCCCGACGCGCACAGCACGCCCAGGAACTCGCCGGCGCCGGGCAGCGACGCGTAGAAGCCGCGATTGCCGGGCTTGGCGCTCTCGGTGGTCCACACGTAGGCACCGCCGAGTTCGGCGCCGACACCGAGTCCCTGCAGGATCCGGCAGACGACGAGCAGTGCCGGTGCCCACAGACCTATCTGTTCGTACGTGGGCAGCACGCCGATGGCCAGGGTGCCGAAGCCCATCATCAGCAGCGTGACCATCAGCACCGGTTTGCGTCCCCAGCGGTCACCGAAGTGGGCCAGGATCAGCCCGCCCACGGGCCGTGCGGCGAAACCGACGGCGAAGGTGGCGAACGAGGCGAGGGTCGCGGCGAACTCGGACTCACCCGAGAAGTAGATCTTGTTGAACACCAGCGCCGCTGAGGTGCTGAACAGGAAGAAGTCGTACCACTCCAGAACAGAGCCGACGACGGCGGCCATGGCGTTGCGGCGCCGTGTTCTGCGCTGGGGGTCCTGACCGGCCGTCTCGACCACAGGGCTGTCCGGCATGCGTGCTCCTTTGCACGGCAGGAGACCTGCCAAGGCGTTTCGGCGAAGTTAACCTCCCGTTGAGCGGTGTGCACACTGGCTGTGCACATGTTGCACACCGCCCCCGACGTGGCCGCGGCGGGCGAAACGAGCGAGGTCACCCTCGGCCTCACGGCGCGGAACGCCGAACAGGCGCCCTCCCGCCCGGTCGGCGTTCGGCCTTCGGCGGTGGCTGCACCCCGCACGACAACGGCGCTGAAGTGCCTTCATCGAGTCACTCCCCGTCCATGCGGGGCAGTCGCGCCCCGACCCACGCGGCCGTGTCGCGCAGCCAGATGTGGGCCGCGTCATGCGTGTGGACCGGGTGCCACCACAGCGCTTCACGCAGCGGCACCGCCTCGTACGGCGGCTCCACCACCCGGACCGCGGCGATCGGCGTCAGCAGCCGCGCCAGGCGTGCCTGGATCAGGGCGAGGCGCCGGGTGCCGGCGATCATCAGGGGCAGGAGCTGGAAGCTGTCGACGGAGACCTCCACCCGCGGTTCGATGCCGAGCATGGCCAGCTGGCGCACCGCGGGGGCGTCGTACGTGCGCTGGTACGTGACCCAGGGCAGCCGGGCCAGGTCCTGCCGGGTGAGACGGTCCTCGACGCCGGGGTGGTCCTGCGCCACGAGGAACACCCAGCGGTCGTCGTAGAGGTCGGTGGCGGGGAAGTCGCTGATCACGCCGTGCGGCATGAGCAGGCCGTCGGTGGCGCTCAGCAGGGTCGCGGTGTCGTCGACGACGGTGGGCGGGGCCTGGGTGAAGCGGAGCCGGATGCCGGGGGCCTCCTCGTGCACCACGCGGGCGAGTTCGGTGCCGAAGACCGCGACGGCGTAGTCGGACGCCAGCAGCCGGAACTCGCGCTCCGCCTTGGCCGGGTCGAAGTCGGCCTGGCTGGAGAAGAGGCGTTCCAGCACGTCGTAGGCGGTGGAGGTGCGGTCCAGCAGTACCTGGCCGAGGGCGGTCAGCTCGTAGTGGCCGCCGACGCGGGCGAGCAGGTCGTCGTCGAAGTGCCGGCGCAGCCGGGCGAGGGCCGCGCTCATCGCGGGCTGGCTCAGACCGACACGCTGCCCGGCGTGGGTGACGTTCCGCTCCTCCAGCAGGGCGCGCAGGGCGACGACGAGGTTGAGGTCGAGACGGGCCAGGTTCACGGGTTCCCCTTGCTGTTCGACGCTGACCAGGAGGAATTTGCGCGATGGATTGCTCTTATCCACACAATCTATTTCCCTGATCGCTGGCGGCGGGTCCACATTAGTCCCACAGCACTCAGGAGGACATGTCTGTGAACCCCGCACCCGTATCCCCGCCCTTCGTCGGGCCCTTCGCCCTCGCGACCCTGTCGACCCCGGACGGCCCGGCTTTCCCCGCGCTAGTCACTCCCGACGAGCGCGTCGTGGACCTGCGAAACGCCCTGGACGACGACGAGTTGACGGTCCGTCGGCTGCTGGAGAGCTGGACCGCGGCGCTGCCCCGGCTGCGCGCCCTGGCCGGCAACGGCACGGTGGAGCGCGTGCCTCTGGCAGGGTTCCGGGTGCACGCCCCGGTCGAGCCGCGGCAGGTCTTCCAGTCCGGTGCCAACTACCGGCAGCACGTCATCGACCTGCACGTCGCGCACCGCGCGCCCGGTGACGACCGCCCGGAGGACGAGCGCCGCGCGGAGGCCGCCGAACTCATGGACCGGCGGGCCGAGGAGGACCTGCCGTACGTGTTCCTCGGGCTGCCGAGCGCGATCACGGGCCCGTACGACAACGTGGTGCTGCCCGCCTGGGCCGAACAGCCGGACTGGGAGCTGGAGTTGGCGGCCGTCATCGGCAGGCCCGCGCATCGGGTGACGGTGGAGGAGGCCCTGGAGTACGTAGCCGGGTACACCATCGCCAACGACCTCACCGACCGCGCCGCCGTCTTCCGGCGCGACATGCCGCAGATCGGTACCGACTGGCTGCGCAGCAAGAACGCGCCCGGCTTCACCCCGCTCGGCCCCTGGATCGTGCCGGCCGAGTCGATCGCCGACCCCGGTGACCTGCGCCTCGTCCTGAAGCTGAACGGCGAGACCATGCAGGACGAGTCCACCCAGGACATGATCTTCGACGTGGCACGCATGGTGTCGTACGCCTCGCAGACCGCCCGCCTGCTCCCCGGAGACCTGGTGCTGACCGGCTCCCCCGCCGGCAACGGCATGCACTGGGGGCGGCTGCTGCGTGACGGCGACGTGATGGACGGCTCGATCAGCGGCCTCGGCGCGCAGCGCACCCGCTGTGTGGCGGAGGTGGCGTCGTGACCCCGGACCGGAACGACCCCGAGGGCGCCATCGCCGAGGCCGCCAAGTCCTGCTCCAACTGGGGACGTTGGGGCGATGACGACCGGCTGGGCACCCTCAACTTCCTCGACGCGGCCAAGCGCCGCGAAGGAGCCGCGCTGGTGCGCCGGGGCGTCAGCTTCTCACTGGCGCAGCGCTTCGACATGGACGGGCCGCAGAAGGGCTGGCGGCGGCGGACCAACCCGGTGCACACGATGCTCGACACCGGCACCGACGCAGCGCTCGGCAACCAGGGCTTCCCGCACGGCCTCGGCGGCGCCGACGACGTCATCGCCATGCCGCTGCAGTGCTCCACCCAGTGGGACGGGCTCGGCCACATCTTCGACCACGGCAAGGCGTGGAACGGGCGCCCCGCCGAGCAGGTCGTCACCTCCGACGGTGACCTCGTCACCGGCATCGAGCACATGGCCCCGTACGTCGCCGGACGTGGCGTCCTCCTCGACGTGGGCCGCGTCATCGGCGAGGGCGGGGGCACCTCCCGCTCGAGCGGAGCCGAGAGCGGGGGAGAACTGCCCGACGGCTTCGCGATCACCGAGGAGCACCTCACCGCGACGGCCGAGGCGCACGGCGTCACGGTCGGCCGGGGCGACATCGTGGTGGTGCGCACCGGACGGCTCGCCAGGGCCCGGCGCGAGGGCTGGGGCGAGTACGCGGGCGGCCCCGCGCCCGGTCTGTCGTTCACCACGGCCGGCTGGCTGCACCGCACCGAGATCGCCGCGATCGCCACGGACACCTGGGGCTTCGAGGTCCGCCCGAACGAGTTCGCGCACGCCTTCCAGCCGCTGCACCAGGTTGCCATCCCCCACATCGGACTCCTCATCGGCGAGATGTGGGACCTGGACGCGCTGGCCGCGGACTGCGCGGACGACGGTGTGTACGACTTCTGGCTGGCCGCCGCTCCCCTGCCCATCACCGGCGCCGTCGGCTCGCCCGTCAACCCGATCGCCGTCAAGTAGCCCTCGGTCTGCAGGAGTTCTGCCCGAGACCTCCCCGAAGTCTCGGAGAGAACTCCCTGAGGGACAAAGGAGTAGTTCCCCTATGAGCACACCCCGCACGGTCCTCGTCATCGGCGGTGGCGCGGCCGGCAACGCGGTCACGATCCTGCTGCGCCGCGCCGGGATCACCGTCGATCTGATCGAGGCCAAGGACGACTGGAACGCCACCGCGGGATCCGGCATCACCCTCCAGGGCAACGCCCTGCGCGTGCTGCGTGAACTCGGCGTGTGGGACCGGGTGGCGCAGTCCGGCTACGCGTTCAGCTCGGTCGGCATCACGGCGCCCGACGGCACCGTCCTGCATGCCGCCGAGGACCTGCGCACCGGCGGTGACGACCTGCCCGCCACCGTCGGCATGGAGCGCCCCCGGCTGCAGGGCATCCTCATCGACGCGGTGCGGGCCAGTGGCGCCACCGTCCGCCTCGGTGTCCGTGCCGCGTCCCTGGAGCAGGACGACGACGGCGTGTCGGTGACCTTCGACGACGGCGGCGAGGGCCGCTACGACCTGGTGGTCGCCGCCGACGGGCTGGGCTCCGCCACCCGCGCGGCCATCGGCATCACGGACCGGCCGGAGCCCACCGGCATGGCCATCTGGCGCGTCGCCGCACCGCGCCCGGCCGGTGTGACCCGCACCGACCTCGCCTACGGCGGCCCGGCCTACATCGCCGGCTACTGCCCCACCAGCGACAGCACGCTGTACGCCTATGTCGTCGAGGCGAAGCGCGACCGGGCCGCGATACCCGTGGCGAGCTACGCGGACGAGATGCGCGCCCTGGCACGGCACTACGGAGGCCACTGGCCCGAGATCACCGCACACCTCACCGACCCGGCGAAGGTCAACTACACCTGGTTCGACCGGCTGTTGGTCGAGGGTTCCTGGCATCGCGGCCGGGTCGTCCTCGTCGGTGACGCCGCGCACTGCTGCCCGCCCACCCTGGCCCAGGGCGCCGCGATGTCACTGGAGGACGCCTGGGTGCTCGCCCAGCTGCTGACCGCCTCCGACACCTGGGACGACGCCCTGTTCCAGGAGTACTACGAGCGCCGTGTCGCCCGCGTACGTCCCGTCGTGGAAGCGTCCGTGCAGATCGGGCAGTGGCAGCTGGACGGCGTCCGCGACGCCGACGTACCGGGCCTGATGGGCCGCATCATGACCATGCTGCGGGAGCTGCCGTGACCGCGCCCACCGTCGACGTGCACGCCCACGTCCTGCTGCCGGAGGTCGACGCGCTCGTGGCCGGCCTGCCCGGCCACGCCGAGGCCCGCGCCCTGGACGCCCGCCGCAACGGCCGCGCCGCGCTGCAGGTCAACGGCCCGATGATCGGCGAGCGGATCGGCCGCCTCACCGACGTACGGGCCCGGCTCGCGGCGATGGACGCCCAGGGC
Source organism: Streptomyces sp. Ru73 (assembly GCF_002920575.1). Classification (GTDB taxonomy): domain Bacteria; phylum Actinomycetota; class Actinomycetes; order Streptomycetales; family Streptomycetaceae; genus Streptomyces. The sequence goes on along the minus strand of NZ_PQSQ01000004.1, from coordinate 48,153 downwards.
GTGGACCTCCAGGTGGTCAGCCCGTCCCCCTCGCACTACCACTACTGGGCAGACGAGGAGACGGCCGAGAAGGTGTACCGGCTCGCCAACGAGGCCACCGCCACACACTGCGCGGCGGCCCCCGACCGGCTGCGCGGCCTCGGTCTCGCCCCCCTCCAGCACCCCGCCCACCTGGTGCCCGCCCTCGATCACGCCCTCGGCCAGGGGCTGGCTGGGGTGGAGATCTCCAGCCATGCCCCGGCACGTGAGCTGTCCGACCCGGCCTACGAGCCCTTCTGGTCGCGCGCCGAGGAGACCGGAGCGGTCGTCTTCCTGCACCCGTTCGGCTGCACCCTCGACGAGCGGCTGGACCGCTGGTACCTCTCCAACACGGTCGGCCAGCCGACGGAGAACGCCGTCGCGCTCTCCCATCTGATCTTCTCGGGTGTGCTGGACCGGCACCCCGGTCTGAAGCTGCTCGCGGCGCACGGCGGTGGCTACCTGCCCACCCACATCGGCCGCAGCGATCACGCGTGGCGCGCCCGCCCCGACGCGCGCGGCTGCGCCCGCGAACCCAGCCGCTACCTGCGGCAGTTGTACTTCGACTCGCTGGTCCACGACCCGTACGTACTGCGCGAGTTGGTACGCGTCGCGGGCGCCGACCGGGTACTGCTCGGCTCCGACTTCCCCTTCGACATGGGCACCGAGGACCCGGTCGGCGCACTGCGCGCGGCGGGTCTGCCCGACGCCGACTTCCACGCCGTACGCGGCGGCAATGCCACCGCCCTCCTCTTCAAGGACTGACACCATGCGCCTGCTCACCCACCTGCGCCACGTCGACCTCGCCGTGCCCGACTACGACAAGCAACTCGACTTCTACGCCGGCGTCTGGGGCCTGACCAAGGTCGCCGAGGACTCCGGCATCTCCTTCCTCGCCGCCGAGGGCTCCCCGGAGCAGTACGTCGTACGGCTCCGCAAGGCCGGCGAGAAGCGCCTGGACCTCGTCTCGTACGGGGCGCCCGATGCCGCGGCCGTGGACACACTCGCCGAGCAACTGCTGCAGGGTGGCGTGGAGTTGATAACGCAGCCCGGCAGCATCGACACCCCCGGCGGCGGCTACGGCTTCCGCTTCTTCGACGTCGACGGGCGCACCATCGAGGTCTCCGCGGACGTCGCCGTCCGGCAGCATCGCAAGATCGAGGAGAAGGAGGCCATCCCGGTCAAGCTGAGCCACGTCGTGCTCAACTCCCCCGACCTCAACCGCACCCGCGAGTGGTACGAGCGCCACCTCGGCTTCCGCCTCTCCGACACCCTCAGCTCGCCGCACATGGGCGAGGTCATGCACTTCATGCGGATCAGCAGCCAGCACCACTCCATGGCCATCGCACAGGGCCCGCACACCGCCCTGCACCACGTCTCCTTCGAGATGCGCGGCCTGGACGAGTACATGCGCGGCTCGGGACGGGTGATGCGCGCCGGTTTCCGCAAGATCTGGGGTCCGGGACGGCACATGGCGGGTGACAACACCTTCACGTACTTCCTCGACCCGCACGGCAACACCGTCGAGTACACAACGGAGTTGGAGCTGCTGGACGAGGACACCTGGCACCCGCACGTCTACGACTTCTCCCAGCCAGAGGTCACCGACCAGTGGGGCACGGCCAACCCCATGAACGAACTCATCGCCAAGGAGTCCTTCAACGACCCCGACCGCGGCTGCTTCGTCGCCCCGCCGGTCTGATCCCCCTCTCCGGGGGCGCGGCGACCCTGTCACCAGCCCTGACTCATCCGCCGCGCCCCCGGTCACCCACCGCACCGCCAGGAGCCGCCCATGCGTTTCGCCGCCTACCAGCACCAGCAGCAGCACAGCGTCGCCGTCGTGGCCGACGACGGCACCCTGTACCCCGTGCCGGACGCACACTCGCTCACCGAGCTGATCACGTCCGGGGACGGGCTTGCGGCCCTCCTCAGGACCGGCGCCGCCTCGTTCGGCGCCCCGCCCGGCCCCCATGTCTCCCGGGTGCGGCTGCTTCCTCCTCTGCAGCCCTCCTCCGTACGGGACTTCGTCACCTTCGAGGAGCACGTCGAGGGCGTACGCCGCTCCGTCGACGGAGCCGCCGGTGTACCCGAGGAGTGGTATGCGGCACCGGCCTTCTACTTCACCAACCCGCACGCCGTCCACGGGCCGGGCGATGACATCCCGGTGCCGCCCGGCTCGGCCGTCCTCGACTTCGAACTCGAAGTGGCTGCCGTCATCGGCCGCGAGGGCCGTGACCTCACCCCCGAGCAGGCCCGCGACCACATCATCGGCTACACCGTCCTCAACGACTGGTCGGCGCGCGACCTGCAGTCCGCCGAGATGAAGGTCGGCCTCGGCCCCTGCAAGGGCAAGGACACCGCCACCACGCTCGGCCCCTACCTGGTCACCGCCGACGAACTGGAACCGTACCGCGACGATGACGGCTTCCTGCGGCTCGCACTCACCGCCGAGGTCAACGGCGAGGTCGTCGGCACGGACCTGCTGTCCAACATGAGCTGGACCTTCGAGGAGATGGCCGCGTACGCCTCGCGCGGCACGCGGGTCGTCCCCGGTGACGTGCTCGGCTCGGGCACCTGCGGCAACGGCGGCTGCCTCGCCGAACTGTGGGGCCGGCGCGGTGAGCAGACCCCGCCGCCACTGAAGCCGGGCGACACCGTCTCCCTCACCGTCGAGGGCCTCGGCACCCTCACCAACACGGTGGTCCCCGGCACCGCCCCCGTACCGCTGCCCACCGGCCGGCGCCGCACCCGGGAGCGGCCGTGAACACCCCGCACCCCAAGAGACTGCTCGGCAAGGTGGTGGTCGTCACCGGCGCGGCGCGCGGCCAGGGCGCCGCGGAGGCGGAAGCCCTCGCCCGCGAGGGTGCCCGCGTCATCGCCACCGACGTGACGGAGGCCCCCGGCTGCCGACGCCTCGACGTCAGCAACGAGCGGGACTGGGCCAATCTGGCCGCCGAGCTGAAGGAGTCGTACGGGCAGGTGCACGGGCTGGTCAACAACGCGGGCGTCACCTGGCGCGCCCGCGTCGGAGACGTACGGCCCGAAGACCTGGCGCGCGTCCATGCCGTCAACGTCACCGGCCCGCTGCTCGGCATTCAGTACCTCGCTCCGCTGATGCCGCCCGGCGCCTCGATCGTCAACGTCGGCTCCTCGGCGGCCCTCACCGCGCACTACCCGGTCGCCTACACCACCAGCAAGTGGGCGCTGCGGGGCCTGTCGAAGACCGCCGCGCTCGAACTCGGCCCGCGCGGGATCCGTGTCAACACGGTCCACCCCGGCTACATCGAGACGGAGATGACCGCCTCCGCCGCCCCGGCCTTTCGCGAGGCGAATGTCCGCGAGACGCCGCTCGGCCGCACCGGAACGGCCGACGAGGTCGCTCCGCTGATCGTGTTCCTGCTGTCCCGGGAGTCGTCGTTCATCACCGGCGCCGAGATCCCCGTCGACGGCGGACTGACCGCGCACGGCGGGGTCAAGTCGGTCTCCGACGCACTGCGCGAGGGGCCCTCGTGACACGGCTGGGTCACCCCGCTTTCCGGCACGCCCGCGGTCAGGGCCGGGGCCGCCGGCGCGGCCGGCCTCCGGTGGCCGGGCCGCCCCGCGCGCGTTTCAGCGTGACGCGCCGCCCGTATTTCGGCGAGACGCACCGCCCTCGTGTCAGCTGCCGGCGGTGTCGCTGTCGAAGCGGGCGCGGTTGCGGACGATCTCGTCGTGGTGTGTGCCCGCCCAGTCGATCAGGGCGGTGACCGCGTCGAGCAGCGTGGCGCCCAGGCCGGTCAGCGCGTACTCGACCCGTGGCGGCACCTCGGGGTAGGCGGTGCGGGTGACCAGGCCGTCGCGGCGCAGCTGGCGCAGGGTGTGGGTGAGCATGCGCTGGGAGATGCCGGGGATGGAGCGCTGCAGGTCGGTGTAGCGCACGGGGCCGTCCTCCAGTGCGCCGATCACGAGCACGCCCCACTTGTCGCCGGCCCGCTCGACGATCTGCCGGATCGTCTCGCCCTGCTCGGCAGGCCAGCGGGCGCACGGCCCCCTGCGGACCGGCGGCTGTGCTGCCCGGGAGTCGTCTGTCATCGTGCGTCTGCCCTCCGCCTTACTTACACGCGTGTGCCTTTTGTACAGGCTCTCCTGCTGACGCAGGATGGTGTTGCATCCCCGCGATGAGGTTGCGCACCAAAGGTAAGAAATGGCAGCGCCTCGTCCGTGCACCCACCCCCCCAGGAGGATCAGCATGCTCATGCGTGCCGCGACCGTGTCCCGATTCGGCGGGCCCGAGGCAGTCGAGATCACGGAGGTTCCGGTGCCCGGTCCCGGCCCGGGGCAGGTGCGGATCACGGTGGCGGCGGCAGCGCTGAATCCGGTGGACGCGGCCATGCGGGCAGGTGTCTTCGGCGGCGCCGGCGAGCGGATCGGCCTGGGCTGGGACGTCGCCGGCACCGTCGAGAGCGTCGGTACCGGTGTCACCTGGTCCCCCGGTGACCGCGTCATCGGCCTGGCCACCGGTCACCGCACACCGCTGGGCACCCACGCCGAGTACGCCGTCCTCGACGCGGACGCGATCGCACCGGCCCCGGTGACCTTGGCCGACGCCCACGCCTCGGCCCTCCCCCTCAACGCGCTCTCCGCGGCGCAGGCACTGGACATGGCAGCGCTTCGCCCCGGGCAGAGTCTGCTGGTCACGGGCGCGGCGGGCGGCGTCGGCGCGCACACGGTGGAGCTGGGGCACCATCGCGGCCTGGAGGTCACGGCCCTCGGCTCCGCACGGGACGAGGAGTTCCTGCGTGCCCGGGGCGCCGACCGCTTCCTGTCCCGCGACGAACCACTTCCGCCGGCCGCGTTCGACGGCGTCATCGATGCCGCGGTGCTGGGTGACGCGGCCCTCGCCCCGGTCAGCGCCGGCGGCACGTACATCGGCCTGTGGCCCGGGCAGGAGCCGGCCCCCGAGCGCGGCATCCGCATCGAGGCCCTGGACGTACGCGCCGACGGCGCCCAGCTCGCCGAGCTGTCCCGGCTCGCCGAGCGCGGCACGCTGCTGCCCCGCGTCGCCGAGATCTTCCCGCTCGCGGAGGCCGCCGCGGCCCACGCACGTCTGGCCGGGGGCGGCCTGCGCGGGCGGCTCGTCATCGCACCCTGACGACCACCACGTACGGCAAGACCGCCACCGCCTGTGAAGCAGCGGTCCCACTCGCCTCGTTCCCGCTGTGGCAAGGTCCGTGCGGAGACGGGCCCCAGGGCATGGCACGACAGTCAACGGGCAGAACGGAGAAACACAGCACGTGAGCACTTCCGCAACCACCTCGCGCACCCTGGTCCTGGAGGAGTTCGGCACGCTGCCGCGGCTCGGGGAGCGGGCCGTGCCCGCACCACGCCCCGGGCACACCCTCGTCCGGGTGGCGGCGGCCACCGTCGCCCATCTGGACCTGAACATCCTCGACGGACAGTTCGGCATCCTGCCCGAGCTGCCGTTCATCCCCGGCACCCAGGGCAGCGGTTTCGTCGTCTCCTCGGACACCCACCCCGAGGGCGCCCTGGTACGGCTGCGCGGCGAAGGGCTCGGCCTCAGCCACGACGGCGCCTGGGCCGAGCACTCGCTCGTACCGGATGCCGCCGTGGAGCCCATGCCCGAGGGCACCGACCCCGCCCTCGCCTGCATCTACTTCTCCCCCGTCGGCACCGCCTGGGCGACCGTCCACGCCATCGCCCAGGTGCGGCCGGGAGAGCGCGTGCTGGTCACCGGTGCGTCCGGCGCGGTGGGCGCCGTGGCCGTACAGCTCGCGGCGCGTGCCGGGGCCGAGGTGATCGGTGCGGTCGGCCGTCCCGCGAAGCTGCCGCACGTACCCGGCGTCGCCAAGGCCCTGCTCGCCTCCGACCTCTCCGAGGAGACGCTCGGCGGCAAGGTCGACGTACTGATCGACACCGTCGGCGGCCAGATCCTGCGCAACGCCCTCACCCTCGTGCGCCCGCGCGGCCGGGCCGCGCTCCTCGGCTACACCGCCGGCCGCGAACTCACCCTCGACCTCGCGGACTTCTTCCTCGCCGACGTCTCTCTGCTCCCGGTCAACATGATCTCCCGCGGCCCGGAAGTCGCCCCCGAGGTCCTGCGCCTGCTGCCCGACCTCTCCTCGGGCGCACTGTCGCTGCCGTACGAGCGCTACGGAATGAACGCACTCGGCGAAGCGGTGGAACGCCTCCGCACGGGCGCGGCAGTGGGAAAAATCGTCCTCGACATGGGCGACACGGAGTAGCGAACCCGGACCCTCGCAGGGTCGCCGCGTCATCAGGTGCCCTCGGCGGTGCTCGCTCCGGCGAGGGTGCCTGCCTGTGGCGGCCGCCTCGCCGGAGCGTCCGGAACGGGTGTTCAGCGATGCCGGCTCACGGTGTCTCGAAGCGCAGGCCGGTGAACCGGGTGGTGAACCCCTTCCCGTCGGGGGACGCGCACATGATGCCTGCTTCGGCCGGAAGCCCGGGCGGGAAGTAGGCGAGGCGGAGCAGTGTGCCGGGCTCCTCGCCGCCGGTGCCGTAATGGACGGTCACGTGATCGCCCTCGCGGCGCATTTCGATGGTGACGGGGGCGGGGGTATCGGTGATCCTGTCCAGTGGGACGACGTTCCAGTCCGAGACCTCGCGGGTGACGACGGCACTCAGTTGCTGGTGGCCGTCCACGTACTCGATACCGGTCTTGACCCAGTTCTTGGCGTCCAGCCGGAGGAACAGCCCTGCCTGGTCGTACTGTTCGCGGTAGTCCCCCTCGAAGGTCACCCGCAGCCGGAAGCCGGCCGGGACCGGGCGCAGCAGGGCGTGCCCGGTGTCGCGCACGAAGCCGTAGTGGGTGGTGACCCAGAAATCGGTGTCCGCGTCGGTCGTGATCTCCACTCGGTCCTCGGCCGGGACCCACTGGGCAGGCGGGTTCAGCCACCGCCATCCGTCCAGGCCGAAGCAGGAGTGAGGTGCGGCGGACTCAGCGCCGGTGGTCATGACGATGTCTCCTTGGTGAGTGCAGCGGGGCGGCGGGATGTGGTGGGTGCGGTGTGTGCAGCGCGTACCAATTGTTGCCGTGAGCCGTCGGCACGAACGCTGCGATGGAAACATGTACGGAAATTCCTGTATGCAATTGTCAGAAAGAGCATCTTTGGCACTGGAGGCCACGTCCGGTTGCCCTGTGGTGAGGGGTACTGAGAGGGACCCCCAGGAGCCGCACTGTCTCCCTTGGCCGGCCGCATGGACAAACGGGCCGAAGTGAGCGCATTCCTCAAGTCCCGCCGCGCCAGAGTCACCCCTGAGCAGGCGGGATTGCCGGTGCACGGGCAGCGCCGGGTGCCCGGGCTGCGCCGGGTGCCCGGGCTGCGCCGCGGCCCGCGCGGCGGGCGCAGGACAGGGCCGTGCCCGGCGCCGCCCGCAGCAGGCCACCGTGCGGCCCAGCGTGCTGCGCATCGTCGAGGGCCTGCACGACCAGCCGGCGTACGTGCGCAACAACCACATGGACATCCTGGCCGCCAACCCGCTCGCCCGCACCCTGCACTGCGAGGTGTTCGAGCAGGAGCCGGTCAACACCTGCCGGTTCGTCTTCCTCGACCCGCGGGCCACCCGGCTCTGTCCCGACTGGGAACGCGTGGCCCGCGAAGGCGTGGGTGTTGCGGGTCGAGGCCGCCAAGAACCCCTACGACCGTGAGCTGTCGAACCTGATCGGTGAGCTGTCCACGCGCAGTGCCGCCTTCCGCACGAGGTGGGGCGCGCACGACGTGCACGTCTTCACCGCGGGCAGCAAGCGGTTCCGCCGCCCGGCCAGATGCTCCGGCCACCGCTTCGCGCGGACGCGACGGCAGCGCCGCGGAGACCGCCGGCAAGGTCGAGCTGCCGCCGGTGGTCTGGCTGTTGGGGGCCGTGGCGTTCATCATGGGCACCAGCGAGCTGATCGTCGCCGGCCTGCTGCCGCAGATCTCCGGCGCCCTCCACGTCAGCGTGTCCAGCGCCGGGATGCTGATCACCGTCTTCGCCGTCGGCATGATGGTCGGCGCGCCCGCGATGTCCATGGCGACCCTGCGCCTGCCGCGCCGCACGGCCATGATCGCCGCACTGCTGGTCTTCGCCGCAGGTCACCACGTCGGCGCGCTGAGTACCGGCCTGGGGCTCGCGCTCGTCGGGCGGTTCGCCGCGGCGCTGGGCAACGGCACGTTCTGGACGGTGGGCGCCGTGGTCGCCACCGCCGCGGCCGGCCCGGCCGCCAGTACTCGCGCCATGGGCGTCATGGTCGGCGGCACGACGCTCGCCCACATCGTCGGCGTCCCGCTGGGCACCGCCGCCGGGCAGCTGGCCGGCCGGCAGGGGCCCTTCTGGGTGCTCGCCGCCCTCGCCCTGGCCGCCGCCGTGGTCATCGCCCGTCGGCTGCCCGCCGACGCGGGAGGCACCGACAGCTCCATCCGAGCGTGACGGCACAAGCGGCGGGCCGCTGGCCCGTCACCGCGTACCGCGTCCTCGCCGGACTTGCCCGGGCCCCGTAACGGCTACTACGGCTACTCCGCTGATCTGGCGCTTGTGCGCTGGTTGGCGTGGAAGCGCGCCTTCTTCTGACGATTCCCGCACGTGTTCATGTCGCACCACTTGCGGGTGCGGCTGCGGCTGGTGTCGAAGAAGGCCGCCCGGCAGGTCGGTGAGGCGCACAGGGCCAGTTTTCCGTCTCGTTCGCCTGCGATGATGCTGATCGCGTCGGCGGCGATCACGCTGAGGGCATCTTCCACGGAGGAAGCCGACCCGAGCCGCCATCGGCGCTTGCCCTCGGGCGTGAGGACCGCCGCGGCCCGCCCCTGAACGCTGCAGTCATTGATGACTCGGACGGCATCAGCGGGGAGAGCGTCCTGGAGCGCGGCCGCTGTCGCGGCGGCGTGGATCGACTCCCTCAGTTCGCGAGCGAGGTCGAGCTGGGCGGTAGTGCAGGAGTCCACGGCGAGGCCGTTCACCGCCAGCCAGTCGACGAGTCGTTGCGGCACGGGGATGCGCTCCACGGCGTTGCCGTGCCGCTCCGACAGAGTCCCCGTGAAGCTGGTCGCGAGCACGTTGCCGAGGCGGAAGTCGGGGAACCCAGTACGCATGGAACCACCTTAGCTGGTTGCCCTCGGGCACGAAGGCGCGGTAGAACCGTCATAGCCGGTTCGCGATGGTTCGCAGCCGGTTCCACGATGGCCAGGAGGTCTCATGCTCCGCCCCACCAGTGACGTACAAGCCTTTGAAGCCCACGCGACCGACGCCGACCTCGACGAGCTGCGCACGCGACTGGCCGCGGCGCGGCTACCGGAGGCAGAGACGGTGCATGCCGCGCCCGGCCGTCGCCGATGGGACCAGGGCGTTCCGCTGGCCGACCTCGTCGATGTCGTGCATTACTGGCGTACCGAGTACGACTGGCGGTCGTTCGAAGCACGCCTCAACCAGATCGGCCAGTTCCGTACGACCATCGACGATCTGGGAATTCACTTCCTGCACCGCCGGTCCGCGCGCGCGGATGCCACTCCGCTGCTCTTGACGCACGGCTGGCCGGACAGCGTTGTCCGGTTCATCGATGCAGTGGACGAGCTGGCAGATCCGAAGGACGCCGACGCGCCGGCATTCCACGTCGTGGTCCCGTCGCTACCGGGCTTCGGTTACAGCGACAAGCCGGCCACCACCGGCTGGGGAACCGAAAAGACCGCCGCCGCCTGGGTGGAACTGATGGGAAGGCTCGGCTACGGCAAGTTCACCGCCCACGGCGGCGACTGGGGAGGCAATATCACCACGGTTCTCGGCGGCAGGTTCCCGGCGCACGTCCTCGGCATCCACACCACGTTCGCCGAGGCGCCGCCGGGATTGACGACGGACGGTCTGACGGCGGCCGAACGCAAGTGGACCGAGGAAACCCGCGACTTCTGGCGCCACCGCGCGGCGTACGCGAAGCAGCAGGCGACCCGGCCGCAGACCATCGGCTACTCGCTCGTCGACTCACCGGTCGGGCTTCTTGCCTGGATTCTCGACAAGTTCGCCGAGTGGTCGGACACCGAGGACAGCCCGTTCGAGACGATTTCCCTGGACAGGGTTCTGGACAACGTCACCCTGTACTGGCTGACGCGGTCCGGTGCATCGGCGGCCCGGATTTACTACGAAAGCCACAACTCGCTCGACCCCGAACTTCGGGTCGACGTCCCGTCGGCAATCACCATGTACCCGCGCGACGTCGAGAAGTGTCCGCGCCCCTGGGCACAGGAGCGGTACCGGCAGATCGTCCGATGGAGGTCACCCGAAAACGGCGGGCATTTCCCGTCGCTGGAGGTTCCCCAGTATTTCCTCAAGGACCTGCAAGAGGGTCTCGCGGCAGTGCTGGCCGCTCATCGGTGAACGCGGCTGGGTGCCGACACGATTCGGCTGCGGCCATCAAGGCGGTGACATAGGCGTCCAGCCGTTCCTCCACGACGGGCGTCGTCAGCTCTGTCCTGCCTGCCTCCTGCCATGGCCGCACCACCTGCTGCACTTCTTCCGAGCACGCCAGGGCGTCCCGCACCTGCCAGTACAGCCGCTCGCTCGCGGTCGCGGCCAGCACCCCGCCCGCCTCCTCGTACGCCTCGGTGAACCGCAGGCCCCACGCCGGGCCGTGCAGCAGCGCGAGAACGGTGGAGCAGTGCGCCACATCGAGGTCCGCCGGGCCCCAGGAGGCCGCTGCCCAGTCGACGACGCCGGTGATCCGGGCACCGGCCGACTGTGGGAGCGTCTCGTCGAACAGCACATTGCCGGGCTGGAAGTCCCGGTGCAGGAACCGCCCTTCGTAGGGCGGCGCGGGCTTGCGGATCACGTCGATCGCTGCGGCCCATACCGCCTCGTCGGCGCCCTCCGGAGTGACGACGGTGTCGGCGGTCGTCAACGCCACGTACCCGCGGGGCGGCTCGACGGGGCGCACCGCGTGGATCGCCACGAGTTGACGGGCCAGTTGGGGAACGCGCGTGTGCACTCCCGCGTCGTCGAGAACCGTCCGGCCCGCCAGACAGGTCATCAGGAGCGATGGGTACTCACAGTGCGCCGCGGTCGGATCAACCGCGACCAGTCCGGGAGCCGGCACGCCGGTCCCCGTGAGCAGGGCCAGTGCATCGGCCTCCCGGTTCAGCCAGTCCTCGGCGTGTACCACGTAGCCCGGGTCGACGAAGCTCCGCAGCACCAGGTCACGGGTGCCACGGGTACCTCCGTTCCGCGTGCCGATGGTCAGCCTGAGCACTTCGGCAGTGATGCCGCCGTGCAGCGCCTCGGCTCTGACGATGCGTTCGCCGGCCGTCAGGTGCTGTCGCACCCAAGCCAGCGTCAGCGGTCTCACGGCTGCCGCCTCATCGTGATGGGTCACCATGTCACCCCACCATCCGGGCGGCGACCGACGCAAAGGACTTTGCCGGAGGTGCGGCACGGCCGGACAATCCGGCACCGGCGAGGAAGCGCACGTCACCACACTGTCATCGCGCGGCGACGCTGGGTAGGCTGGGGATTCCGTTCCGAGGGCTGGAGTCGGGGCGAGTCAGCCGGGGGCAGGATGGGTGATCACACGCGACAGCATGTGCACAGCAGGACAGGGCGTACGGAGGTCCTCCTTGGCGATGAAGGCCTCGTGTCACGTGAAGTGATGCAACGGGCTTGTGAGTGCTGCGTCGGACTGCTCAAGACCTCCGTGGCGATCGCCGTCCTCGGAGAAGGCGGCGGAGTTCTGTGGGGTGCGGCCGCTTCGGACGGCGCGGGCCCGCTCCTGGACTCCGTCTGCGGGCCTCGCCCCGCTGGGGCCGTCGACTTCCCGCTGCACGTGGACGGCAACGCCGACGCGGTGCTGCGGGTCCTGCCCGCCGCCGGGCGGACACCGCCCGCGCAACCGGCTGCCCGGCTGCGTCCCCTGAGCGATCTCGTCGCCGTACTGCTGAGGCAGGAACGGGAGTTGCGTCGCTGTCAGCGAACGGTCGCGCAGCTCACATGCGCCCTCGACAGCCGGGTCCTCATCGAACAGGCAAAGGGCATGCTGGCCGACCGGTGGGGCGTCACCCCGGAACAGGCATTCCACAGCTTGCGTGCTTACGCCCGCTCTCACAGCACCAAGCTGCACACCGTGGCCGAGGGTGTGATACATCGTCAGCTGCAGATTGACCATGTCCGGGCCGACGCCATCGCGCTGCCCTCGACCGAGACGCCGACCCGCCAGTAGCGGTTCCCCCGTACGGCCGCCCGGCACCGACGGGGCAGGTCAGGACAGGGCAGGTCAGGGAGAATCGTGGTCGCGCTCGAGGAGCAGGCGGCCGTCCAGGACGCGGTGTGCGACGTCGAGCAGAGGCTCCTCGTGGCGATAGGCGTGGGCCCGCAGACGGGCCAGCGCGGTCTCGACACTCATCTGCTGCCGGGCGGAGAGGACCCCGGCGGCCTGGTGCACGACCGGCGGGAAGCCCGGAGGCGCAGCGGCAGGCGTGGCAGTGGCGCTGACCAGGTCGGGGTAGGCGTCCAGCAGCAGAGCGGCCACGATGCGGGCATAGGCTTCCAGGCGGGCCAGTGCGGCCGGATCCAAGGTGGTGGGAACGGTGTGGTAGAGGTCGATCGCCCCGACCCGTGCCTGCCCGACGCTCAAGGGGACGGCGGTGACCGAGCGGATCCCCACCGCCCCGGCCGTCTCGGCGAAGGCCGGCCAGCGACCGGGGCTCTCGTGCAGATCAGGCACCTGGATCAGGGCGGCATCCAGATATGCCTCGGTGCACGGGCCCTCACCACTGACCAGCTGCGCGTCCTCCAGGCGGGCGCTCCGCTCGTCGGTGGCCAGCGCAATGGTCCTGATCCGGCCAGCGGTGATCACGACGACGCCGAGGCTGTCGGCGTCGAGGTCACCGACGCACGCAAGGCCGGCGGCGGTCAGGGACGCCCCCGGCACGCCCTGCCCGGCCGTCGCGGCGATGCGGGCCCAGGCCGCGCTCTGCTGTGCTGCGTCCACGTACGGCTCCTCATTGCCGGGCGCCGGGTCGTACCGCAAGGCACCCCGTGCCCGCTGTGGTCAGCGTATCCCTGCCACGGGCGGCTGCAAGGGAAGAAGGCGAAGCCAGAAGATTCGTTCCAGCCAACGAAACCGCCGGGCCTCCCCCAGGTGGCAGGGTTGCCGCTTCTGCTCCTTCACACTCCTGCCGGCGGAGCTCTTGCCCCGCAAGCGTAGGGGACACGCCCCTGCGGGCGGCTCTGCAGTCCCAGGGCGCGTCGGTGTGCGCCGGGCCGCGAGGAACGTGCGCCGGGCCGCGGATGAGGTGCGCTGGGTCGCCGGTGAGGTGCACCGGGTCGCGGGCGAGAGAGAAAGGCGGGCGTCGCTATAATTTTACCGTCGGCTGCTTCAGGTGCCGGGATGGAAAGGTAGCGTGCAAGGGAGCTCCATGAATGCTTGCACCGGCGGTGACATGCGGGCGCCGGCATTCGGGCGGGTCCATGCGAGGAGTCGGCAGCACGGGTCCCGCTCGTGGGGACGCTCGGTGGCCCTGTGCGGCCTGCTGCCATCCGTAGAGTCGGGAAGTTGACATGACGCGTCGCTGCATCTTCGCCGGGCGGCCTGAGTCGTCCCTTTGCTCCGCAGGCACTGCCCCACGGGCTGGAGGTGCGGCGTCCGCCGTTCGTCGCCCTGCTGTACTCCGCGATCAAGGGACGTGGTGATGACTGACCACCCACTTGCGGAGTCGGCGCGTGAGGAAGGCGTGACGGCCGCGTTCAGTGAGCTCGCCGAGGCATTGGTGGGCGACTACGACGTCATCCACTATCTCCACACCCTCACCGACCTGTGCGTGCAGGTCCTCGAGGTGAGCGCGGCCGGGGTGCTGCTGTCCGACGGCAACGGCCACAGCGTCGAGGCGGCCGCGTCCGACGAGCGCACCTACGCGCTGGAATTGGCTTCCGTCGAATGGGACGAAGGCCCTTGCCGGGACTGCACCCGCGACGGCACCGCGATCGCCGAGACCTACCTGGACACCGCCGAGGCCCGCGCCCGCTGGCCCCATTTCGCCGAGCGGGCGCTGGCGGTCGGCTTCACCTCCGTCGTCGCTGCCCCGCTGCGCCTGGGCGACCGGACCCTGGGCGCGCTCAACCTCTTCCGGGAGGAAAACGTCCCTCTGCCGCCGGGCCGACTGCGGCTGTCCCAGGCCCTGGCCGACAACGCCACCCTGGGCATCATCCAGCAGCGCACGGTACACGAACAGCTGACCGTCAACGCCCAGCTGCAGCGGACCCTGGACAGTCGTGCCCTGATCGAGCAGGCCAAGGGCTTCCTCGCACACCGCCACGACATCAGCCCCGACGCGGCCTTCGTTCTGCTGCGCCGCTACGCCCACCGCCACCGGACACGGCTCACCGATCTCGCCCGTTCCGTGCTCGACGGGACCGCGTCGGCGGAGCTGCGTCTTCCGGGGCCCAGGCCCGCGCGCTGACCGGGCTGACCAGCGTGCCGAGCATGCCCCGTACGACCACCAGAACAGGGGGTGGCGCCAGTGCCTTCCGAGGTGACCGGTGAGATGGCCGCCTGCCTGCACACCATCGCTGCCCGGGCCGGGTCCTCACGGCTGCCCCTGGGCCAGTGTGCGCACGCCCTGGGCCTGGACGGCCTTGCCTTGGTACTCGCGCCCGGAGGCCGCAGTCCCGAGCTGTGGCAGAGTTCCGGCCCGCAGGCCGAGGCCATCGAGGACCTGCAAATGGTCCAGGGCCACGGGCCCACCTGGGACACGGCGCGCACCGGTCGGGCGATCCTCATCCCCGACCTGGTCAAGGAGGCCGACGAGCACTGGCCGGGCCTGGTTCCCGCCTTGCTCACCGCGGGCGTCGCGGCCCTGTTCACCCTGCCCCTGCGTACCGCCCCGCCACTCCCCCTGGGCACCTTGGCCGGCTACCGCACGACCCCCGGGCCGCTCACCCCCGCCCAGCTAACCGACGCCCGCCACCTCACCGGCGCCTTGGCCCGTCTCGTCACCGAATCCACCCCTGCCCTCATCGCCGACGGCATGCATTTCGCCGAGGTCCACCAGGCAGCCGGCATGCTGACGTCCCAGCTCGACCTTCCCCCCAGCCATACGCTGCTCCTGCTGCGCGCCCACGCCTTCAGCCACAACATTTCCCTGCTCGAAGCCGCCCGCGACGTCCTCGCCCGCCGTCTGCGCCTGGACGACGATCCCGGCATCAACCGGCGGTGACCAGCAGGCCGGACCGGAAGGAATCACCCGCGGCCGGGGTCGAACGAGCGAGAAGCGGGCAGAGTGTCAGTACCACTTGTGTGGACCGCCCGAGACCCCGGTGCGTCAGGCGTCGGTCTCCGTGCCACGCCGGCATTTTCCCTTCGCGAGGTTGCTCGTCCCTCCTGAGGTGAGCCGTGGGTACACCCGAGGTTCCTTTCGGTCTGCAGCACTACACGGTGGACGGTTCGGTCGTCCTGCAGTTCTCCGGTGAATTGGACATCTGGGCCAACACCGTGCTCTCGCCGCATGTGGTGCGCCAGTTGGACAGGCCGTGCCCGCGCGTCATCGTCGACCTGCGTCCGACGACCTTCCTGGACGCGGGCGGACTCCGGTTGCTCGTCCGCATCCACAAGCAGGTCACCGCGGCCGGCGGGACACTGCGGGTGGTGCTCGGCCGGCCCCGCGTCCGGCGCGTCATACGTCTCGCCCGTCTCGAACGGGTCTTCACCGTCCTCGACGGCTTCCCTGCCTCGCTCGCGGCCCCCGGCGAGGACGACGGCTCCGGCCCCGCGCCGCCCGAGCAGCCCTCGGCCGTTCGGCCCGGTTGACGCCGGGTACGCGGCTTTTCGAAGCGCAATTCGACGGCCGTAGCGGCCACTCTCCGGGCCGGCCGGGCCTCCATCCTGTTCAGCGGGGACATCCCCGGCGTACCGGTCACGAACGGCGGACGCCCCGCCCGGTCTGCTCCCGGACGGGCAGCAGCCCCCGGCGGCCGGCACGGCCTGATGTCCGGCACGCCATGAGGCCCGTGCCGTCCGATCGGCTTTCGCGCGCTCCGGCCGTGTCCGGCGCCGGGAGCCATCACCCGAAAGACATGGCGTACCGGAAGACAGGGACGGCCGGAAGACAGGGAGGGTTTTCTCCGTCAGGCAGCAGACACCGGAGCCGCGCGGACACACTGGACGGTAGACGTGGAGGAGACACGCGGATACCTGCTCAGCAGGGAGAGTGAAGCCCAATGATCATCGAACTGGCTGTCGAGCGAGTGCAGTTCACCTGCGGGCATTGCTGGCACGAGTGGAGCACCGACTACGACGTCCAGCAGTACAAGGACGCCGAGAACGGCGAGTGGGAGTACTTCTCCCGCGACGGAGTGGCCGTGGCCTCTCCGTACACGCCCGCCGGAGCGCCGCCCTGTCCGCAGTGCGGTCGCCGCTGGGTCGGCCGCATCATCGCCCGCCGCCCCATACCGCCACCACCCGGCCCCGCCGGCACGCCCCGCCAGCGGATCGCCGGTACCGCGGGACACCGTCCCGAACGCCACGGCGCTCCCCTCCTGGGCGCCGACGCCCACGCCCAGCCCGGGAAGCTCCCACCGCCCGACGGCGGACCGCACACACCTGACAGCGCGTCAGCCGAGCCAGCCCGCACCGGTTGGTAACGGGGACCGTCCATGAGCGGCACCGGAGTCACCATCGGTGCCGCTCACGTCGGCCGGGGAGCGCGCGGTAATCCGGCCGTGCCCGCGGTCTGCCGCAACAACAGACAGCAGTGCGGCCCCCGTTGGCCGCCCTTCGCCCGGCATGCCTTCGACACCGGCTGCACCTTGCTCCGCAGCCAGACACACAGCCGGCAGCAGAAGCTCACCGGCCGCGACACCCATGCCGT
Organism: Streptomyces sp. Ru73; assembly: GCF_002920575.1. Classification (GTDB taxonomy): domain Bacteria; phylum Actinomycetota; class Actinomycetes; order Streptomycetales; family Streptomycetaceae; genus Streptomyces. The sequence goes on along the minus strand of NZ_PQSQ01000004.1, from coordinate 31,303 downwards.
CAACGGAACGGCCGACGGCCCCTCCTCCCGGCCCTGGGCCTCCCTCCCCGGCTCCTGGGTCTTTCATGGGCCGGACCCTGAGACTCCTCTAGGGCTCCTCGCGGATGAGCTGGGCGGCCATCCGCGGCCACAGAGTGGGCAGTTCGGGTGCGCGTCGGAGCCAGTCCCTGGTATTCACTCCGGCCACCAGTCCTGCCGCCCACAGCGATGCCAGCAAGCGGATGGCCAGCATGGTCTGCTCACGGTCCGCATCAGGGGCCCGGCGCCGGACGGCCACGGTCGCCTGCTCGAGGAGTGAGGGATCGAGCCGTGCGCGGATCTCGGTTCCGGCTTCGGTGAGGACCCCCGAGTAGATCGCCAGGAACACGCAGCCGGCCTCCACGTCCTTCGCCAGCCCGGCCCGTGCCTGCCCGGCGAGCCGGGCGATCAGGGTCAGCTGGTCTTCCAGACGACGCCGAACAAGGCGACCAGTTCCCATCCTTCCCGCCCTTGCGCCGCTGGACGAACCAGCATGCGCCTCTGCAAGGGACGGAGTGGTCGGCCACTTCGGGGCCGCGCACCCGTCGGCGGACAGTCCTTCGCCTCAGCTCCACCGGGTCCGCCTTCACATGCTGACGTAGAGCCGTACGCTGTCGCGGGGCTGCTTCACTCAGCCGTACTGTCTCGGGTTCGCTGGTAGTGCCGGCGGGCCTTCATCCGGTTGCCGCACACGGCCATGGAGCACCATCGGGCCCTGTTGGTCTTGCTCCGATCGAGCAGAAACAGACGGCACTCCGGGTTGGCGCACGGGCGCAGCCGACCGGGCTTCGCCTCCTGCAGCGCGCTCCACGCCAAGACCGCTTCCACCGCCAGTCGGCGCTCCACGGGGGCGTCCAGTTCCCAGTCCACTCCCCCAGCGGAAATGCGCGGTCGGCGGCACACGCCCTTGAGGAGCGGGGCCAGTGACGTAGCCGGGGCATCGTCGCGCAGTACGGCCTGCAGGGCGTCGCGCGCCCGCACCAGATGCCGGAGCTCCTCGTCGCTGCCGGTGCCGCCATGCGCCCGCTGCCACGCCGCGGCCGCTTCGGCGTCCGCCAGCTTATCCCGGGGCGCACCGTTGACCACCGGCGTGGTGTTGAGGAGTTCCAGCAGAGTGTCCTGCTGCCCTGGATCAACCACTGCTGACACCTCTCCACGTCTCCTAACCGGATTGGCTCATCTGAGAGGTTACACGAGGGGGCGAATACGCGGCACCCTCTCGATCAATCCTAACCATACACATGGCATTGACAGGTTAGCCCGAGCATGCTCGACTGTGCATGTAACCATCAAAGCCCGATAGAAGGGTTAGGCGCATGCCTCGACTCACATCCCCCGCCGTCCACCACCGCACCACCACCGTCAACGGCATCGAGGTCTTCTACCGGGAGGCAGGCGACCCGAAGGCGCCCGCAGTGACCCTCCTCCACGGCTTCCCGACCAGCTCGCACATGTTCCGCAACCTGATCCCGGCACTCGCCGACCGCTACCACGTGATCGCCCCCGACCACATCGGGTTCGGCCAGTCCGCGATGCCTCCGCTGCAGAACTTCCCGTACACCTTCGACGCCCTCACCGAGGTCACCGCCGGACTGCTTCAGCAGTTGGGCATCGACAGGTTCGCGACATACGTACAGGACTACGGTGCCCCCATCGCCTGGCGGCTCGCCCTCCAGAACCCGGAGCGGATCACCGCGATCATCACTCAGAACGGCAATGCCTACGAAGAGGGCTTCGTGAAGTCCTTCTGGGACGACCTCTTCGCCTACGCCGCGACCCCGGGGCCGGACACCGAGGTTCCCATGCGCAAGGCGCTGTCCCTTGAGGCCACTCGCTGGCAGTACGTGACCGGTGTCGCCGATCCGAGCCTGGTCAGCCCGGACAACTGGATTCACGACCAGGCCCTGCTGGACCGGCCGGGCAACGACGAGATCCAACTCAAGCTCTTCCGCGACTACCCCACCAACGTGGACCTCTACCCGGCCGTCCACCAGTACTTCCGCGACTCCCAGGTGCCACTGCTGGCGGTCTGGGGTGCGGGCGACGAGATCTTCGGCCCCGACGGTGCCACGGCGTTCCGCCAGGACCTGCCGAATGCAGAGATCCATCTGCTGGACTCCGGGCACTTTGCCCTGGAGAGCCACCTCGACGCCATCGCCGGGTTCATACGCGACTTCCTGGCCCGCGCCCTGGCCTGACGCGCAGGGCATGGCGGCAGCGGTTGTGGCCGCGGCGACCGGGGAGCCGCACGCCTCTCGTGCGCCGCGGCCGGTGCGGGCGATTCATGGGAATGGTTGACGCTCTACCCCGCCATCCTTATCCTGAACTCCGCGTTCATTATTCGAACACCGTGAGGGCTGCGCCGGTCACCCCCGATGACCGTGCGCACGCTCTGCCTCAGCAAGACGTCCCTGGCAAGCCCGTACTCACGACTTCGGAGAGCGGACAATGCGGATCGCTGAAATCCACGTCTACCGGCACGAGCTGCCGGTCCTCAACGGCCCTTATCGGATGGCCCATTCAGAGGTCCGGTCCTTGTCCACGACACTGGTCAAGCTGGTGGCCGACAACGGACTCGTCGGCTGGGGCGAGGCCTGCCCGGTCGGCCCCGCCTACGCCGAGTCGCACGCCGCCGGGGCCGTCGCGGCACTGAGTGAGATGGCGCCGGGGCTGCGCGGCGCCGAGGTGCTGCCGGTGCCGTTGCACCGGCGCATGGACGGCCTGCTCCACGGTCACCACTACGCCAAGGCCGCCATCGACATCGCCGCCCACGACCTGCTGGGCAAGCACTTCGGTGTCAGTGTGTCCGACCTGCTCGGCGGCGCGGTGACGGATCGCGTGCCGTCCTACTACTCCACCATTGTCGGCGCGCCGGACGACACCGCCCGCGTCGCGGCGGAGAAACTCGCCGAGGGGTATCCGCGGCTGCAGGTCAAGGTCGGCGGGCGGCCGGTCGAGGAGGACATCGAGGCCGTACGCAAGGTCTGGGAGGTCATCCGCGGGTCGGGGATGCGGCTGGCGGTGGACGGCAACCGCAGCCTGACCAGCCGCGATGCGCTGCGGCTCAGCCGGGAGTGTCCGGACATCCCCTTCGTCATGGAGCAGCCCTGCAACACCGTCGAGGAACTGCAGAGGATCCGTCCGCAGGTCGGCCACGGCATCTACATGGACGAGAACAGCACCAGCCTGAACACGGCGATCACCGCCGCCGGCACGGGACTGGTAGACGGCTTCGGCATGAAGGTCACCCGCCTCGGTGGGCTGCATCCCATGCGCGCGTTCCGGGACCTGTGCGCCGCACGGAACCTGCCGCACACCTGCGACGATTCCTGGGGCGGCGACATCATCGCCGCGGCCTGCACGCATATCGGCGCGACGGTGGCGCCCGAACTCCTCGAAGGCGTCTGGCTGGCGGCCCCGTACATCGACGGACATTACGACCCGGAAAACGGGGTCCGCATCGAAGGCGGCTACATCAAGCGCCCGCAAGGCCCTGGCCTGGGCATCGAGCCCGAGGAAAGCCTCTTCGGCGCTCCGGTGGCCTCGTACTGACGGGCAGGGCCGCAAAGCAGGCACCGAGCCTTGTCAGCCGGGCCGGCAACTCTTCCGAAAACGAGGAAAGGTGAGTGTTTCGTGGATCTCGGACTGGCCGGCCGGGTCGCGGTGGTACCCGGCGCGACCTCGGGACTGGGTGCGGCGGTCGTGCGCGCGCTGTCCTCCGAAGGCGCGCACGTGGCGTTCGGCGGTCGCCGGGTGGAGCCGGCCGCGCGACAGGCGGCGGAGCTGCCCTCGGCGGTGGGCATCGGAGTGGACATCACCCACCCGGACGGACCGCGCTCCCTCGTGAACGCTGCGACGAGCCGGTTCGGGCCGGTGGACGTGCTGGTGCTCAACGGAGGTGGGCCGGCACCCAGTACCGCGGCCGGGATGAGCGCCGAGGACGCGCTGGAGGCCGTACGGCTGCTGGTGACCGGGCACATCCGACTGGTCGAGGCGGTGCTGCCGGGCATGCGTGAGCGCGGCTGGGGGCGGATCATCGCGATCGGCTCCAGCGGGATTCAGGAACCGATCGCCGGGCTCGCGGCCTCCAACGTGGGCCGCGGCGCGCTGGCCGGCTATCTCAAGACGCTGGCAGCGGAGGTCGCGGCGGACGGGGTGACGGTGAACATGGTGCTGCCCGGCCGGATCGAGACCGACCGCATGAAGCAGGTCTACGGAGCCGTCTCCGAACGCCAAGGCATCCCCGAACAAGAGGTGCGCGACGCCTCCCGCGCGGAAATCCCGGCCGGCCGGTTCGGTACGCCCGAGGAGTTCGCCGCGGCCGTCACGTTCCTGGCCGGTGCCCAGGCTTCCTACATCACCGGTGAACAACTCCGCTGCGACGGCGGCCTGGTCCGCGCGTACTGACACGTCCGGCCGGCGCGCACCCGCCTCCCGGCTTCGCCCTTCGGAGGAAGCTCTGCCGACGGCCCCTCAACTCCTAGCAAAGGAACGGTCCTTGCCGCCCAAGACGCTGCCCGACACCATGTCCGCCGTGCTCCTGACCGGTCACGGTGGGATCAACAAGCTGGAGTACCGCACCGACGTTCCCGTCCCGTCCCCGCAGCCGGGTGAAGTGCTCATCGAGGTGGGCGCCGCCGGGATCAACAACACCGACATCAACACCCGCATCGGCTGGTACTCGAAAAAGGTGACGTCCGAGACCGAGTCCGGCGGCGCCCAGGGCTTCGAGGCCGTCACCGACGAGGACCAGGCCACCTGGTCCGGCACCACCCTCACCTTCCCGCGCATCCAGGGCGCCGACGTCTGCGGCCGGATCGTCGCGGTCGGGGAAGGGGTGTCCGCCGGGCGCATCGGCGAGCGCGTCCTGGTGCGCACCATGCTGCGCGGCCCGGTCGACTTCGCGCCCTACGCCTGCTGGACGTACGGCAGCGAGTGCGACGGCGGCTTCGCACAGTACGCCACGGCGCCGGCCGCCGACACCTACGCGGTGGTGAGCGACTGGAGCGACGCCGAGCTGGCGGCCGTCCCCTGCGCGTACTCCACGGCCGAGAACATGCTGCACCGGGCCGGTGTCGGCGCCGAGCACGTACTGATCACGGGCGCCTCGGGCGGCGTGGGGCTCGCCGCCGTGCAGCTCGCGAAGCGGCGCGGGGCCACCGTCACCGCCGTCTGCTCGGCCGCCAAGGCCGCCGACGTGCTGGCTCAGGGCGCCGACCGGACCCTCGACCGCGGCGCCGACCTCGTCGCCGAGCTGGGCGCGGGCTCCGTCGACGCCGTCGTCGACCTGGTGGTCGGGCCGCAGTGGCCGTCCCTGCTGGACGTGCTGCGCACCGGCGGCCGGTATGCCGTCGCCGGGGCCATCGGCGGCCCGGTCAGCGAGATCGACCTGCGCACCGTCTACCTCAAGGACCTCACCCTGTACGGCTGCACGTTCCAGCCCGACGCGGTCTTCGAGAACCTCGTCTCCTACATCGAGCGGAACGAGATCCGTCCCGTCATCTCCGCCACCTTCCCCCTCGCCGAGATCGCCACGGCGCAGGAGGAATTCCTGAGCAAGAAGCACACCGGAAAGCTCGTTCTCGTACCGCCGGCCACCGGGCAGGACCGCTGACCTTCCGTACGCACGTGAGGAGACCGCAGCCATGAAGATCAGCCAGATCGAGCTCTTCCAGGCCGACCTGCCCTACTCCGGCGGCACCTACCTGCTCTCCGGCGGCCGTACCTACACCTCCTTCGACGCCTCCATCGTCCGTATCACCTGCGACGACGGCACGCAGGGCTGGGGCGAGTCCACACCGTTCGGCGCCACCTGGATCGCCTCGCACGCACGCGGCGTACGGGCCGGCATCGAGGAGATCGCCCCGCATCTGCTGGGCCGCGATCCGCGGCAGAGCGACCGCCTCAATGACGCGATGGATGAGGCGCTCACCGGCCACAACCATGCCAAGACCGCGCTGGACGTGGCGTGTTGGGATGCCTTCGGCAAGTCGGTCGGGCTTCCGGTGGCCGAGCTGCTCGGTGGCTCGACCGGCGTGGGCATGGCGCAGATGTCGTCCATCCACGCCGGTGACCCGGAGGAGATGCGGGCACGCGTGGCCGACCATCGCGCCCGCGGCTACCGTTCCCACTCCATCAAGATCGGTGCGGCCGAGGAGGAAGGCGGCCCGTCGCTGGACGCCGAGCGCATCGCCGCCAGCCTCGCCGACTTCCGCCCCGGCGAGTTCTTCCTCGTCGACGCCAACAACGGGCTGCTGCCCGAGTCCGTACTGCGGACGCTGCGCCTGCTCCCCGCCGGCCTCGACTTCACACTGGAGGCGCCCTGCGCCAGCTGGCGGGAGACGATGTCGCTGCGGAAGCGCTGCCCGTACCCGGTCATCATCGACGAACTGGGCGTGGAGGACGCCGACATCGCGTTCGCGGCCGCGGGCGACGTCGCCGACGGCATCGGCCTGAAGATCTCCAAGGCGGGCGGCCTGACCCGCGGCCGCCGCCACCGCGACATCGCGCGTGCCAACGGTCTTACCGTCTCGGTGCAGGACACGGTCGGCTCCGCGATCGCCTTCGCCGGCATCGTCCATCTCGGCGCCACCGTCCCGCCCCGGATGCTGCGCTCGGTCCTCAACTGCGCCGACATGGTGACGCTGAAGACCGCCGAGTTCGATGCGGTCGGCGCGGACGGGCTGGTACGGCCGCCCGCCGCGCCGGGCCTCGGCCTCGAGGTCGACGAGAAGGTACTCGGCGATCCGATCGCGTTGTGGACGCTGTGATGCGCTGAGGACGGCGGACCAGCCAAGCAGGGTACGGGCAAGCCCCCGGAGCAGCAGGCTCCGGGGGCTGTCGGCGCGGTCCCCGGAGTACTCCGAGGACGCCGCACTCGCGGGGCTATTCCGGAGCCGCCGAGCCCGTACCGATCGGCGCCGATGCCTCGCTCAGCAGCAGGCCCTTGGTCTCCGGGGCCAGGAAGTGCGAGACGACGCCGCCGGTCAGACTGATCACGGCGGCACAGAGCATCGCGGTCGCGACGCCCAGCCCGCTCACCACAAGCGGGAGCAGGAAGGTACCCGCCGCGGCGCCTACGCGGGAGGCGGCGGTGGCGAAGCCGACGCCCGCGCCCCGGATCTCGGTCGGGAACACCTCACCCGGATACACCCCGGTCAGCGCGGTGGAGACAGCGTTGGCGACGGAGAACACGATGAAGCAGGAGATGACGAGGAGGGGCGAGGCATCCGCCCAGAGGCCCACGGCGACCAGTGCCACCGCCGAGATCCAGAACGGCGGGACCGCCAGCTTGCGCCGCCCGACCCGCTCGATCAGCAGTACCGAGGTGATGGCCCCTGCCACCACGAAGCCGTTCAGGAGGAAGGCGCCCGACAGACCGTCCTTCATGCCGAACTCCTCCAGCACGATGGGGGCGAAGGCGCCGATGGCAAAGTACGGCGTGACGTTGCAGACCCAGAACACACTGCAGAAGACGGTCGCCCTGCGGTAGTCGCGCGAGAAGAGGGCGCGCAGGCCGTTGCTCCCGCCGCTGCCGGCGGCCTGTTCACCGAGGTCCCGCTGGTCCTCCTCGTCCATGAACTCGGCGGCCACCTGCCGCGCTTCCTGCGTACGGCCCTTGGACATCAGCCAGCGCGGTGACTCGGGCGTGCCCAGCCGCAGCGCGAGGATGATCAAGGTGGGCACGGTGGAGAGGCCCAGGATGACGTTCCAGTCGGCCGAGGCGGAGACGGCCAGGCCATAGCCGGTGGCGTAGGCGAGCAGATAGCCGACGTACCAGGCGACTTCCTGGACGGCGAGCAGCTTGCCGCGCAGCCGGGCCGGGGCGAACTCGGCGAGGAGCGGCCAGCCGATCGCGTAGTCCGCGCCGATCGCCACGCCCATCACTGCGCGGACGAGGAACAGCTGGATGACGTCACTGACGAAGAACTGGGCGACGGAGCCCGCCAGGAACATCAGTAGAGTCGCGGTGAACATGGGGCGGCGGCCAAGGCGGTCGGCGAAGTAGCCGCCGAGCGGGCCGCCGAGGAAGATGCCGATCAGGGTGGAGGCACCGATCAGCCCCTCCCACGTCGCGCTGAGGTGCAGGTCGTCGGAGATGGCGGGCATGACGACGCCGATGCCGCCGAGGATGAATCCGTCGATGAACATCCCGCCGGCGATCACCACACTGAGCTTCGTCAGGAAGCGGCGTTTCGCGGGCGGCAGGGGAACCGGCGGGCGGTTGCCGGGCAGGGTCGAGCGCGTGCTGATCTGAGTCACGGTGTTTCCCTCGTCCGGGGGCAGGAAGGCGCCGCTGCGGCACCGGGCGGTCCAGGAGGGCGGGAGCGCTGTGCTGCCGCGTCAATGAGGACGCCGCGGTCCGGGAGCCGTGCGGGCGGTGCGCGAGGCACGGCTTTCAAATTCCGAACGGCGTGTTCGGTAATCTTTGGACGCGGGGAGCTCCGGGTCAAGGGTCGTGCACCGGTCCGTTCGCCTTTGCGTTTGTAGGTGGTCGGCGTATTCGCATAGCGAACGCCATCCCTCACGTCAGGCCTCAGCCTCAACCCTCAGCCCGAACGAACGTCAAGGGATGTGACACCGCCGTACGTAGCCTCGCTTCCGGCAATGCCGAAAGGGGGCGGCACACCGGACCGCACAGCCGGTGTGCCGCCCCCTTCGGGCGTCGAGAGGCGTTCAGACGGCCTGGAACTCGACCTTGCCCAGGCCGTTGAACTCGGCCGTGACGACGGCCGCGCGCTGCAGCGGTACCGCCTCCAGGCAGCTGCCGGGCAGGATGACCTGGCCGGGCTCGAAGGCAATGCCGTACTGGGAGAGTTCGTTGGCGACCCAGGCGATGGCGGCGACCGGGTTGCCGAGGACGGCGGAGGCTGGCCCTGAGCCGACGCGCTCGCCGTCGTAGCGGAGTTCGCCCGTCATCGACGAGAAGTCGATCTCCCTCAGTGTCCTGGGCGTGGTGCCGAGGACGATGCCGCCGACGGAGCCGTTGTCGGCGAGGGTGTCACCGATCTGGATGCGCCAGTCGGTGAAGCGGGAGTCGATGATCTCGATGGCGGGAACGACGTACTCGGTGGCGCGCAGGACGTCCGCGACCGTGACGTGGGGTCCTTCGAGCCGGTCCTTGAGGAGGAAAGCCGGCTCGACCTCGGCGTACGGCTCGATGAACCGGTCGAGGCGGACGGGCAGGTTCTCGAAGTGGAAGTCGCTCGCGAGCAGGTGGCCATAGTCGGGCTGCCCGACGCCGAAGGCCTCCTGCATGACCTTGGCGATGTTGCCGAGTTTGTAGCCGACGAGGCGGTCGCCGGCCGCCGTCCGCCGCTGGACGTTGTGTTGCTGTACGGCCATGGCGTCGGCGAGGGTGAGGTCGGGGCGGGTGTCGGTGATCGGAGGGATCGCCTTGTGGGCCTGGCGGGCGGCCTCGATGGCGTCGGCGATCTCGGTCAGGTCGTGCTGCATGGGCTCACTTTCCGGCGATGCGGGTACGGGGAACGGGGTCGCAGCGTTTGGTGCGTGGTGCCGACGTGACGGTGAGCGGCTTGCCCTTCGTCTCCGGGGCGGTGAGCTGGGTGACGACGGCGCCGACGGCGCACAGCCCGGCGGCGACGACCATCGTCGAGCCCACGCCGATGGTGTCCAGGGCGACGGGTACGAGGAAGGTGCCGGCCGCCGCGCCGATGCGGCTGGTGGCGGTGGCGAGGCCGATGCCGGCGCCGCGGATGTCGGTGGAGAAGACCTCGTTCGGGTAGACGCCGGTGACCGCCGTCGACATCGCGTTGGTGTACGAGAACAGCAGGAAGCAGACGAGGATCAGCAGTGGGGACGCGGCCGGGAAGAAGCCGACCACCGCGAGCGCGGCGGCGCCCATCCAGAACTGCGGGATGACCAGCAGCCGGCGTCCGACCCGCTCGATCAGGAAGAAGGTGGTCGCGGCACCGGCGAGGGCGAGGCCGTTGACCCAGAGTGCGCCGAGGAAACCGTCCCCCATGCCGAAGTCCGCCAGGACGGTGGGTGCGAAGGAGGCGATGGCGAAGTAGGGGGTGACGGTGCAGAACCAGAAGACGCAGACGAAGGCCGTGACCTTGCGGTAGTCGGGCGAGAAGAGGCGCCAGAAGTTCGCCTTGCGGGTCTCCTCGCCGGCCAGGTCGGCGATCTCGTGGGCGTCCTCGAAGTACTCCTCGGCGATCTTCCGGGCCTCTTCGGTGCGGCCCTTGCTCATCAGCCAGCGCGGCGACTCGGGAGTGCCGGCGCGGGCGATCAGCAGGAGGACGGCCGGCACGGTGCTGGTGCCGAGGATGACCCGCCAGTCCAGGTCGAGGGCGTGGCCGATGCCGTAGCCGACGGCGTACGCCGCCAGGTAGCCCAGGTACCAGGCGACCTCCTGGAAGGCCAGCAGCTTGCCGCGCAGGCGGGTCGGGGAGAACTCGGCGAGCAGTGGCCAGCCGATCGAGTACTCGGCGCCGATGCCGATGCCCATGAGCAGACGTACGGCGAACAGCTGCCAGCCGTTCTCGACGAGGAGCTGCAGCACCGAGCCGGCCACGAACACCGCCATGTCCAGGGTGAACATGCGGGCGCGGCCGAACCGGTCGGAGAGGTAACCGCCGAGCGGGCCACCGAAGAAGATGCCGATGAGGGCCGAGGCGGCGATCAACCCCTGCCAGGACAGGGAGAGCCCCAGGTCCCTACCGATGGCGGCGTTGACGGCGCCGATGCCGCCGAGTACGTAGCCGTCCAGGAACATCCCGCCGGAGGAGATGCCGGCCAGGCGGCGCAGGAACCTCTTCCGTTTACGGTCGCTGGTCGGATCTTGCGGCGGGCTCACGATGGTGGCCGTCATCGGCGACTCCAACTTCGGTGGAACGAGTGGAACGAGGGGCCGTTGCGCGGCGGACGGTCGGAGACGGTGCTGGGGGAACGTCGGTACGCGCACGCCGGTGCAAGAAGGGCGGCCGGGCGGGGTGCACCGTTCGTCCCGAACGGAGCGTTCAAAAACCAGCCGCACTGCCGACCGAAAGCTTCCATGGGCTCCGGGGCGTGTCAAGAGGTGTGCACGCGGCCGCCCACAAGGGCGGCGGCCGACCGGTGAGCGCCCTCAGGACTGCGACCACCTGCGGGGAGACACGTAGGCAGACAGCCATCCAAGTCCCTTGACGCGGCCGCGAAAAGAGCTCGAATTTCTGTCCGCCGACGTCTTGACGGACTCGTCGGTCACTCCCACTATGAACGTGACGTTCGGAAATTGAACGTCATCACGGCCTCGCAGTCAGCGAGGAGCCGTGGGAGAGCTCCTCGCTCGCGCTCCGGGAGGGACACCATGAGCACACAGCCCCTGAAGCTTTTCGCCTTCGACGTCTGCGCCCCCGCGCACCTGACGGCCGGCTCCTGGCGGGACGCCGCCGACCAGGGTTTCCGCTACACCGACCTGAGCTACTGGACGGACACGGCGAAGATGCTGGAGGAGGCCCGGTTCGACGGGATCTTCTTCGCGGACAACGTCGGCTACCACGACGTCTACGGCGGCAGCCCGGACGCGGCGTTCCGCGACGCCGCCCAGTTCCCGATCAACGACCCGACGCTGCTGATCTCGGCGATGGCCTCGCACACCCGCCACCTGGGCTTCGGCGTCACGGCCTCGCTCACCTACGAGGCGCCGTACTCACTGGCCCGCCGCTTCTCCACCCTGGACCACCTCACCGGCGGCCGGGTCGGCTGGAACATCGTCACCTCCTACAGCGATGCCGCAGCGCGCAACTTCGGCCTGTCGCAGCAGATTCCGCACGACCAGCGCTACGACCTGGCCGACGAGTACATGGAGGTCGTCTACAAGCTGTGGGAGGGCTCCTGGCAGGACGACGCCGTGGTTCGCGACGCCGCGCATGCCACCTACATCGACCCGGCCCGTATCCACTCCATCCGGCACAAGGGCGAGTACTTCGACGTCCCCGGCATCCACCTGTGCGAGCCGTCCCCGCAGCGCACCCCGATGCTCTTCCAGGCGGGCACCTCCTCGCGGGGCATGAAGTTCGCCGCCGCCAACGCCGAGGCCGTCTTCGTCAACACCATGACGCCCGAGATGACCCGCCGCAGCGTCGACAAGATCCGTGCCTCGGTCGCCGAGGCGGGCCGCGACCCGCGCTCGGTCAAGGTCCTCGCGCTGCTCACCGTCATCGTCGCCGCGACGGACGCCGAGGCACAGGCCAAGTACGATGAGCACGTACGCAACGTCTCGTACGACGGCGCGCTGGCCCGCTTCGCCGGCTGGACCGGCATCGACCTCTCCGGCGCCGACCCGGACACGCCGCTGGAGCACGTCGACGTCGAGGCCTCCCGCTCGATGGTCGAGATGTTCACGAAGGCCGACCCGGACCGCAAGTGGACCACTCGCCAGGTCGCCGAGTTCATCGGCATCGGCGGCAGCGGCGCCGTGATCGCCGGGTCGCCGGAGACCGTCGCCGCGGAGATGCGCAAGTGGCACGAGGTCGCCGACGTCGACGGCTTCAACCTCTCGTACGCCACCAAGCCCGGCGGCTGGCAGGACTTCATCGAGCTGGCGCTCCCCGTCCTGCGCGACGAGGGCCTGGCCCGCACCGAGTACGACGAGGACGCCGCCACCCTGCGCGAGTCCTTCTACGGCGCCGGCCGCCGCTACACGCTCGACGGCCACCCGGCCTCGAAGATCCGCGCCGCCGCGCCCGGCACCGGAGCCGACTTCGCGAGCTGACCTTCGGAGGCCCGTTCCGCACGGACCGCCGCTCCCGTACCTCCGCATTTCCGCCCCGCACGATGACGTCGAAGGGACCGCTGTCATGACCGCCACCTCCATGGCCACCGCCGCCTCCGCCCCGGCCGCCGCTGCCGCCTCGGCCCCCGCCGGCAACGACGTCGAGAACGCCGTCGACCAGCGGGCCTTCCGCGACGTGATGGGACACCTGCCGACGGGTGTGGTCGCGATCACCGGGATCGATGCCGAGACCTCCCGGCCCGCCGGGATGATCGTCGGCACCTTTCAGTCGCTCTCCCTCAGCCCCGCCCTGGTGACCTTCAGCGTCGACCGCTCCTCCACCAGCTGGCCCAAGATCCGCACCGGCGGCCGGTTCAGCGCCAGCGTCCTGGCCGAGCACCAGACGGACGTCTGCAAGGCGCTCTCGCGCAAGTCCGGCGACAAGTTCGAGGGCGTGGAGTGGGTCCCGTCGCCGGAGGGCTCCCCGCAGTTCCTCGGCGCAGCGGCCTGGATCGACTGCGAGATCGAGCAGGAGCTGGACGGCGGCGACCACGTCATCGTCATCGGCCGCGTCCTGCGCATGGACGGCGGCTACAGCGATCCGCTGGTCTTCCACAAGGGCCGACTCGGCGGTTACCGCGCTCCGGTCGCGGCCTGAGCCACTGCCGTTTCCGCACCACGCACCACCCGTACAGGTCCCGGGCCTTCCCCCGACCCGGGCTCCGCATACCCGAAGGACTCCCGTGAACCACCCCCAGTCCGCCGAGCCCGAGACTCCGGCAGCAGAACTCGAAACCCTGCTCGCGCCGGCGGCCGAGGCCGCCCCTGTCTGGGCCGCCTTCACTCCGCGCGAGCGGGCCACGGCCCTCGCCGCCGTCGCGGACGCCCTGGAGGCGAACGCCGATCACCTGGTGACGCTCGCCGACCAGGAGACCGGACTCGGCCGTGCCCGGCTCTCCGGCGAGGTCAACCGCACCACCGGCCAGCTGCGCGCGTACGCCGAATACGCCGTGACCGGCGCCCCGTTCGGCGTCACCATCGATCACGCCGACCCCGACGCGGCCCCGCCGCGTCCCGAACTCCGCCGCCACCTGGTCCCCCTGGGGCCGGTCGAGGTGTTCGCCGGCGGCAACTTCCCCTTCGCCTTCTCGGTCGCCGGGACCGACACCGCCTCCGCGCTCGCGGCCGGCTGCCCGGTCCTGCTCAAGGCGCACCCCGGTCACCCGCGTACCTCCGCGACGACGGCCACCCTGGTGCGCGAGGCGCTCGCCGAGGCGGGGGCGCCGCTGGGCACCTTCGGGATGTTCACCGGCCGCGAGGCGGGCGTAACCGTGCTGCGCGACGAGCGCGTACAGGCCGCCGCCTTCACCGGCTCGGTCCGGGGCGGCCGCGCCCTGTTCGACATCGCCGCCTCCCGTCGCCGCCCCATCCCCTTCCATGGTGAACTCGGCAGTGTGAACCCGGTCGTTGTGACGGCGGGTGCACTCGCCGAGCGCCGCGCCGAGATCGCCTCCGGGTTCGTCGCCTCCTTCACGCTGGGCGCAGGCCAGTTCTGCACCAAGCCCGGCATCCTGCTGTTGCCGCGTGACCCGGAGGCCGTCCAGTACATCGCGGCTCAGGCGCGGGCGGCGCACCCGCTGCCGATGCTGTCGCCGCAGATCGCGGCGGGGTACCGGCGCCGCCTCCAGGAGGTGGCCGGCGCGCAGCAGACCCGTACGCTGGTCGACGGCGCGCTCACCACCGCCGCCGCGGACGGCCGTCCGCAGGCCTCCCCCAGCCTCTTCCTCGTCCCCTCCGTCGAGCACTTCCTCAAGGAGGCGGACAACCTCCTGGAGGAGTGCTTCGGCCCGGCGGCCGTGATCGTCCCGTACGACACCGAGGACGAGGCCGCGCGGGTACTGGAGGCGTTGGAGGGGAGCCTCACCGTCACCTTCCACACCGCGCCCGGTGAGCAGCCGGCCGGCCTGCTCGAACTGGCGCAGCGCAAGGCGGGCCGGGTGCTGTTCAACGGCTGGCCCACCGGCGTCGCTGTCACCGCCGCCCAACAGCACGGCGGTCCGTACCCGTCCGCCACCTCGGCGCACACCTCGGTCGGCCCGTACGCCATCGACCGCTTTCTGCGCCCCGTCGCCTACCAGGACGCCCCGGCGGAACTCCTCCCGCCGGCCCTGCGTGACGACAACCCGCTCCGGTTCGTCCGCACCATCGACGGAAAGCCCGAGACGGCCGCCCACTGAGCAGCCGGGCAGCAGGACGCCCACGCATTGACGGCACACCGAACGACCCGGAAGGGAACCATGGGAACGGAACAGCAGCACGAGCAGGTCGACGTCGCGGTCGTCGGAGCAGGCGTCGCAGGCCTGGTCGCGGCCCGCGAGCTGGGCCGCCAGGGACTGAGGACCGTCGTCCTGGAGGCGCGGGACCGCCTCGGCGGCCGCACCTGGACCGACCACCGCCTCGGCCGCGATCTGGAGATAGGCGGCACCTGGCTGCACTGGACCCAGCCGCACGCCTGGGCCGAGGTCAACCGCTACGGCCTGGAGGTCACCCGGGGCCCGCGCTCCGAGGAGACGTACTGGCTCGCCGGCGACGAGGTCCGGCGCGGCACCCTCGACGACTTCATGAACCTGATCGACCCGGGCATGACCCGTCTCCTCGAAGAGACCATGACCTGGGTCCCCCGCCCGGACGACCCGCTGCGCAACCCCGACCTGGCCAAGGCCGACGCCTGGACCGTCCAGGAAAAGCTCGCCGAGCTGAACCTGCCGGAGGCGGAGCGGAACGCCAACGAAGCGGCCTGGGTGGGCCACTTCAACGCCCCGCTCGAGGAGTGCTCCTTCGTCAACGCCCTGCGCTGGACGGCAGCGGCGGCCGGCCACTGGCATCTGATGCACGAGTCCACCGCCATCTTCCGGCTCGCCGGGGGCACGAAGGGCCTGGTCGCGGCGGTCGCGGCGGAGGCGGAGTCCACCGGCAACGTCGACATCCGGCTGTCGTCACCGGTGACGAGGCTCGCGCACGACGCGGACGGGGCGACCGTCTCGTACGGCGACGGCCACGGACGCCCCAACGGCACTGGCAACGGCAACGGGCGGACCGTCCGCGCCCGCCGCGTGATCGTCACCCTCGGCCAGAACCTCCTCGACGGCCTCGACGTCACCCCGGCCCTGCCCGAGGAAAAGCTCGTCCCCGCCCGCGAGAAGACCGCCTCCCAGGGCGCCAAGGCGTGGATCCGCGTGCGCGGCCCGATCAAGCCGTTCTTCGCGTACTCCTCTCAGCACCACCCGTTGTCGGTCGTCCGCACCGAGTTCCTGGGCGAAGACGATGCCGTACTGGTCGCCTTCGGCGCCGACGCCACCCGTATCGACGTCAATGACCGCGACGCCATCGACGCCGCGCTGAAGGTGTGGCGCGACGACCTGGAGGTGCTGGAGGTCGGCGGCCACGACTGGATGGCCGATCCGCACTCCCGCGAAACCTGGCTGATCCAGCGGCCCGGTCAGTTCACCGGCCACCACGCCGCGCTCCAGGCACCAGTCGGAGTGCTGCACTTCGCGAGCGGCGACCTCGCCAACATCTGGGCCGGCTTCATCGACGGTGCCGTCGAGAGCGCCACCCGCGTCTCCCGCCAGGTCCGCGAGAGCCTCGCCTGACCTGCGTCACCTGACTCCGGGCCGGTAAAAGGGGACCGGCCGGAGCGTCCGCGGTGCTCACCTGGGACAGCCACCGCGGACGTCACGGGGCCCCGCCGGGCCTTCCTCCCGGCGGGGCCCACCCGGCGCTTCCGCCCGGCGGCGCCGCACAGCACGGACCGCGGTGCTCCCGGGTGAAGCGCCGTCGAGCACCGGAAGTCGAGCACGGAAATCGAGTACGGCAGTCGAGCACGGAAGGAGGGCGCGCGTGCGAGGCGAGCCCTTGGAGGAGCGGCGCGCTCACGCGCCCGGACCGGGCGGGCTCCCGCTCTGGGCCCTGCGACGGGCCGAGTCCGTCCTGTCCGTGGAGGCGGCCCGCGCGGGGGTCGGGCCGCCGGCGGGGACGGACGGGCTGTCGGCCGCGGGGACGGCGGTGGCGAGACTGACCGCGGCCGAGCTGGCGCGCCGCACCGGGCTCAGCCGCAGTCTTGCCCGCCGCTGTCTGCACCGGCTGCGCTCGGACGTACCCGGTGAACCGGGTGCGCAGATCCGCTGACGCCGTATGTGCCGCTCAGTCCGTCTCGTCCCACAGGGCTGCCGCGAGCCGCTCCACCGTGGTCCGCATCAGCTCCAGCGTGCCGGGGATCTGGTCCCGGGTGAAGCGGTAGCGCGGGCCGTTCACGGTCAGGATCGCGATCAGCTCGCCCGCCGGGTCGCGCACCGGCCGGGACAGCGACAGCAGACCTTCTTCCAGCTCGTTGTCGATGATCCCGTAACCCTGCTCCCGGACCTGGTCCAGCTCCCGCAGCAGCTGCGTCCGGTCCGTGATCGTCTGCTCGGTGAACGCCTCCAGCCGCTCCGGCAGCAGCGCCGTCACCCGCTCCCGCCCCAGCTCGGCCAGGAGTACCTTCCCCGTCGAGCTGGCGTGCAGCGGATAGTGCTGGCCGCGCATGCCCTGGTTCATCACGCCGACGACGTGCGAGCCGTACGCCTCCGCGATCAGCTCCAGGTTGTCGTCCGGCGTGGCGACGGACAGGGTGACCGACTCATTGAGGTGGTCCGCCAGCTCCTGCAGCAGCGGCTGCGCACGCTGGACCACGCCCGAGTGCGGGTCCGCGTACCGGCCGAGCCGGGCCAGCTCCCAGCCGAGTACGTAGTTGTTGTCGATGCGGTCCACGAGACCGGTCTGCTCCAGGCTGAGCAGCAGCCGGAACGCGGTCGGCCGGGAGATCCCCACGGCCTTCGCCAGCGTGGTCACGGTGGCACCGCCACGCGGCTGGGCCGCCAGTTCCCGCAACAATCGCGCCGCCTTGACCACGGACTTGTTGGTCAGCTCTGCGGGGGCGGCGGAGTCGTCGCTCATGGGGACCTCTTCGGCGGCTGGATCATTACGGACTGTGCGGTAGCGGACCGCCTCTCACTCTACTGACCACTCGTTCGCATTTTGAACGCACCGGTAAACGTGGCCCTGGTCACACGTTGGGAGGCCCCCCGGACCGCCCATCGTTCAGGCGTCGATCACCAGGTCGTCCAGCGGTGTCGAGCAGCACAGCAAAATCTTGTTGTTGGCGATTTCGCGGGGGCGGATGCCGCCGTTGTGCTGCATGTCGACCGCGCCCGCGAGCAGTGTGGTCTTGCAGGTGCCGCACATGCCGCGGGCGCAGGAGGCCGGCAGGGTGAGGCCCGCGCGGGACGCGGCGGCCAGGACGGGGGTGTGCGCGTCGCAGTCGATGGTGCGTCCGCTGCGGGTGAACTCGACCTTGAAGCCCTGGCCGGTGTCGGGCTCGGGGACGGCCGGTGCGTCGAAGGTGAAGCTCTCCTCGTGGTACCGGGCCGGGTCGAAGCCCGGCGCGGCGAGCAGGTGCCGCACCGCTTCCATGTAGCCGGCGGGGCCGCAGGTGAAGACCTCGCGTTCGAGGAGGTCCGGGGCCAGGCCGCGGAGCACCTCCGCGGTCAGTTGCTCGCCGCGGTCGTCGAGGAGGTGGGTCACCCGGAAGTGGGGTGCGGTGGCCGCGAGGAAGTCGAGTTCGTGCCGGAAGATGATGTCGTCGAACGTGCGGGCACTGTGGACGAACACCACGTCCACGGGGTGGGCCAGGTCGTGGAGCGTCCGGGTCATCGACATCACGGGCGTGATGCCACTGCCCGCGGAGAGGAAGAGGTACTTCGGTGCGGGATGCCGGGCGAGGGAGAACTCGCCGAGCGGGCCCCGCGCCCGCACGGTGGTGCCCGGAGTCAGGTGGTCGTGGAGCCAGTGGGAGACCAGGCCGCCCGGGACGCGTTTCACCGTGATCGCCACGAGGTCGGGGCGGGTCGGCGGGGAGGAGATGGTGTAACAGCGCTCGACGGGGCGGCCGTCGATGTCGAGGACGAGGGTGAGGAACTGGCCGGGGTCGTGCCGGAACAGCCGGGGCTCGGTGGGTTCGAGGACGAAGGTCCGGACGTCGGCGGTGACGTCGTGGACCCGTTTGCACACCAGCAGCCCGCCGGTCCAGGCGGGCGGGAGGTTCCCGGTCGTCATGGCCGCTGTCGTCATCACTTCTCCAGGTGCGATTTCGGGTCTGGCCGCAGGTCCGACTGCAAGTGTGCTTTCAGCCGGCCGATGTACCAGTTGACGAAGTCCTCGACCTGCGATTCCGTCGGGCTGTAGGGCCCCGGCACGTAGGCGGGGCTGCTGATGCCCCGGTGGGCGCGGGCGACGAAGGCCGCGTCCTGTTCGTTCGTGGCGGCCCATACGTGCGTCAGGGTGTCGAGGTCGTAGTCGACGCCCTCCACGGCGTCCGCGTGCACCAGCCAGGTGGTGCGTACGAGGGTGCGGTCGGCGGCCAGCGGGACGACGCAGAAGGTGACGGCGTGGTCCGCGGCGAAGTGGAACCAGGCGTTGGGTTGCAGGTGGAAACCGAGGCGCCCGAGGCGGGCCGTGGGGAAGTCGGCCAGCAGGCGCTTGACCGCTGCCCTGCCGTCGTGCGTGAAGGACTCGCCGGCGAGGTCGAGCGGTTCACGCTGGATGCGGAAGCCGGTGGGGCGGCTGTCCAGTTCTTCGATCGTGGCGTACGGCAGGCCCAGCGACTCGTACGTCGCGTGTGCCTCCGCCTCGGCCTTCCGGAAGCGCTCGTAGGTCGCGCGGAGCGCCGGCGGGACGTTCTCCTCCGTGAAGTTGTAGAGGGGGAAGTAGCAGCGCTGGAGTTCGGGGTGGCCGGTGCAGTGGTAGCACTCCCGGTTGTTCTCCATGGTGAGCTTCCAGTTGCCGTGCTCGATGAGGTCGATCTGCCGGGCGACCTTCGCGTGCCGCAGGTCGTGCGGGGCGATGTAGGGCTCGACGCGGTGGGCGACCTCGTCGAAGTCGGCGGGCGGCCGCTCGGCGAGGCTGAGGAAGACGAGGCCGGCGACGGTGCGGACGTGGACGGTCTTGAGGCCGAAGCACGACGGGTCGAAGCCGGGCGCCTGCGACTCGGCGTGCAGCAGTGTGCCGTCCACACCGTACGTCCAGTGGTGGTAGCCGCAGACGATGTTGCCGACGGTGCCGCGGTCCTGGTCGAGGATGCGTGCGCCCCGGTGCCGGCAGACGTTGTGGAAGGCCCGTACCTCCTCGTCGTCGTCGCGGACGAGGATGACGGAGTACGGGCCGACGGTGACGGTGACGTAGTCGCCGGGCTCGGGGAGTTCGGCCTCAGCGGCGGCGAAGATCCAGCTGCGCGCGAAGACGGCTTCGATGTCGAGGCGGAAGAACTCGTCGCTGAGGTAGAAGGGGGCTTCGAGGCTCTGTCCGACGGTGCGTCGGGCGACGAGGTCGGCGGCAGTCGTGACGGGAGCTGGTGCGTTCATCTCGTCTCTCCCATGGATCGTCAGAGGTCTCAGCAGAGGACCGGATGCTCGTCAGAGGGGCAGGCACAGCCGCAGCGCGTCGTAGACGGCGGCGTGGATGTTGCGGCTGGTGACGGCGTCACCGATGCGGAACAGCTGGTACCGGCCCGTGTCGTTGCGTACGACCGTCTGTTCCTCGTGGGCCAGCAGCGCGCGGTGGTCGACCACGCCGAGGTTGCGGGAGCCGGGCAGCAGGTCGGTGTACAGCTCGTCGTTGGGCAGGGTGCCGTGCTCGACCACGACGTGGTCGACGATCCGCTCGGTCTCGGTCCCGGTGTACTCGCTGTAGAGGGTCGCGCTGAGCCGTCCGTCGCCGGTGCGGCGCACGGAGCGCAGCCGCTGGGCGAGGGTGGTGCCGACGCCGTGCGCGGTGAACGCCCTGAGATACGCAGGGGAGTTCATGCTGCCGACGTCCGGGGCCAGCATGCGTTCCGGTGTCACGTAGTGCAGCCGGGCGCCGGCCGGGGCCAGCAGTTCCACGGCGTCCATCGCCGGATAGCCGCCATGGTCGTCGTAGACGAGTACGTCGCTGCCGCTCCGCGGGCGCAGGGAGCCCGACATCACGTCCCAGGTGTCGGCGACCAGGTCCTCGCCGGCGGTGAGGAAGGACCGGTTGGGCATGCCGCCGGTGGCGACGACGACCAGGTCGGGGTGGGCCGCGAGCACGTCCCGGGTCTCTGCGTACGTGCCCAGGCGCAGCTCGACGCCGAGGTGTTTGCACTCGGCGACCCGCCAGTCGACGATGCCGAGGAGGTCGCGGCGGCGGGGGTTCGACGCGGCGAGCCGTACCTGGCCGCCGGGCTCGTCGCTCGCCTCGAACAGCACGACGTCGTGGCCGCGTTCACCCAGGACACGGGCGGCTTCGAGCCCGGCAGGACCGCCCCCGACGACCACCGCCTTCCTGCGCCGCCCGGTGGCCGGAGGGATGACGTGCGGCAGCTGGAGTTCCCGTCCGGTGGCCGGGTTGTGGATGCACTTGGTGTCCCCGGAGTCGTAGATCGCGTCCAGGCAGTAACTCGCGCCGACGCAGGGCCGGATACGGTCCTCCTGGCCGGCGGCGGCCTTCGCCACCAGGTGCGGGTCGGCGATCTGCGCCCGGGTCATGCCGACGAGGTCCAGCAGCCCTTCGCGCAGGGCGTACCGCGCGGTGGCCACGTCCGCGATGCGGGCCGCGTGCATGACGGGGATGTCCAGGCGCCGCTTCACCTCGCCGGTGAATTCCAGGTACGGCGCGGACGGCGTCCCCATGGACGGGATCGTCCTGGCCAGGGAGGCGTCGCTCTCGATGGTGCCGCGGATGGCGCTGATGAAGTCGATGCCGTCGGCGCTGAATCGCTCCGCCGCGACCAGTGCCTCGTCGAACGTCAGGCCGCCGGGAAGGCCCTCGTCGAGCGCCATCCGGATGCCGACGAGGAAGTCCGGGCCGACGGCCTCGCGCACGGCACGGATCACCCGGCGCGGGAAGGCCATGCGGTGTTCCAGGCTGCCACCGAATTCGTCGTCGCGGTGGTTGGTCGCGGGCGACAGGAAGCCGTCGAGGAAGTGGCCGTAGGACTGGAGCTCGATGCCGTCCAGTCCACCCTCCCGGCAGCGCAGCGCGGCGGCGACGTAGTCCGCGGCGATGCGGTCGAGGTCCCATGGCTCGGCGGCCTTGGGGAACGCGCGGTGCGCGGGCTCCCGCAACGGCGAGGCGGCCACCACCGGCAGCCAGTCACCGGAGTAGTTGCTGGTCCGGCGTCCGAGGTGGGTGACCTGGCACATGACGGCCGCGCCCGCGCCGTGCACGTCGTCGGCGAGCCTGCGCAGCCACGGCACGATCTCGTCCCGGTACAGCAGCAGGTTGCCGAACGAGGGCGGGCTGTCCGGGGAGACGACGGCGGAGCCGCCGATCATCGTCAGGCCGACGCCGCCGCGGGCCTTTTCGAGGTGGTAGGCCCGGTAGCGGTCCTTGGGCAGGCCGTCTTCGCCGAAGGCGGGTTCGTGGGACGTGCTGACCACCCGGTTGCGCAGGGTGAGGTGTTTCAGCTGGAAGGGCTGGAGCAGAGGGTCCGTGTTCATGTTCTGTGCGCGCACAACCGCTCCTGGGAAGCTCTGTGGCCGGCTGATGACGGGGACGGTGTTCTGCCTTCTGCCGCATGCAAGGGGACGTCACCACCGCGACGCCCGTACCGTTTCGCTTGTCTCGCATTGCGAAACAGTTATGCGATGCGAGACAAATGTGGGGCCTGAACATCCCGCCGTCAAGGCCCCCGCGCGCGGTCAGCCGCGCCGGATGTAGCCCTTGCGCCAGGAGATCCGGTCGCCGGCCGCGATGACCTGCTCGGCGAGCCGGGAGATGGTGTGGTCGTTGATGCGGAACGTCGGGCCGGAGATGGAAACGGCGGCGATGACCTGCCCGCTCAGGGCCCTGATGGGGGCGGAGAGCGCGGCGAGGCCGATCTCGTGCTCCTCGCTGCTGACGGCGTACCCCAGTTCCCGTACGGTCTGCAGCTCCTCCTTGAGGCGCGCCGGATCCGTCACGGTGTGCGGCGTGAACTCCTCCAGCGGCTGCGCGAGGAACTCCGCCGCCTCCTCCTGGGGCAGGTGCGCCAGGAACACCTTGCCCGCCGAGGTCGCGTGCAGGGGCGTGCGCTTGCCGACCCAGTCGATGCTGGTGATGGCCGCGCTGCTGATCACCTGGTCGATGCTGACGACCGCCTGCCCGTCATGGACCGCGAGGTTCACCGTCTCCCCGACGGCCGCGGCGAGTTCCTGGCAGATCGGCCGGCTCAGCAGCGACAGGTCGCTCCCCTTGGTGGCCCCGCCGGCGAGTTCGACCACGGTGTACCCGATGCAGTACCGCCCGCGCTCGCTGCCCTGCTCGACGAGCCCCCGGGCCTCAAGGGTGGCGAGCAGCCGGAACACGGTCGACTTGTGGACCCCCAGCGCCTCGGCGATCTCCGTGACGCCGGACGGGCCTTGCGCGGCCAGCACCTGGAGGATCGACACCGCCCGGTCCACCGACTGCACCGACGTGTCCCGCGCCCGCCCCTTGCTGCTCATGCCGGAAGCCTATCGAAGGCCCCTCCCCCGGCCCCGGACGCGATCCCCGGCCGGCACGAGTTCAGCTGCGTCGGACCGCGCCGAGCTGGGCCCGGTGCAGGCCCGAGGAGGCGAACCGCTGTGCCACCACGCGCAGGACACGGGCCATCGCCTGGGCGGGCGGGGTGGTGGGCCGGGCCTGGGCGTGCGCGAGCAGGATGCGGCGGGTGGGCGCCGGCACGTCGGAGGCGAAGGGCAGCAGGCGGACGTCGCTGCGGCGGCTGGTGAGGGCGAGCCGGGGCGCGAGCGCGATGCCCAGCCCGGCGGCCACCATGGCCTGCGCCTCCTGGTAGTCGTGCGAGGCGTAGGCGATCCGCGGCTCGAACCCGGCCTGGCGGCAGCTGCGGCGCAGCACGTCGGCGACGGGGTGGTTGTCGGCCCGGATGATCCATTCCTGGTCGGCGAGGTCGCTCAGGCGTACGGAAGGATGCGCGCGCAGGGGCGAGTCCGCCGGGACGACCAGCACGGTCGGGTCGTCGAGCAGGTGGGTGAGGGCGAGCGCGGGGTCCTCGATGCGGTTCCAGCCGTAGTCCCACAGCAGTGCCTGCTCCACCTCGCCGGTGTGCAGCATCTCGCGCAGCTCGGCCAGTACCCCCGCGTGCACCTCGATACGGACCCCCGCGTGACGGCGGCGGAAGCGCGTGAGGGCGAGCGGCAGCAGCGAAGCGCTCGCGGTGGGGAACGAACCGAGCCGCAGTGTGCCCTGGTCGAGGTCGGCGAAGGATTCGAGGTCGGCCTGGGCGGCACGCAGCTCGCGGCGGATGGCCTGCCCGCGTTCGGCCAGTGCGGCGCCGGCCGGGGTGGGGCGGATGCCACGCGGCAGCCGCTCCATCAGCGGCTGTCCGGCGTCGCGCTCCAGCTGCGACATCTGCTGGGAGGCAGCGGAGGTGGTCATGCCCATCGCCTCCGCAGCGGCGGTGAGAGAGCCGCGTTCGGCGGCCTCGGTGAGCAGCAGGAGATGGCGCACGTTCAGCATGGCGATGAGTTTAGCTGAGCTAAACCCGAGTGAAGCTGAGTGCCATTGTGCCCAAGTCACACCTCTGCGAAGGTCTTCGCATTCGCCGGGGCGGTTCACCGATTGGCAATGCGCCCGTAACCGTTCACCGGCCCCTCCCAACCCCCGCGTCGACCGAGAAAGAGCCTCAGACGTGCACACTCCCGCGACCCTGGTCCGCGGTGGCACCAGCAAGTGCTGGCTGTTCCACCAGGTCCATGTCCCCACCGATCTCGGCGCCCTGGAGAAACTGCTGGTCGCCGCCTACGGTGCCGCCGACCCGGTGGAACTCGACGGGGTCGGCGGGGCCACTCCCACCACCTCCAAGGCCGCGGTCGTCAGCGCCTCGCCCGAGCCCGGCACGGACATCGACTACCTCTTCGCCCAGGTCGGCATCGGGACCGGTTCGGTGGAGTGGACGAGCAACTGCGGCAACTGCGCCACCGGCGTCGCCCTGTACGCCGTCGCCAAGGGCCTGGTGCCCATCACCGGGGACCGGACGCGCGTGGTGATGCGCAACATGAACACCGGCGCGGTGCTCGAAGGGCTCGTGGACACCACCGGTGGCGTGGCGCACGACTTCGGCGACCAGACCGTACCGGGCACCCGGGCCGGCGGCGTCGCGGTCGGGCTCACCTTCCTCGACCCGGCGGGCCGCACCACCGGTTCCCTGCTGCCCACCGGGCAGGCCGCGCAGGATCTGCGGGTCGGTGCCGCTGATCCGGTCCGGGTGAGCATGGTGGACGCCGGGGCGCCGGTCGTCCTCGTCGATGCCACCAGCGCGGCACGCACCGGTGCCGAGTCCCTGGAGCAGATGCGTGCGGACGCACCGTGGCTGCGCACCGTCCGCCACGCCGCCGCACCGCTGATGGGCCTGCTCGAGCCGGGCGAGGAGCCCGGCGACGCGGTCCCCAAGGTGGGCCTGGTCGGCCGGCCCGTCCCGTACACCACCACGCTCGGCGAACGCGTCGCGGCCGAGGACTACGACGTCTCCGTACGCATGCTCACCATGAACGCACCGCACCCCGCGATCGGCCTGACCTCCGCCGTCGCGGTCGCGGCCGCCGGCCTGCTGGAGGACTCCGTGGTCTCCCGGGCCGCGAGCGGCCCGACCGAGGAGTGGCTCCGCCTGGGCACCCCCGCCGGCGTGATCGCGGTCCGCTGCTCGGACATCCAGGACGGCCTGCCCGGCCGGGTCACCGTGCAGCGGGCGGCACGGCTGCTCGCCGATGCCCGGATCTACGTACCGGAACCAGGACGGCCGCAGGCGGCCTGAAGCACCACGACTTCCCCACCCGAGGCCTGTTCACACTGCTCCGCCCCGGGGTAACCTCGCGCCCTCGGGGCGCGCCATCCTGTCCCCACCCGCACCAAGGACAATGATGTCTACTGAAGTGATCTCCATAGGCGCGCTGCTGGTCATGTTCGTGGTCGGCACGATCCTGCCGATCAACCTGGGCATTCTCGCCTTCGTCGCCACCTTCGCCATCGGCACCGTCTCGCTCGGCCTCACCGAGGACGAGATCTTCGCGGGCTTCCCGGTGGACCTCTTCGTGACCATCGTCGGGGTCACGTATCTCTTCTCCGTCGCGCGCCGCAACGGCACCATCGACTGGCTCGTCGCGGCCGGAGTGCGGCTGGTGCGCGGGAAAGTGGCGCTCATCCCCTGGGTGCTGTTCCTGGTCGCCGCGACGCTCACGGCATTCGGCACCTTCACCCCGGCCGCCGTGGCGATCCTCGTCCCCATCGCCATGAACTTCGCCTACCGCTACAGGATCAACCCCCTGGTGGCCGGCATGATGGTGATCAGCGGCGGGCACGCGGGCGCCTTCTCCCCCCTCGCCGTCTCCGGTGCCCTCGTACTGGGCCTGGTCGACGACACCACACTGCACATCTCGCCCGTGACGCTGTTCACCGCCAGCTTCGTCATCAACCTGGGGCTGTCCCTCCTCACCTACGTCTTCCTCGCCAAGCGCCCCGCTCCGCTCGCGGACACGGCACACGAGACGACCGACGACGAGAACCCCGCCGTGTCCGGCAGACCCGACTGGCGTCAGTGGCTCACCCTCGCCTGCCTGCTCGCGCTGGTGGTCGGCGCGCTCGGCTTCCGGCTGGAGATCGGCTTCCTCGCCCTGGTGGCCGGCGCCCTGCTGGCACTGGTGGACATGAAGCGGCAGGAGAAGGCCGTCGACGGCATCAGCTGGTCCACGTTGCTGCTGGTGGCGGGCATGATGACGTACATCGCCATGCTGGAGAAGGCCGGCATCATCGAGGACATATCCCACCACGCCGCCGGCCTCGGCGCCCCGCTCGTCGTGGCCCTGGTGCTGTGCTTCACCGTGGCCATCACCTCGGCCTTCGCCTCGTCCACCGCGATCCTCACCGCGATCATCCCGCTCGCCGTACCGCTGTTGCTCTCCAGCCACCTCAGTGCCGCCGGGCTCATCGCGGCCCTCGCGGTCTCCACCACGATCGTCGACACCTCCCCGTTCTCCACCAACGGCGCCCTCGTCCTCAGCAACGCCCGCGGTATCGACACCCGCCGCTTCTACCGCCAGATCATCGGTTACACCGGCGGCATCGTGGCGCTCGGCCCCGTAGTCGCCTGGGGAGCCCTCGTCCTCCCCTGGTCCTGACCACGACAGGACGCCGCGAGGACGCCCTTCAGACGTCGAGCACCAGGTCCGTGAGCGGTACCGCCCGGCAGGTCAGGACCTGGTCGCCGGGCAGGTCGTCGGCCGGCGTCACGAGGTGGGCGACCTCGCCGCTCAGGACGGTGACGGCGCAGCTCTCACACTGCCCGAGGCGGCATCCGCTGGGCAGTGTCAGACCTGCCTTCTCACCGAGTTCCAGCAGCGTGCCGTCAGCGCCGGTCCAGGTCAGTTCGCGGTCCGAGCGCGCGAAGCGTACGGAAGCGGTGGCATCCGCCGGGATTTCGACATGCCGCGCGGTGGCCTGGAACCGCTCGGTGAAGACGTCGAACGTCGGGACACCCCGTGCCGTCAGCCCGGCGGTCACCTCCTCGGTCATCGCCTGCGGGCCGCAGAGATAGAAGCGGGCACGCCGGCGGATCAGCTCATCGTCGATGTGGTCGGCGGTGATCCGGCCGAAGGCCGAGCAGTGCACACCGAGCACGTCCCCGGCATCCGGCCGGCTGTAGTGGTCGACCACCGTCAGCTGCGGGATCGCCTCGGCCAGCTGCCGCAGCCGGTCAGCGAACGCATGGGTCCCGCGATTGCGGTTGCCGTAGTGCAGGACCACCTCGGGGACCGAGCCGCCGGTGGCCGCCAGCGTTTCGAGGTAGCCGAGGAAGGGGGTGATGCCGACACCCGCCGCGAGCAGCACCACCGGTAGGTCGTGGTCGACCGGGAGGGCGAAGAGGCCGGACGGCGCGGTGACCAGCACCCGGGCTCCGGCGGTGAGCCTGCGGTGCACGACCGGGGAGAACACACCGCCGTCGACCCGCCGTACGGCCACCCGGTACGCGGCGAGCCCCTCGCCCCGGGCCGGGCCGGTCAGCGAGTACGCCCGAGCGGTGTCCGGATCACCGGCCTCGGCAAGGGTGATGTGCTGCCCGGGCCGGTACTCCGGCAGCGGACCGCCGTCGGCCGGCCGCAACACCAACTCCCGTACGTCACCGGTCACTTCATGAGCTTCCTCGACGACGAACGCACGCGTCCCCGACCAGGTCCCGGTCGGTACCCGGCGCACCTCGCAAGCTGTCGAGCGCAGTGGTACCGAGCCACTGACCGGGTCGTGCACGGTGTCGTCGACGAGCAGGTTGTAGTTCTGCCCTCCGTCGGCCAGTGGGTCCGATCCGGGGAGCGCGAGGTCGGGGGTGCTCTGCCACCACCCGTACTCGGCGACCACCGCAGCGGGGTGCAGGCCGGGGTCCACCCGGCCGCGCATCCGCACGGTGGCGTTGCGCGTCCTGATCTCCACCAGGTCGCCGTCGGCGATGCCCCGCTCCGCCGCGGCCTGCTCGCCGATCTCGACGACAGGCTCGGGCGAGCGTTTGCGCAGCGACGCCGGCCCGCGGTGCTGGCTGTGGCAGAAGTACCCGTTCTTGGCGCAGCTCAAGGTGAGCGGGAAGTCGGGGTCGGTGGGTGGGACCGCGGATTCCGGCAGGGGGGAGTAGCCGTGGTCGAGCAGGCGCTCCGAGTACAGCTCCACCCGCCCGGTCGGCGTGGCGAAGCCGGTGACCTGCCCGTCGGGCGTGGTCTCTGCGTACTTGCGGTACCGCATCGGCAGCGGCACGTCGATGCCGCCGGGCGCCGCGCGCAGCTCGTCCACGGTGCGCCCGAGCGGTGCGAGCTGGTGGTTCCACGCCGCCTGGATGTCGCCGCCGAAGAAAGCGTCACCGAGACCGAGGCGGCCGGCGAGG
Source organism: Streptomyces sp. Ru73 (assembly GCF_002920575.1). Lineage (GTDB taxonomy): Bacteria > Actinomycetota > Actinomycetes > Streptomycetales > Streptomycetaceae > Streptomyces. Next base: position 2,609 of record NZ_PQSQ01000004.1, on the reverse strand, counting down.
TCGAAGACGATGTCGAGGTCGGAGCGGGATTCGCCGAGCGGCGAAAGCATGCGGGGACGCAGCTGTACGCGCTGCTGGGCGCGGTGGGAGATCTCGAATCCCGCACGGAGCCCCTCCCGTTCCCAGGGAGTGTTGGCGGGCAGGAGGATGTCGGCGAACCGCGCGGTGGGGTTCTCGAACATGTCGATGTGTACGCCGAATTCGAGCCGCCGCAGTGCCTCGGCGGTGCGCACGGGATCGGGCTGGGACAGCAGCAGGTTGCCGCCGAAGGAGACCAGGGCGCGTACCCGGTAGGGATCGCCGTCGATGATCGACCTGCACAGGTCCCGCGCGGTGACCCAGCCGGACGCCGGAGGGCCGAGCGGGTGCTCGTCGAGGCCCAGTGCCTTCGCCGCTTGTTCGGGTGCGAGCGGCAGGGCCACCTTGGCGAGCGGCTGCTGCGGCAGGACCGCGTTCCCGCCGGGTGCGTCGTAGCAGCCGGTGAGCGCGTACAGGGTGGCGATGGCGCGTTCGGTCTGCGTCGCGTCGGCGTGCTGGCCGACTCCCGTCCAGGTCCCGTAGCTGACCGAGCCTGCCGTGGCCAGGTCGTCGGCGAACGCGAGGAGGGTGCCGGTGTCCACCCCCGTCACCGACGAGGTGCGCTCCAGTGGCCAGGCCGCAACGGCGTCGCGGTAGCACTGGAACGCGGGCCGGCAGGTGACCGTGCCGGAGCGGGTGCGGACCCGGTAGCTGCCGTACAGAGCGAACCGCTGCGGAGCGAAGGCGGCCCGGGCGGTGTCGTAGGGCTCGGGCCCACGGCCGTGCTCGTCCCACACCACATAGCCGAGGCCACCGGAAGCCAGCTCCTCGGCCCGCAGGAAGCGCCCGTTGTCGGCCCGCACCAGCAGCGGACCGTTGCTCCAGGCACGCAGGAAGTCCTGGTCACCGCCGTGGCGGCGCAGCACGAGGTCGGCCAGCCCGAGCGCGAGGACGCCGTCGGTGCCCGGCCGTACCCGCAGCCAGTGGTCGGCCTGCAGCGCGCTCGCCGTCCGGCGCGGGTCGACAACGGCCAGCCGCGCTCCCCGCGCCCGCGCCTCGGCCAGGGCGGCCGACCGGGCCAGCCAGGTCTTGGCGGGGTTGTGCCCCCACAGCACGGCCAGGTCGGTGCGGGCGAAGTCCGGAGCCGGCTGGCCGCTGCCGAAGGTGAAGGCGTGCGCGAAGTCCTTGTGCCAGTTGCAGATCTCGGTCGAGTAGCAGATGTTCGGGCTGCCGTAGAGGTGGACGAACCGCTCCACCCAGTCGATGGCGTCGCTCATCGGTGTGCCGCTGGGTGAGGTCACCGAGAAGGCGACGGACTCCGGCCCCGTGGTGTCCCGGAACTCCGCAAGCCGGTCGCTGATTTCCCTCATCGCCTCCTCCCAGCCGATCTCCCGCCACCGCGGATCGGGGTCGGTACGCGGTGTGGTGCGGCGCAGTGGCCGGGTGAGCCGGGCCGGGCTGTGGACGAGCTCGGGCGCCGCGCGGCCCTTCGGGCACAGCGCCGCGCCCGTGGGGTGGCCCGGGTCCGGACGCACACCGGTCATGGCCCCCGACTCGATGGTGTAGGTCGCGCCGCAGCGCGACTTGCAGAGGGTGCAGTAGCCGCGTACCTCGGTCATCGTGGGCTCCTCCCATGGACAACAGCCGGAGGGGCGAAGTCGAGGGCGAAGGCGTGGGCGTCCCACACGCCGCCGAGGGAAGGAGCGAGCCACCCCGGGGCCTGGGCTCGGAAGTCCGCCGGGACGAGCGCTCCGGCCCCTTCGGGGACGGCCCCCAGCAGCGGCGCCCCCGCGGCATCCGGGAGGTCCGCGAGGTTGCAGCGGGAGGCGAGGTCCGGTTCGGCGGGCCAGCTGCCGATGACCACCCCCGGCGTGTCGATGCCCGCCGTGCGCAGTGCGAGCGCCGTCAGCGCCGTGGCGTTGAGTGTGCCGAGTCCGGCCTGCGCCACCATCAGCATCGGCGCGCGGAGTGCTTTGGCGGCGTGGGCGAGGGTGGCGCCGGTTTCGTCGAAGCGGACCAGGAGCCCGCCCGCGCCTTCCACCAGTACCAGGTCGTGCTCGGCGGCCAGTTTCTCCGCCGCGTCGGCGATCTCGTGCGGGCGTACCGGGGGCAGTCCGGCCCGGCGTGCGGCGGTGGCGGGGGCCAGGGGTTCGGGGTACCGGGCGAGTTCGGCGGTGGTGAGGCCGGGGCCGGCGAGCCGGGCGGCCTCCGCGACGTCGCCCGGCTCGCCTGCTGCCATACCGGTCTGGGCGGGCTTGAGGACGGCGACCGTGCGGCCGTTGGCCAGTGCGGCGGCGGCGATGGCGGCGGTGGTGACCGTCTTGCCGATCTCCGTGCCCGTGCCCGTGATGAACAGCACCGACATGTGAAATGTGTTCCTCTCAGCCCTGGCGTGCGGCGGCGCGCACCGCGGCGCAGATGCGGGCGATGTCCTCGTCGCCGGTGATGTACGGCGGCATGGTGTAGATCAGGTCGCGGAACGGGCGCAGCCAGACGCCCTCGCCGATCGCGGCACGGGTGGCGGCCGCCATGTCGACGGGGTGGTCGAGCTGGACGACGCCGATGGCACCCAGCACCCGTACGTCCTGCAC